>DLRM01000002.1 GCA_002500505.1 Planctomycetes bacterium UBA7888
AAGATTACAACCATCCCGAAATCGCCGACCTCCTCCGCAAACACGGCGGCAAGACGGGTGAAGAATTGAAAGCTGAAGGGAAGTAGGCCAGCCAACTCTTCGGCAAGTTCAGGCTCTTCCCCAAGTAGCAATAGAGAAGGCGTCCCCCAAGGTCTCAGGCCGATGAGCCAGTGAATCAACTAGCCAGATGAGTTTCTGGGCGGGGCGTGATGGGCTTCTGAGTCCCTTTTCCCAACGCCTCAAGTGATCCTTTCGTACCCCGAGCAGGGACGCCATATGACCCCTTGAGAGGCCTAGTTCGCACCTGAGCTGGATCAGTGTCTGGCGGGTGGTCTCTTTGGTCGGGGCCAACAAGTCTGAGAAGGGAAGGAGGAACTCGCCAGAGGGACGGGTCCAGCTGGATTCCGATATGTTCCTCTCCCTTGGAGGCTGAGCGAAGTGCATCGTACTCATTTCCGCCTTGGGTTCTTTCGGGGTTTCCGAGGCAGAAGATACCCGGCACCTAAATCCTTTTTAGTCCAGTTTGCGGCTCTGACGTTTTTAAGGATTTCAGTGGCCTTGAATACGTCCGGGTGGTTCAGCCACCTCAGGCCTATGGTGTAGGATTTGATCGTGGAATGGTCCAGCGGTTTCAGTTGGAAGTCTTGCGTCAACAGGGTGCGGGCTAAGTCCAGCCACCATTGTTGTCTTTCATTTTCCTTTTCATCTTTTTTGAACGGTTTTTGGATTGTGGGAAATGTGGTGTTGTACCTCCGCTCATACTCCGCCACGGGCATTTCCTCCACAGCTCGGCCGCCAAAGAGCTCCAAGGCTTTTGCCACAACTGGATCATAGTCGTCCCCGGGCTTGTCCCTAAGCGTGGATAGTAGTTGGGGCTTTAGTCGGCGGATCTCTTCCTTGAGTTCAGGGGTTAGCTTGCTGGCATTGTAGATAGCCAACCGGTCTCCTTCCACGCGGATGGAGGCTGATCTGGCCTGAACCTGTTCCAATAATCGGGTTAATTCAGAACTACACATATACGACTTCCCGTTCATCAATCTTAGCATGATTTTCCTCTTTGCGACTAGTGCTCCCTGCGCTCCCTGCACCATTTAATTCACTGAAAACACCCCCGGGGCAGTTTTCAGAATCATTATTTGTGCTGAGTGCGCTAGGAGCAGAGAGCACGAAGCGGTAATATTTGAGCTCCCGTTCGACTCGGTTTTCTGGATCGGAATCTTTCGTGACAGCTCTAATGACTATGAATTTATCGACTTCAATGGTTGATGCATCTTGGAAAAGCGGATTCATAATGGTGCCAATTCGCCTACGATTTACTCCTTCGTCGTCCAATGACTTGAGTCCCGGGATTCCAAATCCTTCTGCTACGGCCAGATTGGCGAGTTGTCCTGCAATAAGTTCGGTGCCTAGTTGACCTTGCCTCTTTAGAGCTAACCCAATTTCGCGCAACCAAGTGAAAGTGGGATTACTAGTTCGCTGTTTTGCTTGTTGATGCCCATTCATCAGTGGTGCCAGCCCTAAGATGTTTTGGACAATCCAGTCCAAGCTCTGAGCCCACTCGGTGAAATCGTGGCGTGCCTCATTGGTTTTTTGTTTTCCGCGGCTAACCCACTCCCCAACGACCGCAAACACGGAGCCGAGAAAATATGGTTGATTAGCTCGGACGTGGGCCAATAAATCACCTCCTGAATAACGTTTGAATTTGTAGCCTTCTAGTTTCTTTTTTATCCGAGAAATGGAGGCACGGTTTGCCAAATCCTTAGTGATCTCAATACTATTGCTTGTCATCTGCAAGAAGTAGTTCTTCGAATTGACCATGATTTCGCCGCGATGCGGGACGCGAGCTGGGAACATCCCCCCCGCCGTGAGGAAGCCTTCAAGCATTGGACTGTTAATCTTACCTCGCACGTTCTCAAACAAAATGAAGACGCTCCCTGCCACAAGGGCTTGTGAAAAACTTTCGTCCAACGAACCAACACCTCCATTGCGTTGCGTAATAAATCTAGGGGATTCGTTGTAAATAGCTGCGCAAAGTTTTTGTCGGTAGGTTTTTCCGCTTTGGCTTGCGTCAGCTTCGGCCATATCAACGGGAATGTGGCCATCTAGCATTCCGCCCAACTGCAAAGCTGGAGTAAGGAAACCAGCGGCTGCGCGGCTCTTATCCGAAGGTGTTTGAAAATCGAATTCTTCAAGCAAAGTTAAAAGCGATGTTACCGCTTCTTGAGGGCGGACCAGCGGTGGTGTTTGGCCAGCACAAACTAGAATGCCACCGTAATCGTCGTGATAACCTTGACCTAATATCTTAACACCTCCATTTGCCTCGATGATGGCGGGTGCGTTTAGAACGATTGAAACGGGAGGGAGGTGCTTTATCTCAGAGCAGTGCAGGAACGCCTTTGCATATTCCTCCGAACACGTTGCTCGCTGTAGTTTGCGCTCTCCCTTTTTGTTGGTTCGATAGGCTCCTATTTTTTTGTCATATTGTTCGATGCGACTTCGGAATGCCGGGGGTTTCATTATCTCCAAACAGAATTTGCCGTCCTCTCCTTTACTCAGCTCGACGACTTGGCTGCCTCGGCGAAATAGCGTTTTGGTGGGGGCTATGTGAGAGAAAATGGCACGGGCCGATTCGGTGATGGAATTTGAGTCGAGCCCGGGCAGGATGAACCAATCTGTGTCAACTGTTTCATCTGGGTTGGGAGTGCATTCAGCAGAAAATTCTGCCGTACCTATTCGACTCTGTAGCTTGCGATTATATTCCCGAAGGATTTCACTGCAGCTCTCGTGAAAACAATACGCATTCGGAGCTCCGTCAAGATGAATTCGGCAGTCAGTTTCCTCATCGTTCTCATTTGTATGATGCTCCTTTCCGGGGCAATGCACTCTGCCTTTCACGTCATCTGTCCATTCCACCGGGCCAAAGATTTCCTCGGCGATTTTCTGTCTGATCGACAAAAACACTGGTGGATTTTGTCGCAGGGCTACGGAAGGTGTTGGGAGGAACCTCTTGCATGGGTCGATTTCGAGTTCCCGTGCATGCGGATTTTGATACAGGTCGGGGTCGTGGCTAACAAAACAGAGCCTAGCCAAGTCTTTGCCGCTCGCGTCGGCAATTAAGCCTGTCAATTTGTTGATGCGATCGGCTGCGGAGCGCCAAGCGTCACGATGAGAGCCTTGGTCTGGCAGGACTTTGTAGATGACTTTCAACCCGTTACCAGATGGAGACAGGAAACAAGCCCAAACTGAGGCGTCTTTTTGCAGATGTTCTCGTGCATAGGTTAGAGCATCTTTTGGTAGATCGTCTAGGTCCATCACAATTAGTCCAGAGTGTTGAACGAGCGATTCAGCATTGCGGCTCGAAAAATGCCCCGCCCACATCACCGCAGCGAGTTCAAGCTTTAGGGGGGCAATGGCTCGCTTGGCGTCTTTGTGATCTCCGTTGTTGAAATAAGATTCGTAATAAGTGTTACGAATATTCTCTATCTCTTTTTTCCAACGGTTGTTTTTTATATCAGCTAAAATCTGAGCAGCACTGACATTGGTGCACAGATTTGATTTGGCGTTTGGCACCAAGCTGATGATTGGGTTTTCTACGCTCTGAGTTTTCATCGTTGCTCGCTTTGGGTTGTCGGTTCACTGGGCCCTTGCCTGAGAAGTTCCAACTTTTCAAGTGCTTGGATCGGGATGAGTTTTCGCCGCCCGATCCGGGTGTGCGGTATGGTATCTTCCCGGATCCATCGCCTGACTGTTTCAGTTGTCACCCTCCACCTCAGGGCTAATTCGTTGCTCGTAAGATAAGAATTTGTCCTCATCCCCCTGATCTTACCAAAATAGCCTCAAGCTGTGCTAACGCAGGCAAGGACAGATTAAGGGATGAACTAAGGGCTATTAAGTGACTCTAACATGCTATCATACAATATGTTATATGCATTTTTTGCTCCCAAGCCGTAAGGATAGGAAGAAACTTTTTTTCAAAAAAGATGACTATTTTTTCGTAATGTGCAGCTCGGACGGGTGAGTCGCGCTTCAGTGTGCGCGTGATCGCTCCCGGGGCGTTGTAGGCCTACGGCCTTATGGCCCAGTAGCTTTGCCCGGCCTCTTGGGTAACGAGCTCGCGGTAGTGCGCAAAGAGCATCTTCGAGTCACGATGCCCTAGCTCAAGCG
>DLRM01000004.1:0-9405 GCA_002500505.1 Planctomycetes bacterium UBA7888
GTTATTTTTCATCCCACATGTCCTACAGATGACCTTTGGACAAACGGCGCCTTTATGCCGGGTGGAGTTGAATACCGTGTAGCGACTCCGGTTCAAAACTCCTTCGGGCAAAATGTATTGCGAGATACCGGTGGCCATTTCTTGACCCTTGGGATTGAAAGGAGGTTCTATACCCCGACTCCCCCGACTCAAAATTTGTTCATTGATTTCAATTCTTCGCCTCCTGCAGTCAGTTCCATCGTTTGGCCGGAGCGGTTGAACTTCTATACCGACCGCGAGCCTGAAGTTCAAATTCACTTTGATCAGTCCATTGATGGTAGAGAATCAAACCTCAATACTCTTAGGGTTCACATTCAATATTCAGATGACACTTTAACGAATGATCCGACACCAAAATTTACACAGCTCAATGAACTTTCAGGAGAGCTTTATCTCGTCGAGAACTGCACCGAAGCGGGTTCCATCGCCGCATTCCAGATTTCTGGAATCCTTCCTCCGGACCATGGTTTAAGATTAGTTGTCGAGTCCACCTTTGCAGACATTAGTGGCCAGGTTAACCAAAGCGCTTGGTATTCCGCAGTCCACGAAACTCCTACCCTAACTGAAGTTTACACTGCCACGACTACCGCAGGTTGGCAAGAAACAGACGACACCGTCGACGAGTTCTCTGATTTCTTTGACGACACAACCTGGATTGATTTTGATGCCGAGATTGTTATGCCACCCGCCGAATTCCTTGACGGTAAATTCAGGGCAAGTTTTGATTTCCCTGGACAATATGTCAGTCAAGATTATGACTTCTATCTTGAGGGCGAGGGTGGTGAAATCCTTACGGATGGACTTTTCATTTTCTCGGATTCCAACAACCGAACTTTTACTGTCTACAATGGTGTTTTGTACGTGGACGATTTCGAGCTTGCAGCTGGGACCCTTCTGCGAGGCCGAGGCGGCAACCCATTGATTATTTATGCGCAGGGCGAAGTGGAAATCTATGGAGTGTTCGATGTTGGCGGGAATGATTCTCACTGGCCAACGAGTTTGAACTCTCCGCAGTTCCCAGTAGGGCCCGTTAAGGGCGAATGCGGTGGCGGCATTGGTGGAATGGCTTCTAAGGCTACAAGTGCTGCGACCTACCGTGGCGACCCTGGTGATGGCCCCTTTGGCTTCATTTCGATTGGTGGTTCTGGGGGTGAGGGCGGTGTCCAGCAAACTCAAAACATAGGCTCCGGCGCCACGAAGAATGGTCGAGTAAGTGTTGGCGGCGGCGGCGGTGGAACTTTTGCTCTGACTCCAAATGAAAGTATTTGGAAGAGCAACTGGGTTTATAGTGAACGCCCCGCTAGTGCAGAAAATAATGGGCCGGACCACTTTCCAGATCACCATACCTACTGGCCGGATGGACAATTCCATGATCCAGCTACTACAACCGTCTACGACCTCCCAGTTTTTGGTGGAGAAGATGGAATGCGCGGGTCTTCGTATGAGTCCGAAAAGTGGGATCCCGACCCGAACCTCCTCCCTTCTGTTCCTCATGGGGTTTATGGAATGGAAGACGAGCTTGTGGATGTTGTGGATCCTAAAGATGTTCTCAGCGACCTTGACCCCCAATGGAATACCCCAACCTGCCCTTTCGATTACGGACATCCAACGAATGGGCCCGACCCCGGCCGAAGAGGCACATCGATTTTCTCAGATGATGGGGACTACATGAATGATTTTTGGGGTCGCCGATTGAATGATGATGGCACCATTACGAAAGGTGAACTTTTGACCCCTTGGGCGGGTTCAGGTGGTGGAGCTAGTGGCGATTCGCAATGTATTACCCGTACAACTGTCGGCGGAACGATGCTCTCCATCCCGGAATTGTTCCCAGCGGCATCCTTCCCGCCTTCGGGTGGTTATTACCGCAAAGGTGCCCCGGGCGGTGGCGGCGGTGGTCAGCTCCAGATTATGGCAATTGGCAGTATCACCATTGGTAATTCGGCCAAGATTGATTGCAACGGTGGTATTGGACATGGTGGCGAATCCACCATCTATACACATGGTCAGATTTCTGGCTCTGGCGGCGGCTCTGGGGGACATGTTGTTCTTCATTCCGCAACCGAAATTGACCTTTCCCAGATTTACGTTGGGATTGCTTCCGATCCTTCTCAGCTTGGAAATTTAACTGAGAAGCGAGTGGTTACAGCGATTGGTGGTCGAAGGGGCTGGTGTAATTCGATTGGGCATGACATCCCTGGCACCAACGCCTATGACGGGAACGGAGACCTTATGTTTGGCCGAGGTGGCGCTGGCGGAAATGGTGTTGTCCAGTTCCACGTTCCAGATCCAGCTACTGGATATTCTTGGCCAGTTTTAGCTCGTAATGGAATTAGCGCTTACCTGAATGCAGGAATTCCTGGCGGGGCTGTGATTACGAGTCGCTTAGAGGAGATTCTTTACCTCTTTGCTGCTCCTAAGCCCTATGCCCTTCTCACATTCTTTTCTGCGGGTTCCCAAGTGCAGAGTAAATGGGTGGATACTGGCTTTGCCGGCCTCCGCCTCGACCCTTCTGGAAATTCTTATCCTAAGTTTGAGGACAGCCTATTCAAGTTCGACGGAACAGATTCCTCGGGGTTCATTGATGTTGCCTCCCAAAAAGTTGTTCAACTTCCAGATTTGGTTTCAGGGACTCATTCCCAAGCGAGCTTTAGTGCAAACTCATTGACGATTTTTGCTGCGGACACTGTTTTCGCAGGCAAAGAAGAGTTTTTGAGGCATCCTGCGGCATTGGTGGGTTATTCCATTCTTCCCGACGAATCGGTTGAACATGATTTCGTCATTGTCGATGCCAGCTACCAAGGTGGCATTCTGAGCCTAGTCACGGATGTTTCTTCAGGCTCCATGAGTGCTGCAGTAACAACCAATAACTGGTCTATTCGCCCTAGGTTCTTTGGAGTCTCTACTCAAGGTGCTCCCGATAGCATGCCGACTTCAACCAGCATTTCCATTATGTTTCAGGGTACGGATGACATTGACGACCCCCTTGCAATTGTTCCTGGTGCGACTAGCTGGACTGCAGATCTTTCGGATATCGACGGAAAACGCTTTTTCCGTTATCGCATCACTTTTGATATCGATGCGATTGACTCCGGAGTTACCCAGGCAAGTCCGAAGCCTGAGATGAGCTACATTAAACTACCCTTTGTTTGGTAGTCTGTGTTTTTACATTGAGCGGCGGTACTCACCACCAACCTCATTGAGCGTTTGACTTATTTGGCCTAGGCTTGCCACATGAACGGTGTCCATGAGTTCGTCAAAGATGTTCTCCCCACGCAAGGCAATACTACGTAGTTTTTCGAGTGCGGAAGCATTCTTATCCTTCATGGTGTTTTCTAAATCTTGCACCTGCTGAACTTGACATTGCTTTTCCTCGTCAGTTGAACGAATGAGTTCAGTTTCGACAACGCCCCCTTCTTTTGCCCCCGGGGAAAGGAAGGTGTTGACTCCTACGATGGGGAGTTCACCTGAATGTTTAAGGGTTTCGTAATGCAGGCTCTCTTCCTGGATTTTCCCTCTTTGATACATCGTTTCCATGGCTCCGAGAACACCACCGCGCTCGCTGAGTCGGTCAAACTCATCTAACACTGCTTCTTCAACTAAGTCGGTCAAGAGATCAGTCAGGAAAGCGCCTTGGAGTGGATTCTCATTTTTGGCTTCTCCAAACTCTTTATTGATAATGAGTTGAATGGCTAAGGCTCGCCGTACGGATTCTTCGGTTGGAGTTGTGATGGCCTCGTCATAAGCATTTGTATGCAAGCTTTGACAGTTGTCGTTAATTGCAAGGAGGGCTTGGAGAGTAGTGCGGATGTCATTAAAGGCAATTTCTTGCGCGTGCAAGGAGCGGCCACTTGTTTGAATGTGATACTTCAATTTTTGAGAGCGCTCGTCAGCTTCATAAAGGTCCCTCATGGCAACTGCCCAGATTCGCCTAGCGACTCGGCCAATCACCGAGTATTCAGCATCAAGTCCATTGCTGAAGAAGAATGAAAGGTTTGGCGCAAAGTCATCAATGTTCATCCCTCTGGACTTGTAGTACTCAACGAATGTAAACCCGTTGGCCAAAGTGAAGGCAAGCTGAGAGAGAGGGTTCGCGCCAGCTTCGGCAATGTGATAGCCAGAAATGGAAACAGAATAAAAATTCCGTACATCATTTTGAATGAACCACTCTTGGACATCTCCCATCATCTTGAGGGCGAACTCGGTGCTAAAGATGCAAGTGTTTTGGGCTTGGTCTTCCTTCAAAATATCCGCTTGGACGGTGCCTCGGACGGTTGAGAGAACCGCTTTTCGGATTTCTTGGTACTCCTCCTTGGGAAGAATCTGGTCTCCCGTGACGCCCAACAAGCCAAGGCCACTCCCGTCGTGGCCTTCAGGGAGAGGGCTGCGGTAGATTGGTTGCTCTCCTTTGCAGAGCTCTTTGATTTTTGTTTGAGCCTCATCCCATCTATTGGTTTCTCGTAAACGCTTTTCAACTGCTTGATCAATGGCAGTATTGAGGAAGAAGGCGAGCATCATTGGCGCCGGGCCGTTGATGGTCATGGAAACCGAAGTCTTTGATGAGCAAAGGTCAAACCCAGAGTAAAGTCGCTTTGCATCGTCTAAGGAGCAAACGGAAACACCGGAGTTCCCAATTTTTCCATAAATATCTGGTCGGTTTGCAGGGTCTTGCCCGTACAAGGTGACTGAGTCGAATGCGGTAGAAAGGCGCGCAGTAGGTTGTCCTTTTGAAAGTAAATGGAATCGGCGATTGGTTCGCTCGGGAGTCCCTTCACCGGCAAACATTCTGGCTGGGTCTTCTCCAGTTCTTTTGAAGGGGAAAACCCCTGCGGTATAGGGAAAATGCCCTGGCAAGTTTTCCATATACATCCAACGGCTTAAGTCACCCCAATCCTTGGTTTTGGGCAAAGCCACCTTTGGGATTGATGTTCCAGAAAGGGAAAGATGTTTCGTAGGAACGCAAATTTCTTTTCCGCGGACCTCATAACGGAATTCATCGGAGTCATAAGCCTTTCGAGTGACTTTCCAGTTGGCGAGGCTATCCCGTAGGTTGGGTTCAATCTCGGAGAGTACCTCTTGATAGCGTTGGCGAAGCAAGAGAATGCTCGAGTCCACTTCAGGTTCGACAAGAGCGTCCTTTGAGTAACTCTCGTTGACGGGTGGTGGAGTGTCGCCGAGTTCACGCAAGGCGCGAGCAAGCCCATCAGCTCTAGAGGCCAAATCACTTTGCCGCTCTGAGGTGCGGCGGTGATGGCGAAGGGACTCGGCGACATCCGAGAGGTAGCGGTTTCTTTCTGGAGGCACAACGCAGGGGATATCCGCAGAGGCGGAAGAAAGTGCCGGTTGTTCCCACTCCTTGTCGGAATGTTCCTTGAGATGAGATGCGAGATGGGAGAAGAGCTGGTCCACACCAGAATCGGCAAATCGGCTTGCAGAAGTGAGGTAGACAGGCATTTGCTCTGGTGGCAGGTCAAATAGCCCTCTGTTGCGCTGAAACTGCTTTCGCACATCTCGGAGTGCATCATCTGCGCCCCGCTTGTCCGACTTGTTTATGGCCACGCAATCAGCGAAGTCGAGCATGTCAATTTTTTCGAGTTGTGAAGGTGCTCCAAACTCCGGGGTCATGACGTAAAGAGAAAAGTCGCAAAGGTCCACAACTTCTGAGTCGCTTTGTCCAATACCTGCAGTTTCTAAGATAACCAGGTCATAATTTGAGGCACACAAAACTTGGAGAGAATCTTGGACGGCTCCAGCAACGGCAAGATGTGCGCGCCGAGTGGCCATAGAGCGCATAAAAACGGACTCCCCCTGAACGGCATTCATTCGAATGCGGTCACCAAGTAGAGCTCCCCCAGTTCGGCGGCGGCTCGGGTCCACAGAAAGAATGGCGACCTTTCTGTCAGGGTAATTGAGTCGCAAACGTCTGACGAGCTCGTCGGTAAGAGAAGACTTGCCAGCTCCTCCTGTTCCTGTAATGCCAAGAACGGGTGCGCGTTTTTTCCCGATTCGGTCTTTTAGCTCTGCTCGAATTTCGGGGAGCCTGCCAGATTGGGAGCCGTGAAGTTCTTCAATTAAAGTAATGGCGCGCGCAACTTCATTCGGGTTGGAAGCGGCGATTGAGCTTGGGAAAGGAGTATCTTCCGTTACCAAGGGGGCTGAAGTGCGAGCAAGCATGTCTTCGATCATCCCCTCTAAACCCATGCCTCTTCCATCTTCAACAGAATAAATTCTTTCTACACCCTTAGCATGAAGCTCTGATGCTTCTTGGTCAGTGATGGTACCTCCGCCTCCGCCAAATATTCGAATATGACTTGCGTTTCGCTCAGCGAGCAAGTCAACCATGTAGCTAAAGAACTCAACATGGCCGCCTTGATAAGAGCTAATAGCAATGGCATGTGCGTCTTCTTCAATGGCAGCTTCCACAATGGAATCTACGCTTCGGTTGTGGCCAAGGTGAATAACTTCGGCACCCTTTTGCTGAAGAATCCGGCGCATTATGTTGATGGAAGCGTCATGTCCATCAAACAAGGATGCGGCAGTAATAAAACGTGGGCGGAAACTTTGGTTTTGGTCCGGCTTGGTTGTGGGGGACTGCTCGGTGCGCGTGTTCATGATTGAGAATCCGGTTCGAGAATGTTTTGTTTTTCTTGTATGCGAACTAAGTAATGGCTCAAGTCTTCCTTCAGTTCCTTAAGCTCAGCCATGCGAATTTGAAGTTCATCGAGCCTCTGTTTCAGCATGGGTTCCAGTTCGAAGAGCAGGGCAGGGGTTTTGCCTCGGTCAAACGCAGAGTTCAGGTCGCCAATTTCTTCGAGGCTCATTCCCAAGCTTTTAAGGCGGGAGATAAAGCGAAGACGCTCCAGGGCATCCGCCCCAAAGAGGCGACGTCCCCCGGCCCCGCGCCCATCAGGGCGAACTAAGCCCAGCTCGCCGTAGTAGCGAATGGTTCGGCTGCTTACTCCGGCCTCTTTGGCGAGTTGGGCAATGTCGAGGGGCTGGGGTTGAGAGGCCATAGGGGTAGAATACCTCACGATGCCAGTTTGCGTCAACTGGTTATTGGGGGAATTAGAGGATTTTGTCGCAGGACTTAGCCAGGCTGCATTCCTCGCACTTTGCCTTTCGAGCAGGGCAAACGGCTCTTCCGTGGTCAATAAAGAGGTGGCTAAGGCGTATCCACGAGTCCTGCGGAAATAGCTCCATGAGGGCACGCTCCACTTTGATGGGGTCTTTTTCAGGAGTGAGCCCCATTCTGCGAGCCAAGCGGCCCACATGAGTGTCCACGACAATGCCTTCCTTTTTCCCAAACGCAGTCCCCAAAACGCAGTTTGCGGTTTTTCGCGCCACTCCAGGAAGATCCGTTAAGGCGTTCATCTCGTCGGGAACTTCACCATTGTGTGTTTCCACAATGCGCTTTGCAGTGCCCAGGATGTTTTTGGCTTTATTCCGAAAAAAACCAGTCGAGCGAACAGCCTCCTCCAAATCCTCTTGATTCGCCTTGGCCATTGCCTTGGCATCAGGCCAACGGGAAAAAAGGAGCGGGGTCACCATGTTGACCCTCTTATCCGTGCATTGCGCAGAGAGAATAGTCGCGACAAGCAGCTGAAAGGGTGTCTCCCAATCCAGCGCAGTTTTGGTTTGCGGATAGAGTTCGTCAAGTTCCTGAAGAATCCAAGCCGCTTTCACTTGGATTGTTGCCTTGCTTTTTTTCGCCATGCGCTTCATCCTAACCGACCGATGGAAGCTCCGGCCCCAGAGAAGTTTTTTCGCGTCACCGCCCAAATCCCAGGTGGATGGGGGGAGTCGCTTTCGTGGATCCTGGAGAAAGAAGGCTACGGGACCAATATGGAAGTACGGGGCTTTCCTTCTGGACTATTGAGTGGCGAGCCTATTCCTGCAGCGGAGCGAGAAACCATGGTTCTCTTAGTCGATCCTTCAAGGAGAGATTCACTTTCGAATCGAATGGAAGAGCTTGCTCAGCTTTGGAAATGGGAATCCCGGAGTTGGGATTTGAAATTTGAGGAGCGAGAAGACCAGGATTGG
The DNA here is from genome assembly GCA_002500505.1 of Planctomycetes bacterium UBA7888. GTDB lineage: Bacteria > Planctomycetota > UBA1135 > UBA1135 > UBA1135 > UBA7888. The sequence continues at coordinate 8,080 of DLRM01000004.1, forward strand.
GAAGCCCTATGGCGGGCGCGCTGGAAGCCTTTTCGTTGTGGCCGATTTGTGATTTACCCACACTTTGCGCAAGTCAACAAACTCCCCTTAAGAGAAAGGGATATTCCCCTTCAAATGGTGGCCGGTTCTTCCTTTGGAACGGGTGGACATTCCAGTACTCGAATGGCTTTGCGATCTTTGTTGAGGTGGTGGGAAGAGGCCCCTTTCCGGAGCCTTTTAGATTTGGGGACTGGCTCGGGAATCCTTGGAATCTCAGCTGCTGTTTTAGGAGTGGATCGAGTTGCCGGGATGGATATTGACCCCGCCAGTGCCCCCCAGGCCACAAAAACGGCTCAGGCAAACAAAGTGGGGGGGCGGTGTTCCTTTTGGCGGGGGAGCCTTGAGTCAGCAGCCGGGGAATGGGAGGTTGTGATGGGAAACCTGCAAAGCGACATTTTGAGACACTATGCTCCGCTGATTTCGAAGCGACTGTGCCCTGGCGGGCGATTTTTCGCCGGCGGGATATTGGACCTCAAGGCAAAGAAAACTATCGACTCACTGAAGGCTGCAGAGCTTGTTTTGCTCAAGACTCAGCTGCGCGGGCGTTGGTGCACAGCAGAATTTCAAAAAAAATAAACCCTACAAAGGCCCATAAAATGGAGAAAAACAAGGAAGTTGGAAATGGCTTTTGCGAGAAATCTCCAAAAAGTTGGCAGAAGCCCTGATTGCCTCCCGAATACATAAGTGCTTTGCATGGGTTCTTTTAGGACAATGAGTTGCAGGGGATGGCAGCTCTAAGAAATGCTCAGCAAAGGGGAAAAGGAAGCCAGCGGTCTTATTGATCGCTGGTTTTTTTTTGACATGAAATGTTGATTGTTGAATATATATGAGATTGCCATTGTTATGGAGCGCGCCCTCCTGCCATTCGAGCGCCTTGAGGCTCCTGCTGGGCCTCGTTTTATTTACACCCATCTCGTTCACTTGCGGATTATGAGTCCGCAGGTTTAAAGTTCCCCAAGGTGCTTCTCTAGCACATTAACAAGTAGCGGATTTTTAACAAACTCGAGCAACTCCCTGAAGAGCCTTACCACTTCTTCTTTTCCCTCTTCGCGGGTAATATCCTCGCGAATCTCCTGAAGAAGTTGAATTGCTTTACGCGAATCTTCACGAATTAGATTATTGAGTTCGTTAACAAGCCCCATCAGCCCACCATCCGAACCCTCGAACTCAAAACCTATCTCGCCAAAAATCCGCATCTTAAGCGGCCACCAGTCAGCTGGGGGATAAATTCGAGCACAAAGGGCATAAAGCGCAGGATCTCTTTTTTTCAGAAAAGCGCGTGAATCC
>DLRM01000004.1:9805-10487 GCA_002500505.1 Planctomycetes bacterium UBA7888
CGAAACCAAAGCGTAACGCCCTCGGCCCAATATTCATCGGGGTGCTCCTCAAGGTACATCCCGCGCCAAAGTTCCGATTCCATGGCTGCGTCATACGCAGCGTAAAGGTCGTGAGAAAAAGTACCCTTCTTTGGCGGCGCTTCGCCCGCCTCAGGATCTGTCGCACCATCAAGTTCTTTGAACTGTATAGCTGAGTGGTAAATTCCATGCGCAAGTTCGTGGATAAGAACATGCGGATGTCCAACACGAAGCGCAATACGATATTCCCCCGGGTTGCCTCCTAGGCCACCGGCTTCACGGGCGCCTTCGTCCCCCGCATATTCAGGCAAGGTGTCAAGAGTCTGATTGACTCCTGCCAGAAGGATGCGAAAATCATTCTCCGCGAGTGTCTTTCTAATCTTATAGTGTGTTTCATGTGCAGTCATGTGCTCATAGACAAGCGCGGAAAGATAAAGCCAGTCTCTTTCGACTTCTTTGCTAGATTCAACTTTCACTCCATAAATAGAAAGGCTATTTGCGTAGCCATTCGTTGGCCCAAGATCTTGCGGACCTTTTTGCGCCGCGAAGGCTGAAGAAGCAGCTGCCGGGAAAACCAAGAAGAAGATAAGGATGCATTTCATGGTCACAATATTATCACTTGAGATCTCAAAGCACGACAATAAAACTAACTCAAACGACTCAT
>DLRM01000005.1 GCA_002500505.1 Planctomycetes bacterium UBA7888
TGGAAGCCGGAGTGAGGCGGCAAGGAAACCGCCAAGAAGAAGCGCCCAGGATATCAGCCAGAGGAGAAACATGAGGATGAAAAAGGAGGCGAGTCCGCCATAGATTTTTTCAAAATGGCCTAAGTGTTCGAGCCAATAACGGAAAGAAAGACCCAACAAAAGCCAAGCGCCAAGAGTAAGCCCTGAACCTGAAAGCCAAGCAGCGCGGGGCAAGGGAACTCCGGGGAGCACTCGGATTGCGAGCGCGGAAAAGCTAGCAAGAATGGCGACAACGAATGGCCACCGAAACCAAGTCGCAAGTTGTCCAAATAAGGATTCGGCGTTGAAGACAGAGCCCAGGAATTGCAAGAGTTGAGGTCCAGCAATCAGAATTAAGAAACCCAATCCCGTTAAAGAAAGAGCAAGTAGCGCCCAGACTAAGTCCAAGAGCCGCATGGGAAGCCATCTGTGCTTCGGTGGAACACCGTAAATCTTTTGGAGTCCCTGGCGGGCGGCTCGCACACCCCGTGAGGAGGCCCAAAGGGCTGGGATAAACCAAAGGAGGATTTCCCCCGGGGGACGGTGACGGGCAAATCCCTCCAAAAAGTCGCCCAAAAGCCCCGCAATTTGAGGGGAAACACCAGCCAGGAGCTCCGTCGTGAGGGCCTCTACGCGAGTCTCCAAAGGCAAGAGGTCGAATGCCGCGACCAGGAGAATCAAGGAAGGGAAGAGGGCTAGGAGAAAAGACCAGCCCATTTGAGAAGCCGCTCCCGAAAGACCGAAGCTACGGATGCTCCTAAGGAGGCTCAAAGGGCTCATGGCGCGCATTTGAAAAGCATAGCCAACGCCCAGCCATTCTTTTTCGTAATCTGAGGGAGATGCTCACTGTACTCCCCCTTCTTCTCTTGGCTCCCCAAGGTCTTTCTGCGACGGAGCATGAAATTTCCGAGCTTTTGGGCGACCGTTGGACCGTTGAAGCCGAAGTTTATTCTCAGGCTGGCCCTGCGGTGGTTTCCATTGAACTTGAGGGCATCGTTCGCCAACGAGATTTCTTTGGGCGGTCACGCAAGCAAGAAGGGCAGTTAGGACAAGGAACCGGGGTGGTGATTGACTCCACGGGTCTTGTCATTACGAACGCACATGTCGCCGCCCCCGAGGGCCCAGGAATTGAGGTTCAAAAGATTTGGGTTTCTTTTGCGGAGGAGTTTGGTGGAGCGCGTCTCGAAGCCAAGCTTTTGAACGCCGCTCCGGAATGGGACTTGGCGTTGCTGAAGATTGAGGCTCCGGGTCCCTTCCGCTCAGTTCCTCTTGGTTCCAGTAAAGGTTTATTGAAAGGAGAAAAGGTGATTGCAATCGGGACACCTTTTGGGAATGACCACTCCATCACATCTGGAATTCTTTCTGGCTATCACCGCAACATCACGGTGCGTACTCCTTCTGGTTCGAAAGAGATGCCGGGCCTGTTGCAAACGGATGCAGCCATTAATCCAGGGAATTCTGGAGGCCCCCTGTTGAACAGCTTGGGCGAATTGGTGGGAATCAATTCTGCAACGATGGAAGCTGCCGACGGAATTGGATTTGCGATTCCAGTTGACCGTGTTTCTGAAATCCTTTCAGATCGTCTTCTGGATGTCGATCATTCCACTCGATTTTGGTCAGGCATGAAAGTCCAAGAGGAGAATGGTCAGCTCGTGGTCGCTTCAGTGAATCCACGAGGCCCCGCTGCCAAGGCCGGGATTGAAATTGGCGATGTCATTTTGGAAGTGGAAGGGCAAACCGTTCCGGACAAGCGGACATACGCGGGCCAAGTCTTGCCCTTGAGCGAAGGCACCAAGGTAGAGCTCACGGTGCGCAACAAAAACAAGATGCGCAATGCCACGATTACCTTGGCAAGCTCACGCGAACGAGATACTCGCGGATTGTTGGGGTTCGATGCACGCCGAAGTTTGATCTATGTACGTGAACGAGGGCGTCGCCGAGGAGTGACTGTTTTGGAAATTACCCAAGTCTTTCCGGACAGCCGTGCGGAAGAACTTGGCTTGATTCCTGGAGACAGGATTGCCGCTGTGAAAGCGACACGACCCGATGGAAAAACTGACTGGATTTATCCCGACTCGCTTTCCGAACTCATTGCAATTGTGCGCGGCCCCGATTTCATCAGGGATGGGGAGAACATTTGGATTCTTCGCGAGGACAGCTCCTTTAGAGGGAGCCTTCTATTAGAAGGGGCTTAGCGAACCCCTGCCCTTAGCCATTCAGCGTAGCGGGAAAGACCGTCCACTACCAAAGTGTGCGGGTCGTAACCCAAGTGCTCACGGGCTTTATCAATGTTGGCGTAGGTAATCGTGACGTCGCCAGGCTGTAAAGGAAGTTCCTCAATGTTGGGCGTGACACCAAAGGCCTCCCCCATCTGAGAGATGAGTTCGGAAAGTGTCGTAGTACGTGATTCGCCCAAGTTATAAACCTCGTACCCATGGCAACATTCCATCGCACGAATAACTCCATCGATAATATCGTCAATGTAGGTGTAGTCACGGGCCGTGCTTCCGTCGCCAAACATGGGGATGGAACCACCCTCTTGGAGAAGCTTGGCGAATTTTGCAATTGCCATCTCTGGGCGTTGGCGCGGCCCGTAAACAGTAAAGAAACGAAGAGCGGATATCGGGATGTTGTAGAGATTGTGATACGTGTAAGCGAGAACTTCGCAAGCCTTCTTGCTCGCCGCATAAGGTGACACCGGACAAGAGACTTCATCGGTTTCAGAAAAAGGTGTCTGACTAAGGCCGCCATAGACGCTAGAGGAAGACGCCATCACGAAACGAATGGCCGGGTTGGAATTGCGGACGGCGTCTAGGAGGGACAAGGTCCCCTGGACATTGACATCAAAATAAAGGGCCGGGTTCTCAAGGGAAGGCCGCACACCCGCTCGCGCGGCGAGATGCATGATGACATCAAAGCCTCCATCTTGCACCAATGCTTGCATGGATTCGCGGTCACGAATGTCCGCTTCAACGAGGGTGTAGCCGGGGTCCTGAAGCGCATCTTGAACGTTGGCTCGTTTGAGGCTCGGGTCGTAAAAATCATCGAAACAATCGAGTCCAACCACTTCGGCGCCCATCTGAAGGCACCGTTCAGCCAAATGGGAGCCAATAAAGCCGCCAGCACCCGTAATAAGGACTTTATTGAAGGGGCGAGATTCAAGAACCATGGTTATTCAACAGTAACGGATTTGGCAAGGTTACGGGGTTGGTCCACATCTTTGCCCAAGCGTTTGGCGACTTCATAGGAAAGTTGTTGAAGTGGAATGACATTCACGAGCGGGGATAAGTGTTCGGGGACTTCGGGGACAAACAGGGTGGCATCCGCAAGGCCAGAAACTTTCTCGTCTCCTTCGGCTGCGACGGCAACCACCGCTCCACTCCGAGCGCGAACCTCCTCAATGTTGGAGACCATTTTTTCATAGGTGCGGCCTGGAGTTGCGATTGCAACGACGGGGAAGGAGTCATCAATCAAAGCAATCGGTCCATGTTTCATCTCGCCCGCGGGATAACCTTCTGCGTGGATGTAAGAGATCTCTTTGAGCTTGAGGGCGCCTTCCATCGCGATGGGGTGATTAAATCCGCGGCCAAGGAAGAGACAAGAATTCACGGGGGCCAGGATGTCGGCGGCTTTTTGGACGGCTTGGGCGGCTGCTTCAGAAAAGAGGGCGTCTAGTTTGGGGCGCAGGTGACGGAGGTCTGATAAAAGTTCAAAACCCTGTTCCTGTGAAAGAACTCCCCTAGCTCGACCGACTCGAAGGGCCAACAGATAAAGGGCGGCAAGCTGGCCAAAGAAAGCCTTGGTGGAGGCAACCCCCACTTCGGGCCCGCAGTGCGTTAAGACAACGTGGTCAGCTTCTCGGTCCAAAGTGGAACCACGAACATTACAGATGCCAAGAACTTTTCCACCGCGGCTTTGAACTTCTCGCATGGCGCGAAGGCTGTCGGCAGTTTCACCAGACTGAGAAATAATAACCGTTAAGGCGTCACCTTCTTTAAGTTTGGGTGAGTAAAGGAACTCACTGGCATTTACAACATCGCCCGGAAGCTGAGCAAATTCCTCCAAAAATAACTTACCAAGCATGGCGGAGTGGAAGGAGGTCCCCATCGCCATAAATCGAAGGCGAGAAAAAACACAGAGAGCTTGGTCGTCCAACCCAAACTCACTTTCAAACTCAACGTCCCCCTCTGCGTCGTGAAGTCGGTCAAAGGCGGTTCGTGCAAGCACATCGGGTTGCTCTTCGATTTCTTTGAGCATGAAGTGGGGATAGCCCCCCTTCTCCGCTTGCTCAGGAGTCCAATCGCAATGTTGAACCGCCCGCTCAATGGTTTGGTTGTTTGGGTCGTAGATCTGGCAAGAGTCGGGAGTAAGGATGGCAGTTTCCCCATTTTCTAAAACAAGAAACTCTCGCGTGAGCCCCAGCAAAGCGGGCATATCCGATGCCGCACACGTAACGCCATCGCCAATGCCGACGACCAAAGGGGAATCGTGCCTCGCAATTACCAGAGAATCCGAATCAGATGCGGAAGCGGCAACGAGGGCATAGGCTCCGTGGACTCGGGGGAGAGCGGCACGAATGGCCGCATGCAAGTCACCAGAATTTTCTTCCAAAAGACTGGCGACGAGGTTGGCCAGAACTTCGGTGTCTGTGTCGGAAGAAAACTCATGACCGGCTTCCTGAAGTTCTGCACGCAGTTCGGCATAGTTTTCAATGATGCCATTGTGGACAACCACTACCTTTTCAAGGTGGTCACGGTGCGGGTGGGCGTTGCGGTCTTCGGGGGCGCCGTGCGTGGCCCAGCGGGTGTGGGCTAGAGCTATCGAAGATTCTGGGAGGCCATTTTGGCCTAAGTCCTCTTCAAGAACAGCAATCTTGCCCGTGCGACGGCGTACTTGAATCGCCCCGTCCGAAACAATGGCGACTCCAGCAGAATCGTAACCACGGTATTCCAAGGTCTTTAATCCCTGGATTACAGAAGGAACTACATTTCCCTCTCTACCGACGGCGGCAACAATTCCACACATTCTTAATGAACAGTCTCGCTTACGCGGCCTCGGAAAAAGGGAATCGTTTTCTCTAAACCCTCAGCAAGTTCAACTTGTGGCTCCCAGCCCAAGAGTTTTTTCGCTTTGGTAATGTCAGGTTGACGAACTTTAGGGTCATCAACAGGCAAATCTCGGAAGGCGATTGCGCGCTCAACCCCCAAGGCGTCTTGCACTCTTTGGGCAAATTCAAGAATGGTCATTTCGGTTGGATTCCCAATGTTTGTAGGGAAAGGCTCGTCCGATTGCATGAGGCGGTAGGCGCCTTCTAATAGATCGTCCACAAAGCAGAAAGACCGTGTTTGGGACCCGTCCCCAAAGACCGTGAGTTCTTCGTCACGGAGGGCCTGCCCAATAAAGGCAGGAAGAACGCGACCGTCGTCTAAGCGCATTCGTGGACCGTAGGTGTTAAAGATGCGCATGATGCGAGTCTTCAAACCATGGTGACGGTGGTAAGCCATGGTGATTGCTTCTGCAAATCGCTTGGCTTCGTCGTAGCAACCGCGGGGTCCGACTGGATTGACATTGCCCCAATAATCTTCTGGTTGGGGGTGTACGAGAGGGTCGCCATAACATTCACTGGTAGAGGCAATCAGGAATCGTGCCCCCTTTGCGAGGGCAAGCCCCAAGCAATTGTGTGTTCCCAGAGAGCCAACTTTCATCGTCTGAATGGGGATTTGAAGATAGTCAATCGGGGAGGCCGGAGAGGCAAAGTGGTAGATTTCGTCCAAATCACCCGGGAGGTGAATGAATTGGGTGACGTCGTGCTGAAAGAAAGAGAAAGCCGCGTTCTCCTTGAGATGTTCAATATTGCGTGCGTCTCCCGTAACAAAGTTATCCATACCCACAACTTCGTAGCCCAGACCAAGAAGTTTGTCGCAAAGATGAGAGCCAAGAAAACCGGCGGCGCCAGTGACGAGTGCGCGGGGCATGATGTTATTCCTCTAGGAAGCGTTCTAAGAAACCCGTGTCTACATTGCCGTTGACGAATTCAGCTTGGGCAAGGATGCGGCGATGTAGCGGAGTCGTGGTGTGGATGCCGGGCCCTTCTACCCGGATTTCAGAAAGTGCACGGTTTCCAATACGAATGGCCTCCGCGCGGTCGTCGCCATAAACCAGAAGTTTGGCAACCATGGAATCGTAATACCTGGGGATCGTGCAGCCACCGGCTAAATAAGTATCCATGCGAACTCCCCGTCCGCCGGGCAGGACCAAGTGCTGGATGAGGCCAGGGGTCGGAGCAAAACCACGGTCTGGGTCCTCGGCGTTAATACGGAACTCAATTGCATGACCGTTGAGTTTTACATCCTTTTGTCGAAGAGTTAAAGGTTGGCCCGAAGCGATTCGAAGTTGCCAGGCAACCAAATCGATACCCGTCACCATTTCCGTAACACAATGTTCTACCTGGATACGAGCGTTAAGTTCGATGAAGTAGAAAGAGCCATCTTTGTCCAGGAGAAATTCAACCGTGCCGGCATTGCGATAGCCAGCGGCTTTCGCAAAGGCCACTGCTGCGGCGCCCATCTTATTCCGCAGTTTGGGGTCAAGGGCGGGCGAAGGTGATTCTTCAATCAGCTTCTGGTGGCGGCGCTGGATGGAACAGTCGCGTTCCCCGAGGTGAACGACGTTCCCGTCCGGTCCGGCGAGAACTTGAAACTCAATATGCCTAGGGTTTTCTACATACTTTTCAATGTACACCGTGGCATCATTGAATGCCGCTTGAGCTTCTCTACGTGCCTGATGAAAAGAGTTCAGCAAGCTGACTTCGTTGCTGGCCACCCGCATGCCGCGACCGCCCCCACCCGATGCCGCTTTAATGATGACCGGGTAACCAATCTTTCGAGCAATGGCAACGGCCTCATCGTCGGACTCGACAGCACCAGCAGAGCCTGGAACAACGGGCACTTTTGCAGAGCGCGCAACGTCTTTGGCGCGAGCCTTGTTGCCGCAATCTGCAATAACCGACGGGGGCGGCCCAATGAAAGCGATGTCGCAGGACTCGCAAACTTCAGCGAAGTGAGAGTTCTCTGCGAGGAAGCCATAGCCAGGATGAATGGCA
>DLRM01000062.1 GCA_002500505.1 Planctomycetes bacterium UBA7888
TTAGGGGGTATCTGAGGGCTCCCTCTCTTCGACCGTTACCGAGCACCCATCTTCTTCGTCCCAACCGAAGCGAAGAGCAGTTTCAAAGGGGGGGTAATCTGTAAGAGGCTCGAAGCGTGGGTAATCAGTTTCTCCACGAAATTCCCAGGAAGTGAAGGCAAAACCTTCTTTGACTTTCTCCATATTTTTTTCATAATTTCTTGTGATCCCAGGCTCCATTAAATAAGAGTCATTTTTTTTAGGGTCAAATTCTCTGGAACTGCCCGCATAGCAGCCAATGGAGGATTGGCTGCCAAATCTAGATCCTCCGAGCCACTCATCTAACTCCGAATCATTTGTTATAGCCTGGAAACCAGATCTTGTGCTACCTGTTCGCAGGCCTGGCCACCAAATATTTCGATTGCTTGAATTACAGACGGTGGTTCGATGAGTAGGTTGCCCGTCGACATAAAGAAAAACAGTTTCAGCTTCTAGATCCCCAATACTCCATTGAAGTCGATTCAGTTCGACAATCTTTACTTCTGCTGTTCCACTTGCCTCCGGCTCGTGGACTGGCGCTTGGCAGGTTGCCAGGAACAACGAGCCAATTGCCAGCAACAAAGTGAGAATACGTTTGGAATTTCCAGTCATGGGCGGTCGCCCTCAGAATTAGGTTATACCAGCAAGAACGAATTGGCTAGGTAGCGGTTCACGCGGGATGTGCGAGAAAGTCGCAGGTCGTGATTTCCTGAGCCACGCGTTAGGATTTTCCTGGGATGTTTTTATTAACGTAATGAATAAACGCTAGCAGGAGTGGTTCATATAGAACCCACAACAGCCACTTCAATGGCGAGGGAAGGTGAAGAATTAGTCCAACAAGGAAAACTATTCCAAACCATGCGAAGCCCGTGGCCACGACGATATTGCTACCGCCCAGCTTTAAGAGCGGAATTTGCATTCCTGGGTTAGTATTAAAGCATGCTTCTTTCTCCCCTCCTTCTCCTCAGCGCCCCTATTTTCGCTCAAAATTTGGAAGAGGCTACCCGTCTTGTGGTGGATTCCTCCGGCGATTCCATTGTGCGTAGCCTTCGCGATGCCTCCGGTTCGATAGTTGCACTTTCCGCGGGTGGTTCCATCAGGGGGGTTAACTCAACCCGATGGCAACAGAACGACTCCGGGCTTTCTTGGATTGTAAAAAATGTGGCTTCGGGCGATTCCGGTGCTTCCGTCATGGCGGGAAAGGGGCTGAACAATGAAGCCGTCACGCTCTGCGCTTCGGGGAGTGAGATTTCCCTATTTGAGAGTTCAACCTTGGGATCGGAATATCCCTACGTGGCCATTGCGGATCGTGCGCTGGTAGGAGCAGCCATGGTCGTGACCGACATGGATCCATCCTCTAGTGGTATTGACTATGAAGGAGTTTTGAATGTCTGGGATACCACTGGTAATGGAACCCCCAACTGGAGCTACACCTTCCCCCGCACACTTAATCACTATGGAGGCGGCGTAGAGATTTCAGATGATGGCTCCATCATCTTTGCCTGGAAAGGAAACCCCAACACAAACACCTGCCTGGTTCGCGTCTTCAACCGTGCGGGAAACTTAATTTCCTCCGGTGATTTGGCAGTCAGCGGAAACTACTATTCGCGGCAAACTTATCTTTCCGCTGACGGCACCCGTGCATACTTCGGCATGGGTTCATCAGCTGTAATTTGGGATGTCCTTGCCAGCCAGCAAATCCATCTTGAGAACATTGGCGCCTCGTTTGACGCCCACGCAATGTCCGCCGATGGAAAACGTTTCGCCTTTGGTTCTTTTGGCTGGCTCAAAGTTTTCAGCGAAACCACTCCAGGAAACTGGACCCTGTTGCTCACTCGTAGCTTCTCCGGTAGCCAATACCCTTCCCGGCTCGCGCTGGATGCTGAGGGAACTCAGTTGGCCTATTTGGTGCAGACTTATGCCCCCGCCTACGACACCCTGCGCGCCGGAATGTTGGACGTGGATAACAACGCAGTTCTTTTCGAGGAAACTCTGAGTGCGCCGGGGACCATATATCAACTCGCATCTGGGGACTGCGAAATTTCGGATGACGGTTCAATTGCCGCCTTCGGCACTTGGGGTGACTCCCTCAACATTACTCCAGAGGCCTTCACTCGCGACGCATCTGGTGCTGCGACCTGCGACCTGGACATATCCGGGTCGGTCTTCGACATTGATTTGGATTCCGACGGCGATGTCCTTGTTGGAGGCAACAAGTCCGTGCACGCCAATACATTCGGTAACGGAGGCTCTTTCTGGGTAGCTGATGCCGAATCACAGGATTTCCATCTGGAAGGTGTTCCTCGACTTGGGGATATCGTCAATCTCAACATCGCAGATGGTTGGGCATTGGCGGGGTTCGCAGCGACACGGGCATTGGGCTCCTCCCAGACTCCATGGGGAATCAGCGAACTGGACACATCTAACTTTCTTTGGCGAAGCAATGCCTACACCGTCCCCGCAGGAGGATTGACTCTTCCATTCACTCTGCCCCTCAACCCGTCTTTGGCGGGCATTTCCGTCCATCTCCAGAGTGCAGTCTTTCCTGCATCAGGTACGGGTAGCCTGACTAACAAAGTTTCCCTGCGACTAATCCCTTGAACCCAGCAAATCATGGTTCTGAATCACTTTGCGGAGTCGATATCACCAACCGATAACAAAGGTGCTCATCTTTTTCCTACCCAGGCGCTAATCTGGATTGGATGAAAATAGGGTTCGACGTCACACAAGCGGCTAAACAAGGTGGCCGCGGTATTGCCCACTACATTCGGGCTCTCCTCCCAGAGCTGATGAAGGCAATGCCTGAACTGGAGCCCGTCCTCTTTTTGCGAGATCAGCGCTGGTGGAAGCGCGAGCTACTGGAAGACCTAATCCCGGGGGCTGAAATACGCCCCCTGATTGGCCCTCTGGATTCCCCAGGCAGAGATCTCGACCTTTTCCATTCCATGGGCAATCATCTTCCATGGCGGTCACCGATTCCTCGTTCCTTCACCCTGCACGATCTTCGAATTTTGGACTCCGGAGGGAACCGGTGGTTTCCAAGCCGAAGAACCCACAGGAATGTCCACCGTGCATCTGGCATCGTGCTGGACTCGGAGTATGGGAAATCTCGCTTGCTCCATCATTTCCCTAGTTTTCCTCCGGAAAAAGCCGCGGCTGTTCCATTGGGAGTAGACTTGGATCGCTTTGCTCCAAGAGACTCTGAAGAAAGCAGTGCAGCCGCAGTTCGCTTCGGTTTGAGCCCACCTTTTCTGCTTCAGGTTGGGGCGTGGTTCCCTCACAAGAACCTCGAGTTGTCCATTCGAGCTTTTGCCAAATCCGATGCCCGGACTCGAGGGTTTCGGCTGGTTTTCGTGGGAGGCAATGCCCCCCCCTCCTACGAGAAGATGCTCCGGGAACTGGCTGCTACCGAGGGAGTCAGCGAGAGCATTGATTGGATTGAAAATGTCCCCGATAAACAACTTCCTGGACTCTTTTCTGCGGCCTCAGCTTTGCTTCAGCCATCGTTTTACGAGGGTTTTGGCCTTCCGATATTGGAAGCCATGGCAACAGGAACCCCTGGCGTGGTGGCAGAGGCTTCCTGTCTTCCTGAAATAGCGGGAGGAATCTGGCCCTCGGCGCCTCCCGATGACCCGGAGAGTTTTGCCGCCGCCATTGACACAATAGCCCTTGAGGGAATGGAGCGGGAGCAGGCGATTTCTTTTGGCCGAAAGAAGGCTCTGGAGTACAGCTGGAGGCGGACTGCTGAATCCACAGCCCTCTTCCTCCGGACTCTGACCGAATCCGCTGGGTCGCCTTCCTGCTGAAAGGGTTTCTGCAAAGGACTGGGATTAAAGGTTAGAATTAACTTAAAGCTAGTCCAAACTCCATTTGCATCCTGTCCTCAATGGGGTGCGCGAGAGAGGGGGCAAGAGTTCGTTTCGTGATGCCTGCCGAACAGCATCGCTGTGCGGAGGCCTCATTCGGGCACGGTCACCCTTTAGTCCTTTGAGTGGGCGCCATCACACCAAGGAGCGTTACAAGTTTTATCGCAGTCACACCAGGCGACAGTCTTCTCTTCTTCAATCTCTACTTTAAGCGGAGAAAATTCAGTACCACGGTGATTGCCATCACAGAACGGGAGCTTTTCCGAAAAACTACATGTGCACCAGGCATAACGACCCGGTTTGGCTTTTTGGACAAAGGGATGACTATTTCGCGGTTTTTTTTCAGGCCCCATGTTTCCGTTTTAGGAGAAGCCTGTCTGCATTTCCAATCCTTTTGTACGCCAAGATAAGATAGATATATGGATTGTCGCTTCTGCTTTCCCCTTCTCGCGGTTTTAGGTCTGCTTCTTCCTGCATGCGGTGGTGCGGACTCGGAGGCGAGCTCTTCGACAGCAAAGGCTGCCGGTATGCCACCGATTATCTTGGTGAGCCTGGACACTTGTCGGGCAGACCGTTTGGGATTTATGGGCGCGCGAAACCCCAATAGTCCAGCCCTCGATAAACTCGCCAGCGAGTCCGTCGTATTTACAAACTGTATTTCTCAGTCCAGCAATACGGGGCCCAGCCACCGAAGCCTTTTCACAGGTATGTACCCTACTCGGCATAAGCATGCGATGGGAAGTTATGTGCAGTCCCCATTCATGATGAGCAGCCTCCTCAAGGATGTGGGTTACAAAACGGTCGCTTTCACAGGTGGGGGATTTCTTGCTGGAAAACTTGGTTTTGCCGATGGCTTTGATATTTATGTGGACAAAGATGAAGGCTATGAAGAAAGCATGCAGTATCGGCGAGGCCTGACTTCTATCCTCCCCCAAGCCGCGGCTTGGTGGCGCAATGAGTCTTCTAAGTGGTCTGGCTCTGCCACTGGCGACCCATTCCTTCTCTTTTTACATACCTACGACATTCATTGCCCATACTGGCCGGGGGAGGGCTATCGGAATCGATACGGTGGTTGGTACAAAGGGGCCGCCGATCTTCAAAACATGTGTGGCCAGGAGGATTTCCAAGCCTTTCTTTCCAGTGGCGCAGAAAAAGAGGACATCAATTACCTCAACGCAATGTATGACGCCGGCGTGGCGATGACCGATGAGCTAACCGGCCGTTTTTTGGCAATGCTCAAAAAAGATGGCGTGTTAGACAAGTCTATTTTGGTGATTACCTCTGACCACGGAGAGACCCTTGGCGAACACAGGTACATCGGCCACAACCAAATGTGGGAGGAGCAACTCCACGTCCCACTCATGATTCGATTCCCCGGTGGAAAGTGGGGAGGCACCCGCATTGGAGATCCTGTCATGCTGGTGGATGTTCTGCCCACTTTGTTGGATGCTCTAGAGCTTCCGGCGCCGGAGGGGGTGCAGGGGACAAGTCTCATGGATTTGGCTCGTGGAACTGCCAGCTTTGGAGACAAACGATTCCGTATGGCGATGCACCTGGACCAAATGAGTTTTCGTTTGGACAATCAATGGAAGGTTATTGTGAGGCAGATGGAGGACGGACAGGCAAAAGCAAAGCTTTACGACTTGTCGCGTGACCCTAGAGAGAGCCGGAATCTCCTCAACGACCCCCAGGAAGCCAAGATCTATCGTGAAGTTCTCGACGATTTACTCGCGGAATGGAAATCTTGGCGCGAGGACAATCGTCAGTTAGACGAAAAACTTGCCCCTTCTCAGATTGAGGGCGCCATTGATAAGCAACTCCAGGCGGAGCTCTCCGAGCTTGGCTACACAGGCTTCGAGGAAGAGTAAGAAGTTAGAGGGTCGGCAACGAATGAACTCCGAGCCTCCACAAGGTTCTCGTGATGTGGTTTTGGAAGTTTCCAATCTTTCTTGCCGACCCTGCAGAATTCACGGTTACAAAGTGTGCCCCGAACGCAACTTCCGATGTGGAAAGGAGCTTGCGCCGAAAGTCGTTTTGGCAGAGCTTCTGAGCCGGCATTTCTCCACAGAGCCCCTCTAGGAGAAAAAGGGGTAGCGGGCTTTACTACCACTACATCTTGTGGCCAGTCTCATTTACTCCACAATAGATGGAATTTCAAAGAAATCCCGAGAAGAGTTTGCAGGCGGCCCCCTTGACGGATAAGTTTAGTTCCCGCGCGTCCCCCTGCCCTTTTTTGGTGACCCCCCAAACGCTTCACCTCGGGCCAGAGAGACGCGCCGAAAGTCTCACAATTAAAACTAGGAAAAAGGAAATAACAAGATGGAGCCACACGGCGAGGTCAGCAAAGCATTGGAAACCAGAGGCAAGAAAGTTGAGTCGGCAGATCGTATGCCGG
>DLRM01000057.1 GCA_002500505.1 Planctomycetes bacterium UBA7888
GGCGAAGGCTACAAAGGCAAACCGAAGTTTGAAAAGCGCACTGAGGACAAGCCAACCTCTTCCCCTTGGGATAATCGCCCCATTCGGAAAAAACCTGAAGAAGGGACTTCATCCGAAGAGTCATGATTGAACGCGCAACGATTGGCGTTATTGGTGGTAGTGGCGTTTACGGAATGGCCGGCGTGGAAGATGTGCGTGAAATTAGCTTGGATACTCCCTATGGGTCAGCTTCGGACGCCCTTCTCCTTGGAAATGTGGAGGGGGTGCCCGTTGCCTTTCTTCCAAGGCATGGCCGAGGCCATCGCTTCACTCCAACTGAGATTCCATACCGCGCAAATATTCACGCACTACGCCAATTAGGCGTGCAGCGCGCATTGTCGGTTTCCGCAGTGGGGTCGCTGTGTTTGGAATACGCTCCAGGCGATTTTGTGATGGTGGATCAATTTATTGACCGAACCTATCGCCGCGAACAAACTTTCTTCGGCGATGGAATCGTGGCCCATGTTCCATTGGGCGACCCTGTTTGCGCAGAGATGCGCTCTGCAGTTGGAGAAACTGCGGAAGATCTTGATGTCACTGTTCACCAGGGCGGAGCTTATGTTTGCATCGAAGGACCACAATTCTCCACTCGCGCCGAGTCGGAGATATTTCGGCAGTGGGGTGCAAAAATTGTCGGCATGACGAACGTCACCGAAGCGAAGCTGTGCCGCGAAGCTGGCATTTCCTTTGCTTGTATTGCCATGGTGACTGATTATGACTGTTGGCATCCGGATCACGACCACGTGGATGTGGAACAGGTCATCAAAATCGCTCATAAAAATGCCTCGAATGTTCAAGGTCTTGTAATTCAGTCCATTCCGAAGATTGCCGCCTTAGGACCATCACCTTGGCGAGATGTTTTGAAGGGTGCGGTGATGACCGCACCGGATTTGATTACCGAGGAAGCTCGCACACGAACCGGCGCCCTTTTTAGTGACTAAGAACATGAGAAGCTTCGTGCCTGGAGGTGAGGGGTATGGAGAACACGAAGACAGAGGCTCCAAGTTCTATGCGTGTGTGTTTCACGCGAAAGACCAAGTCTCCTTCCAAGAACGGCTTTCTCAAATAAAAAAGGAACATGCTAAGGCTCGTCACTGGTGTTGGGCGTGGCGCATTGGGGAGGCCTATCGTTTTGAAGACGATGGCGAGCCTGGTGGAACGGCAGGCCGACCTATGCTCCAAGTTTTGGAGGGAAGTGGACTTTCGAATGTGGCGGCAATTTGTGTCCGCTATTTCGGGGGTGTCAAACTCGGAACAGGTGGTCTTATGCGGGCCTACTCGGGGGCAACCGCACGGGCGCTTGACGGTACACCTCGAGAAGAGGTCATCCAAAGGATGGACTTCCATCTCACCCTTCCTTTTGAGCTTCTAGGCATGAGGGCAGAGCTAGAAGCTCTTTGTTCGTCTATTCACTTGGAAGGAGATTTTAACGATGAAGGCTGGTCTGGCGTTGCCACAATCAATGAGAATGAGAAGCCAGTGTTTGAAAACCTTCTCTTTGAGAAGGGGAAAGGGAAAGTGAAATGGAGCCAGCAGGAAGGCCGATAACTTCAATCAACGACTTCATATTGTTTTCGTAGTTCATTAAGCTCGACTTTAAGCTCCGTCTCTAGATCTTCCAATTCAGGTTTTCCATAAATGGAATTGATTTCATCTGGATCATTTTCTAAGTCAAACAATTCCCATTCTTGCAGTTCTGGGTAGTGAATTAGTTTCCAGCGCTTAGTTCGAACTCCGTAATGGGCGGCAACATTATGAGTCGGCTCTCCGAAGTATTCGTAGTAGATTGATTTTCGCCATGAAGGCATACCATGCCCTTTCAGGATTGGAACAATGCTTTGACCTTGCATCCACTCTGGGATTTCCAGGCCTGCCAAATCCAAGAAGGTCGGAGCGAAGTCGAGGTTTTGGACTAGTTCGTTGCGGTTTACGCCAGCTCCCGTAACACCTGGCCATCGCACCAATAGAGGCACTTGAAGCGAAGGCTCATACATGAATCGTTTGTCGTACCAGCCATGCTCACCCAGGAAGAATCCTTGATCAGAACTATAAATAACAATGGTGTTGCCGCTCAGCTCCAATTCGTCGATTTTATCTAGCAGTCGTCCGACATTACGATCAATTCCTTTAATGCACCGCAGGTAATCTTTGATATAGCGCTGGTACTTCCACTGGACCAATTCCTTTTGAGCTTGGGGGTTTCCTTCTTCAGCGCGTTTTCGTAAACCGGATTCTTTTAGTTGTTGATTTCGCGGTTGATAGGCAGTGTGCCAAGCATCCAATTCTTCTGGGGTCATACGTTTTTCCCGACCCCGCGCCCAGCGGTCTGGGCCGGTCGCCTCTTCTCCATCTTCCAGGGGGACTTTCAGGTCGTACTCCCACCACAAATGATTGGAAATAGTCATTTTTTGTTCTTTCGCGGCGGTTCCCAATCCTAGCCCGTTGTCAAACAAAGTGCTCGGTTCAGGTATTTGAATTTCGTCTAGAAGTCCAACTTCCTGGGGGCTCGGCATCCATTCGCGATGGGGTGCCTTGAATTGGCACATCAACATGAAAGGTTTTCTCTGATCCCGCCCATTTTCGAGCCACTCAAATGCGCGATCTACCACGATATCAGTGTTATATCCCGGCCTAGAGACAGTGCCTTCAGGAGTTTTGAAATCGGGCTTGTAGTAATGGCCTTGGCCGGGCATGACTTCCCAAAAATCAAATCCTTGCGGTTCTGATTTTAAATGCCACTTCCCAATGACCGCAGTTTGATATCCTGAATCCTGCAGTAATTTTGGAAATGTCTGGCGAGTTGGATCAAATGTGTTGCGGTTGTCTCGGAAACCATTGATGTGAGAATGTTGCCCCGTCAGAACTACGGCGCGGGCTGGCCCACACAGAGCATTCGTGCAAAAGGCATTGGTAAATCGAATGCCCTGATCAGCCAGGCGGTCAATGTTGGGGGTCCTAATTAATGTTTTAGAATAAGAAGAAACGGCGCTAGCTGCATGGTCATCGCTATATATGAAGACAATATTCGGGCGGCGCATCAAGTCCGGCATTTTTGCATTACGGTCGACTTCCCGAAGCTTCTCAAGCATTGTTCGCTTTCTCTCTTTGAATGAAGCTTCATTGGCCAAATTGTATTTTTCGTGAGCATCATCATGCAGGTCAAATAATTGGATTTCACCCGACTTTCCATATTCAATCAGCTTGAACCGATCCTCAGTTAGAGCACGCTGGGCGCGCCTATATGCAGTAAAGATATGAGTTCGGTGGTTCTTGGATTTACCGCGAAGAATCGGGACAAGCGACTTCCCATCTCGTGGATTCGTCAAGGGAAGGCTGTTTAGGCCAGCCATCTCCATAACAGTCGGGACAATATCGTGGATATAGGCAAGAGAATTTGATTGCTTCCCCTTTAAAACCCCTGGGCCCTTAACAATAAGAGGTGAACGCATCGAGTGTTCATACAAATTTTGCTTCCCCAGAAGTCCATGGGAGCCAATTGCCAAGCCGTGGTCGGAGACAAAGACAACCAAGGTGTTCTCGGCATCCTCGCTTTCCTCAAGTGCCTCGAGAACCCTCCCAATCTGGGCGTCCATATGAGAAATCATGCCGTGGTAGTCAGCAAGGTGCTGCCGCACTTCTTCTTTTTGACGGGGCACTTTCGCTAAGGACTCATCCCGAATTATTAGTTCACCATTGTCAAAAGGATGTTCTGGCAAAAAGTTAGGTGGCAATTCAACGGTACTTGCCTCGACTTCCCAATCCGGAGGAGGGGTTCTTGGGTCATGGGGAGCTGTGAAAGAGAGCCAAGCAAAAAATGGTTTTTTGCGATTTTTCTGCTTCAAGAAATCAATGGTCGCGTCAGCGAAAACCTCACTTGAAAAGCCATTTTCGATAAAAGTTTCGCTTTCAGGATAATCGCCCTTGGGGTCGTAGGGCCGCAATTTGAGGCCATTGTGGGGCCCCATTCCGCCAAAGAAGATTTTGTCGCCCTGAGTGAAACTTCGGTTAAACCACTCCTTTCCGTTATGCCATTTCCCTGTACCAAAAGTCTCATAACCAGCTTCTTTGAAGGCCTGAGGCATTAAAGTTCCAGAGTATTCAGGTTGATATGGTTTTTGATGAAATTTGTGTAGTCCTTTTCCGCTAATCAGCATTGCCCTGGAAGGTGCGCAAACTGCGCCAGAAAATGAGCCCATGCAATACGCTCTCGTCAAGGACATCCCTTGGCTTGCAAGGTCGTCTAGATTTGGAGTGTCGACTTGTCCTGAGCTAGTCCCGAAAATAGAGTCGGCTCGCTGATCGTCACTAACGATAACTAGGACATTTATTGGGTCATGTTCGTTGCCAAGAGACTGAGTGTTTTCTTGGGTGCAAGCTACAAACAAGAGCAGAGAGATTAAGTGGGGAAGATTTTTGATTTTTCTAATTTTCTTAAGTCCTCAAGAGTGTCGAGGTCGTGAACTTTCTGGAGCAGGTGGCCTGTAAGGTTTAGTTTTTCAATTCGCTCTAAGGTTTGTGCCAAGACTCGAGGGGTGCTCCACTCAATTTCAGTGAAGAGTTCTTTGGCGGTTATTCGTCCAGCAATCATGGCATAGCCGCCATCATATGCTGGGGTCAGGACAATGTCAGGGGCTTCTTTTTTAAACAGTAGGGTTTCCGCTTCTTGTAGCATTTTTGAATTAACTGCTGGTGCATCGGTGCCCACTACAGCGCACCATCTTGCGCCAGAATCTAAAGCGATTTTCATGGCGTGATGAATTCGCTGACCCAAGTTCCCGTCAACTTGAGGGAGAACTTTGTCAGCCCCATGCAGCCACTTTCCTGCCTTATTGCAGACATCGTTATCTACCATCCATAGCCATCGTTGGAATTCTGTGGATTCCAGCTGAGACCAAACTTGTTCTGCAACTTGTCTGTAAACAGTTCTAGCCTTTTGCTCGCCAATATCAGCCGCCAGTCTTGTTTTTACCGGGCCGCAGTCCCACATTTTGGCGAATACGCATACAACTGGGTTGTTCACTTCATCTCCTCTTCAAAGTCGACGCCTAGTCCATCAGCAATCCGGTTGATGTAGTTGAAGTAGGCGACAACTTGGGCTGCATCGTGGATCTCCAAATCACTCCAACCGCATTCCCGTAAAGCATCGACATCAGATTCGTCCATTGCTCCAGGAGTGAGAGTTAGTTTTTCCCCCCACGCACATAAAGCTAGTTCGGCGGGTGAGAGAGGGGCTCCCTTGTAGCCCTTGCCTTCTAGCCAATCCGCCAATTCCGGTTCTCCGACCTCAACACGGAGGTCATGGGCATGGGCTTTTGTTCAGTAAAAGCAATCGTTTGAGCGGCTCACCACAATTGCCAAAGACTCTCTTATGCGTGAGGTCAAGGAACTGTCCAGTTTCATAATCGACCCATAAAGTCCTAGATGAGCCTGCGTTGTGCGGGGATTTAGCCCAGATAATTTGACAATATTCCAAACCCGTCCTGCTCGAGAAATGGCGTCGTCGTAAATCCTCTTTAGAAGTCCAGTTGCGTGTTCAGGTTCGGTTTGTCGGATGTATGCCATCTTTGTGTTTGCTTTAGCGCGTTTAGTCATAATAGCAAGACATGAAGACTGTTCACCGTGCCCTTTTGCTTGCCGCAATCATTTTGGTTGCTTGGGTAGTAATTCCGATGGACCGGTTCCCTGATTTATTGGCTTGGATGGAAACTCGGGGTCTTCAAGGCGCTTTTGTCGTTGGGGCAATCTACGTCATCGCAACTGTTGCGATGATTCCAGGGTCCCTGCTGACTTTGGGAATTGGCGCAGTTTATGGACCATGGTTTGGATTCGCAATTGTTTCTCCAGCGTCTGTGGTAGGCGCAACACTCGCTTTCCTTTTGGGTCGGGGAATTTTTTCCAAGAGTCTGGAAAAAAGGATGGAAGGGAATCATCGGTTTCATGCTCTAAGATTAGCAATCGAAGAAGAGGGTTTGAAAGTTCTGTTCTTAGTTCGACTCAGCCCAGTTTTCCCATATACACTTGCGAATTATGTTTTTGGTTTAACCCGGCTAAAAACATCCACCTACATCATCGGGTCTTTCTTGGGTATGTTGCCGGGAACCCTCATGTATGTTTATCTCGGCGCCATCGCGGGTGATGTTGCAACTATTGCGAGAGGTGGTATTGAAGAGGGAGCTTTCCAAGTCCAAGTAATGAAGTGGGTTGGCCTAGCTGCGACCATACTTTTGATGGTGGTGGTGACAAGAAGGGCGAAGCGGGCTCTATCTGTGAGTATTTCAGATGAAATCCAGTCCGACCGTTGAAAGGAGTAAAATCCCATGATGTCCTCGAAAGAACTCCCATCTCTTGAACCCTCCTGTGTTACTGACGCAGTTTCTGAAACTTACGCCGCAGGGGCAAATGCGGTGCAGCCTGAGTTGTGTTGCCCCGTGGACTATAACGCCCAGTTCTTGAAGGTTTTGCCGCAAGAAATCCTCGATAAAGATTATGGCTGCGGGGACCCTTCTAAGTATGTCAATGAAGGAGAGACTGTTTTGGATTTGGGTTCTGGTGGCGGAAAAATCTGCTATATCGCAAGCCAAGTGGTCGGCCCTGAGGGTCGGGTAATCGGTGTGGACATGACCCCTGATATGCTGGATTTAGCTCGCAAGTATCAGCAAGAGGTTGGCGACAAAATTGGTTGGCACAATGTTAGATTCTTTCAGGGTCAAATTGAAAACTTAAAGGTGGACTTTGAGGGTAAGCCCATGATTGAAGACGAAAGTGTTGATGTCGTAGTCTCCAACTGCGTCCTGAACTTGGTCGCGCCTTCCCTGAAGAAGCAGCTCTTTGAGGAGATATTTCGTGTTCTGAAGCCGAGCGGACGAGCCGTAATTTCGGATATTGTTTCAAATGTTGATGTGCCGGAATCCATGCAAAAGGACTCGGAGCTATGGGCAGGATGCATAAGTGGAGCCTTCCAAGAGCAAGCCTTCTCGAAAGCATTTTCTGACGTTGGTTTTGGAGAAATCGAACTCCTTTCTCGGGGGGAGGAGCCCTGGAAAGTCGTAGAAGGAATTGAATTCCGTTCGGTCACCCTTGCTGCCTGGAAGGGCGCTACGACCGACGGTCTCCCCAAAGGGAGCGGCTCTTGTTGCTGTTGAGATGTCCTCCACTCAGCTTGCAACCTTTCCTGCTATTCAGCGGGGGGAGCTGACAACTCTCCAGTTCAACATGGGGAGGCTTTGCAACCAAGCATGCCTCCACTGCCATGTCGATTCATCTCCCGCACGTTCTGGTGCTGAAGACAATGCGGCAAAAAATCTATGCGAACAAATCGTTGAGTTAATCCGGGGAAACCCCCAAGTCTTAACATTGGATTTGACCGGCGGGGCGCCGGAGTTGAACCCGAATTTTAGGTGGATGGTTGAGAAAACTCGTGAACTAGACCGAAAGGTTTTTGTTCGGCACAATATTACGGTTCAATCCGAGCCGGGCCAATCCGATCTCCCGGAATTTTTTGCCAAAAACAACGTTGAGCTTTTCTGCTCTTTGCCTTGCTACTTAGAAGACAATGTGGATGCCCAGAGAGGACAGGGTGTTTTTGCTCAATCCATCGTTGGGCTACGACGATTGAATCAGGTCGGGTTTGGGACTGGAACCTACACCTTGAACCTGGTGTACAACCCTATTGGAAATTCGTTACCTGCGCCTTCCGCCGAATTGGAGCCAGCCTACAAGACGGAACTTCGGGAACGGTTTGACCTTCACTTTGACCGACTCTTGTGTATCACCAATCAGCCGATCCACAGATTTAAGAGCGCCCTCCATCGTTTAGGCAAGCTGAACGGATACGAGCAGCTATTGCGAGAGAATTTTAATTCGAGTACTTTAGATAATCTCATGTGCCGCAGTGCGATATCCATTCGCTGGGACGGAAAGATTTTTGATTGCGACTTTAATTTAGTCCAAAATCTTGAAATCCCAAATCTAGAGCTGAAGGACTTATTCGCCCAAGACCTCTCTGGAAACCCTATTGGGACTGCAGAACATTGCTTTGCCTGCACAGCTGGTTGTGGATCTTCTTGTGGTGGTGAATTAGTTTAGAATTGGGAAAAATCTACCATGCCGGGATCTGCATAGGCCGGCCGTTGCGACCAAGATTTGGTGTTTCGCTTTCGGAGTACCATCCACCAAAAAAACAAAGTGGTGGTGCATGCTTGGCTGGCGAGTGGAAACCACTCCGGTAAATCGCTACGTAAATCCACCAACATTCCATCGCCCGGGAAAGGACCAAATCCGAACAACATCGGAAGGCGGTACCAGTAGTAGCAACTGACTCCGAGGGCTCCGAAGAAACGTGTCAAGCGTTCAGGGCCGCGTTCCGGATCCATTCGGGCGCTACAAGCGGAGCGCAGTATGCAAAAAACCCCAAGAGACGCAACCATGCCCAATAAGGGCCATGCATAGGCCTCCAACAAATGGTTCCAGCCGGTTCCGT
This sequence comes from Planctomycetes bacterium UBA7888, assembly GCA_002500505.1. Classification (GTDB taxonomy): domain Bacteria; phylum Planctomycetota; class UBA1135; order UBA1135; family UBA1135; genus UBA7888. The sequence continues at coordinate 8,519 of DLRM01000057.1, forward strand.
CACTGTAATCTTGAACTTGAAACCAACCCCAAATGAAACCAGGGAATCCGCCAGCCATCAACGTGCCGAGCTGTCGTCGGCCAGCATCCAAATCAGGGTGCTGAAGGTGGAAGCCCTCCGTTGAGTCGGGGCAGGGGTCCACGCATTTTTCGCAGGCGGTGCAATGCATGTTGGGGACCGTTCCGATATTGTCCACCCCGTAAAGTTTTTCAACTGGGTGAACCGGACAGAGACTCGAACACCATCCACTTTTCCACTCCCATCGGTTTCCCGCCCAAATGGCTAGGAGGGTAAGCCCCCCAATCACCCAAGCTGTTGCCGGGCCGTTTGTGTCCAAGATTACATGTCGCAGGGGGACAATCGCTAGTAAAAGGAGAAGCCCAATCCACTGGAGGGCCAATTGTTTGGTGGGGGAGAGGGCTTCCCTTTTCGACCTCCCCAGATGCCGCAAAAGGAGGGCATTGCCTGACATGGGGCAGACATTCCGCCAAATCCCCGTTCCGAAGACCAGGAGGGCGGGGGCTACCGGAATTAGAACATTCCAGAAGGCGTGAATCCCGATGGGGGGCCACAACCAGAGGGCGAGCAGAATTACGAGGCCAACCAGCCATACAAGGGCTTGAGATGCTCGCCAAATGGAGTGAGAGCTAGAGTCCATGGATTGGGCAGGCAGTTGATCCTGCTAGTACACCTTTTAGCAAACTCCCTAAGCGTCTACCAGGAAAGACTTTCCGCTAATTCCGTTTTTCAGCAAAATTTGGTTTCCTGTGGTATAAATGTGATGTCATAAATGGTCGAAATAGGGTAGGCGGTTTCCCTCCCTTTGACGGACCTTCCTCGCCGAATCCCTTCATGCATCTCCTCGTCACGCTTGCCTTCTCCACCCTTTATTCAGGTGGATTCCATGTTCCCCATGACCCCGTTGATGATGTCGCAGTGGGTCCTAATTTTCGCACAGGCACTGGTTATGAAATTGTTCTTTGCCAGAACGCCTCTGCGAAAGTCAGCCATTCTTACGATGAAGGTTTAACTTGGGAGGTTGTTGGGGGGGACAAGCTGCAACAGTTTCACTGCACTCAAGTTGAGTATTTTCCGAACTTAGTTCGTCCACTTTATTTTATTGGAACTACTGACGGTGTTTGGACATATGATCCGCAGTCCGGCGAGGTTCTCAAAACGATAGGAATGCCGGCAAATGATGACTTTGTTACATCTCTTTCCGCGCCTGCAAATGGAGTGGGTGGGGTTCTCGTCTTAACAAAGCATGGAAATGTTTACGCCTGGGACATCAGCGTCGGGTCTTGGTTTGCGACTCCGATTTATTCTTTTGGGCAAGACGATGACTTTGGCCAAGTTAAAATGGTTTCAGCATTTAATCCTGGATCCCCAGATCCCAGGAGAAAGACGATTATCGCGAGCGTCAATGGGCTTGTCATGATGTCTCAGGATGCTGGTCAAAATTGGACTGAACATGCCACCCTCAGCCAACAAGCAAATGGGCCAACCGACTGGTCCATCTCCGCAATTGCCTTTTCAAGAGAGTTTCTCTGGGACGGCACCATTCTTGTTGGCCGTAGCAGGGAAAATAGTGCCGCCGGCACTCCAATTGGAGACGAAGGAGAACTATGGCGTAGCACTGATGGTGGCGTGACCTTCAACCTCCAAAAAACCTTTATTTCGAGAATTACGAGTATTCATTCCACGAAGGCTGGCCCCGCATCTACCTCAGGTCTAAGTCATTTTTACCTTTCTATTTATTATTACCCTGATGCTGGAGATCCAAACAATTTGGTTGGGATTCTTCGAAGTGATGATGGTGGCCTTTCTTGGGATGACTTTGGTAATTGGCAAGACTTCTTTCTCGAGGTGGAAGTAGCAGAGGGAGCTGCAAGTCGATGGAAACCTCTGATGGGATTCGCGGAGGCCCCTGATTTCCAAACGACTGGGCTTATTTACTTTGGCCGCTCTGAGGGCTTATTTAGAAGTCGCGATTCAGGCAACCACTGGATTCAGACTCGTACAAGAAACGAACGCTATGTTCGCCAAGTTGATGTTGGTATTGATTCAAATGGTGACATTATGGCCTTTGGTGGTTGCTATGGCTCAGGAACCTTGTGGGCGCGTTTCAACGGTAATGACGGCCAGCTCATAGGGTCGGGCGTACTGGGAACGCTCAGTGGATTGAGTGTAATCCAGCAAAGCAAAGTAACTTTCCAAAAACCTATTGTGGTGTCTCCGAACTTTGCTTCCGATGGAACTGTGGCTATCGGTGGGGCTAGTGGGTTGGCGATTTGGTTGGATCCAACTAAGGGGGCGAATCCCTTTTACAACAATCTGGAAGGTTGGATTGAAACAACTGTTAATCCCTTCACCTATATACGATCTTTGGCTATGTCACCTCACTTTGATAGTTCAGACCCCAGTGGTGACCACACTATTGTGGCGAGCACCCGGTCTGAATTAGGAGGCTTGGGCGAAAGCGCGTTTCTACTTCTAGAAGGTGGGAAAAATCCCATTGAAGTGAACGATGCCTACGTCCCAAGTAACCCAAGTGGGCAGCAATATCTGCCAGTTCGTCACCTTTCAAGCATAGCAATTGCTCCTACATTCGACTCTTCCGCCACCGCGGGACTTTTGGATATTTATGGAACGGCAGGCCCCAACCTTTTCCGCCTAGACTTTGACGTCAATGCCCCGAATGGTTCTGGTTACGTTTGGACTTGGCTTGGGGAACACCCATCGACCGGGCTCATTACCGCATTGGTAGTTGATCCCTCCTGGTCTCGAAGTCCTTCAAGTCCTTACCCGGTTTTGTGGGCAACTACGGTGGATTCCCCGTATATCCTCCGGATTACCGACAATGGTGGGTCGGCAGCGACTTTCGATATGGTCGACACAGTTGGAATGGACTCCTTCGTTCGAGGACTTGCATTATCTCATAGCTTTGCGAATGACAACACTCTATATGTTTCCACTTCCGGTACAGGTGTACACAAGTTAGATGTTGGTCCTTTCCTCGCCGGTAGCTCGTCAGCACTTCAATGGAATAGAGTGGGCAAGGACTATCCTCCTTATCTTAGCCTCCCTTTGGGGTCTGCAGTGACGGGGCTTGGTGCGGATCTTTTGATTACTGGAACCGAGGTTGGGTTTGCGTATGGGTCGGATAATCCAAACCAAGCCTGGCAAACGATAGCCACTGATAGTAGCGTGGACGACCTCGACCCTGGATTCACCACTTACTCTCCCAGAAACCCCTCGAACACACAGGGTTATCGGCCATGGCCCTGGAGCACGATTGATGCCGATTATGTTGAAAGGACCAGGAAAGTCGAAACCCATGGAGGCACTGTTACCTTTGTTCGGGATAATGGAGCTTGGTTCCACTGGGAGGGCCTTGCTCGAGAACTGACCTTGGAAGCTATCGGTGGCCCTGGAATGGGGAAGGTGGACCTTGAGCTTTTTGATTTGAAAACAGGCGCACTGATTAATTCGATGTTGGGCGTAGATTTAAATGCAAGCTTCTTTGAGAATAGGCCTATCACGATAACCGGCACAGCTAATCAAGCTGTTTATTTGGATGTGCACGCTCGCCTCCAAGGTGGCAAAACTTTCGCCTTCGATGGGTTGATTGTCAAACACTAATCTGTGCTAGTTTCTGTCATTATTCCAACCTTCAAGGAGGGTTTGGAGATTGAGTCTTTTTTGAAGCGATTGGTCCGAGCTTTTCCTGATTGGCAAACCATTTTGGTGGATGGCAATAGCCGAGATGGGACGGTCGAACAAGCGCATTTAGCAGGAGTGGACGATGTGCTGGAATGTGAGCCATCCCGAGGCGCCCAGATGAAATTGGGTGCTGATTATGCGAAAGGAAAACTGCTTCTCTTTTTGCACGCCGACTCCCATCTTCCGGAAGAAGCCGGCGCAATGCTCGAAGGGGTTGCCAGGAGAGGGGGCAAAGCTTGGGGTGCTTTTCGTCTCCGGCACAATATCCCAGAAGGAGCTGGTTTTTTGATGCGATTTCTTTTGGGTACTGCAGATTGGAGGTCGAAGGGAAACCGAATCCCCTACGGGGACCAAGGTATTTTTTGCACTCGCGAAGCTTTTGAAGCTTGTGGTGGAATGCCCGAGCAAGCGCTCATGGAAGACATTGAATTTGCTTGCCGATTGAGGAAGGTTTCCGCAATGATTCGACTTCCCGCGACCCTGAGGGGCTCAGGTCGTAGGTTCCTAGGTCGCCCTTTTCGATCCTCCCTATGTTGGCATAGTTTTCCGATTCTTTACCGATTAGGTGTATCTCCAGAACGACTAGCCCGTTGGTACGGCCATGCACGCTGAGGAGGGAGTAGTTGCCTCCCTCTTTTTGTGGAACTAGTTGATTTTTCTTTCGTCCAACCCCTCACGAAGAGGTAAACCGCCCCTCCAGCCTGGAATTGGATCCTACTTTTCGGAGAAAGGGTCTAATTTCCATCCCCTTTCGGGCTGGGGGGGTTTTTCTTTGGCGGGGCTAAAGTGGGCATATGACGAAGCCAAACATCTCCCGCAGAACCGTTCTTGCCGCAGGCGCTGGACTTGCTGGTCTTCCCTTTTCTGGACCTCTCCGCGCTAATCCTCACCGAGCATCCACGGGCTCTCCTCTGCCTGCAAAAGGGGCTGTTGTGATTGCCTCTGCGAATGGGCTCCGAACGGTTGCAAAGGCTTATCAGGAAGTGCAGGGAGGAACACGTCCCGTGAGTGCCGCCATTCAGGGGGTAGCGATTGTCGAGGCGGACCCAAATGATATTTCGGTGGGCTATGGGGGACTTCCGAATGAGCAAGGGGTCGTTCAGTTGGATGCCGCCTGCATGGATGGCATCGCTCACAATGCAGGCTCGGTGGCATGCATTGAAAACATCATGCATCCTGCCCAGGTTGCAGAAATCGTGATGGACCATACCGACCATGTCAATCTAGTGGGCCAAGGGGCAAAGGACTTCGCATTGAGTTATGGTTTCAAAGAGGAGAATTTACTAACAGACCGGGCAAGAAAGATATGGTTGAAGTGGCGTGCCTCTCATTCCAAGGATGACGATTGGCTTTCGCCTGCGGGAGACGAAATAAAAAATGCCGACTTTGAAAGGCTATATGGAACAATTCATTGTTCGGTTCTTTCGGCCAGTGGAGATGTGGGTTGTACGACCACAACTTCAGGCCTTTCCTTCAAAATCCCTGGACGAATCGGGGATTCTCCGCTCATTGGGTGTGGCCTGTTTTGCGACAATGAAGTTGGTAGTGCTGGAGCAACCGGGCGTGGAGAGTCTGCCATTCACTCTGGCGGATCCTGGCTAGTTGTGGAACGTATGCGGTCAGGGGATACTCCCGAAGAAGCCTGTCTTTACGCTTTAAAGCGGGTGGTCTCGCAAGTGAAACGCCAACGAACTTGGCAGCCGAGGCTTTGGAGTGAAAAAGAAAATCGGCCCTCCTTTAATTTGAGTTTTTACGCCATCCGGAAAGACGGTCTTTTTGGTTCGGCTCGGATGATTCGGGGGGGTGATAATCCAACATATTCAGTCTGTGACTCCAAGGGAGCTCGCTTAGTGAAAGGCCCTGTTCTCTACGAGTCCTAGTTCGGAGACATGGGCGTTCGTGTAGGCGTTGACACAGGGGGGACATTCACCGATGCTCTTCTTCCAGACGGGGAAGGGAGTTGGCTGATTCATAAGTGTCCAACTACATCACAATCGCCATCGGACGCAGTCTTTAATGCACTCGACGCTCTGTCCATCGAGGCGCCTTCGGTAGAGCTTCTACATGGCACCACCCACGCAACCAACGCACTTCTGACTGGCGAACTTGGGCGGGTTGTAATGATTGTTACGCGTGGGTTTCGCGATGTATTGGCCCTCGGCCGACAGAATCGGGACGCTCTTTTTGATTTGGAAACGAAGGCGACTCGTCCGAACCAACCTCGCCACTTAATTTTTGAAGCGCAGGAGCGCTTGAGCGCTAACGGGAGAACCATTCAAAACTTGTCTCGGGCAGAAATCAATCGTCTGGTTGAAAAAGCAAGACAGAGCAAACCCCAAGCTATTGCAGTTTGCTTTCTGCATGCATGGAAGGAGCCTAAGCATGAAAAACGCCTTGGGCGTGCTCTGAAAAAATTGGGTGTACCAGTTGTTTTATCCAGCCAACTTGCCCCAGAACAGCGGGAATATGAACGCGCAAGCACTGTGTGGGCAGATGCCGGTCTTCAACCCATTGTTGGGCCAGCCTTGGAAAAATTGGAATCTTTGCTCAGGAAAGAGTGGGGGTCAAAAAGCCGGCTACGAGTCATGCGGTCCGATGGGGGAACTTGCTCCGCTGAGTCTGCTGCGCATGAGCCAGTTCATTTAGCTTTGTCCGGACCAGCTGGAGGGCTTTCGGCCTCGCGGACCCTAGCCAATGCACGGGGTGATTCCACTATTTTGACGTTGGATATGGGAGGGACCAGTACGGACGTGGCTCTGCTTCCACCCGGAGAGCTCCCATTGCAAGAAATGAAAGTAGCCGGCCACACCTTGTTGGCGAGGGGGCTTCCTTTGCATACGGTAGGTGCGGGGGGCGGCAGTTTGGCCAGCTTTGATCCTGCTGGAGTTCTGCAAGTAGGGCCTGAGTCGGCTGGCGCAAACCCAGGCCCTGCTTGTTATGGACGAGGGGGCAAAAAAGCCACAGTGACGGATGCTCACCTTCTTTGTGGAAGACTGCATCCCCGGCTTTTTTTGGATGGAGAAGCTCCGCTCGATATAGAGAAAGCCTCGCAAGCTTTCCACTCCTTGAAAGCGAACCCTGCCGAAGTGTTAGAGATTGCTTGCGCTGAAATGGAGAGAGCTTTGCGGCGTGTCAGCCTTGCTGAAGGGCATGACCCTCGAGAATTAAATCTTTATGCCTTTGGAGGGGCCGGCGCTCTTCACGCAGCCTGGCTGGCCAATCGGCTAGGAATGAAAGAAGTCGTAATCCCTCCCTTCCCAGGTGCCTTCTCCGCCTTGGGCTTACTGGCTGCTCCATTAAGGCGGGGCTTTTCTAAATCTGTATTACAAAAACTACCGTCCAAGAAGGTACGGCGAGGATTGATCCAACCCTTAATGGACCGAGCTTATTTTGAACTGATGGCTGAAGGTCTAAGCGAAAGGTCCATCTTGATTCGCCAAGTCTTAGAGCTTCGGAGCAAAGGGCAATCTGGGATTTTTCCGATTCTTGAAGGACCAAGAGTTTTAGAACGATTTCACGCTGCCCATAAAAAGCGATTTGGATTCACTCGCCCTGAGGAAGAGGTTGAGTTGGTTGCGGTGCGTCTTCAGGCTGATGGTCCAAGTTCCGAGAGCTGGGTAAAGAAACGAGCCCGCCGTTATTCCCCAACGGCCATTGAGGCCCAGACCGCCGTCTTCCCGGAAGATGGGCATCACCGCCCAAGAAGGGCATCTTGGTACAGACGAGAAGACCTTCGGCCTGGGGCCAACATTGAAGGGCCTGCCCTTGTTGCAGAATATTCAGCCACGACAGTAGTCCCGCCTAGCTGGAATGCCCGAATCGACCCATGGAGTTGCCTTGTCTTGAGGAGGATGAAATAGGGATGCGCAGACAGCTATCGGTTTTCCAGCACTTGTTTGCAAGCGTTACAGAAGAAATGGGGGAAGCTTTGCGGCAGTCTTCTGTTTCGGCCAATATTAAAGAGCGGCGAGATTATTCCTGCGCCTTGTTGGATGAAGATGGTCGCCTGATTGCTCACGCCGCACATATCCCTGTTCACTTAGGTAGCGCACACTTGACCGTGCCAGCTATTTTGAAAAAATTAAATCCTGAACGGGGTGATGTCGTTGTTTTGAATGACCCCCATCAGGGAGGAACTCATTTAAATGATGTCACCGTTGTTGCTCCTTTACATGTCGGTCGAAGTCGGGTTGGCTTCCTTTTAAATCGCGCTCATCACAACGATGTTGGAGGGGTGGAGCCGGGGAGTTTGACGGGTGCGAAATCCTTGAAGGAAGAAGGCGTTTTGATTCCTCCGACCTTTCTTCAAAGAAAAGGAGCGCCCAATCCAAAGATATGGAAGTTGTTTGAAACGAAGATGCGGGAGCCAGCCGCTCGCAAAGGGGATTTGCTTGCTCAATGCGCCGCCCTCCACCGAGGAAGCGCTCGATTTAACGACTTGGCCGAGCGGTATGGGAGAAGAACCTTAGTTGATGCGATGAGTGCTTTGTATGACCATGGCGCACGTTTGGCGCGGCTAATGTTGAAAACCTGGCCGGATGGAGAGGTCACGACCTTCGACTTCCTCGATGGAAAAGAGACGCCGCGCATTGCCCTCCGATTGGCGAAAACAGGCCCTCGTATGACATTGGATTTCTCTGGCACATCACCTCAGGCGGCTGGTTCTTGGAACACTCATCGAGCTGTTGTGCTGTCCGCAGTAGCTTGGCTAATGCAGACCATTTCTGAAAGGGAACTCCCTGAAACAGGCGGGATTTTGGAGCCCATCACTTTAAAGTTGGCTCCAAGAACCCTGATTCATTCGCGGCCACCAGCGGGCGTGGCACTTGGAAACACAGAGACGAGCCAACGTCTTGCAGATGTTTTACTTGCAGGAATGAGAGCCCTTCTTGGCAAAGAGATTCCCGCCGCTTCTCAAGGCACCATGAATAATTTATGTTTTGGGGGCAAACGCCCAAGTGGATCCGAGTTCGTTTATTACGAAACGATTGGCGGTGGGGCGGGTGCTGGTCCTGGCGGTGCGGGTGCCGATGCCGTTCAGGTTCATATGACGAACACTCTAAACACACCCGTTGAAGTCTTTGAGTCCGAGTTGCCTGTTCGGATAATTCGCTATTCCACTCGCTCTTGTTCAGGCGGGAAAGGCCTCCATCCAGGAGGCGACGGGGTCATCAAAGAAATGGAGTTTCTCAAACCCGTTCGATTAGGGGTTGTTGCAACCCGAAGGCAGTCCTCTCCAGTTGGAGCCGCGGGGGGGACGGCTGGAAAACCTGGCGTAGACAGGGTTTTTCAAAACGGCCGTTGGAGAATTCTCGACCCGGGCGAAATGGTGGACCTTGTTCCAGGAGACCGCCTACAAATCCAAACTCCCGGCGGGGGAGGTTGGGGAAAGCCCAAACCGAAGAAATAAAAAAGCCGCCCGAAGAATCGAGCGGCTTATAGTTGGATTCGGGTCTTGGTCTAGTACAGGTGTTCTTCGGAAAGAAGGTGGTGCTGGTCCACAGAGCGAACCAAAAGGTCAGACATGCTATCGCGGAAGGCGCAGCACTCGAAGCGAGTTCCTTTAGCTTTAATGATTTCAGCAACATCGGAGAAAACACCATTGCCGGAAACAGCAACGATAGCGTCAACCTTGTCGGCAATCTTAAGCATGTCCATGGCAATGCCAAGTTCCCACTCAGCTTTGCGCGAACCGTCTACGCGCTCGATGACCTCGCGCTTCTTTACTTCCATGCCGCAGTAGCGGAGATGATCCAGGAAGGAAGCCTGATCAAGGCCTTCGCGCTCAATGACATATGCCGTTGCGCGAACGAGGCGGCGCTGGCCTACGCAATGACGGAGCATTTTGGAGTAGGAGAGATTCCGGCCAAAAGTTTTTTTGGCGGAGTGGTACATGTTTTGGACGTCAATGAAAACGGCAACGCGTTGGCGCTTTAAAAATCCACCTGGAGAGGAGTATCCGCCATTGTTTGGGGTTTGTCCCGTAGCAGGGTTCAGATTCAGGCTTCGCCGCAGGCGCCAAACTTCATCTTTGAGGTCCAAGTACTTGTCCTCGAGATCTTCGCGTTCGAAATCTTCAACAACTTCGTCTTGATTAATCGTTGGGTGAGATGTGTCGTGATCAGGGGTAGGAGGTTGTTCTTCGATAACGACCTCGGTCTCCATCTCAACGACTTCTTCGTTAAGGTCTTGTGTTTCAGTTTCAGCCATGATGCTGGGGCTGGGGTTGTGGGGAGTTGCCCAAAATATGGACAGAAAAAACTCGCCGAGATAGGGATATCAGCAAGCCATGAATCGTATTCTAGGGCAAACTTGCCCTGTTTGGAAAAAAAGAGGGAAAAATGGTGATTTAGCGGCGAACTGTGGGCGGTGGAGCCTCAGGACATGGCCTAGCATTCGCTATCCGATCGATTCGATAGGTTTTGTAATGAAAGGCTTGATGGCATAAGGCTTCCATGAAAATGGTGGATCGCCGCTGGTAAAAGAAACGAGGGCTAACCCGCAGGCTGGCTCGACCCCTGTTGGCGAACACATACTGAATATCAACGGATTCAGCCTTGTGTGCGCATTCTTGAAGAATTGTTTTGCCTCCCTTCAAGGAAGGAGCCTCAGGAGCATAGGCGCTGATTGGTTTTCCGGAGCCCATATAAGTGTTTTTGAATTTATTTCCCTTGAAAGCTTGAAGGTGCCAAAGGAGGTTTAATGCATGAGAGGCATCTTCGCCAGCGCGGTGATGAGTTGCCGCTGGAAGGCCAAGGTCAGAGACGAGGCTTTCTAGAGAGTGCGATTGGCCTGGGAGTAGCTTTCGGCTTGCTTGAAGAGTACACAGCGTTGGATTGTCTGGGCATGGAATCGAAAGCCTAGCGCATTCCGACGCAAGCATGGCAGCGTCAAAGGGAGCGTTGTGGGCAACGAGAGGAAGTCCCTTTGCCCAGGCGAAAAAGTCAGGAAGAACCTCCGAGGCCACGCGCGCTCCGGAAACGGCCTTGTTTGTAATCCCATGAACATCAATAACCTCTTGGGGGATGGGGCATTCAGGAAAAACTAATTCATCAAACCGCTCCACAATCGTTTTTCCACGCACCTTGATAGCGCCGATTTCAACTAGACGAGCACCCGGAGGCATGCCAGTTGTTTCTGTGTCAAAAACAATAAATTCGCGAAGGGAAGTCACTTTGTTGGATAGGTCACAAGAACCCATTCCTTCCACTTTTCTTCTGCTTTATTTAATGTCCATCCAAAGTGCTTTTTGAATCCGTCCCGCTGAACATTGTCCATGTTCGACCCATCGGGATATCCTTGCTTGTCTCGACGAGAAACAATTTCAGTGAGGAAGACGCCAAATTCTTTGGGCTTAGTTTCCAACAAAAAATCCATTTTGGACCAACAGATTAAATGGTCTTCCCAGCCGATTTCGGCGAAGGATGCCCGGCGAATTAAAGTGGCAAAACTGGCAGCCTCATTTTTGCGGACGAGCTTGCGAACTTCGGGTCGCCAATCAATCAGAGTTTTCCCTTCGTGCAGGGAGCCTTCAACGGAACAAAAAGTAGTGTAACGAGGGTCATTTTCCCTCTCAGCCCAATGGGCGTATCCTTCAGTTAGCCAGACAGGTAATTCAAAGGAGTAATGCATGTAACCATCTAACAAATTATGCGCAAGGCCATGAATGACAATGTTTTGTAGTTTTCTGTCGTGTTCAATTTCTTCTTGCTCAAGACTTAACCCAAACCAAAGGCAGTCTCTGTCAACATTATTCCACCTTTGAGGTTTAACATAGGCAAGACCCCAATTGAGAGTCATGTATTCACGGTATAGAGTGCGTTCGTCTACGACGAGGATTTCATACTTGTCCTTTTCCCCAAGGTAAGGGCCTGTTCCTCGGCGTTTATTTTTTCCCTCATCCAAAAATTCGAGAGGGGAACAGCCAAAACTTGCGCGAGCATCCGAATAAAACCTCTCCATTCGATTGGCCAAAAGGTGGATGCGGTGCCATTTGTCGAGAGTTCTTGTTTTCGGATTGACTTTCGGGTATTTCTTTTGGAGTTCAGAAAGCTCCGCTCTGTAAATCTTCCTTTCCACTTCGGGAATCTTCCATTTTGGGAAATCTCCGCCTAAGCGATAATGCTTAGTCTCCATCCAGATAGGTTGCCAAACCATGTCATCCATGATGCGTTGAGAATCCGACCTCCCAAAAATGAAAGGGCCGTGATTGATATTGCTGGCTTCCATGATGGAAGAATCGTGTTCGCAAACTGTACAGCGATTCTTTTTCTTCTTGGGGTACGCTTCCTGCGCTGGAAGGCTACATAGCGAAGCAAGAAACAAAAAAAGAGTGGTGATGGCTGGTTTCACGAGTCTTGTTCAATTCGGCCGTGGCGGAAGCTCGCCGGGAGGGAATCAAGGAGGGCTTGTGATCCTCCAAGGGGGAGTGTAGTCCACATTTCCTTTGCCTTCTCCTGCGAAACAGCGGAGCCAATGGGATGGATAATCCGAACGACCTGGACGCCGGCCCTAGTGCGGTGCCCTTCAAAGCGGCGGCGAAGGTAAACCAATTCCCACCCTTTTAGAGTTCGAAGAGGGCCCGCCCATTCCCCTTCCTCGAGTGCGGCAACGGCTGCGGCTGCGCGTCCACCAAGGTTGTGAGGATTTGGAGCGCGAGGGTAGTCAGCAGGGTCTTCGTTTAAGCCCAAGCCAGCGGATTTCCGAGCCAAAGCTTCAAAATTAGCGCCTCGGTGAAGCAATAGGGCAGTTTCCAGGGATTGTTGGCGAGCCAAAGCACTCTCTTCAGGGAGTTGCGAATGAAGAATCCATGCGGGGCCCCATCCTTCTCGCAGCATTTCCCAAAAAAGAGTGGATTGGCCAAATTGGCTATAGGTTTGACCCATTTCAGAAGCTGCCCGCTCAAGGGCGACTTTAGGGATGATAGTTTCCCCAACATGCAGTCCTGTCGGTTGACAGGACGAGAGACTCCAACTTATGCCTATAAAAAGGCAAAGCAGGGGCAGGGTAGGGTGGGATTTTTTCATACAAGAGGGATTATCTGCTTCCCACTCTCCCGTAGAATACGCGGCTTCCCGAGTTTCGGAGAACCTGATGACAAATCTTAGCTTAAAAAAATCCTACATTCCCATCTTCCTTTTGAGCCTCGTGGCATGTGGTGGCGATTCCGTAATCACCGCAGGCTATGAAAATAACCTGGTCTTTACGGCGGGTGCCTCCAAAGTCAATCAATCCATTATCCAGGCGCTATTGGATAGTGAAGTGGCCCGAAGGCAAGAGCGGGGTGACGATATGGAGCTCTACGCTGTTTCTGAGGCCGACATTGATGCCCGCATCCAATCCCTTGAGGAGCAAGCTAAGGCCCGCAATTCAGACATCGATTTCTGGGAGCAAGTCCGGGCTACGGGTAACACCACTGAGGGCTACAGGCTCGAAGCCCACAATGCGCTGCTCATTGACCGTCTTTTGTTTCCCCCCAATCCTGAGGCGTGGAATGAAGAAGATTTGAGTGGAATTTTCAAAAAGGACGAACCAAACTCTATGTACGAAAATATGGTTGAAGGTGCGACTAAGGATGCCTTTAGGGAAGCTTGGGCGAAAGGCGAGAAGTATCAAGTAGATGAAATGATGAGCCAGATGATTCTTCGACCATACCTAATGCGCTGGCTCTGGTTGGCTGCGGATATCAAGTATCCTTTCGATGGTTTGCGAGAGGGCATCTCGTTGCAGATTAACGATCAAGAAATCACGACCAAAGAGATGCTTTCAAGGTGTGAACTTCTCATTGGTCCTGTTGAGAAGGATCGAGCCCGGAAATTTACAGACATTGTTACTAAGGTTTCTGAGGACTTAGAAGCCAAAGGGCTTTTGATTTCTCCCAAAGAGGCCCTTGCTCGAATTGACGAGGAAAAAATTGAGTACGAAAACTCGCCTATTAGTTATGAGCAGGTTGTTTTGCAGTTCTATGGATATCCAACTATGGAAGCTTATCACCAAGTTTACCGCCTCCGCCAGTCCTTCAGGGATCAGTGGGAAGATGGTCTTCCTGAGGAAGGTTTGATTGCCAACCTTGAAGCGCGAAAGAACTTTCTTGCTGATGGCAAGTCGGATGCCGAAGTCATTTTGTTTTCTGCGCGAAGTATGGAAACGGGCCGTTATCCCATGGAGGGCGACTCTTTTGCGAAGGCCTTTGAAAATTGCCAATCCGCCCAACAGGAGTTGGCCGCTGATGCGGATTGGGGCGAGACCCTGATGAAGTGGAGCGAGCTTCCAGAGATTGTGAAGGGTGCTCCTGCGCAAGCCACTCCTCCAAAGAAGGGACGCTTTGGCTCCCTGAGCCTGAACCAACTGAAAGAGTTCTTCGGAGAAAACGAGTACCTTCGGTTTGTGGAAGGCGGTTCACTTGCTGAGCACATTTTCTTCGAAGCGGTTCCCGGCGAAATATATGGGCCAGTCCGTGGAGTGACTGGTTGGTATATTTACAAACTCAATTATCGGTCCGAGCCAGCAAAGGTGTTGGATTGGAAAGAAAACGAGCGTCACAAGTACCTTGTTGAAAGCGATTTCGTGAATGTAAACTTCTTTGAGTACATTGACAAAGTAATGGCCGAGTAGGCCAGGAGTGTCGGGCTTTGGCCCGTAATAACGGAATCTTTGCCACCATTAATCGGCTTCTCCCATACCTAAGGCGGTATCGGAAGAAGGCCGTTTTGGTGGTGTTGTTGGGCGCAGTTGCCGCGATTGGCTCTAAAGCCAATATTGCTCTCCTTAAACCACTGGTGAATTTACTGTTCCCGGTTTCCACGGAAGTGGAGGCAGTGGGACTTTCGGCACTGGACCGCTTCGATGCCTGGTTGAGCACTGAGCTTGCAGGCCTGGACTTTTTCGGATGGGGAGAACAAGCAAGTTCGATTCTTGTCCTCGGAGGAGCGCTCATTGTTTCGGCCCTTCTCTTTGCACTTATTCAATATGTTTTCATTCGCCTTTCCCGCATGCTAGGTGTGTGGTTGGTCACGGACTTGCGCCAAGATTTGGCAGAACATGTTTTGCGATTAGATATGAGCTTTCACTCCAAGCGTCGCTTGGGTGACTTGCTTTCTCGATTGACGGCTGATGTCGGAACCAGCCTTAGGATTCTTCTTCTCATTGTGGAAGAAATCATTCAGGAGCCGTTCAATATTTTGGCGGCCTTCACCATGGCATGGTTTGCTGCTCCCCAAGCAACTCTTGGGATGCTGTTTTTCATCCCACTTCTTGCCTGGCCCGTCATCAAGTTGGGCCCTAAAATTCGAGAGCGAAGTGCGCAATCTCAAGCGAGGCTTGGGGACACAACCCAATCCTTGACTCAGATGTTCTCAGGTATTCGCGTAGTGAAAGCCTTCCGAATGGAAGACCGTGAGGCCGAAGAATTCCATAAGGCCAACCAAGCATTCGTAAAGCAAACGGAGCGCATGGTTCGGACTCAAGCCTTTAGCCTGGCTGTTACCAACTTTCTTAGTCATGGTGGCGTTGGAATTTTGATTGCGGTGATTGCTCTTGTGAATCTGTGGCATCCTCTATTTAGGGATGCTGGTTCAATGACGGCATTTTTTGCCGCAATTGCCATTATGTTCAATGGCGTGAAGCGTCTGTCAAAGGCACTTTCTATTGTTTACACATCGATGGGAGCCACCGAGCGGGTTTTTGAGGTATTTGACCTTAAAACCGCCCTTGCGGACTCTCCAAATCCAGCTCCCTTTAATGGTTTGCAGGAGCATGTGGCGTTTGAAGGCGTTGGTTTTAAGTATGGAAGTGGTGAGCCCCAAGCCCTGTCCGAAATCCGCTTTTCAGTTCCGCGGGGCTCGACCTTAGCGTTGGTTGGTGCTTCGGGTGCTGGTAAGACCACTCTCTTGGATTTGGTCGCTCGTTTTTACGACCCTACCCAGGGGAAAGTTCTCGTGGATGGCCAAGATTTGAAAGGAATAGCTCTTTCGGATTGGTTGGATCGGATTGCAGTGGTAAGCCAAAGCCCCTTCCTGTTCCAGACAAGCCTTCGAGAAAACATTCGTTATGGAAGACCCGGTTCAACTGACGAGGAAGTGGAAGCCGCTTGCGAGGCTGCCAACCTTGGGGATTTTTTGCACACCCTGCCGGATGGCTTGGATACTGAAGTAGGGGAAGGCGGCGCTCGACTGAGTGGCGGTCAAGCCCAACGCGTCACTATTGCTCGAGCCATTTTGAAGAACCCTGATGTATTGTTGCTTGATGAAGCCACAAGCGCTTTGGACTCTGAATCCGAGCGACGCGTCCAGGCTGCCTTGGAAAACTTAATGGAAGGACGAACAACTTTTGCGATTGCTCACCGCTTGAGCACGATTCGTGCTGCCGACCGAATTTTGGTCCTCGCCGACGGGAAAGTAATCGAAGATGGAACCCACGACTCACTCGTCGGGGATGGTGGTCACTACGCCCATCTCTGGGCGCTTCAAGCCTAGTGTTTGAGTTGGACAATCGCGGTCACTTCGACTCGCCCTGTGTCTGCGCTTTCCGTTGTTTTGCCTTTGATGTTGACGAGTTCTGATGAAATCACCAAGATTTCCGAAAGAAATTTGCGGATTTCTTGTCGTTGTGGGCTAATTTTTGGTTCATCGCACACGACAACGATGTCGCAGTTCACAATCCACCAATCCTCTTTTTCTAAAAGAGAAACCGTTTCTTTGAGAAAGGTGTCCGAGCTTACATCTTTCCATTGTGGATCTGTATCTGGGAATAAAGTGCCCAGATCATCCAAGCCGGCGGCACCTAAAAGTGCATCGCAAAGAGCATGGATGACCGCATCGCCATCGGAATGACCAACGGGGCCGACGGGGCAGTCTTCAAAAAGGACACCACCT
This sequence comes from Planctomycetes bacterium UBA7888, assembly GCA_002500505.1. GTDB lineage: Bacteria > Planctomycetota > UBA1135 > UBA1135 > UBA1135 > UBA7888. The sequence goes on from DLRM01000057.1 coordinate 25,114, forward strand.
AAACGGCAAGGGCGACCGGCTTCTAGGCGATGGGAGTCCATTCCTAGACCGACGCGGTAGGAGTAGTCAAGAGTCATGCGTTTGTGGGAGTGTTCCTTGCGGCAAGAATGTTTTGCGCAAGTTCGAGGTCCGATTCCGTTGTTATTTTAAAGTTGCTGGAAGGTGAGGGAACTAAAACAGGGTGATGCCCGGCGGCCTCTAGGAGCATGGCCTCGTCCGTTGGGGCGGAACCGTCCGCAGGCCATGCGTGGAAAGCCTCCAGCATGAGTTCGCGCTTGGCCGCTTGGGGAGTTTGGGCGCGCCACATACTTTCACGGGCAACCGTTTCCACGACTCGATGCTCAGGGCCCATTCGTTTTAGCGTGTCCGCAAGGGGCTCGGCGGCAAGCGCCGATCCGGATTCGTGAGCAAAATTCAAAACCTCCGAAACCGTTTCCGTTTCCAAAAGGGCCCTCGCTGTGTCATGAACAAAAACAAGTTTGCAGTTCGGGTCCGTGGCAAGACAGCCATTGCGGCTTGAGAGCCAACGTTCGGCTCCTCCATCCACCACTTTGTCCACGCTGAGCTTGTTTGGGGTTAGGTCCCATTGCGATTCCAGCTCCTGCAGGGAGGGTGTGTCCATGACCAGAACAATCTGCTGAACCCGGACGCAGGCCTGAATCGCTCGAAGCGACCATGCCAAGAGAGGTTCGCCATGAAGCTCAATCAACGCCTTGTTCCCGCGGCCTAGTCGATTGCCTAGACCGGCGGCGAGCAGAACGGCAGCTGAATCGCGAGACATGGGGGGATTCTACGGGTAGCATGGCACTATGGCAGCGCGGCGTATCCTTGGAATTGACCCTGGCACTCGGTTTGTGGGCTGGGGAGTCATTGAGGCATGCGGTGATTCTGTCCGGCGGCTTGACTCTGGAACTTGGAGATTAGGGGAGCGAAATCCTCTTCTAGAGCGGTTGGTCCTCTTCCGCAAGAAGTTGGTCTGCGTTTTGGAGGAATGGAGTCCCACAGAAGTTGCTTTGGAGTCCGCTTTCATGGGGAAAAACGCACGCTCTGCCCTTCGTCTGGGCGAAGCGCGAGGAGTTGCCCTGGTGACCGTAGCCGAAGTGGGCATTCCCCTTATGGAAATTCCGCCAGCTCTTGTGAAGAGGCGTGTTGCAGGTGCCGGAAATGCTGGAAAAGAGATGATTGCCCATTTAGTGGCCGCACAAGTTGAAGGATGCGAGGATTTCGGGTCTTTGGACGAAAGCGACGCTCTAGCAGTTGCTCTTTGCGCTTTCCTGGAAAAATCAGGAAATATAGGGCATGATGGGGGTAGACGTCCGGTGCTTCCACCCGGCGCCGAACTTCAATAAGCATGAATCCACCTCCTAAGTCTCCGGCCACGGTCCGTACCTTTCTCAAGAAGAATGTTGGTCTTTTGGAGCCCGGGTTGCGTTTGGAGGGGCAGCCCTTAGAGCTAGCAGAAGGAGTCTCTGTCGACTTGTGGGGCGTGGATGCGCTGGGTCGCCCGGTCCTGCTTTTTTTGGCCGCCACAATCAAACCCTCCCTTTTCAACGAAATCTTGGACGTCGTTTCAAGGTTTCAAGAAACTCCTGATCGCTGGTTAGGCCGTTTCAGTTCTATTACCGATATTCGTGTGATGGTCGTGACGGAAAAATTCTCCGAGGATCTTCGGCGTCGAATGGAAGTCCTTGCTCGTGCGATTCCACTGCGAGTTTTGCAGCTTCGACTCCCCACCACGACCAAAGGTGTTCCCGAGGTTCTTCCCCTCCTTCCCGCTGGGAGGCCAGACTTCTCTTTCTTAACACAAGACATTGAAGAGAAAACACGAGTCGCTGCTGGACGATTTCTTTCTGCACTGACTCATATTCGGCCAGCGTTCCAGGCCCAAGGTGCGCAATGGCCAATTTTGTTGACTGGTATTCATGGTCCGTTCGGCATTCTTTTTCAGAGCGATGGTAGGTTGAGTCTCTGTTGCAATCATGAGGGTGGTGAGGCAAAACGGATTGATTTAGTGGATGATTTGTCCGTGGATATAGCTCTCGATTGTTTAATGCGAGAGCAATGGGTTGCCGAAAACGAAGCGGCCTAAATTCTCACGGAATTGAAGAGTAGCGCAAAGGCCCACGCTTCGTCTGTAGTATGTGAATCCTGAAAAAGCCGTTGCTTGGGTCCTTCTTATTTGTGCTTTGCGCTCGGGCTGGGATTCTGTTCAGGATCCGGAACCCGATTGGGACGACCCGCAGTTGGGCATGGCAACCTGGCTCCCCGATTTGAATCGTTCCGGAGTAGCCGAGTTGGAATGCGTGCCGGGAACCGGGCCAGCTCGCGCAGAGCTGATTGTGAGGGAGCGGAAGCGCCTTGGTTTTCCTTTGAAACCGTCCAACTTGGCTCTCCTTCTTGGGGTTGGAGAGGGTTACGCCAACGGGGTTCAAAAATGGTATGCACGATTTACCCCCACAGTGGCAGGAAACTCGGAAGGGATACGCAAACGAAATCAAAAGGAATGGGCTCAGTCAAAACTTAGGGAAAAGCACTTAGAAAGGCGAAGGTAGAATGGGCGGATGGAAAGGGTGTCTGCCGACCTTGAGAGCGTTTCCCTTGTGCGCCGAGCGCTCGAGGAAGATCACGCAAGCCAAGATGCCACCAGCTTTGCGGTGGTACCCGAAGGTGTCCAAGCCCGCGGCCGGATTGTTGTGCGCCAAACCGGTGTTTTGGCAGGAACTTCCTTGGCTGAGCTAGCTTTTTCCCTCTGTGATGACTCTATTGAACAAAAATGGTTGGCTGAGGATGGCGACTCCGTTTCAGAGGACGAAGAAATCTTTAGTTGCTTGGGCCCAGCTCGGGCCTTGTTGGCTGCTGAACGCACGGCTTTAAACCTCCTTCAACAACTCAGCGGAGTTGCAACGCTGACCGCCCGCCTTGTTTCCCGTGTTAAAGGGGAAATCCAAGTGCTAGATACTCGCAAAACGGTTCCTGGATTGCGCGATGCCCAAAAAGCCGCAGTGCTTGCCGGTGGAGGCGTGAACCAGCGTCGAGATTTAGAAGATGAGTTACTTTTGAAAGAAAACCATTTTGCTCTTTCAAGCCTTAACTATGAAGAAACCGTTGCGCAAGCGGTATCTTCAGCGGGAGGGAAAACCGTTGGCGTAGAAGCGCAAAGCGAAGAACAAGCGCTCATGGCTCTCAAGCAAGGTGCCGCCTATATTCTCTTGGATAATTATTCGACAACCGAATTGCCCCTAGCAGTGACGAACATCCGCTCGGCTTTCCCGGGTGCAATCTTGGAAGCAAGCGGAGGGTTTGGAGAGCACAACATTGCCGAACTTTGCGGAAGCGGAGTGGATAGGGTTTCCATTGGCGCCACAACTCATTCAGTTTCCAGTTTAGATTTATCCTTTTACTTGGAGGTTTTGTGAGCCCCACTTTATTTGCGGCTTTTGGAAAACTTTCCATTTTCCTTCGCCTTCCTTTGTTCTTGACGACTTGTGGGCTATTGGTTTGGGCCTCAAGCTATTCACCGAATATCTCATCCGGCCTGTGGTTTGCTCCTTGGTTTTATCAAATGGCTCATGCCCCTCTGTTTGGAATATTTGCATTGAGCTTTTTGATTCTTCTCGGCTCAGAAGCTCCAACCAATGTTGCAGCTTGGGCGATGTCATTTTTTCTGGTATTACTTGCAGGAACTATAGATGAATGGCACCAAAATTCCGTTTCCGGCCGAGCTTCGGATGTGCACGACATCCTGACCGATTTGTTGGGCGGTGTTGGGGCAATCTTGCTTGCACGGTGGGCAAATGAGGCTCCTTTGCGCTTGGCTGCCGGTATTCGACTCTTGACGCTACTCTTTCTCGTGCTAGCTGCTTGGGGTTGGTACAGCTACGACGCCGAGCCATGGCTCCTTCCTTGGTTAACAACATGACACAAGACTCTCACTCAACTTACTCTTCTCCCTTGGCTGTTCGTTATGCAAGCCAGGCCATGCAGGAGAACTTTTCTGCGCGTCGCAGATCCTTGGCTTGGAGGGACATGTGGATTGCCCTTGCGGATTGCGAACGCGAGTTGGGTTTGGATGTGACTGAGGAGCAAGTTGAAGAATTGCGCGCTGCGCGTGACGAAATTGACTTTGAACGCATTGCTGAGCTCGAAGCCGAACTTCGGCACGATGTTATGGCTCATGTTCACGCCTACGGAGAAAAGGCGCCAAGCGCTAAGCCGATTATTCACTTGGGGGCCACGTCTTGTTTCGTTGCGGATGGTTCGGATTTAATTTTGATGAAGGAGGGACTTCGGATTTTACGCGCCAGATTGGTGGGTGTAATCCGTTCGCTGAATGAGTTCTGCCGCGAATGGCGTGAACAGCCTGTCCTTGGCTTTACACATTTTCAACCTGCGCAACCCACGACGATGGGGAAGCGGGCAACTCTGTGGTTGCAAGACTTTTTATTAGATTTGGAGGAGGTTGAAGATGTCTTAGAGCGACTTCCTTTCCGTGGTGTAAAGGGGACTACCGGCACACAAGCCAGTTTTTTGCAGTTATTTGATGGTGACCACGAAAAGGTGCGCAAACTCGATCAATCTGTTGCCGGAAAAATGGGCTTTGGGCGCTCCATTCCGGTGTGTGGTCAGACCTATCCCCGAAAGTGGGATGGCATAGTATTGAATGCGGTTTCTGGGATTGCGGCCTCTGCGGCGAAATTTGCTGTGGACCTGCGCTTAATGGCGAACCGCCGGGAACTCGAAGAACCATTTGGAAAGAAACAAATTGGCTCCTCTGCGATGCCTTACAAGCGCAACCCCATGCGTTCCGAGCGAATTGGCGCTCTATCGCGTTATTTATTAAACCTAGCCCCGAATGCTTTGGACACCGCCTCCAATCAATGGTTGGAGCGAACTTTGGATGATTCTGCCAACCGTCGCATCGCGATTCCCGAGTCCTTCTTGGCAGCTGATGCAATCTTGCTCCTAGTTCAAGATGTGGCTTCAGGTTTGATTCCTTATCCCAAAGTCCTTCACGCAAATCTTGCAAAGGAAATGCCGTTTATGGCAACCGAGTCCATTTTGATGGCGGCAGTTCAAGCAGGAGGCGACCGGCAAGATTTGCACGAGCGCATTCGGGTGCATTCCCACGAGGCGGCAGCCCGTGTCAAAATGGAAGACGGAGTCAATGACCTCTTAGACCGCATTCGCAATGACGAGGCTTTTTCTGCCGTCAGGGATACGCTCGATGATCTCGTTGACCCAAGTCACTTCGTGGGCCGTGCCCCGCAACAGGTTGACGAATTCATTGCAGAGGTTGTTGCGCCCATCCTTCGCGAACGTGCCACCGTGCAACCCCCGGAAGGTGGCGTAAAAGTTTGATGGGGACCCGCTAAGGGATTCTCACACATCGGACGCTAGAGCCCTTCCTTAGTTGACCTTCTCGCGACGCTGAACCGTTTTTGGAACGGGTTGTGTAGCCTCGGTGTAATGCACCCGCTGGGGGAAAGGCATTTCGATGTCATTGAGGTCAAAGGCAATCTTGAGTCGTTTGAGGAGTTCCCGCCGAATTCCCCACTGCTTTCCGGGGGACACTTTTAGGGAGAGCTTAAAACTGACTTCGGACTCACCAAGTGAATCTACTCCCAATACCGAAGGCTCCTCTAGCAACAATTCTTTCCAGTTCGGATCTTCAGCAAACTTGGCGAGCACGCTCTCGATTACTTCGATGACCTCATCAGGGTCTTCACGATAGCCAGCGCCGATTGTGAACACGGTTTTAGAGAACCCATGGGTTTGATTGCTCACCCGTGAAATGCTTCCGTTAGGAATAAAGTGAAGGGTGCCGGAGCCATCGCGTAAAACAGTGACTCGCATCCCGAAGTTTTCAACAGTCCCAGAAATGCTCCCGTTGATAGAAATGACATCGCCGATTGCGAGTTGATTTTCTAGTAGCATAAAAAAACCAGAAACAAAGTCTTTGACCAATCCCTGGGAGCCAAGAGAAATCGCAATCCCGAATAAACCTAGAGCCGCAGCAAGGGCAGTAGTGTTTACTCCCAATTCGCCGAGGATGGCGATGATGCAAATAGACCAAAGAGCAATCGAGGCGGCCTTGCGAAAAACCAAGACCAAAGTTTCAGCTCTTTGAATGCGTTCATCGGAGTCCCCATGTTCGCCATCTTTGTTTGCGCGCTTGAGAATCGCACGACCCGCATAATTGGCGAGCTGAAGGCCAATGGCCAACATCAGCAAAATTCCAAGAACAGGGGGGCCGTGAAACTGAAGCCAGAGCCAGATATTGGCTAGGCTCAGAAGGGAAGTTAATTCAGTTAGCCGCGCTTCATTTTCTTCCAAATTGAGATGTTCGCGATTGATTTCATGCCCTAATCGTTCGACATTTTTCCCAGACTCGGTCGTGTCCGCACCGGAGGCCTTTGAAGCAGCGTTTGTTTTTTCAAGAATAAGAAGCCTGTCTTCAAGGTCAGCAATTAGGGCGTTGCTTTCTACGATTGCACCTTGAAGGTAAAGAGCCTCCCCGCGCTCCGCATGGGGTAGCCATGCAGGTAATTCCGATATGGACAAACCGTTAGTAGTGGCGGAATCCTCTCCACCTTGAAGTGGCGAAAAGACAAGGAGAGTTGTGAGGAGGAGAGGGAACATGAAGAAAGCCTAGCGGTTCCCGGTTCGGCGAATCCCTCCACCCGAGGAAAAGCCGGAGCTTGGGCCGGGGCCTGAGTTGTTCGAGTCGCCACCAGAACTTTGTGCGCCGCCGTCTCCGTTCACCAATTCGACAACGCCTTCTTCAAGGAGTTTCTGGACGGCAGGGTGTGCAACTGCCTTGGCAGTAATTTGGCCTACTTTGGCGGGTCCAAGGCGGAGCACTTTCCCACCAGGTAAACTGATTTTGAGCGGCCGACTGGTCTTGTTCAGGATGTCCATTGTTGCCCACCTTACAGGCTCTGGCACATTTGAATGCAATAAGGAAAGGCCCTCGACGCATGCCGAGGACCTTTGTATTGGAAGTTGCGAAAGTTAGTTGTTCGCAATCTGGTTGAGGAGTGCCTCGATGCGATTGAGTTGCTCTTCCAAGCGAGAGATGCGCTCTTCCATTTCTGTGAATTGACTAGAGCCTTGCATCATCATATGGGAGCCTTCAGTCCAGGCGAACTCCGCGCCACCGAGATTTTCTAGGTCAATGTCAATGCCAAGACCTTCGAGGTCGAGGTCATCGCCACCCATTTCAACCATATTGCCGTCTTCGTCCATGGTCATCACTTTGACCATGACTTGAGCTTCGCTGCGAGGCATGTCTCCGCCGCCGAACATCATCATGCGATGGAAGTCCATCATGGGCATGCCTTTGCTCATGGAGCTACAGCC
>DLRM01000038.1:0-136 GCA_002500505.1 Planctomycetes bacterium UBA7888
ACCGTGGAACCAAATGTTCATGCCCGTTGTTCCAACAGGGACACTTTTGCTAATGCCCGCATGACCATTCGCATCCGTTGCAAGGGGTATGACCTTGTAAGGTGCGCTAACGTAGCCTGGTCCAAAAGGAGTCGAA
>DLRM01000038.1:476-27202 GCA_002500505.1 Planctomycetes bacterium UBA7888
CCAGCAAGGGAGTAAACGAAGTAGGCCGTGTTGTTGGGTGTCGCATTATCAATTGAAATGTCAGCAACGCTACCAGCAACCAAGTTGGCTACTGAAAGTGATGGTCCAGGAGGAGGGCCGCCACCAGTGTCGTAGTAAAGCGTTCCGTTCCAAACTCGAGGCGTAAAAGTACTTCCTGTGAATGAAGGAGTAGCTTTCCCATAGTAGGCATCTAAAACTATATCGGAATTAGAATAGGTTTCAGGGGTGCTTACCCCATTGGTGTAGTTGATGCCGCCAGAAAGTGCGTAGTTCACATTATCCATGTAAATGCCGTAAGTTTGCCCCGCGACAAAAGTAACGCCATTGCCGCTTAAATCGGCAAAAGTCGGCATGTATGCGCCTGCGCCTTGAATCCCGGTATCTTGGGCAAGAAGAGTCCATGTGCTGGGGTCCATGTCGTAGCCAACACATGATCCCACGCGATACCAAACATCGATGTCAAACAAGCCGGTGGCATTCCGGGCGTGAAAATCAAGGCCTGTAATTTCCATGTCAACGGCAGGCGTAATATCAAACATATTGCCGGCAAAACCATTTCCACCATTGAAGTGGGTCGTCAAAGAGCCTGGCGCGCGGTTTGTTGCAGCGCCACCGGTCGTCGGCGCAGCGGAAACAATGGAGCCGTCATCGGCAACAACAGAGACCTGGGAAACGGCGGGTGGTGCTGCAAGGAGGAAGAGGAACAGGGGGAGAACGTTTTTCATGGGGGGCAATGCGATGTTAGGAGAAAACAACCCTATTGGGTTTTGCTCTAGACTAACACTTGCATGAATACTTGTGCGAGATAGTTAGAATAATATGTCGCTTTTGGGGCCTAAGCAGGGTATTTGGGTCTCTAATATCGATTTCTCCACGAGCAAGCCTAATAAAAATCAATTTTCCCCCCTCATTTGCCGCGAGGAGTGGTGGATATACTGAGCGCATGACCACCCTTGAAGCAGAGTTTCTGGCCATTCTTCGCTGTCCCCTTAGCCTTGCTGAGCTTGTCCAAGACGGGGAAAGCCTCGTTTCAAAGGACGCAGAAACGCGTCGGCGCTACCCCATCACAGACGGTTTTCCTGTTCTGCTAATTGAAGAAGCTGAAGAGCTATCTGAAACTGACTGGGGGGAAGTGATGAATCGTTGTTGCAGCGGTGACAAAGCAGAAGCGTGACCATTTTTCAAAAAATCCTCGACGGGAAAATCCCCGCTGACATGGTCTGGGAGGATGAAAAGGCGGTTGCCTTTCGGGATATTGAACCCAAGGCGCCAGTTCATGTTTTGGTTATTCCGCGAAAGCCCTATCGAAATATAGGGGAGGGCGCGACAGAAGACCCAGAGTTGATGGGTCACCTTCTTTGGGTGTGCAGTCAAATAGCCGAGCAAGAAGGGATTGCTGAGTCAGGTTATCGGGTCATCACTAATAAAGGCGATGAAGGTGGCCAATCAGTTGACCACCTTCACTTTCACATCCTCGGGGGACGCCAGCTCGGTTGGACTCCAAGTTAAGACTTCGCGCCTAAAAGATTCCCTTCTTTTTCTGTTTGCCCACGGGAGCTTCGTCTTCCCAAATGGCAAGGCCAGTTCGCAGGTCGGTCAACGTGAGCTTAAAAATGATGACGGTTTGGCTCGTGCGGCCTTCAGTTGCACTCATCTTGATGATGGATCCACTCAAGCTTAGGTCAGGGAGGACAACGGTATTGGCGTTTTTGTATCCATTCTTCTCAAACATCGGATCATTGATTTCGCGTACCTCCTTGGCGCCCGTATCTTCTGCGCCGCCTGCACCAAACTTAACCGAAGTCGTTGTTAATACTTTTCCCGTTTTGTTCAGGGCAACGCGTACCTTGTCCGTCAAAACTTTGGTGTGCAGATTCGAAGAGGTTAGGTTGTCTACATCTTCTAGAGCCAAAATGATTCGACCATCAGGGTGTTTTGACAAAGAAGCGTCACTGAAGGTTCCAGACTCAAGCATGGATTGAATCAACACGCCGGAAGCGTCGGCAAAGTCGTCGTAGTTCACGGCGTTGACAGTTCGGATTCCGCCGCTTCCTGGGTCATATGCGGTCGTGTTAGTGCCGCATGCAGCGAACAAAATCAGCGGAAGGGAGAGGAGTTGTTTGTATTTCATGGTTCTATTTGGCAAGGCCAATTCTAATTTGGAAGGAGTGGGCGCGAGACGATGGAGCGACATTTGAAATCACCGTGCTAACGCCCGGCTCAAGCTCCAAAAGTTGCGGGACGCTTCCCGGTGTGTGAATGGGTGTTCCGTGTTCCCCGAGCCAGCTAAAGCCAGCGCGGATGCGAATCGGAATGGGTTGGCGATTACGAACTTCTGCCAAACCAGTTTTTAGGTCGCCCTGGTGAGTGGACCAGATTTCGCCAACCTCGAGTTGAGCGCGAGCTTTTTGGTCAAGCCACTCCAGGCGCCAGGGTACGCCGAAATCGGTGCGACCAGCGACTTTTGGCGCGGCGCAAGCGGGAATGATTGCCGCGCCAGCAACAATCATGCAAAGGGAGAAAAGGAGTTTGTTCATGGTTTAACCAAGGGTTTTGCGGCCTAAGGGAAAGCCAACGGAGTGATGCGAAAGATGGTTTTTGTTCACGCTCCGAACAATAAGCAACAGGACTTCGCCGTCCGGGAGCTCCACTATTTCTGGTTTGCCGCTCCCACCCTTTACGGACAAGCGCACTCGGCGGTTGTCGGGGATTGGAAGAGCCTTGAACTGATAGTTACAAGCAAGCGACCGCCAGCAGCGATCGTCGGCTTGGTTCACCAAAGACTTATAAGTCAAAGCTCCAAGCTTTGCGACAATGGTCCAGAAAATTTCCGTGTCATCGTTGTCGCCTTTTATCTTGCCCTTATCTTTTTTCTTAGCAGACTTTTCAATTTCGTTTGCCATCGTTTCTTGGGCAATGACGCGGGCAAACTCGCGCATCAACACTAGGGGCATTCGCTCTTGGTATTCAAAGCGCTCTACAGCATTCATGTCGGCAATAAGCTCGGTCGCTGGCCGTGTCCCGTCCGTGGTTTCTACCCACAGAGACGTGCCTGCTTGGCGACCTGGAATGAACTCGGGAAGAGCTAAGTAAGCGGTGTCCAAATAATCCGAAAACTCCCACGAAGGGGCGTAGGTCGTGCGCCGAATTTCACCGTACTGAATGGCAACTTCAATAGAGCGGCGGCGCGGCCCAAGGCCATTTTCCCAAATCACATATAAAGTCCCTGCGGCAGATTCATTTTTTCGAATACGTGCATACTCTGCAGAAATCTCCCGGTTGCCTGGCAACATCGCAACTAAATTCCGAAAATCGACTTCTCCAGTCTCGTCGGGATGGTTTTTAATTCGGCGCATCACTCCCTTCACAAGCGTAGCGAAAGGATTGACAAAATCACGATAGGTTTCAGGAATTGAGGCCCCGCGAAGTTCAGGATGTTTTTTTATGAAGGAGTCGTCTCTTTGTAGCTCGAGCAGGGTTTTCCGGCTTCCCTTTGAACCCTTTGCTTCCTTTTGAAAAACTCGCTTTGCCTCTTCTTGTGTTTCGTCCACTCGTCTACATTCCACAAGTGCGCGCTCCAAGTCTCCCGCGCTAGCGGCGGCCATCGCTTTGTAGGTGTTCAACAAAATACGATCGTAAACAAAGCCGGAGTACGGCATGGCTTTTTGGTTCACCATGAGCGATTCCGTTTCGGCAGCCGCATCTTTTACGCTTACAATTGCGCGTTCGTCAAAGTCGTGATGCAGAATCGTTTCGGCTAACTCGAAAGCTTCGAGTGACTTTTCGAACTTGCCCGCATCGAATAAAATCCGGCCTCGCTCTAAGTTGGCGATAATGGCGTTGTCGCCGTAGGTCATCTGACCCTTTTCGGGATCCAGCTTCACCGCCCATTGCTGGCGAAAACTTCCATTGATTTCTGCAGCTGCTCGAGAAAAGTTTCCTTCCCGATAGGGGTCCATAACATCAGATATTTCGTCATTCCAGGAATGGGTCGCACTCCCGCAGGAGGCGAGAAGGAGTAAAAGGGAAGAAAGAGGACGGTGCGTCATGGCGGGAATGGAGAAGACAGGATAATCCCCACAGCGATGTCCAACTTTAAACTCTGTACGGTCATCGGGGCGGGTGCTTCCGGTCTAATTGCGTCACATGTCATGAGGCGCCGTGGCAAGGGCGTCTGCTTGCTGGAGGCCTCTGATCGCGTAGGGGGCAAAATCCACACAGTTCGCTCGGATGGGTGGACCATCGAAATGGGGCCGGCGGGATGGCTCGACCATGAGCCTGAATGGCATAAGCTGTGTGAGGAGGTGGGTTTAGGGGTGGAGACTTCCGTGGCCGGAGATGGAGAGCGCCTCCTCTTGAAGGGTGGCAAGCTCCACGCAATCCCTAGTGGAAAGCTAGGCCTCCTGCGAGCGAGCTTTTTGTCCCCTACAGGGCGCCTCCGCCTTTGTCTTGAGCCTTTCTTGCCGCGTCGCGCGGGGGATCCAGCCCGAAGCATCACTGCAGATGAGTCGGTTTGGGAGTTTGGTCGCCGCCGTTTTGGAAAAGAAGTCGCAAGCACCTTGCTGGACGCCGCCGCCTCTGGCTTATTTGCCGGAGATTCCAAAACAATGTCCTTTCCTGCCGCCTTCCCCCACCTGGCCGCGGCTGAAAAAAAACACGGCTCCTTGGTTCGTGCGGCCTGGAAAGGCACTGCGCCCAGCGACGCCCTTTGCACTTCCGAGGGTGGACTTCAAAACTTTTCGGAACGCCTAGCTGAAGGCTTAGGGAGCTCTCTTCAACTGAACGCCCCGGTGGACTCCTTGCGCCTCGAGAATGGACAGTGGATTGCAACTTCCAAAGGCGAGGCCCTATCTCAATCCCAAACCGTTTTCTCCACCGCCCCAGCTGGTGCCCTTGTGCAAATGCTCGGCCACGCCGCGCCTCCGGAACTTCGCACATTTGCCGAGACGTTAGTCACGACTTCCCTGCGTAGCATCCCTTTTCGATTCGATGAGTCCGCAATTCTCCGCCCTGGCAAGGGCTTTGGCATCCTCGCCCCCTCCAGCGAAAACGCCCCGTTTCTCAATATCCAATTCACTCATTCCATTTTTCCATCTCAAGTACCACCTGGAAAAGCGCTATTCCGAGCGTTGGTAAGGGGAAAGGAAAGCCAAGGAGACCGTTCCCTCTCTGAAGAGACGCAGCAAATCCCAATTTACACCCTTGGCCACCTTGAGCGGCTCGCCGCCGCCGAGCAAGCTGTAGCCCGAGCCTTGCCTGGGCTCTATTTGGGTGGAGATTCCTTCTTCGGGGTGGGGCTCAATCCTGCCCTTAGGCGCGCAATGCTTTGCGCAGACAGGATTTGCAACACCTGATAGAGTAAGAATGTCTCTTTGGGCGGCTTCCCCCCTCCTCCCAGCTCGCCGTCCCCCTACTTAATCAAACCCTCCTTCAGGCCTTGGCGGAAACCCCAGACCTTAGTCAGACCCTTCACGACCTCCGGCTCGCCCAAGATGGCGATTCCAATGCCGCAGAGCGTTTGTGGTCGCGGTATTACGACAAGCTTGTGCCCGCCGTGCGAATTCGTCTTGGTCAAAAGCTCCGCTCTAAAGTCGAAACGCTCGACATTGTTCAAAATGTTTTTTTGGAAGCGGTTTCAACGGCCGAAAATAAAGAATTTCGATCGGAAGGGCATTTCCGCGCATGGCTCAACCGGCTGGTTGAAAACCGTATTCGAAAATCTGCCCGTGATTTTGGGCGCCAGAAGCGTGACTCCAGCAAAGAGCGACCGCTCATGAACACCACTGGCGAAGAACGAACCACGCTACGCCATGAGGGCCCACGACCGATTAGTATTGTGGAAGAATTTGACGAGCTTGAGCGCATGGAAAAATCTATGGGGCTCCTTCCTGATGAAGTCCGTGAACTTTTAGTAATGCGCTTCTTCGACGAAATGACTTACGCTGAAATTGGCGAAGCGCTCGGCCGAACCGAAGAAGCTTCTCGCAAGGCGGTTAACCGCGGCGTCGAAATGCTTTCCAAAACGATGAAGTAAGGTGCGACAAACTCCTTCGCGAGCTCAACGAAAATTGTGGCCAAAAGGGAAGACCAAATCCAAGAACATTCACGCCCAATGACTAGCTCTTGTTCGCCCATGGTGGATTGGTCGGACCAAACGCGCGACCAGGATTTTGAACGACTCGCTTCACAAGAATGGGACTTGCTGGTTGTAGGCGGAGGAATTACCGGCTGCGGCATTGCTTTAGATGCGGCTTCGCGTGGGATAAAGGTCGCCCTACTAGAACAGTACGACTTTTCATCAGGTACAAGTAGCCGGTCCTCGAAGTTGATTCATGGAGGCTTGCGATATTTAAAACAAGGGCAACTCTGGACTACTTTGGAATCTTCCCGAGAGAAAGGGCTCTTGCGAAAACTCGCGCCTCACCTAGTTCGAGACTTGCCCTTTTTGTTTCCCATTTCTGGGGGGTGGAAACAGCGAACCATTGTTGGTCTTGGTCTTTGGGTTTACGACCTAATGGCGAGGCGCCCTCGTGGACTTTTGCATCAGCACTTGTCGACCCAAGAAACAGAGAAGATGATTCCTGGGCTTTCTGAAAAATATGATGGTTCGCTTCTTTATTTTGACGCAGAGACAGATGATGCGCGACTAACGGTTCATGTGGCGAAGAGGGCTGTGATGGAAGGTGCTCTTTTGCTGAACTACGCCAAGGTTGAAAAGTTCTTACTGAATGGCGATTCGGCTCCCGGATCTGCCATTTCCGGAGCGATGGTTCGCGACACAATTTCAGGCAAGGAATACACCCTTCGAGCAAAGTTGGCAATTAACGCAACCGGCGTTTGGTGTGATGAAACGAGAGAGCGCGCGCATGTGTCCGAAGACAAACTTGTTCAAGCTTCAAAAGGGGCCCACATCCTTATTCCTTATGAGCGCTTGCCCATCTCAGGTGCAGCCGCTTTGGGCAAGCCTGGCTCCAACCGCCTTTTGTTTTTAATCCCCTGGGAGGGACGCACCCTAATTGGGACTACGGACGATTTTTACGACGGCCCCCTCAATAATCCGCAAGCCGATGAAATCGAAACGGCCTCTCTGTTAGAACAAGTTAATTCGGCATTGCCCCAAATTAAGCTCACAAAAGCTGATGTTGTTGGAAGTTTCGCGGGTTTGCGGCCCCTTGCAAAATCGGAGCATCAAGATTCCAGCAAGGTCTCCCGTGAAGAGCGAATCCATGAGGATGAGACGGGCTTGATAACAATTTTAGGAGGTAAGCTCACAACTTACCGCCAAATGGCAGAGAATGTAGTGAACCTCGTGGCAAAAAAATTGGGTCGCTCATTCCCTAGATGTAGAACAAAGTCCATTTCTCTCTTTGCTTCTCCTGTTTCCAAAGACCCTATTCAGTCTTCTTTTGGAAGCGAAGCAATGCGAGTGCAGAGAATCGCAGATGAGTGTCCCCGTTGGAGGCAACCTATGGTTCCTGGGCAATCCCCAATCTACGCAGCAGCAATTTATGCCCTGCGATATGAGCGGGCGGTAAAGCTTTCTGATCTACTCCTTCGTCGCACAAGACTTGGTGTTTTGGACTGGAAAGGAACCCAAGTATCTGCCCTCCAAATCGCGAATACCCTTGCCGAAGAAGCCCGTTGGAACCCTGAAAGGGAGGTTGCTGGGCTCTTAGAGGAGCAACCTTGATTGCGCCAATTCGTTGCGTTGCGCATGGGCGCATGAACGGAAAGGGAAGGCTGAATTCCGAGGCATCTCGCTTGAATATTCCAATTGAATGGACTCGCCAGCCTGGTGATGTCCAAAAGCTTACAAAGAAAGCTATAGAGAATGGTGCGACCCGTGTCGTTGTAGCAGGCGGCGATGGTTCATTCTTTGAAGCCGCCAATGTTTTGCGTGGCACCGAAGTTGCTTTGGGCTTTGTTCCGGGAGGAACGGGAAACGACTTGCGGCGCACTTTGGGCACGCCAGAGGATCGGATGGAAGCGATTCGTTTCGCTATGGAGGGGGATATCAAAAAGATGGATGTGGGCCTCGTCCGGTTTTCGACGCCAAACGGTGAAGAAGAGCGAATCTTTCTCAACATCGCAGAAGTCGGATTCGGTGCCGAAGTGGTAATCCGAATGAATAACGTTGGCCGCTTTGCTGGATCAAAGCTTGCCTACCCACTAAGCCTTCTCTCCTGTTTGTTTTCCTATCGAAAGCGGCCGGTTGAGGTGCATTGGGGAAACAACAAACAATCTGTTCCCGCCCTCACAAACCTAGCGGTTGCCAATGGTCGCTTTTTTGGCCGTGGCCTTCAGCCTGCACCACAAGCCCAAGTGGACGACGGCCTTTTTGACATCCTTCTCATTGAGGGGCTCTCCGCTATTAAAATTGCAACCAGGTTTCCTGCTCTAAAGGACGGTCCGCCCCCGGGGGAGCCGGGAATGACTGAGTTTCAAACTCAATCTATCCTCGTCACGGGACCTGCAACGGTTGGGGTAGAAGCTGACGGTGAAACTCTTGGCAATCTCCCTGCATCCTTTTCAGTCCTGCCGAACGAATTGTTCGTAGTGCGACCTTAGGCGAAAAAAACTACGCACTCGCCGAGTTGAATTTCGCCGCCAGGAGCTTGGAGTCGGCCTGATTCAAAAGTACTGTCTAATTTTTTACGGACAACAGGGTCTGCACCTTCAAAACCGTGAATCAACACAACAGAATTTTTTTGGTGACGTAATGGCGTCGCAAGTTCGCCTCGGCGGGGCGGCCCTTGTTTTCTCGCGCGACCGACGAGGTCTTCCCAACCCGACTCACCCTCGTGTTCCACGAGGTCGAGTTCGATTAAACGAGCGGAGGACCCGGACCAATGCTCAGCAAGAACACGAGCGAGCGTAATCGCGTCCCCAGTAGAAAGGCTTTCCATTGGAAACACAGCTCGACAACCTGTGGTAGCGGGGTCTTGAATCTGCTGAACAACTTCTTGAATGGCCTTGGTCATTTCTGAAGAAAAGTGATTCGATTCTGAAATCAGGTTTTCCAAACGCTCTTCTTCACTTGCCAAAACCCAATCTTTGCGCAGGTGGCCTTCGCGCGCAACAGCGGCGGCAACTTCCTCCGTCCGAAGCCGACGGTTTGGCTCATAAACCGCATCCGGGTCCAAAAATGGTTCTCTTGGGGCCATGCCTCCCAAAATATCCCAAGCACAAGCTTGATCGATCAAATCCACGGCTGCGCCAGGCAATCGACGACTGGGCAAGTAGTCCTCAGCCCAATCTGCGGCAGCGGCTAAAGCCTCATCGGAAATCTTCATGTCGTGAAAAGACTCCATGTGCCCGCGCAAGTCATCCAAAACGAGAACGGTTTGCTCCACGGACAATTCGGGTAAAGCTAAGGGGCGGAACCGGGTGAGAAGGTCGGGCTCTTGGGTTTCTAGCCGTGCCAAGCCTGCGCCATCTGTGGTCGCTGCAAAACGAAAACGGCCCGCGACCAACGCGCGCCTGAGGGGGTCGTCTAATCGCTCGGTTGCCCCCTCCAATAAAGTGTGAATGTCCTCAAAGACAACCAAAACCTGTTCGGTCTTCGAAAGGTCTTCAAAAAAATCTTCCAGTTGTAAAGCCGGATCGGGCCCTTCACGTAAACCCAACCGCAAAGTTGCTTCGGTTACCCGAAGTAATCGGTGACCATCTCCACCTCGCTCGCTCCAGGCGCGGAAAAGAGCGGTCCGGCCAGTGCCAACGCCACCCACCAAGAGTGGAGCTTCTCCTTGTTGAATCAGCTCTTCCAGAGCGGATATTTCAGCCTGCCGGCCCTGCGGGGGTGTTTTGGTCGAAGATTGCTCAAATCCCGAACTAAAGCGGTCAATCGGAGTTCCTGTTCCGAGAGTGTCCATTTCGCGACGCTTTTCAAGCATGCCCGCAAGCTCGCGACGCAAAACAGGCCGCGCAGGCCCTGTTGATGTTGGCCGCATCGAATCCAAAATACGCGACGGTGTGGAGCGGGAATCGGAAAGCACCGCATCCAATAAATGCAACGGGCCCGCCTGCAGCCAGCCCGTTGTTTCGGCGAGCATGGAGGCTCTATCGCGAACCCGGTTGAGGCGAGGGGTAGCGGGAAGTGCACTTCCTCCCAATTTCTGGCTCCCGTGGCGCAACCAAGCGCGCATTAATTTTTCTAAACGCTCAGAATCCAAGCCCGCAGAGTCACACGCACGTTGAGCGTCGGGACCGCCAGCTTCCAATAAACCCAGGAACAGATGCTCAACCCCCAAGAAGCCAGAGCCGTATTGATGCGCTTCATATGCCGCAAAATGAAAGGCTTGTCGCGCCGAAGGCGTTAGAGAAGTTGTCTTCAAACTTCACTCCCATCGTCCGCAATAATTTCTAAAAGCGTGTTGCCCGCACAAAAAACAACACCAGCAGAGACGGGGAGCTTCCCTTGGAGAGATTCCGACCCAATCCAGGTGCCTGCCTTGGAGCCAAGGTCTTCAATCCAAACCAAACCGTTCAACAGCCAAAGTCGAGCGTGTTTTTCGGCAACGTCTGGATCCATATCTAAAGACAAGTCACATTCCGGGCCGCGACCAATCAACATGACGCCTTCGGTTGTGAAATGAACAAGGCCATCCATGGGGCCATTCACAACTTCCACCCGTAAAACCTTAGATTCGTTTTCCGAATTGTTTTTGGGTGGAACGGAGCTCACTTATCCCTCGCGCTCAACAAGCAAGCCCATGCTCACTGAAAACCCGTGGATGTACGGCATGCCGCAAACACTGCCAATTTCGCCAGCGGCAAACATGCCCGCAACAGCCGTTTCTGGAAAATATGTGTTGGCCAAACCGGCGTCGTGGTTTGTTCGACCGAAAAGCCCTTGGCCGCGTCCTGTACAAGTAAACAAAAGCGCGCCGGCAGAGCCCGGATAAAGGCTGCTCGCCAAACCAAGAGTGTCCCCTAAATCTTGGTGCGCTGTTTGGTGATCGCGTGCATGGAATTGAAGCTCCATACCGTCTCGCACTTGGTCGCTTACTGCAACCGCACCTGTTTGTTTGTCCACCCCAACCACTCCGCGAATCACGAAGCCATCTGAGCCGAGGTCGCCAGTGGAGTCTACTTTTCGTAATCCAACTTGAGGTGCCTGGCGAAACCGCTTGGAGTCTTCTTCGTCCAGGTCATTCACCATGGAGTCCAATCCTTGGTATGCCGGCAATTCGTTTAATTCAAAAATGACGTTGTTTTTGCTGCGCGTCACGATAAATGGTTTCCCAAGGGGTCGGCAGCCTTGTGAAACAAGAGGTTCAATCGTTGCGGCCCCATCCAAAACGAAACCGACTGCGCCGGTCTCCACAATACGATCCTCAACTATAAAACGGTTGCTGCCAGGGTGATTTCCGCCGCTCGCAACACCCCCCACAATCGGAGGCATGTGCTTCATCTGGCGCAAGGAATCTAGAAACGGGGAGAGAGGAAAGCTAAACGGGTCGGCAAGCAGAACAATACTCGCTTCTTCGCCCACATCAGGCCAACCGCGCACCATTCCGGTATCACCTTCTTCCTCAAAAGATAAGTGAAAACTTTGCGCGCGAGCGCCAGGAATTCGCGCCGCCCAAAGGGAAAGACCGGGGCCATCTTCAATCTCGACCGCACCCGCAACAACACCGCTTGCGCTACAGCCAATGCTCACTTCTGCACCCAAACGATATTGGAGTTCATCACGAAGCAGGTTTGCTTGATGGGCGTGGTGAGGCGTAAAAAAGAGAGTGGCAATATCAGGGTTGCCGCCAAGCCGTTCCAAAATTCCGTCCACAACTTCCGACATCGCATGCGAAGTGTCGCTCAACATGGAGAGGGCGGCTTCGGCTTGAAAGTTTGATGACGACATGGACATTACAACTTGAAGAGTTTAACGGAGAAAGGCTTAAATCAAAAGGCGACCGCCGGGTCGAACATCGCTGGAGCGTCGGGGTCGTCGAACTCGTCAAGGACCTCAACATCAGTGTCATCTAAAAAGTAAATGTCTTCGATGATTCCGTCTTCCATCAGAAATTCTGCCCGGAAAGTTCCGGTCACCTCAATCGTGTTGTAAGTGTAGTCCAGTCCTTCGCCACCACGCACATTGACAGACAACAGTTCATTGACTCGTGGCGGCGCACCAAAACAGCATCCCCACAAGCTTCGGATTAAATGAAAGCGTGTTATGTTTTCAAAATCCAGGTCGGGCATCATGAAGCCACGTAAACGAATTCTCTTCCCCTGAAGTTCGTGGATAAAGATTGGAAAGGGATCCTCCAAGTCTTCGCTGAATTCCCAAGCTCCAAGAAAATCAAAGTCCACCGGTACAGGGTCTTCGTCGTCGCCAACATGTTGGCGGGGCAAGGAAAAATCGATTTCTACATCTCGAACCAATTCCCACGAATCGAGCGCGTCTTCGAGGTCCTCAAATACGATGGGGCCGTTTTCACTGGTTGCTATAACTGTGGCTTCGGCAGAGTGCGACGTGGAGTTGTCCGGCTCGGAGCAGGCAACGAGTAAGAAAAGGATGGGGACGAAACGCACAGCGCCAATTATCGCGCAGCGGGGCGAAGGCGCACGGTTTCGTCCAAATAACATGCCCCCTCTCCAAGGTCGGTAACTCGCGCACGAATGAGGGCGTTTGCCGAGCGGCCGCGGTGATGCCAGCCACCCTTTGGAATCGCTACTGCGTCTGGGTGGAGTTGGTCCTCGTGTCGAACAACAACCTCCATGCTCCCCAATTCAGATTCAAGAACTGCCATGTCGCCATCTTGGAGGGGGCCACCGGCCAAATTTGCCGCAGTCTCAGGGTGAACCTGAACTTCGGGCGGGCCTTGCTGAAACTCTCCCTCGCACTGAGAGCCCTGGGCACTCGAAATTGCGTTCGACAATAGGTAGAGAGGAAACTCACGACTCGCTGGAGGAATCTCTGTGGGGAGCTCGCGAATGAGCTGGATGCGCCCATCGTTCGTTGGAAACTTTCTGCCCTCAAAAGCGACTTTGGGGACAAAGGGTTTCCGGACAGATTCTTGGCGAAGTCGGTCGATAGTAATCCCTTCTGGTTCAAGATCTCGAATAAGGCGCTCCTTCCATCCTTCGGCATCATAGGGGAAGGCGCCGGGTATCCCAACGTGTTCGGCAATCTCTGTAAAAATTTCTAGGTCGCTCCGCACGCCAGGCGGAGGGTCGACTACTTTTCGAACATTGCTTATCCAGTGATGCCCATACGAGCCAACTAAATCGTCTTCTTCGAGCATGGTTGTCGTTGGCAAAACCAAATCGGCGCATTGGGCCGTATCTGTTAAAAAGGAATCGGACACAACGGTGAATTCTCGGCTTTGCAATGCTTGTGCTACTTTTTGACTCTCCGGCAACATCGCCACTGGGTTTCCGCAAGTAATCCACGCCATTCGAATCGGAGGGTTGGCGGCAGCCAGAAGTTCCGCGCCTAGTCGGGGTTCGGAAATCGTTCGTGGCGCAACAGCAACTCCCTTTAAAAAAGAAAGGTCGAATCCGGCGGAGCGGCCTGCATAAAAAGAAACACCGGCGCCGGGCATTCCAATGTTCCCCGTAATTCCAGCGAGGGCATCTAAGAGACGAATGCAGGCGCCACCGTTTGCTCGTCGCTGCATACCCCATCCGCACAAAATTGTGGACGGGCCATCAAAGTAATGGTTGGCCAATTCCTCAACCGTCTCAACCTCAATCCCCGTACTTGCTAGCCAATCGGATGGAGAGCGGCACTCCACCATTTGCCGGAACTCCGACAATCCATTACACCACTCCTCCGCCTTTTCATGAATCCAGTTTTTTGCAAACAAAATTCTTGCGAGGGCTAGTGCCAAAAATGGGTCCGTCCCCGGTCGGGGCTGCAAAACCAAATCACAGGATCGGGAAGTCGCGTGGCGAATGGGGTTAATTGAAATGAGCTTAGCGCCCTTCTTTTTTGCCCGCTTTAAAACAGGAAGAAGGTGAACGCTAGAAACATTTGGGTTCTTCCCCCAGAGCACGATGGTCTTTGCGTTTTCAAGGTCAAACCAATCGTTGCTTTCTGATTCTCCAAAGTCGAGCTGCTGCGCGGCAAAGCCCGCTCCTTCGCAAATGTTTCCGCGCTTTGCGGCGCATGGACCAAAGCTTTCAAAAAACCAAGGGTTCAGTCTTTTTAAAATGCCTAAGGAGCCACCGCACTGATAATGGAAAATAGACTCTGGCCCGGATTCCTCGCGAAATTGAAGTAGCTTTTTCGCGCAAAGCTCCAGGGCTTCCTCCCAACTGATTTCTTTGTAGGCTGCCCGAGGATTCGCTGGGTCCACGCGCCCTGCCCGCAAGAGTGGGGTTGTTAAACGCTCCGAGCTTTCAACTCGCTTTGCATAGTCTTTGGTGCGCTCGCAAAGAGTGCCAGAAGTAACAGGGTGCTCTGGGTCGCCCTGAAGTTGCACAACTCGACCTTCTTCAACTGTCGCAATTATTCCACACGTATCTGGACAGTCGCGGGTGCATGCGGTTCTTTGTCTCACTTCTCTTTAGTTTGTGGAAGCGAGGTGTTTGGCCGCTTCCGTGCGGTAGGCCGACAAGGCGGGCACTAAACCTGCTAGGCCTCCGACAATAATTACTCCTAGGAGAAGCTGAAGTTCACTCAAGCCTGGAATTGCAGAAACTAAAACCCCTGTTTGGGTTTGTAGGTATCCAGAGGCCGCCCAAGTCCCAGCACCAGCAAAAAATAGCCCCATGAGGCCACCAAATGCGGCCAGGCCGGCGGATTCGGCAACTACCATGGCGAGAACCGTCTGTCGGCCAGCGCCGAGAGCTCGAAGAATCGCAAATTCTTTTTTCCGGGCGCCCATCGTGTTGTAAATCGCAACGAGAACGCCAATAAGGGCGACGGCCATCACGAGTGCGGCCACTAACCGAAGCGCCCGATCCACTCCACCAATAATCTCAAACAATTTTCGTACTTGGTCAGCGGGACGAGCGGCCTGCGTATCCAGTCGGTCATTAAGATCTCTCCAAATTCGAATGTGGTGAAAGCCTGGTTTAGTTCGCAGAAAAATGGAGCTCAAGCCAAGAGGGTCCCGAGTTCCACCTGCCGAACTTTCCTTTGTTGGCTTGTGTCCATCAATGGCATAAAAATCGCTTAGGGGAATAAAGATGGCGCGATCCATCGGCGTCCCTGTTGCCGCCAATTCACCGATTACTTTTGTGGGCGAGTCGTGGTGTTCTTCCGCTCCACCCTCTTCGCGTAAATTGTGTGAAGGAAAAAATTCTGCACCAAGGGAAAGGTCCTTGGCCACCAAAGAACCGATTACGGCAGGTGTAACTTCATGGCCATCGTGGTGGCCTTCGGTTCGCTCTCGAATCAAGTCCTCCGTTGAAAATGAAAAGCTCTCTCCATTTTGAACGGAAAGTCCAGCCCGAGAAAACAGCTCGTCCGTTACGCCCACAACTCGATAACCTCGATAGCTATCGCCAACAGCGCTTGGAATTGTCCACTCCACCCCAGGGCGTTCGTTAAGGGATTGGAGCACCGAAAAGGGTATGTTCCCTTGGCTTTGGCCCATGTGGTAGAGAGAATTTAAAACCAACTCTAGCGAAGATCCTTTAGGGCCAACAACCAAATCACAAATCGCCGCTGAGCGCTGAAAACCTTCTTCGCTTGCTCGGCGAACCGCTCCAACCGTGGAGAACAGCGCAACGCCAAGCGCAACGGAAAAAGAAGTCAATACCGTTGCGAGGGGTCGCCGTCGCAAATTCCGAGTCACAATTCTTGAAAGCCTCATTTCCAATCCTCAACTCGAAGGGTGCGATCTAGTCGGCTTGCAAGAGACTCGTTATGTGTCGCGCAAATTACTGTTATGGATTCGTTCTCTGCGGTCGTCAACAATAGGTCAAAAATGGAGTCGGAAGTTTGGGGGTCGAGCGCGCCCGTGGGCTCGTCGGCCAAAACAACCTTGGGACGATTCACAAGTGCGCGCGCAAGCGCAACCCTTGCCTGTTGGCCCACCGAAAGCTGACTCGGGTAATGCTCGGCTCGATCGGAAAGCCCCAAGGATTCGAGCAATTCTAGTACGTGCTCTCGGTCGGGCTTCCGACCAGTAAAGGAGGCGCCAAGTTCAATATTTTCAAGCGCGCTAAAGCCATCCAATAAATGGAAAGATTGGAACATGCACCCGCAATTGTCCGCACGGAAACGATCGCGGGCGTGCTCGGAGAGCTGGCAAATATCCGTCCCATCAATTTCAATGGAGCCGCTCTCGGGCAAAACAAGGCCGCTCACTAGGTTCAAGAGGGTAGTTTTCCCTGAACCCGACGCCCCCACCAAGGCAACGCGTTCGCCGGCCAAGATTTGAAGCTCGTCAATGGAAAGAACCGGTAAAGCGACCCCTTCGCGTTGAAAGGTCTTGCGGACTTGGCTGAGGCGAATCATGAGTTAAAAACAGGGGGAACCCTGCCCCGGAGGCCGGTTGGCGTGGCAGGTTATCGGTAGAATACGAGGCCTTCTTCTCTCTTTCAGCTTCCAAAATCATGAGCGCTTACAACATTCGTCAATACGCCGTCATAGGCGCCGGAAATATGGGCTCCGGCATCGCCCAAAAAATCGCAACTGAGGGCCACCCTGTTCTTCTGGTGGACGTAAATGAAGATGCCGCCAACACTGGACTGGAGCGCATCCGCACTCTCCTCCAAAAAGGGGTTGAGCGGGGCGTGTTCAAACCAGAAAAAGTGGAGCGCATCCTCGGAAATGTCACCCCCACCGCGGACTGGAGTCAACTTGCTGACGCCGATATCGTTATTGAGGCCGTTTTTGAAGATCTTGAGGTGAAGCGGGACGTGTTCAGGCGCCTTGGCGATGTTTGCAAGCCTGACGCCATTTTGGGCACGAACACTTCTTCGTTTCTGGTAAAGGACGTGGCCTCCGTGACCACAAACCCTGAGCGAGTCGTGGGCTTGCATTATTTCTATCACCCCGCCATGAATCGCCTTGTCGAAGTCATTGAACATGAAACGACCGACCCTGCCGCCTTTGATGCTGCGTGGGCAGCCCAAGAGGCCATTGGCAAAACGCCAATTCGGTCTGCTGACGCACCTGGCTTTGTTGTAAACCGCTACTTTGTCCCTTGGATTAACGAATCGGTTCGTCTGTTAGATGAAGGAGTTGCCGACATTCCTACTATCGAGTGGGCGGCTAAAAAATGTTTCGGTGTTGGCATGGGACCCTTTCAGCTAATGAATGTGACTGGTGTTCCCATCAGCATGCATGCGGCAAACACTCTAGGGCACACCCTGCACGGCTTTTATGCTCCCGCAAAAGGGCTGTGCGACCAAGTTGAAAAAGGAGAAGACTGGGATTTTGATGGTAAGGCCGATGAATCAAAATACAACGCCATCGCCGACCGTTTGATGGGTGTCACTTTTTACGTTGCCGCACAGCTTGTTCACGAAAGTGTGGGCTCGGTGGAGGACACCGACATCGGTGCGCGGGTTGGGCTGCGCTGGCCAATGGGCCCCTTCCAAATGATTAATAAGGCTGGAGTAGAACGTGCCGCCGCTCTTGCTGAAGCGGTCGTGGTCAGCCATGGCCTTGAGGTCCCCTATCTCATTGCAAACTCTGGTGACCGCAGAATTCATATTTCCATGGTGAACTACGAAGAGTCAGAGAATCTCGCCCTAGTGAAATTTAGTCGGCCTGACTCTTTAAACGCCCTCAATGTTCAGGTTGGCCTTCAACTTATGACTGCGATTGAAAGAGCGCGGGTTAGTGGAAAGTCGGGGCTTGTTTTCCAGGGCACAGGGAAAGCATTCGTTGCTGGAGCGGACATTAAGTTCTTTGTGGATAATCTCGAACGCAACACATTCGAGCCCATCTATCACTTCGCCCGCGTTGGACACGATTGTTTCCGGACAATGAGCGGAAAACGTCAGCCCACCATTGCTCGCGTTCAGGGCTTATGTCTTGGCGGTGGCGCAGAGCTTTCCGGCGCTTGCGATTTTGTAGTCTGCTCCCCAAAAGCTAGTTTTGGCTTCCCAGAAACAGGGATTGGCATTATTCCTGGGCTTGGAGGGACTCAGCGCCTTCCTCGCCGAATCGGTCTCCCGCTGGCAAAGTGGATGATTTACACCGGGCAAATCGTAGACGCAAATGCCGCTGTTGAAATTGGTTTAGCTGATGCCCTGGTTCCGTTTGCTGAACTCGACGCCACGTGCGCAGAGTTCGTTAAGCGTGGCCGCCAATCCGGTCGCACCACCCCGGTCACTGCGCCGGACACTCGTTGGCAATCTCTTTGGGATTTCTTCTCTAGCTACAGCGTGAGCGACATCATGAGCGGCGTTGTAGATACTGGCGGAGATGCCCAAGTTGAAAAATCCGTTAAGCGAATGTCGCAGAAATCGTACCACGCTTTGCTCGCCGCCGAGGGGATGCTGAATGCAACCGTGGACATGGAAATTGAAGCTGGCCTGGACATGGAGCTCGACCATTTGCGCGAAGTTTTTCTACATCCTGACGCCCTAGAGGGCATGAAATCTCTCTTAGAGGGTCGTCGCCCTGAATTTGAGGCCGTAACGGCATAGTTCGAGCCAACACAGCCAACACCTTTTCCTTTTTGGGGTTATCCTAGGAGTGTCATGACGTTTGCCCTCTTTCTTCTTGCCCTTCCCCAACAGGTTCTCCTTAGTGAGGACTTTTCCTCTGGTGTCCCGCCTACTGGCTGGGTGGAGCTGAATAACGGAAATTCCGTCGGGTGGGATCCTGGTAGTTTAAATGGCACTGCCGCCTTCCATAATGATGACTCTGGGTACAACGATAACGCAATTTTTAGCCCGCCAATTGACGCGAGCGGCGTTACTCAGGTCGGCCTTCATTTCGATCAGTTGGTAACGTTCGCCTCTTGGAGAGATCATCACTACATTGATGTTTCCCTTGATAATGGAGTGACCTTTGTCAATGTTGCCGACGACCTTTCTGGTGACGGCCTTAGCTCGGTTGTTGTTGATCTATCAAGCTATGCGGGTGTCAATGGCGTAAACATCTCTTTCCATTACACGGGAGATTACGCTTCGGAGTGGACCGTGGACGATGTTGTTGTTTCAGACTCTTTAACTCCGCCGCCGCCATCTATTTTGGGCACGGCAGTCAATCCAGCAAATGGTCATACATATCACCTGCTGGATTCTTCGACTTGGACCGTTGCGGAAGCCAATGCCGTCATTTTGGGCGGACACTTGGCTACAGTCCGAAGCCAAGCAGAGAATGATTGGATATGGGCCACTTTTGGAAATTATGGCGCCCAAGATCGCGATCTTTGGATTGGCCTTAATGACGAAGCCGTAGAGGGCACCTTTGTGTGGTCCTCTGGGGATCCCAGCAGCTTCCGCTATTGGGCGGCAGGCCAGCCTGACAACAACGGTGGCAATGAAAATTATGTACACATTGGTGAACTGAACACGGACCAATGGAATGACATGTTCGACGCTGCAAGCACCTCGTGGAGCCCGGGCTACTACGGAGTCGTCGAAATTGGCGGCGGGACAGGAGGCCCCTCAATGGCTGTAACAAATCTCGTTGCTGGACAAACCGCTCAGGTTGACTTTTCCAACTGCACAGCAAATGGTGTTGTTTACTTTGTTTGGTCAGTCGTGGGCGGCGGCCCCGTTAACACACCTTTCGGAACAGGCTATGTTAGCCCGCCTTTCAACATCATTCGTCTTACAGCAGACGCGAATGGAAATACAAATATTTCGAAGCTCGTTCCCTCCGGGTTAACTGGTTGGAATATCTGGTTCCATGGAGCCGATGCTGGGAGCGCAACGATGTTGAATTCCTTGGCGTTAGTTATTGGTTAAAAATGTTCGTCCCCTTCTTGCTTGTTGCCGCTCAACAAGTATGGCTTGAAGAGGATTTTTCCTCTGGCGTTCCGCCAACGGGCTGGGACGAGCAAATCAATAGCGCCAATGCAGGATGGGAGAAGGGCTCCTTTGTGGGAGATAGCGCTTATCACAATGACTTTACAACTGTAAGTGATAACTATTTAGTAACCCCTGCGATGGACTTTTCCTTGGCCAGTGAAGTTTGGCTGCACTGGGACCAATACAACAAATATACTCAATACCGCGACCATCACTACATTGCAGCATCATTAGATGACGGCCTGACGTGGATCCGTATCGGGGAAGACGTAGCCAAAGATGGCAATTGCTCCTGGTCAGTCGACCTTTCGGCCGCCGCTGGTTTTTCCTCTGTGCGGTTTGCGTTTGAGTACACGGGACAATTTTCCTCGCAATGGACTATTGACAACGTCTCCGTCACAGACTCTATTGAGCCACCGGCGCCGCCAATTGTTAGCACTGTTGCGCACCCAACAAATGGCCAAACTTACCACCTTCTGGCTCCATCTACTTGGGACGCGGCCGAAGGCGCCGCCAAAGCCTTGGGCGGACATCTCGTTGAGATTAATGACGCCGCTGAAAACAGTTGGGTCCAATCCACCTTCGGCACGGGAACGGATTTGTGGATTGGCCTTAATGATGTCTCGATTGAGGGAACATTTTTCTGGTCGGTCGGCAGACTCCCAAGCTATACAAATTGGGCCCTATTCGAACCAAACCACCTTACAAATATTTCTCCCCTAGGAGAGCAATTCGTTGCCATGCACGGTTCTGGAGGCCCTTTCCCTGGCAAGTGGTACGACTACCACCGAACCACTTTGAACAATCCGTCTGGCTACTTGTGCGGCGTTGCAGAAATTCCAATTACGCCAGGCCCGACACTTTCGGTTGCCAATCTGCTCGGAGGCCAAACGTGCACTGTGCGGGTTACTGGTGGCACCCCGAATAATGTTGCCGTCTTTTCCTATTCGCTCGTTGGCGGAGGGCCAACCCCCACCCTTTACGGACCAGTTCTTCTCACGGCACCCTTCAATATTCTTCCAATCAGTTTAGGTGCGTCAGGTGCAGGGAGCTACTCCGCGCAAGTTCCTGTTCCAGCAACTGGAAAGCATATTTGGCTTCATGGGGCCGACGCAGCCTCAACAACTTTGTTGAACGCTCTCTCCTTGACGATCGGCTAATCCGTTTGCGCCTTCGCAAATTTCGCGGAAGCGGCACCGATTGCAGGCTTCTGGCGCGCCTGTTGTCGGCCAATCTTCCAGTACTGCAGGGTCTTCGTCGGGGTCATAATGAATGTCGCGCATCTCGCGGAGAGAGTTCGACATAACATCTTGCGCTTCAGATAATCGCTCCAGGGTAATGGGTATTTCTTTCACATCCCCAGTCGCAAGGTAGGATGCATAAAGGCGAATTTTTTCCGGCTCGATTCCCCATTTTTCACAAGCGTAAAGCGCATAAGTGAGAAGCTGAAAATCATCTTCCTGCCGTGGCCGTCCAGTCTTCCAGTCCCATATGTGAGCAGTTTGGTCTTCGTCGAGGTACGCAAAATCTGGAACTGC
Source organism: Planctomycetes bacterium UBA7888 (assembly GCA_002500505.1). GTDB lineage: Bacteria > Planctomycetota > UBA1135 > UBA1135 > UBA1135 > UBA7888. Next base: position 21,929 of record DLRM01000038.1, read on the forward strand.
ATAGACCTTGACCCCCATAAACTGATAGGAATCAAGAGCTTCAACAGAACGCCAAGAGTCGGGGTGAGCTCTGCGAACAGGCTCTAAGGTTGGTGATTTAAAAAAATTGTCTGCGCAAACCTCGAATAGTTGGCGAACCCGGTCGGTGCGCTCCTTGGAAACCTCTATTCCAAAGTGGTGCTCTTCTAAGTGAGTTAACTTATTGGGTCGTGTTTTCCAAGCGTCGGTGGAAGACTGCCGCCAACCTTCCCGGAAAAGTTCCCGAGCTTCTTCAAAAAGTTCCTCCTGGCTCATATCGGTCCCTGCCTTTTTGTGCTGGAACCACTTCTCAATTGCCGCGTGGACACAACTGCCAGCGAAGGCCGGGATTGAGTCTAGTTGCTTCAGGACCATTGCTTGGTATTTTTCCCCTCGCGGCTCCTCGCCCCACCAATTCCAGGCTCGGTACCGTGCATACCAGTTCTCGCGCCTACAGCGCTCAAATTCCCGCGCCCTCGACGCGGACCAAGAAAGTTCGTGCTTCATCATTTTGCCGTATAGTAACCAACATGAAACAGCTCCTTCTACCCCTTATTCTTGTCGGCGCCATGGGGCCCGATATTTCGGCTCAGTTGAGCCAGGGTTGGGCGCCAGAAATCGAGGTGAAGTCTTGGATGAACAATCCGCCCGGGACCAGTCTGGAAGATTTACGGGGCCGCGTTGTCTTTCTTGAGTTTTGGGCAACTTGGTGAGGCCCTTGTATTAGCAGCATGCCACATCTCGTTGAGGTGTGGAAAGAATACGCCCCCCAGGGGCTCGCCCTGCTTGCTTTAACTGATGAATCCGCAAAAATCGTTGAAGGTGGGCTTGAGCGCAAAGGCGTCAAAGTGCCCGAGTACCCCATTGGGTGTGCCACCCGATCAGGAAACGCTTACGGTGTCCGGGGAATACCGGCTGCATTTTTATTGAACTACGACGGCGAAATTGTTTGGCAAGGCCACCCAGGTGGGGATGGATGGGTCAAACTTTTGCCAGAACTCCTCGCTGAGGCTGCCGATGCGGGCCCTATCTGGGATCCTGGCGAGCGCGACGACGCTCTTGCCAAGGCTGTTGCGGCCGCAAAGGAAGGAAAGTTGCGAGACGCAAAGGTAGAAGCCGATCGGGCTGCGAAGAAAGAACCACTGAAGGCAAAACAATTTTTGGTGGATCTTGAAGCAACGGCAAAGCGGCGACTTGACCGCGGCAACATGATTGCAAACAAGTTTAAACCTCAGGAAGCCTTGAATTATTTCAATGTCCAAATTAGCGCATTTAAAGGAAGTGGCCTGGAAAAAGAAATGGTGGCCGCCGCAAAGGCAATCAAGGCAGACAAGGACAATAAAACGATTTTGGGTTTAGATAAAAAGCGCCTTCAGGCCGTTGATGCCCTTCGAGAGGGGGACCGAAAAAAGGCCCTCAAGGATCTCAGGTCTCTCGTAAAGAAAGCGAAAGGTACCGACATTGAGGATGTTGTGAAGGAAACTTACGAAAAAGCGCGAGGATAGGCCAACATCTAATAAAAAAGTGGGGAGGCAAAAATGCTTCCCCACTTTTTTGTTGCAGAGTGCAACAATTTGACTCCAAGCGCTAGTGCTTGAAGTGCCTTGTTCCGGTATGAACCATCGCTACACCTTTTGCATCACATGCCGCTGTGACCTCTGCGTCTTTCACAGAACCGCCAGGTTGGCAAATCGCAACAATTCCCGCATCGGCAAGAGCTTCGGGGCCATCAGGGAACGGGAAGAAGGCGTCAGAGCCCGCAACGCTTCCCTGAGCACGGTCGCCCGCTTTTTTCACTGCGATTTCTGCGGAATCAACGCGGCTCATTTGTCCGGCACCGGCGCCGACCAAAGACCCGTTTTTTACAAGACAAATCGCATTGGATTTGAGGTGTTTGGCCAAAGTTTGAGCCAGACGCAAGTCCGCTTCGCGACCGTCAGGAATCGCAACTTCTCCAGCAACATTGAAATCAGCAGTAAATCCATTTAAATCATCGGAGCCCTGGGCAAGGGTTCCGCCCCAAACGCGGCGAGCCTCCAGCTGGTTTCGTTCGGAGCCAATACTTTCCAGCTTCACAATTCTTAGGTTAGCCCCCCACTTGGGACCATTCCGCAGAATTTCAACCGCTTCGGGTTCAAAGTCGTTCGCAGCCAAAACTTCTACAAAGTGGCCTGGGCTCGTGAGGTATTCGGCGCAGGCTTTGTCAAAAGTACCGTGAACTGCAATCACCGAGCCAAACGCCGAGAGTGGATCTCCATTCCATGCGCGCTCTAAAGCGTCTGCACAATTGTCTCCAAAAGAGGCGCCGCAGGGGTTTGTGTGCTTTACAACAATGACTGCAGGCGAAGGCAAGTCGTTCACAGCACAAACAGCGCCATCCAAATCTAACCAGTTGTTGTAGGACAGTTCCTTTCCGCCTGGCAGAACTTCGGCAGCGCCTAGGCCACTGCAGATTGCGTCGGGATAAAAACCAGCTGTTTGGTGTGGGTTTTCGCCATAACGCAAACTAGCGCCCTGTTCTTGGGCAAACCACTGGCCAATCGCTGCATCGTATTCGCCTGTACGGGCGAACACTTTTGCGGCCAGGCTGCGGCGCGTTGCCAATGTCGTGCCGCCATTGTTAATTTCCTCTGCAATGCGCCCATAGTCACCTGGGTCGCAAACAACTGCAACAGAGTCGTGGTTCTTCGCTGCGGAACGCAACATGCTTGGCCCACCGATATCAATCTTCTCGATTATCTCCTCACGAGTTCCTCCGCCAGCAACGGTTTCTTCAAAGGGATAAAGGTTCACGCAAACCAAATCAATCGCGCCAATTCCGTGTTCTTCCATGGAGGCAAGGTGGCCCTCATCATCCCGCCGCGCCAAAAGCCCGCCGTGAATCATTGGGTGTAAAGTTTTCACGCGACCATCCATCATTTCAGGAAAGCCGGTGTAGTCGGCGACTTCTGTTACGGGCAAACCCGCATCAACCAACGCACGCATCGTGCCGCCGGTTGAAAGAAGTTCTGCCCCACTTGCGTGCAAAGCTTTGGCAAGCTCCACAACGCCATCCTTATAAAACACGCTTAAAAGCGCGCGGCGTACGGGGTTTCGGTCAGAGGTCATGGCAGTGGCTCCTTCAGGAGCTTCGAGAACGCAGGTATTCTTCGATGAAGTCATCGATTTCTCCGTCTAAAACAGCTTGTGTGTTTCCGGTTTCGTGGTTAGTCCGATGGTCTTTCACCATCTGGTAAGGGTGGATGACATACGAGCGCATTTGTGAGCCCCAGGCAATTTCGCCCTTCTCGGAGTACATTTTTTTCAGCTCGTCGTCTCGTTCGCGCTCGCGCATTTCAAAAAGCTTTGCCTTTAACATGCCGAGTGCGATCGCGCGGTTTTTGTGTTGCGACCGTTCGTTTTGACATTGCACAACAATGCCGGTTGGTTCATGGGTCATTCGCACAGCGGAATCCGTTTTATTCACATGTTGGCCGCCTGCGCCGCCTGCGCGATAGGTGTCTACGCGCACATCACTCATATCTACTTCAATCGCCGCGTCAGCGTCAAATTCGGGAAAGACCTCAACCGCCGCAAAGCTTGTGTGGCGGCGAGATTGCGAATCAAATGGAGAAATCCGCACCAAGCGATGTACGCCACGCTCTGCCTTAAGCCAACCGTATGCATAAGGGCCACGGATGTGCAAAGTACTCGAACGAATTCCGGCTTCATCCGATTCTTCGCGGTCAATAACTTCGACTCCAAATTTTCGGCGTTCCGCCCAACGTAAATACAAACGCTCCAAAATCGAAGCAAAGTCTGCGGCGTCCACGCCGCCGGCGCCTGCCTGTACAGTTAAAAACGCGGCTCGGTGGTCATTTTCACCACCCAACATTACCTGGAATTCAAGCTCATCGACTTGCTTTTGCAGCTTGGAGGCCGCATTAATTAGGTCTCCGTCCACTTCTCCTGCGCCCATCTCCTCGCCAAGCTCGACCAAGGTTTCAATTTCTTCCAAAACTTCAACTGCTCTGTCTATGGGTTCAGTGACCGCCTTGGACAACTTGAGTTCTGAAATTACTACTTGGGCATGCTCTTGGTCGTCCCAAAAATCCCCCGCCGACATTTGCTCCTCTAGCTCAGCCCGCCTCTCGCTCTTATCAAGGTAGCCCAAGGTCTCCTTGATTTGCTCCAGGCGGCGGCTGATGTCAGCAACGCGGTCGAGATGTTCTTTCATTCTTTTGGGCTAAATGGGGGAAAAACGAAACGCCCAAGCATAGGATACCGCCATGTCTAGCGCTCCCGTAATCCGCTTGTGTAGGCCTGGCAAACAGCCGCCCACTGGCGACCTGAAAGGAAATGTTGTGGTCCTGGACCTTGCGCTTCGCGGAGAAAATCCACAGCTAGATGTCAATTGGGCGAACCGCCTTGGCAGCCGCCTTCTCGCATGGGTTGATCATCACGACCAAAACATCTGGGCGTCCCTACAAAATGACCAAAGATTTGTTCTCCGCCCACGCAGCCAGGCCCCCGCGTGCCCACCGCTAATAGATAGGGAATTAGTAAAAGAGCGGGGGGCCGCTGACACCATCCTCTGCCATGGCGATTTAGACGGAGTGCTTTCCGCCGCCAAGTGGTGGATTCTGCAAGATGGGGGAAATCCACCCGATTGGCTTGACCCCGACAGCGTGGTTGCCGACACAAGAACGGGCACTTTTACAAAAACTGGCAAATTTTTAGATCACGCCTTGCGAGGCGGAAACGACCATATCAGAAGACTAGTAATCCGATTCGCCTATGCTCAGGCGATGAGCGCTAACTTTGGAAACAATAACTTGGCTAAATTGGAGATGGCTGCAGAACAGCACCACCAAGCAGTTAACAATTCCTTGGGCCAACTCAAAAAGGCAATTCCTCTTGATGATTTAGAGGGGTCGGTGGTATTTCTGGATTTGCTCACCGCCCAAGGGCGTATCGATATCACCGAAATCCTCCTCTCTCTCCAGCGAGAATATGATTTAGTAATACTCCGCGCGCGGGGAAAACAAAAATCTATTAAATGGGTGGTTGGCACCGATCCCGCCCGCTCAGGTCTTGACGTCCGCAAAATATTCGGCCTGCAGGGCTTTGCTCCCTTCCGGGCACATGTGACCACTTCCCAACTGCAAGCTCGCCTCCCAAGCAAATACCTCCCGCTAAGCTAAGCTCTGCTCTACGGACATTTCTTTACCTTTCCCACACCGTAAGCTCATCGTGAAATCACTAATCGAAAAATTC
>DLRM01000056.1 GCA_002500505.1 Planctomycetes bacterium UBA7888
GGCTCAGGGGCGACTTCCTCCTCTAGGGCCGGAATTTCCACAACCCCTCCACATTTCCTGCACTTTACTCGGAGGTGGGGGAAGCTGGGGGGGATGTTGCCATATTTGGCTTCACAGGTCGTACAAGTTCCAATTCGGTCGCTCATGATTCTTAAAGAAAGGGGGGGGGAGGTCTATTTTAGTCTATTTCTCACTGGCTGTTACGCCCCTTCCCGCCACGTCTTCGAGGTGGAGGAGGAAAGTTGGCCTCTTTTTTCCATCCCTCCCACCGTTTGCCCCATACTTTCCACCACGTGAACCAAGAACCGATGACTTCATTTTGTCGCTCGACTAGGCCCTCTTTGCCTCCCGTTCCGAGTGCTCGCATGGGAAGGGTGGAGATGCGGTGAGTGAGAGCTTGTAGTAGCCCATCAATGGCTGCTACCTCCATGAGGCGGTCTTCACTTCCGTCTAGAGGGAGCTCGACCAGTCGGTTCAGAAGAAGGGGGATTGGCTTGTTTTCCCATGGGATCAAGTCCTTTTTGGCGACACGAGATTCAAGGCCGCCATCTTGAAGGGCGGAATCAAGCAGTGGGTTTAAGATGGCAAGGTCTTCGGGGGAAGTGTCTTGAACAATATCTACGGCTACGATTTTCCCGCGGAAAATTCGCCCACCTATATCGTCTTCAACATAGATTTTGCTTTCTTTGGGCTTCGCTTCGGGCTCCTTGGCTTCAGCGACAGGTTTCGCCTGAGGCGGAATGATGTCCAATTTTGCGATGCGCCAGTCACCGCCGTCTTGAAGGAAATCGAAAATCCAGCGAATGTCTGGGTTGGAATTTATACGGACTTCAATTCGAAGAGGAGCCTCGTCAGTTTCCAGGTAAAAAACATCAAAGAAGCTGTCTTGGACGAATTGGAGAATAAAGGGGTTCTTGGAAATTTCGAGGAAGAGGGACTCTTCCCAGGCTCGGATTTCATCTCCAGGCAATAGTTGGTAAACCCGACTGTCGCCAGGGTTCTTGGCTTTGTACCAAGAAGGTAAATCCAATTGTCGAGCGAGGGATTCGAAGTTGCGCGCAGAAAGAGATTGAGAGAAAAATCGCACACGCTTCATTGCCGGATGTTCGCGGGCGGCAATCTGCGGAGGGGCGCTGGCTGGCTTCGGCGGAAGGACGGCAATGGAATCTTGTGTAGATGTAGGAGCCGGTGGATCGGGGTAGAAAAACCAAATGGCCCCGCAGAGAAGTAGAGCGAGGCAAGCTAGAACAATAGGGAGGGAGTTAGGTTTCGGCGGAGGCCTCCTCCTCGCAGTGGCTCGAGTTGGTGTAACGGTTTCCGGTTTGCAAACAAAGGGCTCGGAACACTTAGGGCACCGGACCTTAGAATGAAGGCGCTCGTCTTGGATTTTCAAGCGAACTTGGCAATGCGGGCAGCGGGAATGGGCCATTGCTTTCTAGGATAGCCTCTTCCTCACTGGGGAAAAGATGAAGGACAGGTTTCAGCTCAAAAGTAATTACACGCCTCGCGGGGATCAGCCCTCAGCGATTGAGAATCTCGTCGATGGGTTTCGGAGTAGTGATATCAAGCAGGTTCTTCTTGGTGTGACGGGGTCTGGGAAAACCTTTACTGTTGCTAATGTCGTGCAAGAACTACAGGTCCCAACTTTGGTGATTGCGCCCAACAAAACATTGGCAGGCCAGCTCTTCTCTGAATTTTCGGAACTGTTTCCTGAAAATGCCGTGGAGTTCTTCGTTTCCTACTACGACTACTATCAGCCTGAGGCTTACTTGCCCTCCTCAGACACTTACATCGAGAAAGATGCTCGAATCAACGAGAAAATTGACAGGATGCGTAATCGCGCAACCGTTAGCCTGCTACATCGACGGGATGTGATTGTTGTCGCTAGCGTATCTTGTATTTATGGATTGGGGGACCCAGAAAATTACAGGAGCTTGGCTTTAGAGCTTGCAGTTGGTGCGGAGCAAGAACGAAGCGATTTGCTCCGTGGGCTCGTGCGAACCCAGCATCGGCGAGCCGAGCATGATTTCCGGCCGGGGTCGTTTCGAGTCAGAGGGAATTCGATTGAAATTTGGCCCATTCAGGAGGAAGACAAGATATTTTCGGTTGAGTTAAGCGAGGGAAAAGTTGAGTCTATCCTTAGTTGTGACCCACTTTCCGGTGAAATATTTGACGAACTCGAGAGGGTCAACATATTCCCGGTTGGCCACTATGTCCAGCCAGAAGAAAAGTTGCCTCGCGCTTTGGTCTCAATTCGAAAAGAAATGCAAGAGGGAGTGGCCAACCTTTTGAAGAAGGGCCGAGGGTTGGAGGCGGAGCGCTTGCAGAGACGTGTCCTCGCAGACATGGAGGAAATGGAAGAACTTGGTCTTTGCCATGGCATTGAAAATTATGCTCGCCATCTCGAGGGTCGAGCGCCGGGGCAGCCCCCATTCACCTTGCTGAACTATTTTCCCAAAGATTTTTTGTGTGTAATGGACGAGAGCCACGTCACTCTCCCTCAGTTGTACGGAATGGTCAAAGGAGACACTTCGCGAAAGAAGAACCTCATTCGTCACGGTTTTCGTCTTCCCTCTGCATTGGACAATCGCCCTCTTGCTGAGCCAGAATTCGAAGGGCTTCTTCAGCGAGCCTTGTACGTCTCCGCAACCCCATCTGCTCGAGAAATCAATCTTGCGAATCAGAAAGTCGTTGAGCAAATTGTTCGTCCGACAGGCTTGCTGGAACCAAAATGTGAAGTACGTCCTGCGCTGGGACAGGTTGAGGATGCAATCTTTGAATGCAAGGTCGAGGTAGGGAAGGGGAATCGTATTTTGGTGACCACTTTGACCAAGAGGAGTTCAGAAGATTTGACGGAGTTCTTGCAGGAGAATGGTCTCAAAGCGCGTTATCTTCACTCCGACATCGACACTCTTGAGCGCGCGGCCTTGTTGCGGGATTTGAGGATTGGAGTTTTCGACATTCTTGTGGGTATTAACCTGCTTCGGGAGGGATTGGATTTGCCCGAGGTGTCCCTTGTTTTAGTTCTAGACGCAGACAAGGAAGGCTTTCTTCGTAGCGAAACCTCTCTGACCCAAACCTGTGGTCGCGCTGCGAGAAACCTGGACGGTCGCGTTGTTTTTTATGCCGACAAAAAGACCAAGTCGATTTTGGCAACCCTTGAAGAATCTAGTCGCCGGAGAGCCATTCAAGAGGAACACAATTTGAAACATGGAATCACGCCGAAATCGATTCGGAAAGGGATAGCTTCTTTGCTCGGAGAGGAGAGTGAGTCAGCTGAGGTCTCTGTGGATTTTGAAGACTTGAATTCCCTTCGCACTCGGTTGAATTCTTTGAAGAAAGAAATGCTTTCTGCGGCGGCCTCCCTTGATTTTGAAAAAGCCATCAAGCTTCGAGATGAAGTTAGGAGGCTTGAGGCATTGGAATTGGACCTCGTCTCGTGAATAAGGTCTTCTCCGATACCTTGAAGAATGCGCCGCTTCGGCCCGGGTGCTATTTGTTTCGGGACCAGAGTGGAAAGATTCTCTACATAGGGAAAGCTCGCGTTTTACGGAATCGGGTGCAGGTGTATCGGCGCGCTGGTGCCGATGGGCGCGCTCGCTTGGCTGACCTTCTACGCCTTGCTTCCACCGCGGAATTTTTTGTTACCGATTCTGAAAAGGAGGCGGTTCTTCTAGAGGAAAGATTGGTCAAGAAACATCAGCCTTCGATGAATGTTTTATTGAAGGATGACAAGTCATTTTTGTTCATTCAGATTGAGACTCAAAAGGAATGGCCGAAACTCAGTTTGGCTCGGAGGAAAGCCAAGGGGAAGGGTGTTTTTTTTGGTCCGTACCCAAGCGCTTCTGCTGCACGTCGAGCGAAGCGATTGCTCATGCAGGCTTTTGGGCTTCGAGATTGCACCGACCATACTTTGAGAAACAGGACCCGTGCTTGTCTAAAACACTCCATTGGGATGTGTCTGGGTCCTTGTGTTGGTTTGGTGTCCGCTGAGGATTACGATTTCGCCATTCAAGGGGCCAGCGAAGTTTTAGGTGGGAAAGTCGGGTCTCGTGTGGCGGATGAAACCCAGGCCATGAAGCTAGCATCAGCCTCCTTAGATTATGAAAACGCTTTGCGCTCTCGGAATAGAATTCAGGCACTGAAGGCATTGAGGGAGAAGCAAAAGGTTCGCTTGGCAACTTCAGAGGACTTTGATGTTCTTGGGCTAGATGAGCGAGGATGGTTTGCACTTCTCCAATATCGAGGGGGAGATTGGGTTGGGACACGCCGAGGAAAGGCTTCTCTTTGGATTAACCGCGAAGATGCAATTCGCCAAGCCCTTGCTGCCCTTTATTCTCCGGACTCCGAAACCTTGCCTCCAACTGTTCTTGTCTCGGAGTTGCCGGAGGAACACGAGGAGTGGTTAGCTTCCGAGGCTTCTAGGGTTTCCTGGAAGCCTCTCTTGCGTGTTCCATGCAGAGGTGAAAAAAAAGCCTTGCTTCGGATGGCGGAAAGTAATGCGCGGGCTATGGCAGGAGAAAAAAGTCATCTCGATTGGCCAGCACTTGCTTTGCGATTGTCTGAACTCCTCCATTTCCCCCTGCCGGCAGTCGTGGATTGCGTGGACATCAGCCATTTCCAAGGTAGTGATCGTGTGGCCTCCAAAGTGCGTTTCGTGGAGGGAATACCCGAGCCATCAAGCTACCGTCGGTATCTTATTGGCGGAGGAGTCGGGAACGACGATTTTGAGGCGATGCGTGAGGTTGTTGGGAGAATTGTGAGGAGCCGGGAGCGCGATGGATTAGCCGATTTATTTATTCTTGACGGTGGCCAGCTTCAACTCAACGCAGGTCTTGAATCCTTAGGGGGCCTGGCAGCTGAGATTCAAATGGTGGGCTTGGCAAAAGCGCGCAAAGGGCGGGGTCCTATTGCCGCTGAAGAAAGAGTGTTTCTGCCGGGGAAACGCACCCCAATTATTTTGGAGCCTGGGAGCCCCGAAAGGCATTTTTTTGAAAAGATACGTGATGAAGCGCATCGCTTTGCCATTCAGTATCACCGAAAGCGAAGAGAAGATCTGCGACTGATTCTCGAGCAAGTTCCGGGAGTTGGCCCGGCAAAGCGCAAAACCCTACTGGATTTCTATCAGGGTAAGTTGGAGCGCATTCGGGACGCGTCCTTGGAGGAGCTTGCCGCACTTCAAGGCTTGAACGTCGAATTGGCGAAAGCCGTTCAGGAACATTTAGAAGCTATCTTGCCCTAGTCGCCTCGTGGATGGTGCAGGCGATGTAAGGCCTGCAGTTCGTCCACTTCGACATGGGTGTATCGTTCCGTTGTGCGTAAATCCGCATGGCCTAAGAACTCTTGAACGGAGCGAAGATCTCCACCCCCAGCAAGAAGATGGGTCGCGCAAGAGTGGCGAAGGGAGTGGGGGTGAATTCGGCCGGGCAGCCCGGCAAGCTTGCAGTATTCCTCAACGATTCGAAAGACACGATGGCGGTCAAGCGTCTTGCCACTCTTGCTCAAAAGAACCCAATCCCCTTTGGCCTCAAGCTGAGGGCGACCCTCGGAAATCCAAGTTTCCAGGCGGGCACGAGCCTCCCCGCCAAAAGGAACAAGGCGTTCCTTGCCTCCCTTCCCGAAAACGCGAAGGAGGCCAGGCCCATCTTTTTGCGCCACTTGGAGGGACAAATCTTTCAGCTGAAGGTTGCAGGCCTCACTTACCCGCAATCCACCTCCATACAAGAGAGCTAATAAAGCCCGGTCCCGCTCTCCCTTCCAGCCAGAGGAGGCTGGGGCGTCCATGAGCCTCAGGGAGTCCTCCACAGAAAGGACGGATGGGAGTTGCGCCCAAGGGCGAATCTTGCCGCCAAAGCGGGTCGGATCAGAATGGTTCAGGCGCTTTTCTACGCGAAGAAAGTGAAAAAAACCCCGCAGAGCGGAAAGCAGTCTCAACTGAGTAGCAGGTGCCGCCCCGTCGGAGCGACTGCTCGCCAACATTTCGGAGACCTCAGAAGGCCCTAAATCCTCCCATTCTGAGAGCCCTTCGGTAATCATCCACTCCCGGGCCTTGGCCAGATCTCGGCGGTAAGCAACGATGGTATTGGCGGCAAGACCGGATTCTGTGGCAAGAATGGCCAGAAAATCCTCAACATCAGCTTGAAGCTGAAGGTTGTTCGCTTGACCCTTCTTTCCGGTTGTCATTAGAATGTCGCCCCCTCCGGGGCCCCTCTAGTTTAATCAGATGCCAAAACCAACCCAAGCCCAGAAACGTAAACTCCAGTCTGCGTTATTGGATATTCTGAAGGCCACTGGGGTCAAATTGGACCACATGGAAGAATCGGTGCTCTTGGCCGACCATGATTCCCTTTCCGATGACAGCGATAGTGGGGGTGGCGGGAGTGCTAGGGAATTCCAACTCGGGCTCATCCAAAACGAGGATGACATCCTTCAGGAAGTCCGCAACGCTTTTAAACGCCTTGAAGAAGGCCGCTACGGGCGCTGTGGGGGTTGCGAAAGCTGGATTCCGATTCGTCGCTTAGAGACCTTGCCTTACGCCTTGTATTGCATCGAGTGCCAAGAGAAGTTTGAAAACGGAGATTTGCACCTGGATGACTGAAGCCGAGCTCAGCTTGGGGAGTCATCGCCGCCCTTACTGGCGCCCAGGGTATTACTTGTTTGTTTTCGTTTTGGTTCTTGCCGACCTTCTCTCCAAGGATTGGGCTTGGCAATTTTGGAATTTGGGGCCTCAGCAGGTCTTTGGAGATTGGCTGAGTTGGCAGACTCTTACAAATCCTGGCGGGGTATTCGGATTGTGGCGAGGGCTAACACTTCCTTTGACGATTGTTCGCATTTTTGCAGTTGGTCTCTTGTTTTGGCTTCTCGGCAGGCAAGCGCGAGCGAACTGGAAGGGCTCCGCTACTTTGTCCCTTCTTTTGGCAGGCGCCATTGGCAACCTTTACGACAACCTGTCGGCTTGGATGCCCTGGGAAGGAAATGGAGAGGTTCGAGACTTTATTCGCGTTGACCTTGGTGTTCAACCAGACTGGTGGCCCGACGTTTTGCCGTGGCTGTTTCACCCCTGGCCCATCTTTAATTTGGCAGACTCTTATATTTCGATTGCTTTCATCATTCTGATTGCTGGCCTAGCTGCCGTAGAACTGCAGGCACCAAAACCCAAGGAAGCCCCATGAACCGTCTGAAGACACAATTGGGCAGCCTGGAGCTTCAGTCTCCTCTCATGACGGCATCTGGAACTTTTGGCCAAGATGGTTCGGCTCTTCAATTTTTGAGTCAAAGAGAGCTCGGAGCGATTGTGCTGAAAACCGTAACGCCTCAACCCCGTCACGGAAATCCTCCGCCTCGTTTATTCGAAACGCCTTCGGGTCTTTTGAATTCCATTGGTTTGGAGAACCAAGGAGTTGAGGCCTTTTTGAATGAGGTTGTGCCGGAGCTAGGCTCTGAGGGCATCCCCATTGTGGCCAATGTCGGCGGTGAGTCCGTTGATGAGTTTTGCCAGATGGTGGAAGCTTTTGGTGACTTGGATTGCTTTCAAGCCTTAGAGCTCAACCTTTCTTGTCCCAATGTGGGGGGGGGTCGCTTGCCCTTTTCCACTTGCGAAAAAGCTGTGCACGAGGTGCTCGACGCTTGCCGTTCACTAACGAAGAAGCCCCTGTGGGCGAAGTTGTCCCCCAATGTCACTCGAATTGCCCCGATGGCCATTGCTGCTGAGAAGGCTGGCGCAGATGCTCTCACAGTAGGGAACACTGTTTTAGGCCTTGCCGTGAATTGGCGAACCCGAAAGCCAGAGCTGGGTGTGGGATATGGAGGGTTTTCTGGGCCAGCTATCCGCCCCATTGCGATGAGGATGGTCTGGGAGACGTCTCAAGCCGTAGACATCCCGGTGATTGGTTGCGGTGGGATTTCAAGCGCCGAAGATGTCCTCTCCTTTCTAGTGGCCGGTGCGTCTTCTGTTCAGCTAGGAACGGCTTTCTTCCGGAATCCCTCCCTTTTCGGAGAAGTCTCCCGACAACTGACCCTTCTTCTTGAGCAGGAAGGCGCTTCTGTGTCGGAGTTGTCTCGTTCCTTGGAGTGGCCTTCTTCCTGCTCCTGACGGCTATACTGTGCCTCGGTTTTCTGCGCTCTGCCTGCAAATAAGCCGTTAAAAAGATGGTTGACCTCGAAAAGATTGGTGACTCCCTAGGTGTTTTAGGCCATGGTTTGGGCCGTGCCTTGCGTGGAATTTTTGGTTCCCAAAACACCAGGCGTCTGAAGAAACTTCGTCCTATCGTCCAGAAAATCAACAGTTTCTCCGACTGGGCATCCCAACTCAGTAAAGAGGAAATGCAGGCGCAAACCGCCCAATGGCGTAAGGAGCTTGCAGGAGGGCGTAAGACAGACTCTTTAATCCCAGAAGCCTTCGCAATGGTTCGTGAGGCGGCTGAACGGACATTAGGGCTCCGGCCATACGACGTGCAGTTGATTGGCGGTATTGTTTTGCACCAAGGCAGTATTGCTGAAATGGCCACCGGAGAAGGCAAAACTTTGGTTGCCACGATGCCTGCTTACCTGAATGGGCTGGTGGGGAAAGTCTATGTCGTCACAGTCAATGATTACTTGGCAGGGCGAGATGCTGAGTGGATGCGGCCCGTCTTTGAATATCTAGGGCTTTCAGTTAGCTCGATTCAATCTTCAATGATGCCTGCCGAGCGCCATCCGGTTTATGCTTGCGACATTATTTATGGAACCAACAACGAGTTTGGTTTCGACTACCTTCGGGACAACATGAAGTCCCGGGTTGAGGATCAGGTTCAGCGTGACTTAGACTTTGCCATTATTGACGAAGTGGATTCGATTCTTGTGGACGAAGCTCGAACTCCTCTCATTATTAGCGGCCCTGCTACCGGTGATGCTGAGCGGTACCGGGTTGGCGTGCAGGCAGCACGCAAGTTAAAGAATGAGATTCACTTTGAGCTCAAAGAGAAGGAGAAGCAGGCAATCTTGACAGAGGAAGGGATTGTTTCGGCTCAGCGAATTTTGGGTGTGGAAGATTTCTATACAGGGGCCGCAAACATGGAGTGGCCGCATATTCTTGAAACTTGCCTTCGAGCAATCCACCTTTATAAAGCCGATGTTGATTACGTTGTTAAAGAGGGGCAGGTCATTATTGTTGACGAATTTACCGGTCGACTAATGGAAGGTCGACGCTGGTCTGATGGGCTCCACCAATCTGTGGAGGCAAAGGAAGGTATTCGGCCACGTGCCCAAAACCAGACCTTGGCTACGATTACCTTCCAAAACTACTTCCGCCTCTTTAGGAAACTTTCCGGGATGACTGGGACGGCACTGACGGAAGCCGGAGAATTCGCTTCGATTTACGATTTAGATGTCATGGCTATTCCGGCGAACAAGCCTATTGTTCGCTCCGACGAAAGAGATGTCATTTATCTCAATATGGAGGATAAATGGAAAGCTATCGCCAATGAGATTGAAGATGTTCACAAGAAAGGTCAACCCGTTCTTGTGGGCACAATCAGCATCGAAGTTTCCGAGCTGATTGCTGGAATGCTTGCGAGGCGGGGAATCGCTCACGAAGTCCTCAATGCGAAGCAACACGAAAGAGAAGCGGACATTGTGGCCCAGGCTGGCAGGAAAGGTGCGGTTACTGTTGCGACAAACATGGCGGGGCGTGGAACTGACATTGTTTTAGGTGGAAATGCAGAGGCTTTGCTTTCGGCAAAAATGATTGGGAACTCCTGGACTTTGGCGAACAATGCCTCGGAAATTGAAGCCGCTAGAACTTCCCTTTTGGAACAGTGTGCGGCAGAGAAAGACGATGTACTCGCCGCAGGCGGTCTTTACGTTTTAGGCACGGAGCGACATGAAGCCAGGCGGATTGATAACCAGCTACGCGGTCGTTCTGGAAGACAGGGAGACCCGGGTCGGTCACGTTTCTTTCTTTCTTTGGACGACGATCTCATGCGGCGGTTTTATCGCGATTGGGTAAAGAACTTTCTAGGAAAGGCCGGAATGGGTAATGGTGAGCCGGTCCAATCCGGAATGGTTTCTCGTGCGATTGAAAAAGCCCAAAGAAAAGTCGAAAGCTATCACTTTGAAATTCGAAAGAACCTTCTCGAATATGACGAGGTGATGGACAAGCAGAGACACCTTATTTACGAGCACAGGCAAGATGCCCTCGAAGCTTCAGACCTTCACGAAAAAGTTGAATTGATGTTCGAACAGGTTGTCGAAGACGCTGTCCATGTTTGGGGCGGTGACGGAAAGGATGTCCCCCCTGACTACGAGGCCTTGACTTTGTGGGCTCAAAGGAAGTGGGGGTTTCTGGACCCTGATAAGTCCATCGAAGCGAGTAACCATTCTCAAATGAAGGATATTTTGCTTTCCGATTCTGTGCGGTTGCTTGAAGAGCGAGGGGCCGAGCTCGGACCAGAAAAGATGCACGACCTGCAACGCTTTCTTTTCCTGAATGCGATTGACTCCAAGTGGAAAGACCACCTCTTTGGGATGGACGCTTTACGTGCTGGAGTCAGCCTGCGAGGTTACGCCCAAGTGGACCCAAAAGCGGAATACAAACGAGAGGGCTTGGCCATGTTCGAGCGAATGCTTTCTCAAGTGGCTGAGCAAGTTTCCGACTATATTTTGAAGGTCCAAATACAGTCGGGCGATGAAGAGCGATTGGGCTCAACCTTCCAGGGGCAAGAGGCTAGCCACCCATCTTTCCATGGCGCATCGGTTACTACCGGTCCCGCCCAGGCTCCTGGAAGACAGGTTGCTGTCGGTTACAAGCCTCCTTCCCAAAGCGGCAATGCTCTCCAAGACTTTGCAAAGGAAAGAGAAACGCAAGAAGCGGCAAGCATGCCTTTGGATTCCCAACCCGCACAGACTGCTCAGAAAAAGCCAGCGCGAAATGCGCCCTGTTCTTGTGGGTCTGGGAAAAAGTACAAACAATGCTGCGGACGTAACGCTTGATATGTTCGGGCGTCGTCTCGTCTATTTCATTTACGACACCATCCTCCATTTCTTGGCGATTCTTGTCCTGCCGCTTTCCTTTTTCCGGGCATTACGAGATGGAGAGCCTAAAGTTTTTTTTCAGCGCCTCGGATTTCTTTTACCCCAGGGTATTCCAGAAGGTTCTCTGCTACTTCATGGAGTTTCGGTTGGAGAGATCGTCGCCTTGCGCCCCCTTTTGAAGGCAATCCAAGAGAAACATCCATCCACTTCGCTCATCGTCTCTTCAACAACTCGTAGTGGGCGGAAAACGGCCAAGCGTCTGTTCCCTGGAACCACTGTTTTGCCCTTCCCCATGGACCTTCCTTGGACGACATGGCTTTATCTGAAGAAAATGAAACCCTCTGCGGTCGTTCTTCTTGAACTGGAGATATGGCCTAACTTCCTACGTAATTGCGACCAGAATTCCATTCCTGTTGCGATTGCGAATGGGAGGATTACAGAAAAGTCTTTGGACGGCTATAGGCGAGTACAAAGATTTCTTCCTCAGTTCGACAAGATTGCACTTTATTGTGTCCAAAATGAGGCCTATGCCGAGAGATTTTGCGCTCTTTCCGTTCCGGAAGATCGTGTTCATATCACAGGCAACCTAAAATTCGACTCACTGCCTCCTACGATTGAAGCTCAATCACCTTGGAAGGATTGGTTTTTGGACGCTTCTCTTTTTGTTATGGCCTCCACGCATAGTCCCGAGGAAGTGGATATTCTTTCGGAAATTATTCAAGACCCCGACATGAAGAGTCTTTGTATAGCCATTGTCCCACGCCATCCTGATCGCGCGGCTTCCCTTTTCTCAAAACTGAAGTCCTTGCTAGGCGCCCGACCACTTTTTCTTCGAAGCGAAATGAAAGAGGGGGAACCGCTTCCAGAGGGTTCGGTCATGCTTGTCGATACCTTTGGTGAATTAGAAGCTATCTATCCATCGGGGACCGTTGCCTTTCTTGGCGGCTCTTTAATTCCTCATGGTGGGCAAAATGTCCTGGAAGCCGCTGCGGCGGGTCTTCCAGTTCTAGTCGGTCCTCATATGGGTAATTTTGAAGAAGAAATGAGGCTGTTGAGAGGAATCGGGGCCCTTCAAAGTGGAGCGACTCCGACCGCTTTGCTAAGATGTCTTAAAGAGTGGCTTAAGCAGGACTCCCTTGCTGAAGAAGCTGGCCGGACCGGTCAGTGCGCACTTGAATCCGGCAGAGGAGCAACGGAACGAACTCGAGTTCTGCTCCAAGAAGCTGGCCTCCTTTCCCCCGATAGTTAATGGAACAAAAACTTTTTACTTCCGAATCAGTTTCTAAAGGCCATCCTGACAAGATTGCTGATCAAATAAGCGACGCCTTCTTGGATGCATGTCTCTCTCAAGACTCTAATTCCAAGGTTGCTTGTGAAACTTTGGTGACTACTGGGCTTGTGCAACTTGCTGGTGAACTCCACACAGAAGCCTATGTTCACGCTCAAGACATTGCTCGCCGCGTTTTGCGCGACATTGGCTATGTCCACGAGGGGATTGGCTTTGAGGCCGACTCCTGTGCCGTCCTGTCTTCCCTCCATCGCCAGTCGGCTGATATTCGCCAGGGCGTTGAAAACGCTGCGGATGATTCTGCGACCGGAGCGGGTGACCAGGGAATGATGTTTGGCTTTGCCTGCAAAGAGACAGAAACTTACATGCCTGCGCCCATTCATTGGGCCCATCGCCTTATGGCTCGTCATGCTGAGCTGATGAAGAGCGGCGAACTTCACTGGTTAAGACCTGACGCAAAGTCACAAGTCACTTTCCGCTACGAGGACGGCCAGCCTGTGGCTATTACGGCTGTTGTGCTTTCTACGCAGCACTCTGATGACATCTCGATCGAAGAACTTCGGGAGCAGGTGAAGGAACAGATAATTTTCCCCGTACTTCCGGCCGAACTTCTGGAAAGTACCACTCAATATCACATTAATCCAACAGGGCGGTTTGTTGTTGGCGGGCCGCATGGCGATGCAGGTTTGACTGGTCGAAAGATTATTGTTGATACCTATGGTGGGATGGCCCGCCATGGTGGCGGTGCTTTTTCTGGAAAGGACTACACAAAAGTTGACCGATCCGCCGCATATGCGACTCGTTGGATTGCCAAGAACATTGTCGCCGCTGGACTTACCGAGCGTTGCGAAGTTCAAGTCGCCTATGCGATTGGAGTTTCACAGCCCGTTTCCATTCGGGTGGATACCTTCGGAACCGAATGTGAAGGCTGGACTGAAGAGTCCATCGCGGCATGCATTCGACAGCTTTCCCCTTGGAAAGATGAGCATGGGACCGAGCATCAAGTTTTGACTCCTGATTGGATTATTGGGAGTTTACATTTGAGCAAGCCTACTGGACTTCCAGTTGATTCGGATGGCAAGCCATCCAACCCCGACGGTTGGACCTACCAAATGAGTGCAGCCCATGGCCACTTTGGGCGAGACTGCTTCCCTTGGGAAAAACTCGACCTTGTCGAAGAAATCGAGGTTTTGGCCTCTGCTTCTCAGAACGCCTAGACTTTTACCTTAACCTACTCTTAATTACTCGATGACTACAACTGAACTCGTGAACTACAAGGTCGCTGACCTCTCTTTGGCCGCTGAAGGTCGCCTCCTCATTGATTGGGCCGAAAGCCGAATGCCCGTTTTGATGGCCCTTCGTGAAAAGTTTGAGAAAACAAAACCTCTTGCTGGCCAGCGAATCGCCGGTTGTTTGCATGTAACAAAAGAGACTGCTGTCTTGATCCGCACTTTGCGAGCTGCTGGAGCCGAGATTGCTTGGTCGGGGTGCAACCCTCTTTCAACGAACGATGCGGTAGCTGCTGCTCTCGCCGAGGAAGGGATTCAAATGTATGCTTGGTATGGTCAGGACACGGAGGGCTTTTACTGGTCCATTGATAAGTGCATCGAATTTGGGCCCACTTTAACTCTTGACGATGGGGCAGATTTGATTTTCCGGGTTCACTTCCAGTTTCCAGAAGTGGCGGAAACTGTCTTTGGTGGCTCAGAAGAGACCACTACCGGTGTGCACCGCCTTCGCGCAATGGCTGCGGATGGAAAATTGAAGTACCCCGTGATTGCCGTCAATGATGCGGAAACAAAATGGGACTTCGACAACGTTTACGGTACCGGTCAGTCCAGTCTCGATGGAATCCTCCGCGCCACTTCCGTTCTCCTTGCTGGGAAGAACTTTGTTGTCGCAGGCTATGGCCATTGCGGAAAAGGTTGCGCTCTCCGGGCCAAGGGAATGGGGGCAAATGTTATTGCCACCGAGGTTAAACCAACTTCTGCCCTCAAGGCTACCCTTGAAGGGGTACGGGTGATGACCATGGACGAAGCCGCCAAAGAGGGTGATGTTTTCATTACTGCAACAGGCATGAAGGATATCATCGTTGGTCGCCACTTTGAGTCCATGAAAGATGGTGCCATCGTTTGCAATACAGGCCACTACGATTGCGAATTGAATCTGGAAGAGTTGAATGCGATGACGGTTTCTCGTCGGGAAATCCGGGACAATTGCATTGAGTACACTCAGAAAGATGGCCGTCGAATTTATGTTCTGGCCGAAGGTCGCTTGGTTAACCTTGCCGCTGCTGAAGGACATCCCTCAGAGGTTATGGATATGAGCTTTGCGAATCAGTTCCAAGCCATGATGATGCTGGCTGAAAAGGCGGAGACCATGGGGCAGGGCGTCCATGTTCTTCCTGAAGAACTCGACCAGGAAATTGCCGGCATTAAGTTGGCCTCAATGGGAATTGACATTGACGAGTTGACTGATGAACAAGTTGCCTACGCAACAGACTACTCGCAAGGAACCTAATCATGCTGCACCCTTCCCGTTCTCGCCGCTCTTCTTCTGCTTTCACTCTTCTCGAGATGATGGTTGTAATTCTCATTATTGGAATCTTGAGTGGTTCCTTTGTTGTGATGATGCCTGAAATGGTGGATAAAGCGAAAATGACTGCAAATGAGCAGAACATGACTCGTTTGTACCAAACCTTTCTTTCCTACCAGCAAGACCATAGTGGGAGTTGGCCCAGAGATAATGGACAGCGTTTCTTTTTGCGGCTTTGGAAAGACAGAGTTGTCGATCGAACAGAAAAAAATGCAAAATTGTTCTTTAGCCCTGCGGAAGATGTGGGCCTTTATGTCATGGATGGGCAAACCCCTGAAGATTACTTAGATGACTGGGATGGAATTGGTCCTGGCTCTACTTCCTACGCCGGTTTCAATGATTTTGGTGAGCGGGCAGCGCGGCGAAAGCTGAGGAGCGACCCGGGTCATACCACCATTGTTTCTGATGCTATGCGCTTTCATCGCACGGCCATGATTTACTTGACCGCGGATGGCTCCACTCACCGACTTCTTTTTCCCGAATTGGCGGAGAAAGAGGGATTGATTCTGGACGAAATCTTGATGGAAGGAGCCGTAGTGGCTGGACCCGATTCTTTAGCGCCAGAACTTCGCACGGTCTCGAATGACTAAAACAGTCGTCGCCATCACCGAAACCACTAACACCCGCAGCTTCAATCTGCGGGTGTTTGGCTGTCAGATGAATTCTTATGATGGAGAGCTGATTCGAGGTGCATTCTCTCGCGCTGGTTATCGCGAAGAATTGAACCCAGAGGCGGCCGATGTTGTCCTTTTTCACACCTGCTCGGTTCGAGAGCATGCCGAAGAGCGAGTCCACTCGCTGTTAGGAGCGTTGAAGAGGACTAAGCGTGAAAGGCCACACGTGGTCTTGGGCGTTGTGGGTTGTATGGCGGATCGAGAAAGCGAAGAACTCTTTGAGCGCGAGCCGCATGTTGATTTGGTTTGTGGCTCTCGTCATTTCCCAAAACTTCCAAAACTCGTGGAGAAAGTGATTTCTGGTGAAGGGCGGGTCCTCTTAGTGGGAGACTCCGACTTTGCTGTTGATGCGCCTGTCCGCGACCTCGCTGGCCATCCGGGCGGATTTTCATCCCAAGTCGCCATCATGCGCGGTTGCGACCTCAACTGTAGTTTCTGCATTGTCCCCTCTGTTCGTGGTCGAGTTGAGAGTAGGCCAATCAAGGACATCTTGGATGAGTGTCGTCGTCTCGTTGAGCGAGGAACCACCGAGATTAGCCTTCTTGGGCAGACGATTGATTCTTACGGAGTTGATTTATCCTCCTCTGGTTCAATCCCGCAATTGGCGAGGCTTTTGGACGAGTTGGCTGAGGTGGAAGGCTTACGCCGCATTCGCTTAATCACTCTCCACCCGGCGTATTGCAATGATGAGCTCGTGGAAGCCCTTGCGCGTTCTCCTCAATTTATGCGGTTTCTTCCGATCCCTTTGCAGTCCGGATCGGATTCAGTATTAAAGAGAATGAAGCGGGGATATACCTTGGACTTGTACCGTAAGCGTATTCAAAAACTCCGAGAAAAGATGCCGGACTTGGAGTTGGTGTCCGACTGGATTGTTGGCTTTCCTGGGGAGACAGAGCGCGACTTTGAAGCTTCCGTCGATGCCATGAAGGAGTTCGGGTTTTTGCAGTCCTATGTCTTTCAGTATTCTCCAAGACCAGGCACGCCGAGCACCCAACTTGAAGACGATGTTCCCGCTCAAGAAAAAGGCCGTAGGAATCGCCTTCTCTTAGACCTCCAAGCGGAAATTGCCCGCGAAAGGACTTCTTCCCAAGTGGGTAAAGCTGGTTCCCTCATGTTGGATTTAAGGCCAGAGAAGAACCCAGGCTATTGGAGAGGAAAGCTGCAAACCGGGCACAGTGCTTTGTTACCCGACCCCGATGGCCTTTTCCGGCCAGGGCTTCAAATCCCTGTTCAAATCCAAGACTGGCAGGGGAAAGAGCTCTTTGTGGAGTCTGTTTTGAGTCAGAAGAAGGTGTTAGAAATGCAGGCAAAGATTCCAACTGCCCAGGTCGAATCCTCTATTCTGGACGTGTGAGCAAACGGGAACTCTACCTTCTTCAAAAAGCCCACCAAGAAGCATCCAGGGCTTCTTGGTTGATGACCGCCCCCAACCCAAAAGTTGGAGCGCTTGCTTTGAAAGAAGGGCATATTGTTGGCCGTGGTTTCCACGAAGCCTTTGGCGGTCCGCACGCAGAGGAGGCAGCACTCATAGACGCTGGAGCTTGGGACGAAGCTAAGGATTGCCCTCTTCCGGGCGTGGTTGACGAGATAGTGGTCACACTGGAGCCCTGTTCTTCTGAAGGGGGAGAGAAACAAAGGCAACCGTGTGTGCAGCTCTTGCTCGATGCTGGAGTGACTCGTCTTCTTGTTGGCGCTGTCGACCCTGACCTTCGACACCAGTCGGCTGGCCTAAAATTATTCGCTGAGAGTGGCGTGGAAGTGGTTCAAGTCGAGGGAGGTCAAGAAATGTTTGAGGAGCTCAACCCTGCTTTCCTACAGGCCTTGAGCCACGATGCTCGCCCTTGGGTCCTCCTGAAATGGGCGGCTTCCCTTGATGGGAAAACGGCAACGGATTCTGGCGAAAGTCAATGGCTGAGCTCGGAAGACTCACGGGAAGAAGTGCACCAACTCCGTTCTTTGCCAGGTGCCATTCTGGTCGGCTATGGCACTCTTGTGCATGACAACCCCGCTCTAAGCGCCCGACCATCGGGCGTTCCTGCAATCAATCAACCGCTTCGAGTTTTCCTTCTTCCTGATGGACAAATTCCCTCCACGGCAACAGCTTGGAATGTTCCAGGAAAGCGACTTTGGGTTCTCGCCGAGGGACAGAAGCCATGCAGTGCGCTTGCCGAGAGAGAGGGTGAAGAGGACCAAGTTTTCTTCGTGCCCACTCTCCCTGACGGGAAATTAAGTTTGGAGCCTCTCTTTGCCTACTTAAGGCAGGGGCGCGGCATTCGCAGGCTTCTCGTCGAGGGTGGCCCAAAGACCCAGGCCTCCTGTCTCCAGGAAGGGCTTGCTGATGCATTGGTTCGTTACGAAGCTCCTCTTCTGATTGGTGGACACATGGGGTCTATTTTGGGAGGGGGTGTGGACCATCCCCGTTTCGGAATACGCCTCCTATGCGAAGAGCGAAAGGCCTTTGGAGAAGACCTACGGCGTGCTTTCTTACTTCAGAGGCCAGGCTTCCATTCAATCCCCGAATAACATTGGGGGGACTGAATTCCCAGTGGGTCGACGCACCACAAGTCCATACGCTTTGTGAGATGAGGGATCCTTTCCGATAAGTAATTTAGTGCCCTGGCCAAGCGCCTTCGTTGCACCCAGCCAAGAGCCGTTTCACCCTGTCCCCAAGAAAGAGGGTGCCGGGATTTAACTTCGACAACGACGAGGCACCCAGAGAGGTCGAGGCCGACTAGATCGACTTCAGCAAAAGGGGTGCGAAGATTTCGGGCGTGAATAAACCAACCTTCTTTGAGAAGAAGGGTTGCGATTTCGTCTTCGGCTTGGCGTCCTTGCTTCTGGTATCCCATCCCACGAGAGGGGTTGCCAGAGTTCCTTATCCGCGGCTTCAGCCTCCTGCAGAGGCTTCAGTAATTTCAGCAGAAGCTGGGTCGCCCGCTTCAGAAGACGCAGGGCGGGCAATGGCGCTACGGTCAAATTTTAAACGCAAATTATCGGAGACCTTCACCGTGACCGTCTTCTCTTCAAGGCGGACGACCTCTCCATGCATGCCGCCAACGGTGACAACTTTGTCCCCTTTCCCAATGGCCGAAAGCATGGCAGCTCGAGTCTTTTGGCGTTTGCGTTCCGGGCGAAGAATGAAAAGCCACGCAAATCCGAACATAATAGCCAGCGGGAGGAACAGGCTCCCCAAGCCCCCCGAAGGTGCGGGCAATTCCTCATTAGCAGGAATGCCCAGGCTGGTCGAGACTCCCGTTGAAGGGGGAGAGGGGGCCATGGAAGAAGCGGACGGCAGGGCGCCCTCTTGGAGATTGCTAAGGATGAGTTTTTCCATCTTGAACACGCAGGGGAATGCCATGCGATAATGGCCGATAGTCTAACGAATCCCCAACATCACCAACATGTCGAAGCCCCGAGTTTTGGTCGCCCTCTCAGGAGGTGTTGATTCCTCCGTCGCAGCCATTCTTCTTCAAGAACAGGGGTACGATGTCATTGGCGCTTTTTTGCGGAATGGCGTTCAATCCCCGCCCGGATCCTGCCGGCCTCGCCAAGGTTGTTGCTCCGAGGCGGACGCAAGAGACGCTGCGTTAGTTGCCGATTCTTTGGGGATCCCTTTTCATTCCCTTGACATGGAAAGTGAGTTCATCAAAATCCAGGCCTACTTTCGAGAGAGCTACGCAGACGGACAAACCCCAAATCCGTGCGCAGTTTGTAACCGAGACGTGAAATTCGGTGCCCTTGAGTCTTTTGCCGACGCGATTGGCGCTGAGTTTTTAGCTACGGGACACTATGCCCGGATTGCGACTACGACGAGCGGTGTCACATTGCAAAGGGGCATGGACCCCCTTAAGGACCAGAGTTATGTTTTGTTCCCTGTCCCGGAGCGAATTTTGGCCCGCACGCTTTTGCCCATAGGGGAACTTGAAAAATCAACTACTCGGGAAATTGCCCGCAAGGCGGGCCTTCGGGTTGCGGAGAAACCGGACTCTCAAGAAATCTGTTTTGTTCCAACCGGCGACTACAAAGACTGTCTCTTGGAGGGAGGAGGACTGGGGCAGTCGGGACGTTTCTTGAATACTTCCGGTGATGTACTGGGGGAGCATGGAGGGCACATGGGCTTTACGCGAGGCCAACGACGTGGTCTTGGTATTGCTTGGAAAGAGCCTTTGTATGTTTTGGATATCGACCCTGAGAATGGGGATGTCCGAGTTGGGACTCGGGCCGAAACGGGTTGTACGAGTGTGCAGCTCTCGGCTTTGAACTGTTTTGGATTTAGGGCGAGCCCTGGAGATTCTATGACGGGCCTTCAGGTTCAGTATCGAAGCACCCCAGGTGGCGCGCGTGCTTCTCTTGAAATTCAAGAAGGAAACCGAGCAAGAGTTTTCTTCGACCAGCCTGCCGATAGCGTTAACCCGGGGCAAGGAATTGCCATCTATCAAGGGGATCGAATGTTAGCAGGGGCTTGGATTGAACGCGCAGAGTTCTCTTTCGTTGCTCCTACAGCTTGAGACTCCCCACCATTTTGACCGTTCTTGGCATCCTCCTCTGGGGGATGGCCTTGGAAACGCCTCGATTGGGGGCTGGTCAAGATTGGCGCTTGATGGACCGAAGCCAAAGCGTTTCCTCATTGCCAAGCATTCACCCGCACGGATTGGAATCTTCTGTTCCTCCTGAACGTTGCTTTGTGTTTGGAGAACGAGTCAATCTGTGCAGCAATTTTGAAGAAGAGGCGAATCAAAGCCAATTAGGGAAGGCCCTTAGGGAGCTCCGGACTCGAATGGAAAATGGGGATGAATTGAAGGTTTATACAGATGGTATTTCGACCGACTCTTTGCCTGACGTCAGCCTCCTAGATGGAATCCGCATCCAATGGGAGCGTCTGCCCGCGGCACGTGCTCTCTTGATTCACCGACCACCTTTGATTCCTTCCAGTGGGCAGTTTGTGCTGCGAGGAAAACTTCCTAGCACCAATCTAGACAGGGGGGAGCTTCTTTTAGACTCAGAGTCGTCTTTAAACCTTCGCAATGGAGCGCTTCAGTTAAGCGCCAATGGGGAATTCCAACTCCCGTTAGAGGTCTCTACTCTCCCTCCGAATGGAGCTCTCTTGCGAATGCAATGGCGAGAGAAAGAGAGGAATTGGGAAGCGGAAACTCACTTAGTGCCGGCCGGTTCGGTAAGGGTCGCCTCTAATTTTCACTGGCAGGATTCTCAATCCGTTTTTGTGCCGCCAGAGGAGGCCGACCTTTTTTGTTACCGTGATCCGTTTCCACCGTTTTCTGAGCTACGAGATTCTTTAGAGTCGGGTGTTGATGTCCTTTTGATTTCAAAGAAAAGGGAGGAGTGGGTTCTTGCGATGGAAGCGGAACTTGGGCTATTTCAAATTGGAGACCCCTCAAGGCCATGGGTTATTTTATTGGACACCTCTGGGAGTATGGCTCCACACGCCTTGGAAGAGGCCAGGAATGCTATGGCCTCCTTGACCTTTAGCTTTTCGAAAGAGAATCGTCCGCAAATTTGGACTTTTTCTGACGGTTTACGTGGGCCTTTCAAACTGGAAGAGTTGCTTCAGAATTTGCCTTCCCCTCACGGCCCAACTCTCTTGGCAAAATCTCTTGTAGGCTTGCTTGCGCAGGGTGCGGAAGGGGAGCGTTTTCTCCTTTTCTCGGACGGCAATTCAGGGGATCAGCCTGAGTCCTCCTGGGAGCAACTAGGAGCTGAGCTTCGCGAACGCTTTAATAGGGTGGAGTGCGTTCCCCTTGGGAATGACGCCAATGAAGTTGTTTGTGCGGCGCTTGAGGGAGTGGAGTCGAACTATTCTGACGGTCGGGGTCCTTTTCTTGAGCGAAGCTCGCCTCTCGCTCATGGAGACGCCTTTCCGGTGTCGGCCGCCCCGGTCTCCTTGCCTCAAAGACTTTCTTTGAATATGGAAAGGCCTCGCTTCCGTCTGGCAACCCAAGGGCGCCTATTGATGCAGGGACAGATGGGGGAAGCAGTACTCGTGGAGCGACAAGTTGGTGCGGGACGCCTTCTTGGGCTCGCTGCGGACCCATCGGACACTTGGACTCCCGTTCTTCATCACCTTCGAGGTTCGGAAACGCTGGGAGCCGTTGCAAGGAAGGGCAATTACTTCCAGACTTATTCTCAAGCCTTGAACTGGGCCGTCGTGACTTCCACTGGGAAGCGAATACCATTCGAATGTACTCGCATTGGCCTTTGGGAAGCGGGCCCTCTCCAAGACAATCGAAGCTATCGCCTCTTATCGCCGCAAGGGAAATCTTTTCCTCTGCTTGGAATGAGTACGAGAGAATGGGGAAGCTCCAACCCCTTCCAGGAATTATTCGTTGAACTTGAGAGGGAGGCCGTCCTCCCTTGGAACCCGACCCTACTTTTCCTTGGTGTCCTTTGTTTCCTCTTTTCAGCGCGGGCTCAGAAGCTATTCGGCGAGGGTATGGTGTAGCCCCATGGCACAACTCTTCTTCTGCACCCTTTGTGACCAGAGTATTCCTGAGGCGGACCTAGTTTCTTTCGGTGCCCAAGGGGAGGGTGATCGGGCGGTGTGCCCTTCCTGTTTGGAAATGGTTCAATCCGAAGGAGGGGGCGTCTCGAAAACCTATGTGCCCGTTTCCGTTGCTGCCCTTTCCCTTTCCTTACTTTCTCTTCTGGCTAGTTATTTGATTTGGAAAGATTTCCATCGAGCTGAGAAGAACATCCTCGAATCCCAGGAAAGATTCGCAAGTCAAGTCAGCGGACAGCTCGAGAGTCGGTCGAAGAGCCTTGCGGAATCCCTTCTGCAATATCAAAATTCTCGGGCGCTTTTGGAAACACAGCTTGAGCGAGCGCGGAACTCTATGGACACTCTTCGAGAGGATGGCCAGAACCGATTCGAGTCCTTGGATTCTTCCATTGAAGCCTTAGCGGATACCACGATGGAACTGGAAAGTATTTTGTCGAGACTGAGCCGCATGGAGGGGACAGTTTCCGTGGTGGAGGATAGGCAACAAGCCCATCGCTCCATTCAGGAGAACCTTCGAGACGAATTGGCTCGGTTGTCCTCCCAAATTGCACGACTCGAAGAAGCAGCTCCGGACCAAGAAGAAAGCTCCTTCTCTCCGGAGATTTCCGCTCTGTTGCGGAAATTGCAAGATGATGATCCTGAGGTTCGTTACGGCGCTTTAGAAAAATTGTCTGCTTTCCAAGACCCGCGTCTGCTACCCCATCTTTTCCCC
Organism: Planctomycetes bacterium UBA7888; assembly: GCA_002500505.1. Taxonomy (GTDB): domain Bacteria; phylum Planctomycetota; class UBA1135; order UBA1135; family UBA1135; genus UBA7888. The sequence continues at coordinate 22,794 of DLRM01000056.1, forward strand.
TTACTGGCTGACCCTTACGAGTTCACTCGTTTCTTGACAGCCCACACTTTTGGGGATTGGAATGCACGGCCATCCGTTCCCCACCTGATTGAAGCCCTTTTGGATGAAATTGCTTTTGTGCGGGAAGCCGCCGTCCGCTCTTTGCGGCGATTGACTGGGCAAAACTTTGATTATGATCACACTGGGAAAGAGAGCGAGATTCAAGCGGGTTATCAGCAATGGAAATCTTGGTGGGAGTCGAACGGAGAGCGGTTTCTTGCCGATTCTTGAGGCAAGTTCTACCCAAATCGGTCTAGTCCAAAACCCTCCGCAGGGATACTATTCCTCGCCAAAGCTTGGGGAATCCCCCTAGGCGAAACTCATTTCGGAATAATGACCAAGGTCACTGTAGTAGGCGCCGGCTTTGTCGGCATGACATGCGCCCAAAGATTGGCGGAACAAGAAGTCGCAGAGGAGGTGGTCCTCATTGACATTTTGGAAGGAAGGCCGCAGGGCATTGCCTTGGACCTCAATCAAGCTGCAGCTGTTGAGGGGTACCAGTGCAATGTTGTGGGGACGAATGACCCTGCTGACACGCGGGATTCAGAACTTTTTATTATGACCGCAGGTTTGCCCAGAAAGCCTGGGATGGACCGAAGCGACCTTTTGGAAGTGAATGGAAAAATTGTGAACTCCGTCGCAGATTATGTCGTTGAGGGTTCACCGAATGCCAAAGTGATTGTCGTTTCCAATCCTTTGGACACCATGGTTTACTTAATGGCCGCCCGCCTTGGATTTGAGAAAAATCGAGTCGTAGGTATGGCAGGGGTCCTCGATAGTGCGCGAATGGCCTACTTCCTTTCTGAGAATCATGGTGGGGGCGTCAAAGATGTCCGTTGTATGGTTTTGGGGGGGCATGGAGACAGCATGGTTCCGATGCCCAATTTCTCGACGATTGACGGGGTTTCCGTCCCAGCGCTGATGCCCCAATCCGAAATTGAGGCAATCAACACTCGCACTCAGCATGGTGGTGCTGAAATTGTTCAGCTCCTTAAAACTGGCTCGGCCTTTTATGCCCCCTCGGCAGCAGCCGTTGCGATGGCTAAGTCCATCATTCGTGGCGAAAACAGGCTTTTGCCAGCAGCAGCCTGGCTAGACGGGCAATATGGCCTGGATGGCCTCTATATGGGGGTTCCCTGCGTGCTTGGTTCTCGTGGCGTGGAGCGTGTCGTTGAGCTGGAGCTGGGCGAAGAGGAGGCTGCAAAATTGCAGGCCTCTGCTGAGGCCATCCGCAGCGATCTTCAGGCCCTTCGCGATATGGGGCTATTGGAGGGCTAAACTCGGCATCAAGACAGGTTTTCTGCTTTACGGCAATGCCGGGAATCGTTAAACTTCTCAACCCCTTCCTCTACAGGGAGTAGAAAAGTGAAAGGCCGCAAAGTCAAACTACGTAAATCGAATCGCAAGAAGCGCCTCAGTGGTTTCCGGACACGTTCCAAAACCCCCGGAGGTCGTCGGATTATTAAGAACAAGCGTCGCAAGTACGGCAAGTTCTAAAAGCCTTCTCTTTCCTGTAGTCGCCGGATTCTTCTAGAGAGTAGAGGAGTCCGGCCTTTTTAATTCGCTTCCTGACATGGGGCTTTGCGCCGACACCGCCTGAAGAAGAGTCGCCATCAGAGTGAGCTTCATCATTCTTGGCAAACCGCTCCTTCATGCGGAAGTGAAACCACGAGGCGGCGGCGATGGGGGAATCGAAGGTCTGCTGGCCCCAGTCGCGTCATGGCCACCCACGAAGGCATTCCCAATCGAGCCTACCCCCAAAGGTTAGAAGACAATAAAAACCAGCAAGGAAACTGAACGTTGAGTCTGGACGTCGTTGAGCATTGCGCTCAAGGGAAGACGGTGGCCTGGGGATGTGTTCCGAAGAAATTAAGGAGGAACGACCTTTTCGGAAGGCCCAGGACACCTTATCCTATTCCGCTTCCAACCAAGGAACCCCATGAAAATTCACGAATACCAAGGAAAAGAGATTCTCGAACGATATGGCGTTCGAACCCAAAAAGGCATTGTGGCGGACTCTTCTGAGGCCGCAGGGGTTGCTTGGGACCAGTTGGGCGGTGAATTGGCTGTTGTTAAGGCCCAGATTCACGCAGGAGGGAGAGGGAAGGGAGGCGGTGTCAAGCTCGTTCGTTCCCGCGAAGAATGCGTTCAGGCCTCTGGCGAAATGCTCGGAATGATGCTGAAGACCCACCAAACCGCCCCTGAGGGCCAGAAAGTCCAGAAAGTATTTGTTGCCGAAGGCTTGGACTTGGTCTCTGAATTCTATGTCGGTTTGGCTCTGGATCGTCAACTGGGTAAGCCAGTTTTAATGATTTCCGCGGAGGGAGGGGTTGAAATAGAAACCCTAGCTCAAGAGCGCCCAGAAGCCTTGCTGAAGCTTGCAATTGACCCTGCTTTAGGGCTCCAGCAATATCAAGCGAGGAGAGCAGCCTTCTTTTTGGGATTGAAGGGTGAAACCGTCAAGAAAGCCGCCAAGCTTTTGAGTGGTTTGTGCAAGGCGTATTTGGAATTGGATTGCGAACTTGCAGAGATTAATCCCCTTGTACTGACTGAAGATGGGGAACTTTGCGCATTGGATGCAAAAATGAATTTTGACTCCAATGCTCTTTACCGCCACCCAGACATCGCCAAGATGCGCGATGAAGACGAAGAAGACCCCAAGGAGGTCGAAGCTTCGAAGTTTGGATTGAATTACATCGTGTTGGAAGGTTCCATTGGGTGCATGGTGAATGGCGCTGGACTGGCAATGGCCACCATGGACACCATTAAGCTGCACGGGGCATCTCCAGCGAACTTTTTGGATGTTGGAGGTGGCGCGAACGAAGAGGCAATCACTCAAGCCTTTCGAATCATTCTTTCCGACCCAAATGTGGAAGGGATTCTCGTTAACATTTTTGGAGGCATCATGAAATGTGATGTCATTGCTCGCGGTGTCATTGGAGCTGCGCGCACAGTGGAACTTTCTGTTCCTTTAGTTGTCCGTCTTGAAGGGACCAATGTTCAAGAGGGTCGTCAGCTTTTGGCCGATTCGGGCCTTCCCATTACTTCGGCGTCTTCTCTGGACGAAGGAGCCCAACTCATCTGTGAAGCCGTTGCGACGGCCAACGCCTAAGAGGAAATTGAAATGTCCATTTTCATTCACGAAGATACTAAAGTCATTGTTCAGGGGTTTACCGGCAAGAATGGCACCTTTCATTCCGAACAGGCCCTCGCTTATGGGACTCAAGTCGTGGGCGGTGTAACCCCCGGAAAGGGAGGGAGTACACATCTCGATCTTCCCGTTTTCGACACAGTAGAGGATGCTATTTCCGAAACCGGTGCTACGGCTTCTGTGATTTATGTCCCTGCTCCCTTTGCTGCCGACGGAATCCTGGAGGCTGCGGAGGCTGGAATCGATTTGGTGGTTTGCATAACGGAAGGCATTCCTGTCATGGACATGGCCAAGGTGCGCGAAGTCCTTCGAGGCTCTCCCACTCGTCTCGTGGGCCCAAACTGTCCTGGCGTAATTACTCCGGGAGACGGCAAAGGCTGCAAAATAGGAATCATGCCCGCCTATATCCATCAGCCTGGAAGTGTTGGCATTGTGAGTCGCTCAGGCACCTTGACCTATGAGGCAGTTTGGCAAGTTACCAATGAAGGGCTCGGTCAGTCCACCTGTGTTGGAATCGGGGGAGACCCTCTTCCGGGGACGAACTTCGTTGATGTTCTCCAAGCTTTTCAGGACGACAACGAAACGGACTCCATTGTCATGATTGGTGAAATCGGAGGGTGTGCTGAAGAAGATGCGGCCGCCTTTATCAAAGAATACGTGACCAAACCCGTGGTCGGTTTCATTGCTGGCCGCACGGCTCCTCCCGGGAAACGAATGGGACATGCGGGCGCCATTATTTCTGGTGGAGCTGGAACCGCTGATGCCAAAATGGCTGCATTGGAAGCTGCTGGTGTCGCCATTTCACCGACCCCATCGGCTTTAGGGACGACTCTGACCGCCCTTCGTGGAGAACGTGGTTTGTAGCCTACGGTGAGTGGGGCAACAGACCTGAGTTACCAGCACCCTCAGACGGGCGAATGGGCTCACCACATTAAAGACCCTCATGGTGAGGCTCTTCACTGCTTTGTGAACCCTGCTCTTGAAGTCCGTTTGCCCTCTGAGAGAGATTCCCTTCGTATCTTGGAAATTGGTTTTGGACGGGGAGCCAATACGGCTGCCGCCTTGGAGAAGCTTCGCGAAATCAATTACGCGGGGCAAGTTTCTGGAATGGGGCTGGAACCCAATCCAGCTTTTCTTGAGCCCTGGCCCCAGAAGCCCCCTGATTGGGGAGAGTGGCCTTGGTGGAATTCTTTGGAGACACCCTGGACTTGCCAAGGTCGGCTTTGGTCCGGCTTCGTGAAGAAGGCAAAGGCTCCAGCCGCTCTTCCAGCCGAGCCTTGGGCCGATTGGGTGTTTTTGGACCTCTTTTCGCCCAACAAACACCCTCAAGATTGGCCAGATGGCTTAATTCGGGCCCTCAGCAAAGCTTCTCGCCCTGGCGCCGTTTTGACGAGTTACTGCTGTGCTCGCACTCTCCGGAATCGCTTAAGAGAAGCGGGCTGGCAGGTCGAACGCCTCACCGGGGACTTCCGCCGCGACCATCTTCGGGCTCGAATGCCTTGAAATCTTCCCGCTAAGGCATAATAGTCAGCAACCATGAAGATAGCCCACCGCCTCCTCGCTCCGGCTCTACTTCTCGCCCTTCCTGCTTGCGCAGTTGGGCCTTCAGAAATGTGGCCGATTGCCCTCGTTGCCCTTCTTTTGTTTGGGGGCGCAAAGTTGCCTAGCCTGATGCGTTCCATGGGCTCCGGAATTAATGAGTTCAAGAAAGGGCTCAAGGATGGCGAATCCTCCAAAGGAGATTCTGAATCCTCCGATGGCGATTCCGACTCTTCCGAAGAAGAGAAGTGAGCACTACTCCTGACCGCCGTCCGTTGTGGACGGGCGCGCTTCTTTGTGGCGGGGGAAGCCGCCGTATGGGGTTGGATAAGCTTGTCCTGGAAGCGAAAGGGAAGCCTCTTCATGAAATACCGGCTGAGGCTTTGCGAGAGTCCTGCGGCCAGCAGTTTCAAGTAGGTCGAGACCTCGGTCTAGATTCGTTTTCTTGTATTCCGGATCTTCTACCCGGCGAGGGTCCATTAGTGGCTCTTTTCTCTGCTCTAGAGCAGGCTGAGACTCCTTGGTTATTTGCACTTGCAGGGGATATGCCCTCTGTAGATTCTTCTCTTCTTGCGTGGATACAAGAGATTGCAGAGGGCGGCGAGCACCTTGCCGTCGTCCCCCTTGTTGCCTCTCAAATGGAGCCCCTTTGCGCGGCATACTCTTCCTTGCTCTTACCCTTTATGCGAGCCTCTGTTAACCAAGGAGAGAGATCAATTCAGAGTTTTCTTCTCACGGTGAAGGAGGAAATCAATCTTCAACCGGTGCCCGCTAAACTAGAGAGTCAATTCCTTAACTTAAACCGTCCCCAAGACTGGGAGCGGTTTACCGGAACCCCCCTTCAGCCTAAATAGTGACCCCAGCCGCCACGCAACTCCCTGAATTCCTTGCTTGCATCGAGGAGCCGCTGGCCTCCGTGGACGCCTGGCTTGAACAGCAGTTTCTTCCGGACCACCCGGCGATAGCACCCTTGTTGACCTATGCCAGCCAATTTCGCGGCAAGCGTCTTCGAGCTGCGCAAGTCTTGCTTTTAGCTCAAGGATTGGGGGGCGTCAAAGATTCCCACATCGCCGTAGCGGGCATTATTGAAATGATTCATGCGGCCACTTTGGCTCATGACGATGTCTTGGATGAGGCTCAAGAGCGCCGCGGTTTGGATTGTCTCCATATTGAATGGGGCCCTCATACCAGCGTTCTTTTGGGTGATTGGATTTATGCCAAAGCCTTCCTTCGGAGCACGGAATTCCCAGACTTGGTCTGCGCCCAGGTTTTGGCCAAGGCAACGGGTGCTGTTTGTCGTGGAGAAATCCACCAAAACCTCACCCGCGGAGACTTTTGGCTCTCGGAAGAGGATTACTTCAATCAAGTGGATGGCAAAACTGCTGCCCTCTACGAAGCGGGTGGACGCTTGGCCGCCTATTACGCCGAAACCTCGGAAGCTATCCAGGCGGCTTGCGCCCACCACGGTCTGTTGGCAGGCCGTGCCTTTCAGATCATCGACGATATCTTGGATCTAGACGGGGAGCAGGAGCAAGTTGGGAAATCTCTTGGGACCGATTGGGCACGAGGAAAAATGACTCTTCCCTTGATTCGATTGCGAAATGTTTTAAATGAGAGGGACCAGGCATTCCTTGAGAGCGCGTTTGCTTCTGGACAGAGTCGCCTGGAACTCTTTGAGGGCCCATTAGGAACCCAACTAAACCATCAAATTGCTGAGACCAAGAAAGAAGCCATGGACTTCCTCGAGCAAGCAGCCCAATCACTGGACGCCATTCCCGAGTGCCCTGAGCGCCTTGCCCTGCAGGAGCTCACCATGTTTCTTGGAATGCGGCGACGCTAATCATGGACTCTACACCGAAGTCTGCATTTCAGTGGGGGTTCCGAACCGCATGTATTGCATTGTTCGGCCTTGCTCTGCTTGCTGAGCTTACGGTTTACCTGGTAAGTAAAGCTCAGGCTTTGCCCGGAAGCGAAAGATGGGTGTATGCCCTTGCTTTCTTCTTTTTGGTTGGAATGCCCGTCCTTGGAGCACTTGTTTACAAAACACGCCTTGTATTTGGTTTTTTCCGGTCGGTCAAAGTTGGCGTGACCAATCTCATTTTTATAGGCCTTTCCTCCATTCTGGGTGTCCTCTTCCTGCAGGAGGATCCTTATAACCCGATGCCGCAAGATGGTCTTGATTCTCTTGTGGAGCGCCAACAACTAGAAGAAGATTCCGCTCCTTGGACATCTCGAGAGCGTCGCGTTTACCAGGACTTTCTTGCTTTCCGCAATGCCCAAAGTTATTTCACTTACCATTTCTTTCATGGTTTAGGTTTTCACTCCCTTCCGGGTGTGGACTCGGAATGTTCGTTAAATCTAGAAGAAATTGATGGCAAGATGAAAGTGCTTGGGCGAAATATTGCCCCACTTAGGAGTCGTTTCGGAGAAGATTATGTTGTTGCATTAGAAGCTAAAAGTGGCACAGGTCTTCGAGTTCGCCAAGAGAATGCAGAGCTTGCTGGATTTGAAAAACAGTGGGGAGATTTCTGGTGGTCCACGTTCGTCTGGTGTGACCGCCTTGACTTCATCCGTGTTTATAAATCCGATTGGTTTGCCTCCTTTTGGTTTGTTCTATTCTTTGGGGTTCTTTCTAATACCTTCCGAGGTGGTTGGCGTCGTCTCCTCAAGCCCAAGAAATATGGGTTCGTCATCACTCACGGCGGCGTCTTGCTCATGTTGTTGGCCGCCTTTTGGGGGAGACTTTCCGAGATTCGGGGCTCCTTGGACATCAATGTCGGGCAAGTAGCAGGGTCTTTCCGTAGCCACGTAGGGGGCGAGCGGGTGCCTTTTCAGGACAAGCGTCTCTCCGGGGGAGGAGAACCGTTTCGAGTGCAGCTCGAAGCCTTTCGTGCGGATTATCACGATGTCCTTGAAGTCATTTATGCTCAACCTTCTGGTACTGGATTTGTTGAAGAGTTCGAAGGTTTGGAAGTTCCCAAGAGCCGTGTTTATGAGGGGCAGGTTTTAGAGTTTGATTGGGTGGAAGGAGCTCCGTTGCTCCAATTAGAGGTTTTGGAGTATGTTCCTCAATCCGAGCTTCAGCCCAAACTGATTCCCGCCTCGTCCGCTGACACGGGACATCCGATGGCGATGTTGGAGCTTGTGAACCCTGAGGGGGCGAAGGAGCTGGAACAAATCCTATTTCACGGTTTCCCTACGCCGCTTGTGCATGAAGAGTCTGGCGCAAAAGTCCTTTACCAAGCCGTGGGCTCCTTTGGGGAGGCTCAGGACATAGCGCGCTCAAAGGACCAAGAATCCTTCGGCTCTCCAGCCAGGAGCCGTTGGTGGGTATTTCAGCTGCCTGATTCCTCTTGCTACGTTTCCCAGGTTGGGGAATCTGCGGAAGTTGCCGAGCTAGGCGTCGGGAGATCTTTCCCTATTGGTGGGGGCTACTCCGTGCGACTTGCGAATGCCCAGTTGCGAGCTTCCTTGGGACGGGAAATCCAAGCTATAGAAGGGGCAGATTTCTTCCATTCCGCTCCCGGGTCGATTCAGCTTCGATACACAACCCTCGAAAAATCCGAGAAATTAGCTTTGAGTACGGAAGGCGGCATGCAAGTGCCTCGAGTGGAATACAGCGGACCAGATGGTGTGCCCCGCGTAGCCTTTTTGCATTTCCACACAGACCAGAGGGATATGCCGCTGGAGTGGCAATCCAAATTGAGCATGCTTGAAAGGGGGGAAGATGGGAGCTGGCAGACAACCTCCTCAGGAGCTATCCGCGTGAACGATTATTTCTATCACAAGGGATGGCGCTTTTTCCAATCCAATGCAAATCCTGAGGACCCAACCTATTCTGGAATCGGCGTTGTATATGACCCGGCCCTGGAATTTGTTCTGATTGGGCTCTATATGGTGATGTTCGGGATCCTTGTCGTTTATGTCATCAATCCTCTAGCCACTCGAAAGCATCGAGGCGTCTGATGGACCCACTCAGCTACCGCGCCCTCATTCAGGACACCCTCTACTTCGCTTTGGCGGGAGGAGTGCTCGGGCTATTGACTACCTTTGGTTGGTTTCTTCAGCCCGCTTGGGCACGGAAGCGGGAACATTCTCTTCATGACTCTGAGGAGTGCACTCCGCGGTTTCTAAATTTGGCTAGCCGGTTTTTGGCCTTGAGTTGCGTATTGGCATTCTTTATCAATTTAGCAGCGCAAATTTCTCGCTACATCGAAGTCAAACATTGGCCTGCTCAAACGATGTACGAAGTAATCCCTTTAGGAACGACGACTGCCTTTCTTTCTGTCGTTGTTCTTTATTTTGTTCTTGGCTTGAACCGTGCTCGAGGTGTCGCTCGTGCTTTTGGCGATCTATTTATCGCTTTAGTGATGCTTGGTTGCGCAAGCACCTTGAAGTATGTTTTGGGCTTGGACCCGAGCGGAAAGGCACTGCCACCGGCTTTGCAGTCTTACTGGTTTAGTACCCACATTTCTGCCTATATGTTTGGGTACTTCACGCTTTTTATCGCAACCCTCGCTGCGTGGTTGCACTTCTGTTTCAAGTTTTGGCGAGGCACCTTTCAGGCGTCTCTTTATCCGGTACCCGCTCGTACAAAACTAGCCATCATTTTCTTTGCTCTGGTGCCAGTTCCATTTGGAAGTCAGGGGATATTGATGGGGCCAGGAGTCTTGCTCATTACTTTTCTAGTTTCCTTGCTCTCCCTAAGGGGGGCGAACAAAATGGCTTGGTTCGACTCCTGGGAAAACGGATCGGATCGATTTACCTGGCTGATTTTTGTTGTCGGCTTTCCCTTTTTGACTGCTGGCTTGATTCAGGGCTCTTTATGGGCGCATGAATCCTGGGCCTTTTATTGGGGCTGGGACTCCAAGGAAGTCTCCGCGTTAATCTCTTGGCTTTTCTATCTTATTTATCTCCATTTACGCTACGTCGCGGGTTGGCGTGGTGAAAAAGGAATGTGGATACTTCTTTTTGGTGGCATATCCATCTATATCACCTTCCAACTTTTTGGAGATTTGCCCGCTTCCCAATCCAGCCTTCACCGTTACACCGACATGGACTCAGTGCCAGCGGAAAGGCTTATGCAGGAATAGGGCTACTCGCCCCAGGCGGCTTTCAAAGTATTGGAAAGCAGCATGGCAATGGTCATGGGGCCCACTCCTCCCGGGACCGGCGTAATCCACGAAGCTCGTTTTGATGCTTCCTCGAAGTCTACATCGCCAGTCAACGAGCCATCTTCGAGTCGGTTAATTCCAACATCAATGACGACGGCACCTTCCTTAATCCAGTCGCCTTGAACGAGGTGCGCGCGCCCAACGGCTGCAACGACCACATCGGCGGCGCGTACTTCAGCGGCCAAATCTGCCGTGCGAGAATGGCAAACTGAAACGGTTGCGTGCTTTTCGAGAAGCATTAAAGCAATGGGCTTGCCGACAATGTTAGAACGGCCGACAACAACGGCCTTCTTTCCATTTAGGTCCATCCCGCTTTCTTCAATGATGCGCATAATGCCCAAGGGGGTGCATGGCCGGAGGGATTGTCTGCCCTGCATGAGAGCACCTTGGTTCATAGGGTGGAATCCGTCAGCGTCTTTAGTGGCGGCGACAGCTTCAAGGACGGCAGCCTCATCGAGGCCTTTTGGGAGAGGGAGCTGAACAAGAATCCCGTGAACCTCTGAGTTTTGATTGAGCTCTTCTATTTTGTCGAGCAAGTCTGCTTGACTCGTGTCAGAAGGGAGCTCGATATGAAAATTTTGGAAACCAACTTCTTCACAAGCTCGTCGCTTGAACTTGACGTAGACATGGCTAGCCGGATCGTCTCCAACGAGAAGAGTTGCCAAGCCAGGTTGGGGGAGACCATTCTGGACTCCTTCGGAAACGCGAGATTTGAGTTCTTTGCGTACTTGAGAGGCGAGCGCTTTGCCGTCGAGAATCTGAGCCATCGGTGAACAAGGGTGGGTTAGGGTCAAGGTTGGTCTTAGAATGCCTCTGCGCTTCCCTAATGACCAGCCACACTTCTCTTGTTCATAAAATTATCATCCTTTGGGTGGTGGTTTGGCTGTTGGAATCCATCTCTGGAGTCTCTGGCAGAGGCTTAGCTCCTTTTTTCGAATGGAACCCTGCGTTGCTTTTGGAGGGAGATTTTTCAGCGCTTCCTGGCTTCATCCTCTACGCCTTTGGGCATGAGCCCTTTCCCGGGTTCGGCCACATATTTTTTAACGCCTATCTGTTTTGGGCATTTGCCCAGGAAGTGGAAGTCCTCTATCGAGGCAGCCGCTTCCTCAAGCTGATGTTTGCTTCCTTGCTGGCAGGTTCTCTAGCTCAGCTCTTGCTTTACCTCCTCCTTGGAGGTGCTTACGCCATCCCTGTTACGGGAGGCTCTGGGATGGTGATGACGGCTTTGGCTGTCCAGGCTGCGGTGTATCCGGACCGCGTTCTCTCTCTGATTCTTTTTCGGTGCCGATTAATTTATTTTTTCTTGGCCCTCCTGACATTAGATGGACTTGGGTTCCTTTACTCCCTCTGGGGCCGGGGTGGGGGGATTGCCACGCATGTTCATTTGGCGGGTGCTGCTGTGGGATGGTGGTGGGCTGGAGGTTTCCAGCGAACTCCAAAGTGGTGGGCCAACCTAAAAGCGACTCGTCAGCAGAGGGCAAAACATTCTCAAAAAAGTTCCTTAAAAGCGGACGAACTCGAGCTGGACCGTATTTTGGCCAAAATCAGCAAAGAGGGGATGCCTTCTTTGACTCCCCAGGAACGTTCATTCCTGGAGAATCGATCCAGGAATCGCGGCTAAAATCTCCACTATGCTGGCGCCCCTTCTGCTCTCCGCCCTCCCTAGTTTTGGGCTATTCCTTTTGACCCCTTTTCCACAGGGAGAAGATCGTAATGTCGCCTTTTCCGAGGGGTTTGAAAAAGCTGTCCGGATGAGGGAAATGGAGGACATGGATCGCTTGATTAAGCGATATACAGACGAGGCCATTAATGCCTTTGTTGTCAAGGCTGATGAGCGTGCGATTAGCCCCGGCGGGGGACTTGGAAACTGGGTGGATAATTTCGTGGAATCCTGGGGGCGGACTTTCCGGAATGATTTTGCTCGTAATTATGATCGCTTTCTCCAGCTCCGAATCCACGGAGATTTAAGGCAAATTCGCGGCGATACCATCAACGGACCCTACTATGAAGCTGTGGTTGGCCACGCGATTGCGCTGGGCTCCAAGGATGAGGATGATTGGCGCACTGTCCGGGCCATGGCTGAAGTCTGTGTTAATGCATTCGAACAATGCGGAGATACCTATTTCGCCTCCAAGGCGGCCTTCGTCTTGGGGAATTCTTGGAACCCCGACTTCAACCCAGACGGTGGGAATGCTCAGAAGGCTTTGGATGCTTACAAGCAGGTCATGCACTTCAGGGGAAAATGTCTACTTAGCCAGGATAAGAACTACACTGAAACGAAGGCGTGTATTCGGATTTTAGAATCTGCGTTAGGTCTTGGAGAAGAAGTCGGTGCTGCTCCTAAGTCAGCCGGAGATCGTGTTGTATTGAGCATCCCCCCTGCGGAAGGTGCCGAATGGCATGCCTTTGCTTTAGAGCCCGACGCGGACTCTAAACTGAACAAAGTTGTGCATTCGAATGATTGGGCAGACAACCATCGGATGTCTTGGCCTTTTGCTGGGACTGGCGAAGTGGGGACTTCGACAAAACTGTGGTTCTTCGACCCACCGGTCTTTGTGAAGAGAATTGACAAGAACGAATTTGTAGTTGAGGCCGGAGCGAAACCTTCGAAGCCCTTTAAGCTTTCATTAAAACCGAAGGTCGTCCCTTTTAATCGACTGATTGATGACCAAGAAATACCCCATGCGATTGCCTTTGCTGGGGGGTCTGAGCGAGACCCTCTCCATGGTCAGGAAATGAATTTCTCGATTTCTGATAAGGCTGCCACTTTCTTCTTCCGTCCTGTTTCTACCCGTACTGCCAAGACCCCCTTTGGGCCTTTGACTATTTGGGATTTAGATTGCGACGGCTATTACGGGTTAGCCGAATCGGCTCTCCCTCGAGCCTATGTGGGCGTACCTCTGGACACTTTCTTCTATCGACATGACGCCATCATGCTTGGCAAGGGGAAACGCTCTTTGCCTTATTGTCGCTGGATATCGGACTCAAGCGGGAATTGGTACGAAGTGGAACTTATGTCCCACCAGGAGGGTAAGGAGGCTCAGATTCGACAAGTGAGCCCCGTCCTTGGAAAAGCCAAACTCTCTTTTAAAGGAGTGAAAGACTTAAAGCTCGTGAGCTTGGTTCTTGAATCCGATTCCGGCAAGACTAAAGGCTTGCTTGTTGACCTTCTGGCCCAAAGGAAAGAAGTCGCCTTACCTGCTGGAAGGTACAAATTCCAAATGGGAATTCTTCGCAACAAAAAGGGGGATGAAGAGGCCTTGTTGCTTCCCCCAACAGCTTTGGCCCTCACTTGGGATATTGCGCCTGGCGAAACCACCGAGATTAAATTAGGTGGGCCTTTTGACTTGGCAGTCCAGCCCAAGGTTGAAGGGAATGTAATGACTCTGGACGGTGCATCTCTTGTTGTGACTGGGAAAGCTGGTGAGCGGTATTTGCGCTTGGTGGGCGCCCCTCTTTTTGGCGTTGAAGTTGAGGTCAAAGGGAATAAAAAGGCAAATACTGAGTTCAAGGGCTCAAATGCACAGGAGATGAACAATAATTTCCTTTATGCCTATCAGCCTCAAGACGCCATCATTCCATTCAAGGGCGACTCCGCCCCCCCTTACCGCCTCACACTTAATAAACATCCTTGGTTTGGAAACATCCAAACTGATTGGATTGAATAGCCATCGTAAAGAGACCAATCCATGCTTGACTTAAAATGGGTTCGGGAAAACCCCGAAATTGTCCAAGACGCTGCAAGGCGCAAACGCATTCAGGTTGATGTGGGTGCCCTCATTGATGCAGATGCCCAACATCGTGCTCTTTTGGCTCAAGTGGAGCAAATGCGCGCTGACCTGAAGGCATCCTCCAAGGCTCTTGGCAAGCTGGCTCCCGAAGAGCGGGAAGTTGCCTTGGCTGGGCAGAAGGAAAAGAAGGGAAATCTTAAGCAGCTCGAAAGCGAAGAGGGGGTCTTGCGCGAGAAAGTTCAAGAACTCGCGCTATTGCTCCCGATGCCTCCGGCTGATGATGTCCCTGATGGAAAGGATGACTTGGAGAACCTTGAGATCCGCAACAGTGGTTCAGTTCCCGAATTGGGTTTCGAGCCCAAGTCTCACGTCGAGCTTGGTGAATATTTAGGAATCGTGGACATCCCTCGAGGAGTTCGAATCGCCGGGACACGCAATTACCTTTTGATGGGGGATGGAGCTCGCTTGGAACAAGCCGTTCTTCAACTTTCCATTGACCACATGGCCAAGCGTGGTTTTGAGTTAGTTTCCGTTCCAACCCTGGTGAAAAATGAGGCCATGGTGGGCACGGGATACTTCCCCGGTGGCGAGGAGCAGGCTTATCTTTGTGAACGAGATTCTCTTTGCCTTGTCGGGACATCTGAAGTTTCTTTGACATCCATTCACGCTGGAGAAACCTTGAAGGCTTCCGATTTGCCGTTACGTCGCATCGCTGTCTCTCCCTGCTATCGCCGCGAAGCTGGCACCTACGGGAAAGACACCAAGGGACTTTATCGAGTCCACCAATTCTGGAAGGTTGAGCAGGTGGTTATTGGGCCTGCAGACGAAGCTTGGTCTCGCGAAGAACATGAACGAATGCTCGGGCATGCAACAGATTTGATGGACCTTCTTGCTTTGCCTTATCGAGTCGTAAATGTTTGCACCGGTGATTTAGGGCAGGGCCAAGTTCAGAAGTTCGACATCGAAACTTGGATGCCCAGTCGAGGCGGTTACGGCGAAACCCATTCAGCTTCTCGTTTTCATGACTTCCAATCACGGCGCCTGAACCTTCGCTACCGGCCAGAGGGTGCGGGCAAGCCGCAGTTTTGCCATACGCTGAACAATACCGTAGTCGCTTCACCGCGAGTGCTAATTGCTCTTCTGGAAAATTACCAACAAGAGGACGGAAGCGTTCTGGTTCCTGAGGCTCTTCAGCCCTATATGGGGACTAGCAAGATTCAGGCTTCAGCCGTGCTCTAGGGCCGTTTGCCGCCGCCTTCTCGCTCGCCTCCGGGCGGACGGCCACCAACCCCAAACCCGCCTTCCCGCTCGCCTCCGGGCGGACGGCCACCGACACCACCCGCTTCCCCTTCTTTAGGCTCAGAAGGAAGTTCTTCTTGGGCACTGCTGGCAGAAGGATCGGGAAGAACGGGGTGTAATCGGTGCCGAAACACCCAGCGAGTTTCCTCCGGTATGGTCAGAAAGTCTTCAAACTCGAGTCGGGATCGATTAGCACCGAGAATTCCCATGCTCTCCATGGAGCGTCTTGGAGTCATTTCTATGTCCAAGCGGACCTCCAAGGCAAAGGGAAGAGATTCTCGTTCGGAAGAATCCCACGAGTCCTCCCGGTAAGGGTCCAGAGCTGGTTCGGCGTAATAGCCAATGTCAAAATTAATGACTCGTTCGTAGAGCAAAGTGAATACGCCATCCGCGAAAGGCTCGTCATCTTGAAGAAAATCTTCTCTGCGATAAAGCTGAAGGAATTCGTCCATCCTAGGATTGGGGTTCCGACGAAGGGCATAGCCAACTTCACACAGAGGTGCCCAAACACGCTGGTTTTGGACCGGGTCCAGCATAGGGATAGTGGACTGTCGGTAAGCAAGGAAGTCAATTCGGTCGGCATCGGCGCCACCAATGTTGTCATCCTTGCCTAGGAAAACGCGATGTTCGGAAACATCATAAGTAGCGAGCCGAGAAAGGTCTTCTCGAAGGAGTTCGAGGATTCGAGGGCCTGCCTTTTCAGTTTCAACGACATTATGAATAGCATCAACCGCTTTTCTAGTGTAATCCAAAGAGCCAAGGACGCTGGTGATAATTAGGACGCTAATGAGAAGTGCAACCAAAACCTCAATCAGAGTGAAGCCGGAGTTCTTCATTCGATTTCCTCTGGAGTATTCCCCGGCCATAGTTGCAACCACAATTCAAAGTCCCGTTCGACGGCCCATGTGGGAAGTAGGGCCTCTAATTGGAAAGAAGTGTCCTTTTCAGGATCTGAAGATGGGTAAGTCGTTGTAATAAATATTCTAGTTAGGGCAGGTTTGGTTTCCTCTTCATCTCCATCTGTATAGATTTCCGACTCGCGGAGAGGAACTCGCCAGGCAGCTTCGGAATCTTCCAAGTCATCGCTTCCTGTGAAGGTGCTGGCGTCGCCAACGCCAATGATGTAACTAAATTGAGGGAAACCGTAATCAGCAAAGTCACCAGAGTAGCCATCGAAAAGGTCCTCAACTCTCGCGGCTTCAATTCGATGAAGGAGTTGTCGACTCAGTCGAGAAGAGATGGAGAGGCTTCGTGCGTCCGAGGCCCTGGAAAGAGAATCATTTCTGATTTGCAGGAGCAAGAGGAGTGCGATGGCGAGTAGCATCAGCGAAGCCATCACCTCAATTAGAGAAAAACCTGCCTGTCTTCTCATCAGAAGTCCTGTTCTGTTACCAAGGAAGGCTCCTCTCGGCCTTGCTTCACGCTCGAAGCACCAGTCAAAGCTTGGACAATCGCAGTGAGGGCGAAGCCCTCTCCCGCCTCATTTTCAATCTGTATGTAGACTTCTTCTGCAGAGCCGATTTGATCGAATGGGAGGTAATAAGTGCCGGATTGCACGACTCCTCCAGATAAGGTGAGAATTGTCCCAAAAAATACTCCTGAAGGGAGTTCTACCCAATTGAGACCTCTCCTTTCTTCACGGTTCCTGACCAGATTCCCGTCTCGGTCGTAAGGAGTTAGGATTCGGTACCGTTTACCGTCAAGGTCCATCTCAACCTCGTAGACGACGCCCTTAGAGATCGCAGTGGTCCTGGCCAAATCGATGGTTGAGAGAAGATTGCGTGCTGCAGACTCGGCGCGGCTTGCCGGCAAGTAAGAATCTAGTCGGACCGTGGCGGTGGTCAACATCAATGCAAGGATGAGGACCACGACGGAAATTTCGACCAGTGTGAAACCGGCCCGTGGAGAACCGGGCTTATCGTTCACTTATTCGTCCTCTTCGCGTGAAGAGATATCCCCGTTTTCGCCTTCCCCTCCAGGCATGCCGTCTTTGCCGTAAGAGACAATCTCGAATCCTCCGTCAGGAAGTATGTCGTAGACATATTCGTTTCCCCAGGGGTCCGGGGGAAGTTTTCCATTCAGCCAAGGCTTACCAGTGATGGCGTCGGGTTCCGTGAGTTCCTCTAGGGTGTCTGGTAAACGGGTGTTGTTTAGTTCGAACATGCTGACCGCGCTTTCTAGGTTTGCAATCTGTTGGACAGCGACCCCTTTTTGGCTACGGATAAATGTGTTCCAAACATTGGGGCCAACAACGCCAACCAGGAGGCCGATGATGAGGACGACAACGAGGATTTCTATGAGAGTAAAGCCTGCTTGTCGGCAGAAGTTCTTTTTATTTTTCATGTCTAGAAGGATTGGGAGAGTTGAAGGACAGGCCAAAGAATGGAAAGGACAATGAAGCCTACAAGGACGGCCAGGAAGACAATGAGGATCGGCTCCACAAGAGAAGTGAATTTTTGAGTTGAGATTTCCACTTCCTCTTCATAGGCCTCCCCGACTTGAAGCATCATCGTGTCCAGTTCGCCGGATTGTTCTCCCACTGCAATCATGTATCCCATGAGGGGAGGAAAGACACCCGAGGCCTTTATAGGGCCAGCAATGTCTGCACCCTCCAGAATTTTTGCTCGGACGTCTTGGACCGTCTTTTCCAAAAGTCGGTTTCCTAAAACCGTTTCTGTGACCTCCAGGCAGCGCACAACAGGTACTCCAGAACGCAGGAGCGTGGCAAAAGTTTGAGCAAATCGGGAAAGGGCCTGCTTGGTTATTAAGTCGCCGAATAAGGGCAGCTTTAGAAGTTTTGAGTCAATTCCGAGGCGACCTTTTTGGGAACTGTAAATTAAATTAAAAACAAGCCCAGAGAAAATAAAGATAAGCAGGAAAGCCCACCACCATTCAACTAAGTAGTCAGACGTGTTTTGGAGAATTCTCGTGGGCAGTGGAAGGAGCTCGCCACGCGCCTCCAGCATTGTCGTAATTTTTGGAACTACCAAGACCAGAAGTGCTGCAACGACTAAAACACCAATGCAAAGCATGATGATGGGGTAGGCCATTGCTGCTGCCACCTTGTTCCGGACTCGTGCTTGCCCCTGCATAAAACCTGCAAGGCGCTCAAGGACTTCATCCAGACGGCCAGCGGCCTCACCAGAGCGGACCATCGAAACATATAGGTCGTCAAAATACTCAGGATGATTCGAAAGGGCGTCAGCGGTGGGCTCACCCTGAGAAATTCTTTCTCGAATGTCTCGGGTGACCATGTTGAAACGCTTTCGCTGAGTTTGTTCAATGATTGCGCGAAGGGCCTCGGTCAAAGGAATGCCAGCTTTTAAAAGTGTGGCAAGCTGGCGAGTAAAAGTGCCTACATCTTCCAGGTTCCGCTTCGTAATTCTTTGAGCATCACCCTTCCCTCTTGCGGATTCAAGAGTTTTGAGAAGCTTCGCCTGTAGCTTAGACTCGGATTTTGCTTTCCTTTGAGCCTTCCTGTTGGCTTTTCTAGCACCTGGCCCCGTCTCCGTAGTTTCGGTGACCATGTAGCCTTGGCGTTTCAGCTTTGCCCGAGCTTCTCTAGCAGAATCGGAATCAATGACTCCAGAGGCCTTTCCGCCGTTCTTGTCAAAGCCCTTCCACTCATAAATGACCATAGGCTCGCCCTCCTAAACCACGTCTAATTGAGTGACGCGCATAATCTCATCCGGCGATGTCCGTCCATCGGCAAGCTTCAGCAAACCGTCCTGGCGTAGGGTTCGCATGCCAAGTTCGGTTACGGCGACTTTCTTCAGCGTGGAGGCAGTGGCTTCCTCGGTGATTAAAGCTCGGACACCCTCTTCCATGGGTAGCATTTCGTAAATAGCGACTCGGCCTTGATAGCCAGAGTTGAAACATTCCGTGCAGCCAGGGGAAACAGCTAGCTTGCCGTCGGGTAATTGCCCTAAATCAAATCCCATTCCTTTTAATTGGGCAATTTGGTCGTCGTTAGGCAAGCACCATTCTTTGCATGCAGAGCAGAGGGTCCGGACAAGGCGTTGGGCAATCACCAAAACTAGCGACGAGGAGACCAGATAGGGCTCAAGTCCCAAATCAATCAAACGAGTCACAGTGGAAGGGGCATCATTCGTGTGAACCGTGGAGAAGACTAAGTGCCCAGTGATTGCAGCACGGATGGCAATCTCAGCAGTTTCGAGGTCCCGGATTTCGCCAACCATCATGACGTCAGGGTCCTGACGAAGGAAAGAGCGAAGGCCGGCGGAAAATGTGAGACCTTTTTTTGTATTGACTTGAACCTGTGAAATACCGTCGAGGGAGTACTCGACAGGGTCTTCAATCGTCAAAATATTTTTATCCCCCGTGCTGATTTCAGTAAGAGAGGCGTAAAGGGTTGTAGTCTTTCCAGAGCCAGTAGGGCCCGTGACCAAAATAATCCCGTGGGGGTATTTAATATAAGAGTTCAGGATTTTTTGGTGATGCTCATCCAATCCCATCTCTCCCAGAGTGTAAACTTTTGCAGTTTTGTCTAGAAGACGGAGAACTGCCCTTTCTCCGGCACTCGTTGGCACAAGGGAAACACGGACATCGACCTCGCCGTCACCGATGCGGACCGAAGCCCGTCCATCTTGAGGCAATCGGCGCTCGGCAATGTCTAACTTGGCCATAACCTTAATCCTGGAAAGAACCGCATCTTGCGCATTCTTCGGAATGGAATCCATGTCATAAAGGATTCCATCAATCCGGAAACGGACTTGCATGCGGTCGGTGTACGGTTGGAAGTGGACATCGGAAGCGCGCAACTTGAGAGCTTGAAATAGCACCGAATTGACCAACTTGATAATGGGGGCCTTGTTGGCAGAATCGAGGAGATCTTCAGAATCCTCTAGTTCGGCTGCAAGGCCGGCAATGTCGGTGTCCTCAAGGTCTTCCAGTGCCTCATCCACGCCATCTGCCTTATGTCGAAAAGCCCGATTCACAAGTTCTGTAATTTCGGCGCGTGGTGCCAAAACAAACTGAACAGGGCAGGGGAGTAGGCTCTCTAGGTCGTCTTGCGGGTGAAGGTCAAAAGGGTGGGCAGTGGCCACCGTGAGGGTTCCGTCGTCCTCTTTTCCAATTGCAATCATCGTGTGAGCGCGCGCAAAAGAGAGAGGTATGGCGTCGGCAAAAATCGAAGGTACCTGAATGCCTTCGAGCTTAGGCAAGAAAGGCAGGTCAAAGTCCGTTGCAAAAGCTTGCAGCATGTCTTCTTCCGCAACCCCGCGGTTAAGAAGAATGCGGTCAAAGGTAGAGCCACTTGAAACGGCTTGATCTCTTAGCTTTTGGAGCTCGGCTGGAGTAAGGCCGGTCTCTTTTTCGAGGAGATCAATGAGGTCCACTGTTGGCGCGAGGTCTTCTGGGTTCACTGGCCACTCTCAGGGAGATTCCGTGCACTCGGTTCGCTGGGGTCAGAGTGAGCGGGGGCCACGCCCTCCAGTTCATCATTGGGCAAAGTGTCTGGGAATCCAAGCTGGCGCATTTCGCCGCCTTCGAGAAGGCCACTTGGCGGGTCAAATACGGGTGAAGAAAAGCTACTCAAGTCCAACTGGCCCGTCTCCAACTCATTGGATCCGTCAACACTTTCCTCAAGAATGATGTCCACAGGGACATCGACTTCGAATTCCGGGTCAATCCTTTGAACTCTTTGTAGGCCAATCACATTGGCAGCCTTGGCTTTTCCAACAGTTGAAATATCGGCAAGCTCGGCAAAGTCTTCATCGTCTAAGATTCGGGGCGTGCAGAAGAAGAAGAGGGTTGTTTTGACATTGGCGTTGCTACGAGAGCCAAAAATCCAACCAAGAACGGGTAGATCGGAAAGGAGAGGGATGCCCGTGTTGTTGGTCGTCATGTCATCCCGAATGATTCCGCCAATCCACATGGTGGCTCCATCAGGAAGGTAAACCGTGGTATCCAGCTTTCGAGTAATCCTGGTGGGCGGCAAAGTCTGGCCAGGCGTGAAAGTCCCTCGGAAAGCGGAGATTTCAAGGGATACCCCTAAGCGCAGGTAACGGCCAGCAGCAATGCTGGGAGTGATTGAGAGCGTAATTCCCGCTTCTTGGTACCCATCAAAAGTGGTCGTGACTCCGACTCCCTGAGTCGCGCTTTGGGTAGAGGTTGGGATTTCATCAATGGATTCCACCCGCGCTCCACGGTTGTTCGTCACAAGGATAGAGGGCACGGAAAGAATATTTGCATCGTTCCGGCTTTGCGCAGCAGCCAGCAACATAGGAATGCCGTATTCCGTTCCATCTAGAATCCCAGCAGTAAACCCAGAGCGATTCGGGTCTAAAATCCTAGTGTCGAGGGTTCCGTCTCCATCGGAGTCCGTCAAAGTGGAGATTCCCATAGAAGTAAACCCGAAACCCGTCTGCGAACCGTCGCTGTTCGGGTAATTTACGGATGCGTATTCAAAGCCAATCTCCTTGTTGAAATCTTCAGAAACTTCAATAAGAGCGGTCTCGATAAGGACCTGCTTTTGGCGACGATCTAAGGTGACGAGCATGCGCTCTAGCTCAAGCCACTTGGAGCGCGAGGCCGTAATGAGCAGGGTGTTGGTTTCCTCTTGGGCTTCCAAGACAATTGGCTGTTCATTTCGAGAAATTGTTGTGTTCTGATTGTTGCCACCGCGCCGAGTTTCATTTTGTTGCACTTCCTTGAGGAAAGCCTTCAAGGATTTCTGAAGATCTTTTGCGGAGATGTTCTCTAGCTGATAAGTGCGGAAGCTCAGCTCTGGCGTTTCGACCTCGGTGTCTAGCTGGGCGATTAAATCCTTAATCATGTCCAACTTTTCAGGATC
>DLRM01000023.1 GCA_002500505.1 Planctomycetes bacterium UBA7888
TTCAAGAAATGTACGTTCGTCGTTTGTGGACCGTTATGGAACAGGAGCTCCAAGACCCAAACACTCCCGCTAGCAATTTAATCTTCGAAAACCACATCGATGCTTTGCAGCAACTCCTTGCGACCGAAGTCACCCAAGATGTGCAAGTTTGGGGCTCTCCCTCATGGGGCACGTCTATGACTTTTCAGCAAGCAATTGACCAGCTGAAACAAGATTATCTAGAACCAAGGAGAGTGCACCTCTACCAAACGCACACACAATCGGGCGTGCTGCCCGGGCATCCATCTTCTCCCCCATTGATACTCCTTGGCTCTATGGAACCTGACCCTGTATCGGGCAATGACGACGAAGAGTGGCTTGAGTTAATCAATCCAACTCTAGACGCAGTAGATATGAGTGGGTGGACCTTGACAGGCGGAATTGATTTTGACTTTGCGCCTGGCACCGTCGTGCCCGCTGGCGATTCCGTTTACCTATCTCCAGATCTTTTCGCATTCCGGTCGAGGGCATCCTCTCCGAAAGGTGGTGAGGGTAATTTCGTGGTGGGTCCTCACGACGGGAACTTAAAGCCTGGCGAAGACCTTTTCCTTTGGGATCAGGCGGGGACTTTAATTACAACGAACTCGACTACATTTACACTCTTTGTAGGAGATTTTATTGGGGGGGCTGACGTGACCTTAAGCATTGCGGGCGCCACTCCAAACTCTTCGATTTATATCGGCTGGAGCAGGACAGGGGCAGGCCCCACCTCAACCCCTTGGGGGAATGCGTCACTTTCTGCACCCATCTCGGCTTTGCCTCCACTTCAGAGTAATTCTTCTGGGACTGCCTCAATTCAGGCTGCGGTGCCAAACAACTATCCAGGGCTCCAGATTTGGCTTCAGGCTTTGGATATCCCTGCGACCTCTTTCTCCAATGGAGAAAGCCGAACGATTCAATAGGCCGCCGTTACTGGGCCCTCGCACAGCCATTCTGTGTTAGAATTTCTCAGAGTCTTTGATTCCTTCAAAGCTCCGAAACTAGACCGCTTTTGCGGTGTTCACCTCCCATGAGAAAAATCCCCTCACTCATCCTATCGGCTCTCCTTATGGGCCAAAGTTTCGCTCAAGACCTATATGACGAAACCACAGTCAGGGACTTGAAGCTGACTTTTCACCAGTCCAACTACTGGGCCCTTCTGGATCAAAATCGTCAATCAGAAACTTGTATTGAAGCAGACCTTGAGGTGGACGGAGTTCTTTACACACAAGTGGGCGTCCGCTTCAAGGGGAACTCTTCGGCAAGTGTTTGGCCTGAGGAGAAGATGCCTTTCAAAATTAAAATGGATGAATATGTCGCTGACCAAGAGCTTTACGGCTTCGACACAATTAACCTAGGTAATGCCTTCATGGATCCAACTTTTTGCCGAGAGGTGGTCACTTATCATGTTCTGAGAGAATATCTGCCTGCACCGCGAGCAAACTTTGCCCGACTTTGGATTAATGGAACGTATTGGGGAATCTACAACAACACCGAACAAGTCAGTGGCGAATTTCTCGCCGAATGGTTTGATGACAACGATGGCAACCGGTACAAGTGCGATCCAGTTACTGGAGGAGGCCCTGGCGGTGGCGGGAACAAGGCTACACTAACCTGGCTTGGCTCGTCTCAATCCAGTTACTACAACACTTATCAACTTAAAAGTGACCCAACTGGAACGGAATGGGCTGACTTGGTCGACTTATGCGACAAATTGAATAACGGCTCTATCACAAATTTGTTTGACGATTTAGACGATCACTTGCGCATTGATCGAGCGCTCTGGTACCTAGTAGGACAAAACTTATTCGTAAATCGTGACTCATATTTTGAAAGTGGCCACAATTACTACATTTACAACGACCTCTCCGAAGGGCGCTTCTCAACGATTCCCTGGGATGCGAATGAATCTTTTGGAAACTTTGGCATGGGGTTAAGCAGCACCCAACTGCAGAGAATTCCCCCTTTGGAAAACTATGGAGACAACAACTACCCCCTCATCACTCGAATCCTAAATCCAAGTAGCGGAATGAGAGGGCGTGCATCTTATTTGGCAAACTACCGCGAAATGCTTGAGCAATCTTGGGATTGGGCGCTCATTGGGGGACTTGTTACCCAATATCAAACTCTCATTGAGCCCGACGTTATCGCTGATACGAAAAAATTATACTCCTTGCAAGACTTCTACAACAATGTAACGCAAGATGTAACGATTGGGGGTGGAGGTGGCCCTCCCGGTGGCCGAGTCTCTTGTGGCCTCAAGCCATTTGTTGAAAACCGTCGCGCCTATCTGCTTAGCCTTCCGGAGCTCAGTAGCCCCCGTCCGGAATTCTCGAATATCGCAGTGTTGCCTTCAAACCCAACGGACCAAGATACCGTTGCAGTCACTGCTCAAATACAAGCATCAAGTACAACGATATCAGGCGCGCTATTGCTTTGGCGAGCTGGAAAATCTGGGACCTACAACGAGTCCGTGATGTATGACGACGGCGCACACGGAGATGGCGCGGCGAACGATGGCGTTTGGGGTGGGATTGTCCCCCCTCAAAGTTCAGGAACCAAAATTCGTTGGTACATGCTTGCATGGACACCTTCGGACAATGCGACTCATTACCCTTGGCAAGCGGAAGAAAATCCAGCTTCTTACGAAGTATCCCCAGGGACTAATCCAAATGGAATCCTCATCAATGAATTCTTGGCCAAGAATGATACTGGTGCACTGGACGAGGCTGGAGAGGCTGAAGATTGGATTGAAATCATCAACAACACAGCAGGAACGGCTGACATAAGCGGTTGGTATCTCAGCGACGACATGCAAGACCCCTCAAAGTGGTCCTTTCCTTCTGGCACAACAATTCCTTCGGGCCAAACAATTATTGTTTGGGCAGATGACGACCTCGGCCAAGGGCCTTTGCATGCAAACTTTAAGTTAGATAAAGGCGGCGAAGAACTGGCTCTCGTAGATTCAGATGCCACGACTTATCGGGACTACTTTGATTTTTCTGACCAAGAAGCCGATGTGTCAACGGGACGACTCTTTGATGGGGCTGACCAATGGGCCACCTTCCGCGCCCCAACTCCAAATAGCTCCAATGAGCAAAGTTGTGGGTACCGAGCCTATGACCAGCTAGACCCATTTGCCCATGGCCTCCGATTGGAAGGCAGTGGCAGCCCCTCTAATGGAGGATCCGTGAACATAAAAATCACGGGGGCGAATCCAGGAGACTCGATCATGCTGTATGTTTCAACTTCCCCTGGCTACTTAGATAGCATTTCCCTTGCAGGCACTATTCTTATTGCGCCAAACAAGCTTGTCTTCCAGAAGTCCCTGACAACGAATTCCAGCGGAGAAGCCTTGATGAGCGTACCTATTAGTAATCCATCAATGATTGGGCGGTCTTTCTTCGCACAATCTCACCTACCCTCATCCTCCATTGGCGAGCAAGTCTCTAACGCACTTGAAGTCGTCATTTGCCCATGAAAAATCAAATTCCACTTTTAGGATTCATTTTGCTTGCACTGCCCAGCTTTGCAAAGGCGCAAGACTTTTACGACGAATCAATCCTTAGGGAAGTGCGTCTTGACTTCCAACAGAATAACTGGTGGTCTATTCTGGAGAGCAATTATGGGACGAACACTGAGATTCCTGCCACCATGACCGTGGATGGTGTGACTTATGCTGATGTGGGTGTTCGATTCAAAGGAAATACTTCGTACACCCGACCTATAACTCAAAAGAAGTCTTTCAATATTTCTACAAACTCTTTTGTGCCTGACCAAGACTTGATGGGCTATTCAACCCTTAACTTCAACAATGCTTTTATGGACCCAACATTCATGAGAGAAGTTCTATTTTCAAAAGTCTGTAGAAGCTATACCACGGCTGCTCGAGGAAATTTCATTCATCTTATTATTAATAATGAAAATTGGGGGGTCTACGCAAATGTCCAACAACTAAATAAAGACTTTCTTGACCAATGGTATCCCACTGACACAGGTGATCGTTTTAAAATTCCTTCCGCAATGAGGTACCCGGGAAAGGCGTCTCTCAATTGGCTAGGAAGCAACCCCACCTCCTATCAGCAGTGGTACGAACTGAAAAGCGAAGACCCTCTTGCCTATGACCGGCTAGTCCTACTTTGCGATACACTCAACAACACACCGCCTGGCTCAGGATATGTCCAAACAGTAGAAGACACTTTGGCTCTTGATCGCGCTCTCTGGACCCTGGCACTGGAAAATGCCTTCATGGATTCAGACGGATATGTCCACAAGGGCTCTGACTACGCCATTTACCGAGATATCGTCCACGGGCGCTGGAACCTTCTGCAACGAGATGCAAATGAAGCTTTTGGCTCTTTTGGAATGAATTCCTGGGGCACAAATGGCGGCGTTAATCTCCACCCCGATTACGAAACAAACAATCCTGATTTGCCCTTGCTAAATCGCCTTTTGACAATTCCAGTTGTCAGGGAACGCTACCTTGCTCATTTTCGGACAATCTTGGAAGAGTGGGTGGATTGGGGTCGAGTGGGCCCCATTGTTACGGCATGGGACAATCTGATTCGTACTGAAGTACAAGCCGACACAAAGAAAATTTATTCTTTCGCTGACTACACCACCAATTTATACAGCGATGTCATTCAGGGTCACACTGTCTTCAAGGGGCTTCAACAGTATGTAGATGAAAGACAGGCCTACCTCCTTTCTTTACCTGAATTCAGCAGGCCGCAGCCTCAGCTAGCTAAGCTCGCGCATTACCCCCCTTTGCCTGCTGAAGGACAGACCGTCGTCGTCACAGTCGAGGCTTCTGCGCCCCAAGGGTCCAACTTGGCCGATGTTACCCTTCGCTACCGCGAAGTAGGGGCCTTCCAAGAAATGCCGATGTTCGACGATGGACAGCACGGTGATGGAGCTCCCGGAGATGGAGTTTACGGAGCACAAGTGCCCGGCTCTCTGGCGGGAGCAAAGATCGAATACTATGTTTCCTCTTCGTGTGATTCTTCCAGTGGTGGTGCGTGGAGTTTCCTTCCTAGGACAGCCGAATTTCAGCCCCCTTCTTGGTCCACGCAAACAAATTCGGGAACCTCGCCCTGCCTGAATGAATTTCTTGCCAAGAATTCCACGACTAACCCTGACCCCTCCGGAGACTTTGATGATTGGGTTGAGATTCTCAACCGAAATAATTCCCCCATAAATCTGGACGGTGTGTTCCTGAGTGATGACCCAACTAACCTTTCAAAATGGCCGTTTCCTGCCGGCACTATTCTTCAACCAGGGGAAACCATTCTTGTCTGGTGTGATGAAGATGCGTCTCAGGGTTCTTTGCATGCGAACTTCAAACTCTCTGGGAGTGGAGAGGAAATCTTCCTTGTGGACGTTGATGGAGTAACCATCTTGGACTCCATTACTTACGGCCCTCAGTCAGACGACATCTCTACTGGAAGACTTTTCGATGGTAACTCCTTGTGGGCGACCTTTATTGCCCCGACACCTGGCGTATCGAACGAACAAAGCTGTGGATTCCGAGAATTCGACCAGTTCGACCCAAGCGCGCATGGGCTCCATCTGGAAGGTATTGGCTCGCCCGCATACGGCGGGGCGCTAAACATTAAAATTAGTGGTGCGGCATCAGGAGACTTTGTCACGATTTATGCCTCTACATCTCCAGACTACATTGACGCGTATTCTGCAGCGGGAGTTGTCCTCATTAATCCAAACCAAATTGTTTTCCAAAGGAGACTCTCTGCTAATGGAAATGGTGAAGCCTCAATGAGTACACAATTAAACAATGCGGCGCTAATTGGCCGTAGATTTTTTGCTCAAGCCCACGCCCTCTCCTCCTCTCTAGGCGAACAAGTTTCCAACGGACTCGAAGTCATTATCTGCCCTTAAAATAAAGCAGTTTAATCAAAACTCAATTACATTTGAGACTTCGCAAGATGAGACATCAAGGCACTGAACAAGAATTCCTGCAGGGGCAACGTTTGGCTGAATCGTTACCGATGCCACCCCTGTCGCATCGGCCTTCTGGACAGAACCCTTAAAAACTGGGCTACCAAGACTAAGGGTCGTACCTGCACAGGGGATTCCGCTCCCTATGGGAAAGCTCCCTGCTTTTCTCGACCACAAAAATGCAACTCGCCCATCCGGCGTTGCTCCTAAAGCATGGAGAACTTGGGCATCCGGCACAAAACCCTCTTTGACGAGGTCCAAGGATCCTGTCTGGTTAGCAGCGAGGGGCGTCGGGAAAGCAAGCTGCGCTGTATTGAAGCCAGCATCTGGCAACCTTCCCCATGCCTGGTCGGCATTCAACGCTGGATATACAAGCGATGAAATCCAAACGTTTTTTGACGATTCTGGGCTAAAGAGATAAACGCCCTCTCCATTTTTGTCGAGACTGAAACTTGCGTGTAAGGGACCTTGACTGACTTCGCCATCACACCAAATAAGAATATAGCCATTAGGAGGGACCACTGTTCCTGCTGGAATCTCCCACTCTTTGGTATCGGCGTAACGATTAGAGAGAAAAAATCCACTAAGGTCTACAGGCTGGCTTGAATTGTTAAAAATCTCAATCCAATCCTCATACTCGCCTGCCTCGTCAGTAATCCCCGTTTCATTTTTTGCGACAATTTCGTTCACATAAATGGAAGGTTGCACTGAAGGGTCAGGATAATTACTGCGAACATAGTCTGATCTCGTTCGCAGAAAAGGCAACACTCCCCAAGTAGCCGGATTATTAAACGAAGAATAGTCTGATGGAAACTCCCATGAATCAAGGAAATCTTGGGGCTGATACCCATTCTCCATTGTCGATCCAGAAAATGAGCCCGTATAAGCAAGGGGGGCAAGAAGATTAAAGATTCTCTCAACAGACGGGGTCAAACGACTCGGGTGGCCGTGATAAGCCGCAATCTCTTTTACATTGCGGGCCAACTGGGATTCATACTCTGGAATCTTCAGAAGACGGTCAATTAAAGGAGGGCCATTCCCATTGCCCGGCTTCGAGGCCTCGCTACTGTCCCCCCAACCCGCAAATGGCCTGCGAGCCCAATCAGTTCCCCAGAAGTAAGGAAGAAACCAGTAGTCCATTCCCATGGAATGGTCGAGGTCCCAAGGGATATACTCAAATCGCTGAGACTCCGTGTCCCAATATAGATAGTAATTATTGGGGAAAATCCAAAGGCCGTCCCATTGGCCTAGATACATATCTACCGCCTGAGCACGGAGAAAGGAATCAACATTTATCCAACCTCCAATCCCGGCATTGAATGTTGGGTCATCCGAATTGCAAACAAAATCTATAAAATCCGCAAGCCTCTGAAAACTATCTGTTATCTTTTCTTCATAGTCCCCTAAATTTCTGTACGTTGCCGCATCTCCTGGAGGAGTCCAGAGAAGTCGTGCCCCCTGATCCTTCCAGCGACACTTATACAAATCGCCATCTTTCTTTCCGAACCAGGCCTGCACAAATTCCTCGTCAACCTGTTCGATATTATTGAAGACGCCTTGAACTTTTGAACCATCATTAATCGTGAGCCAAACATGATTTGTTCGGCCCGAGGCAACTCCAAATGAACGGAATATTTCGTATGCCAAAGACTCTCTTGCCATCGAAGGGTCCGTCGACTCACTTGCAAGGTTCATTTTTTCAATGCCATGAAACTTTCTCCCGGGAACAAACTCATTAAAGCTTAGCTTCCATGGAAACTTCATTGAGCCCCGCTGTGAATTTCCGCGGGGGCGAATTCCAACATTAAGGTGGGTCTCGTCTAAGACTGAATTCACAATCCTCACGGTGGCGTCCACGTATGTGTCCAAATACGGATTCTGCATAAATTCGTCAAGAAGGTGCTCGTCCATCGTCACAAAGATTTGCGTCACCTCCTCTTCTAGAAAGACTGAAGCCTCGGACTCGGCCCAGTCATTGTCGTTTACGGGCAGTGGGTGCTGAGCAAATCCATCTGTGCCCACCAAAAGAAAAACAATGGCTACAAAAGGCGCAATAGCCTTTCTCAAGCTGTTGACAGCGGCAGAGCTTGCAAATCTATGCATCCAAGAAGGTTATCCCAATAACTAAAAATTGGGGCTCAAATCGCCCTCTTTTCGGAACTAAGTCAAAATATTGGGGTAGAATATTCACTAGAGAGCCCTTAGTGGCCTCCCTTTCGCCTGTGGACCGCACCCTTACTTCTCGATTTGAGCGCAAATACCTTTTAGATCCTGGCATGCTGCCTGAGATCCGAAGCTGGCTATCGCCCCATATGGGACACGACCCCTTCAGTGCAAAGTGCCCAGATCATCGATATTCTGTCTGCTCTCTTTATTTAGACAACGAGAATCTCAACCTTTACCATCAAACAAAAAATGCGGAAAAGAACCGATTTAAGTTGAGGGCTCGAACTTACGGGGACAACATTAATGACCCTGTTTTTTTTGAAATCAAAAAGCGAATGGACCAAATTGTCCGCAAAGATCGAGTAACGATTGCCCGAGACAAAGCACTAAAATATATTGAATCTCTGAGCTCCTACGCACCTTCTGAAACAGATCTTGGCGATACGAACTTTTTGCGTTTTGTTCAATCAGTCGAGAAAACTCAATCGCGACCCATCTTGCTGGTTCGTTATATGCGCGAAGCGTTTGAGTCGAGGACGATTGACCCTGTGAGAGTCACGTTTGACTCAGAGCTTCAGACCCAACTGGCTCCTGACGGAAAGATTACTCATTGCGAAGGCGAATGGACTCCAGTTGACGTCCCTGGAATCATCTTGGAAATAAAGTATTCCGATCGATTTCCTTCCTGGATACAGTCCCTTGTGAACAGTTTCGGCCTTCGCTACACCTCAGTCCCAAAATACGGCTACTGCGTTGAAGCAAGCCCATCTCTAGCCGCGCAAGCGGTTTAATTCGTCAAAGAAAATATGGACTGGCTCAATCAACTCACAACGACTTCTGGCTCGGCGAGTCTCCAAGTACTCGTACTGTCCATGGCGGCCGCATTTCTCCTTGGGCAATTGCTTGCCTGGACCTACTCATGGACTCATGTAGGACTATCCTATTCTCGATCTTTCACTCAGTCATTGGTACTCATTTCCATGGCCACAACAATGGTCATGTATGTTATTGGCAGCAGCCTCGTAACCGCTATGGGCCTTCTTGGGGCGCTCGCAATTATTCGTTTCAGGAATAATCTCAAAGATACGCGCGACACCGTTTTCGTGTTCTTTTCTCTCATTATTGGAATGTCTATTGGAAGTGGGCGAATTCCCGCTGGTGGTCTCGCAACAATCATATTTTGTGCAGCAGTTTCCTTCCTCCACTTCTCTGCATTTGGAAGCCGAGGATTCTTTGACGGACATCTTCGCTGTCGAGTACAGGCTGGGCAAGATATCTCGGTCGACGGAATCCTCAAGAATTTCTGCCTGCGCACTCGCCGCATCTCCGCTTCCCATGGCGCGGACTCTGAAGAGTTGGTGTTTGAAATCCTTTTGCGCGACAAATCGATGGGAAATGAATTTGTTCAGCAACTCAAGTCAATAGAAGGCGTCCTTGATGCTGGGCTGGTCGTTCGCGACAGCTTGCAGGAGGCATGACATGAGCTCGCGATTCTCCCTATCTAGCAACCTTCTCCAGCTACTCGCACGGAAAGCCGGACCTCCAATCGTTTGGGCTGTCGTAGGGCTCTGGACTATTCACGCCTGGAATGCGCAAAACAATACGGTTCAATTCCGAGGGCAGGCGCTAAACCAATCCTGGGAAGCCTCAGGAACCGTAGCGGGAACACTACTGGAAATGCGCGCTGAACTTTTTTCTCCAGTTGAAGAAGGGCAGGTTTTGGCCATTCTTGATGATGCGCCATTGCTTGCTGCGATGCAGGTTTCCAGAAAAGAAGTGGACCGGCTTGCCGCAGAAGTCGATGCTGTTCAAGCGAACTTAAAAGCTGCGGCAGAAATCGAACAAGCTGACTGGGCTGCTGACCTAAGGCGATTTCAGGTTGATTTTGAGCGCGCAAAAGTAAGAAAGCTCGACCTTACCTTAGATTACTCAAAGCTGGACACGGAGTTCGACAGACAAACAACAATTGCCGAAACTAGCAAAAGCCGCGCGACGGCCCTAGAAGACCGTGCCGGAATCTTAAGGAAAGAATTCAATCGACTAGAAAGTCTTAGCATTCGCGGACTAGGTACAACGACTGCTAGCGACACTGCTCAAGCAGATTGGCTGAAAGCTCTTGACGAAAAGATGCTTGTGCTCCAACAAATGGAAGTTGCGATGGCACGAGTCAATAAACTCGATCAATCTCTTAAGGCAATGAATTTTTTGATTGAGGAAAACCAGAGGCAGATTAATCAAGGGGAAGAGCGGCTTCTAGCTTTTGAAGAAACGGGGAAAAACCACGCTCCAAGATTAGGGGATCCCCGGCTCGCAGCTCTCCAGGCTGCCATTAAAGTCGAAGATGCCCGGGTAGATGAGATTGTCGTCCAGCGCCGAGCCTTGACACTCCGAGCAAAGACGTCTGGAACAGTAGCAAGTATTTTGGCCCAACCTGGCCAAAGCATTCTCCCAGGGGAGCCTGTCCTGACCCTTGTCAAAACTAATTCAAACAGAATCCTTGCTTGGGCGCCCAACACCTTTGCCACTGAAGCCCTCTTGGGCTCTCGGGTCACCGCGAAAAAGGGAAGCTCCTTGTTGTCCGTCGGTGCGACAGTTGTGGACCTTGGCCCTGCCTACGAAGAACTGCCGCGCCTTTTGTGGGCGAATCCCACAGTTCCAGAATTCGGGAGGCCACTACTTCTAGAGCTAGAGAGTGGTTCCGATCTAGTCCCTGGCGAACCACTCTTGCTATCTGCCCGCCTATAGGACCCCTATCAAGGCTCAGTGAATTAGTCGGGCCGCATTTCCCCGAACGGCCTATAAGTTTCCAGTTCGGGTTCAGTTGGAGCAATGGCACGATCTTCAGCAGCTGACTTGTATGCGGCCATAAGCAGACGCATGACTTCGACTCCGTCTTGGAAATCGAGCTTTGTTTGAGTGCCGCTTAGAAAGGACTTAACAAAGTAACGATTTTCGCCCGCATAGCCGTAGTGGGCGGGTTCATTTGGAGAAACGGGCATGAGGCCTTGCTCAGCATTTTGTTTCTCAACAAGGTCTTCGCCTGCATCCCCAGTTACTTCGCGCGAAAAGAAAACACTAGCGCCACATTGGGCCATGTTTACTTCCATCGCGTATTCAGGGCCTAACAACTCAAAGGTGTGACGAATACCAGCGCTCACAAAACACCAAGAAGACGTTGTTTCAGTCAATAACTCCCGGCCGTCATCTGTACGCCAATGGACCGTTGCGCGAGAAAAATCGTCGGCGGGGTTTTTGCTCCAATCCACAGCATCGCCATATCGATTTTTGAGTTCTTGAACATAATGGGGCTCGTTCCACTTAAGTGTGCCGACTGTGGCGCTTACTTTTTCAGGGGTCAGGCTCGAGCGAGGCGCTCCAGGCTCTGTAAGCAGCCAACGCGCTGCTTCGATGCTGTGGCACATCATGTCCAAAAGGGCGCCACCACCAGCAAGATCTCGTTGCCAAAACCAAGCGGAGTGTGGGCCGGAATGTTCCTCTGTCGCACGCGCCAGATAAGGGCGACCAGAAAGCTTGGCGCCTCGGCGCCATAGAATTTCACGAGCGCGCACAACGGAAGGTGCCCAGAGCATGTTTTCCAAGTAGCCCGTAGGGACACCGATTTCATCAGCAATTCCCTTAACTTGAAGAGCCTCCTGTAGGGTGCGGGCTAGAGGTTTTTCTAAACATATGCCCTTCAGCGGAGTGTCTCGGCGCTGTGACCCCGCAAGCACTTCCTCCATCACGGGAATACGAGTGTGATTTGGATTACTCAGCCAAAGTGCATCAATGCTTGAGTCAGCAGTCATTTCTTCTACGGAATCAAACGCGCGAGCTGAAGGCCCCACGCCCAGCTCTTTTGCAAGATTCACCGCGGATTCCGCTGAAGCCTTTGTGTGACTCACAACCCCCATAACCTCGCAATCGCGAACTTCAGTAAGAGATTGAATGTGAAAGCGAGTATTAAAACCCGCGCCGACAAATCCGATGCGTAGTGGTTGTTGACTCATGATT
>DLRM01000035.1 GCA_002500505.1 Planctomycetes bacterium UBA7888
GTAGCCTTCGCCTGAAGATTTGCCGCGGTAACTGCTGCTGCGGTCACCTTGCCGGTTGTTCCGGTCGCCTCGAGTGCTCTGCGAATCTCGCGACTCGCGACCTACACGGTCCCTTTCTTCAAGACGATCCTGCCGCTTCCCTCGGTAGCCAGCATCCCTATCACGTTCGTCGTAAGCAACCTGATCTGGGGCATCCATGCGCCCGTTGTCGTCAGGGAAAGTTAAGCGGTGGCGAGAGATCCAGAACATGGGTGGTTCTTCGCCCAGCTCAGTAGGCATCGCCAAGCGCTTGGCAACCAAAGTGGAATACTGCCCGCTGGGTAAAGTGAATCGCAAACGCATTTTTTGTGTTTTGCGATAGACATCGTCCCGCTCGGCCGGTGCCGCACGCAGATATTCAGGAGTCATCAAAAGCGGGCGCTCTTCCACCATGGGTCGGAAACCCGAAATGTCCATGGAAACAAAGGCTTCGGGCTCTACTTTTTCGGATTTAAAAACAGTGCGATAGTAACGCTCGACTAGGCCGTCAACTTCAACGCCAGGCCCATAAAGAGGAATGGACTCTTGCTTTAGCATGTCTAGTTGCTCCTTTTCTAGCTCCCGAAATACTGGCAATGGGCCATCGTCGCAAGGCAGCCATCCCAAGTTCTCTTCGTCACCAATCACACCTCGAACCCACATCGAAGCTACGCGGTTCCACAAGTGAGACTGGTAGGCGAACAAATGAATTGTTCGCTCACGAGTCGAAACTCCCCGCTCTAAAGCACCTCGGAAGTCATCAGGATTTTCTTCCAAATGCTGAAATAAGGAAGATCCACGGCGACCGCGGCAGAACGAACTCAGTTCTTTCCAGTCCCCCCAACGGCGGGCGATTCCTGCTTTGAATTGCTCCACTTTTTCCGCACCATAAGGCGAAGGGGCGCACATTAAAGATTTAACCCCGCCTTCTATATCGCCAAGTAAAAGTTGGCGCATGACAAATCCTTGTCCATGACGCAAACAACCAAAACGCTGGTCATCAAAGTAATTGGGCATCCCCCACACTTTGGCTTGAGCAAGGTTATGGCGAATGCGCGCCATTTCATGTCCGCGCAAATCACGCAGAACCAACTCAAAGGAGTTGCCTTGAATGCTCTCAGTAGTCAAAGGAGCCTCAGAGCGACCAATGGAGCGTATGGTGACCTGCCCATCTTTAAATTCCACAGGCTTGCCGCCCTCGACACTCATGTACTGACCGCTCACCCCATCGCGGTCCTTAAAGCCCGCATAGGAAACCGATTCAACCCCAACGCCGGCTGCTTTCGCTAAAACAGTAGCCGCTTCGGCGGAGGTGAGTCCTTTCTTGGTAACTCGATGGATTAAAAAGGGCCCTTTTCCAAGTCCACTTTCATCCAGTTGTTCGAAAACACGATAATCATCCTGAAGGCGTTTGAGTCGCACGTCGCCATTTCTCCATTTTGCTGAGGAGGACCCGAAGATCCTTGGGGTATTCCGCTTCGATGCGGAGGGTCTCCCCATCCGGGGAGATTATTTGTACGCTTTTTGCGTGAAGGCTTAACCGCTGAAGAAGCGGCCTCTCGGGTTTTCCCTTTTTCGGCTTGTAGCCGGGCTTGAGTTCCGAGAGGTGCATTTTATCACGGCCGCCATATCGTGGGTCCACAATCAAGGGGTGGCCAATACTCGCCATATGCACTCGAATTTGGTGCGTCCGACCGGTTCGAGGCCTGCACTCCACTAAAGTGAAGCCTCGAAAAATTTTGAGGGGTGCATATTCCGTAATGGAATCTTTCCCCCCAGGAGATTTCACCACTCTCATGCGCCCCCCCTGCCGAGGATCGGGAGCAAGCGGAGAATCAATCACACCTTCTCTGTGAATCTCACCCAAAACAATTGCGTGATAAACCTTCTCAACTTTTCGCTCATCAAACAAG
Source organism: Planctomycetes bacterium UBA7888 (assembly GCA_002500505.1). Taxonomy (GTDB): domain Bacteria; phylum Planctomycetota; class UBA1135; order UBA1135; family UBA1135; genus UBA7888. Next base: position 1,932 of record DLRM01000035.1, read on the forward strand.
GCCCGGTAATGCTGTTCCCCCTCTAAAGACAAGGCGTAAAGCAAAACTCCACTCGTACCCAAATCTAAGCGATGAAGAGCACGTGGCCTTGCGGCAATCAAACCGTCCTGCCGGCGGCGAGATTCGGCCCAATCCAGCATGGCCCCAGTAAGGTTGACCGGATGCTCTCCCCAACGACTCGGCTCCACCGGAAAACCAGCGGGTTTATTGATTGCGATTAAGTTTTTATCTTCATAAATAATCTCAGGTTTGAAAGGCGCACGTGCAACTTCCTTCAAGGCACCAATGTCGGCATCCACCAAAACCACATCACTAAAACGCAAACGATAGGAAGGCAGAGCTGGAGTTCCTCCAACGGTTATGTCTCCGCCGCGAACCAATTCGCGCAACTTTCCTTTGGAAATTCTAGGCCACTTTAAGCACAAAAACTCGTCGAGCGGAGTGCCGACGAGGTCCTTCGGGACTTCTAGATACTGCGTCACGAGAGCTATTCCGCTACAGCTTCGCTGATTACGCCATCTTCAACTTCATGAGGCTTCAGGGCAACCAGCTCGGTCAAGTTTCTATAACGACCGGCAAGATCCAATCCATAGCCAACTAGGAAAAGGTCGTCGTGAAGGAGCAAAACCGAATCGTCCGCAACCACGTCGGTTTGACGACGAATGGGCTTGTCCACAAAGACAGCAATCGTCACCTTTGTGGCACCCATGTCATCTAGAAGTAAACGACGCGCTTCGTGCAAGGTTCTACCAGTGTCCAAAATGTCATCCAAAAGCAAGACATGCTTTCCGCGAATGTTCTTTTCATTCGGGAGCCAATCTGCCGAGGCCGATTTTTGAGGTGACGTGGAATCTCCATAGGTTTGGATGCGTAGGAAGTCCATCACCAATCCCGCGGGCATATGGCGCACTAAATCGGCAGCAAAAAACATGGCGCCGCCCAAAATGGGAACTACTGTGACTTCGTCCCCTTCGAGGTTGGGCTGCAAACGCCCAGCAAGGGCGCAAATCCCTTCCTCGATACTGGCCGAATCCAGCAATGTGCGGCAGTCGTAGTTCTCCATCCACCCATTCTATCCAAAGAAAGAGAATTGGGCAGACATTCGCGGCCAGAACGCTTGAATAGACTGGGGGTTTTTGGCACTGTATGAAGACAAACAGGCCACAACCTATCTTGGTGTGAACTGATTCTGCCCGACTCTGTGAACAAACCCTCCCCCCAAACTCAATCTGGCTACGGCTTCAACATTTTGGTTGTTGAAGACGACGAAGAGCAGCTCCTCCTGAATGCAGCATTCCTTCAAAACGCTGGCTTTGAAACGACTGCGGTAACAAACGCTAAAGACGCCGTTGAAATGTTGGCTCGAGATGAGTTCCGGGGGATTGTTTGCGACCTGGGTCTCCCGGGAATGAGCGGTGCCGAACTGCTTCGCTATGTACGCCTACAGCACAAACAGCTGGCATTTGTGATGCTCACGGGTCACGACGAAGTAAACACCGCTGTCCAAACCATGCAAGATGGGGCAGACGAATATTTACTCAAGCCCATCAGCCAGATAGAGCTCAGCAGTAAGCTACTTGCGGCAATTGAAGTCCGTAGAAACCGCACAGAGATTGCCAAGCGCGAACGTGAGCCCCTCATGAATATCTTTCGTGGAGTCAACTCTCTAGTTGCGGGCCTCGAAGAAAAAGACACTTACACCAAAAATCACTCGCAAAAAGTAGCGGCTGCTTCCACGCGCATGGCGCAAGAACTTCCTGGAATCACACGACAAGAGATTATGGAAATCCGCTACGGTGCCCTTCTCCATGATGTCGGGAAAATTGCTGTCCCTCTTACAATTCTGCACAAGACTTCCAAGTTAACCGATGAGGAATGGAAAATCATCAAACACCATCCCATCGCCGGAGGAAGAATCGTGAAACCACTCTCTAGGGACTTCCCAGAAGTTCACCGCATTGTCCGTTACGAGCACGAGCGATGGGACGGGAAAGGCTACACCGAAGGCCTTGCTGGTGAAAACATTCCACTTGGCTCTCGACTTGTCATGATTGCGGATGCTTTTGACGCCATTTGTTCACGGCGGTCTTACAGTGAGCCCAAGCCCAAAGAAGAGGCCATTCGGATTATCCGAGATGGAGCCGGCGGTCAATTTGACCCTGGACTGGTACCCATTTTTGAAAAGGTGGTGGACGAGCTTCCCCACCCCAGCTCTAACTAAGTGCTTTCTCTTCTTGCGCTCGCGCTTTTGCCTGGGGGTAACCACCCCATGTCTGTATCTCGGTTGGAAATCAACCTCCACGAGGACCGAGCAGAGCTTCGCCTTCAAGTTCAGGTGCTTTCCCTCAAAGAAGTCCCTCAGCTCGAGCTCGATGCGGATATGGACGATCATGTTTCTGATGAGGAGCTTCTTCGCGCATGGGGACGCACTCAAGAGTATTTAAACGAAGGCATCGCCTTGCGTTTGGATACTGAAATCTTGAACCCAAATTTTGAAAACTGGGAGCGGCGACGCGAAGAATTTGATTGGCTGGTCATGCAAACCACCATCCCCTTAGATTCTTTTCCTAAAGAAATTGGCTTGTCTTGCACTCTCTTTTTTGAAGATGGGAATCCAGGCCACCGCATGTCAGTCAGCTTGAACGGCTTTGCTGGGGAAACCTTGGAGACCTTACTTTCCAAAGATCACCCCATTGACGATTTCCGAAGCAAACCTTTTTCTGATTACCTCCGGTTCGGCTTTCATCATGTCTTGGAAGGTTGGGATCACCTAGCATTCCTCGCCGCCCTTCTTTTTGGAATTGCCGGGCTTGGCTCTTTGTTGGGCGCGGTTACAGCTTTCACCCTGGCGCACTCCATCACGCTTGCGTTGTCGGCTCTTGGCGTGCTCTCTCTCAACCCTCAAGTCGTTGAGCCTGGGATTGCCCTCTCGATTGTGTTCACGCTTTGGTGGCACCTACAAAGCTCCTCTCCTCGGCCATGGCGTCCCGCCTTCGCCTTTGGGCTCTTGCATGGCTTTGGATTTGCTGGGGTGCTAGGAGGCATTGGCCTGCCCCCTCAAGCCAAGGCCTCTGCTCTCCTCGGCTTTAACCTTGGCGTAGAAATCGGACAACTTGCCTTTGTCCTGCCCGTTCTCCTTGCGGCTTTCCTCTCCCTTCGCCTTTTCAAAAAACATCAAGCCGAGCTCCGCCTGCGAGCTGGGACTATTGTTGCCGCAGTAGGCCTCGCCGCCTTTTCCAATGCGGCCATGAGTCAATGGCTCCAACCTAGTGAAGGCGAACTTTCTTCCCCCCTTCTTTGGCAAGCCGGTCTCGCCCTTGCACTCACGGCCATAGCCCTCCCCCTTCTTCCAAAGACACTTTCAAGTGGCAACACGACCTCCCTTCGCGGTGCCGCAACCACGGCTTGGGCGCTGTACGCTCTCTTCCTTCTCGGCCAGCAGCTCGGCGCGAGTTGGGGGGCTTAGACGCGGCTTTCGCCTCTGGCCTATCGAGCCTCGCAGGCCAACAAATCCGCCTTTTGCTCTAAGCCACCAGCAAAGCCGCCCATTCCACCTTTAGCCAACACGCGATGGCACGGAACCAAGAGAGGCATGGGGTTTTGTGCCATCGCGGTTCCAACCGCCCGACAAGCACGTGAGGAACCACAAGCTTTCGCCACTTCAGAGTAGCTTTTCGTGTGCCCTACTGGGATTCGACTCACAAAGCGATAGACCTTGCTTAAAAAGGGTGAGTGACCGGGCATGCGCCATGGGCCAGGGAAGTCCACAGATTCGCCGCACATGAAGCTGGATAACCACCTTCCCACAGCCGTCCTTGAGGGTGCTACTTGGGGCCGCACCCCTTTCGCACGCCAGCCTTTAGAACCCGGAAGCCCAATAGCCAATAACTCGCCGTCGTCCGCAAAACTAAACCAAACTTTTCCGATGGGCGAATCGTGGGACTCGCAAAAATGAACTCGAAGAGAATCCTTCATGAGACGGTTAGAATAACAGCGTGATTCAAGTCTTCCTCAGCCGCCTTCTCCTTATGGAGAATCAGCCTCAGCAAGTGCTTTCCTTGCAGGAAACGGAAGGGGAAATGCGCACGCTTCAAATGGTGATTGGCATGAACGAAGCAACGGAGCTGAATCGAATTCTTCACAAAGAAGAAACTCCGAGGCCTATGACGCACGAAATGGCCTCCAAGCTCATGGAACAACTTGGAGGGGCTCTTCAGCAAACGGTGATCCACGATTACCAGGAGGGAACTTTTTTTGCTGAGCTTCATATTGAGCAAAATGGCGAGACGATGAAGGTAGACTGTCGCCCGAGTGATGCTCTTTCCCTATCCCTTCGATGCCACGCCCCCATTTATGTCACCCCTGAGGTGATGGAAAGCCAGGGCCAGGCCGAAGCTCCCTAACGGGTAGAACAATGGCTAGGGAAACCGCGGAGAGGTGCCAGAGTGGCCGAATGGACTGGTTTTGAAAACCAGCGTCTCGTGAGGGACCCAGGGTTCGAATCCCTGCCTCTCCGCCACAACCCAATCGAACAAATCGCTTTTGCGAACTAACCAAGCTTCCCCTATTATTCCCGCATGGATTCAAAGACTGCATTCATCCTCATTGGCTACCAAAAAGACTACTTTGACCCAAAGGGCATTTTGCATGAGGTGATTCGGGAGTCCACAGAAGAAAATGCTCTCCTTGAAAATACAAGTCGAATTCTAGACCGCGCTGTCGACTCTGAAGCACTCGTCATTTCGACGCCAATTGTGTTCTCAGAAAATTATGCCGAGCTCCGAAATCCAGTTGGCATACTTAGAACAATCCGAGAGGTTGGAGCCTTTAAAGAGGGGGCCCCTGGCTCAGAGACCATCGGGCTCATCCAAAGCTATGGCAGTAAGATTCAAGAAGTTCCGGGAAAATGCAGCTTGAATGCCTTCCATGAGACTTCGCTCAGTGCAGTCTTGAAAGCGGCCAAGATTGAGCACATTATTCTAATGGGGGCAGTCACCTCAGTCTGCATCGACTCCACAGCTCGAGCAGCAACTGATTTTGGCCTTCGAGTCTCCATCGTCTCGGATTGCACTGCGGGCAGGAGCTCTCATGAGCAAGGGTTCTATTGCAACGAAATTTTCCCTCTCTTTGCAAGCGTCACTGACACAAAAAGCCTACTCGAATAGCAAGCGACTATTTTTGTTTTTTCTTAAACCAGCTTTTAGGTGAAGAGCCCTTCGCTGCACCGGATGGTCTTTTTTCCCATTGAGAAAGCCGCTTTTCAATAAGCTCAATCGTCGCGGGACATTTTTCACCTAAAACTTCATTACAAAGAGTTTCAAGATTCTGAGGGCATTCATGATGGAATATCGAAGGAGAACGATATTTTTCAGCTGAAGCATTGCGAAATGTAAGAGCGAAGTAGAGGGAACGCACAAGATCAATCACATCGGCTTCAAAAGATTTTTGCGAACCGCCATCGTTCTTTCTCCCGAATCCGATGAGGTGTGGATGGTGACCAGTCGTCAAAATCATTGAATTGGGCGAAAGATTCCCATGCAGAATACCGCAACTATGAGCATATCCTAATGCCGAAGTTGCCTTCTTGAAAATCCCCGCCACCGACCTGTAATAGTCTTCTGGAAGCCGAGGAAGATGCGCTAAAGTATTTAAAAAATCACCCAGAATCTGAGGGTAAGGAGTGTGTTCCTGCGAAAGCCAGGTCCAACCGTCATCTTTTCCACAATCGTAGACTTCGGCAATACCATTGTGGTCGAGTTGCGAAGCCACTTGAGCGCGTTCGACGAAATCAATAGTAGTTTCACTAAAACTCTTTCCGCGCGTTTGCACCTCCAAAACAACTGGTCTTGACAACTTATCCTCAAATGCTTCCCAAACTGTATAAGCTTCACCTAAAAAAAGTAGTCGATCAAGTCGAAAGCCACCAATCAATTGCCCTGGTAATGGCACCCTGCCTTCACTCTGCTTATCCAAATGGGAAGAATTCGTTCGCTCGTCAAGAAGAAACCGTACAGCGTCTTCTAATTTCCCATGCTGGATTGCTGCATAAATCCTTGGAGCTGCAATACAGGATAAGCGCGCAAAAAACTGCACATCTCTGGCTGAAAACGCATTCTTGGCGGAAGCCTCCGAATCGAATACCCCAATGACATGATTTTCAAACTTGACCGGAACGGCCATTTCTGATGCGCCAGAAAACTGGTCCGGAATATATCCAGGAAAAAGAGTGACATCATCGACGTGCTGCGCTTGACCAGTCTCGGCACAAGTCCCGACAACCCCCTCCCCAAGAAGAATTGTTATAGGATTGCTTATTTGAGTACCATCGGCCTTTACCCCAAAAGCCGATTTTTGGACTAAATTTTCTCCATCACGAAGATACAGCACACAATCGTCTAGGCCCATAATCGATGCTACTGAATCTGCCATAACCCAGAAAAGTTCGTCGATGTCGGATATCGACCCAATAACTTCTGAAAATTCGTACACGGACTGAAGTTCGGACAGCGCGCCCTGGAGAGTCGGTACGAGTGGCTTGGAACCGCTTGACATCTTTTAAATGTTACACAAATTTCCGAATTCTGAGCAGAATGCAACGAATCGACTGCGAGCCTGTAAAATCCTCGACCGTGGAGAGGTGGCAGAGTGGCCGAATGCGGCAGCTTGCTAAGCTGTTGAGTCGGACAACCGGCTCCCAGGGTTCAAATCCCTGCCTCTCCGCCATATTCTACAGGGCGTGACCCAGCCCACCACCCTCCCCCAGCCCACCGATTTGCGAGGGAGATCTGTTCTCGTCTTGGGCTTGGGGTCCTTCGGCGGAGGCTCCGGTACCGCCCGCGCCCTCGCAAACTTAGGCGCCAAAGTCACGGTGAGCGACTTACGTGGTCCAGAGGCTCTTCCTGAGGCCACTTCAGATCTGAAAGGACTCCCCATTCAATGGGAACTCGGCGGACACCCTGACTCCATTTTTACAGGCCAACTCGTGGTGGTGAACCCAGCCATCCCTCCAACCGCGCCCGTTCTAAAAACCGCCGTCGGGCACGGTTGCACTCTTACCAACGAAGTAAGTCTTGCTCTCGCCGCACGCCCGGAACTTCGCGCAATGGCCATCACTGGCACCCACGGGAAATCAACCACCGCCTCGCTCGCTTCTCACCTTCTCACCCAAGCACAAATCCCCAATATCCTCGCAGGCAACCTCGGCGGTTCTCTTTTTGAAACAGTGCTTGACCTTCCCGCTGAAACGCGTTTAATTCTGGAACTTTCTTCCTTCCAAACTGAAGTCTTAGAAGCACCCGTCGGCTGGCCGGAGGTTTCCGCCCTTACTTGCCTGAGTCAAGATCACTTAGACCGCCACAATACTTTGGAAAACTACTGGGCATGTAAGCGACGCTTACTTTCCAAACAAAATGCCAACTCACTTTGCCTTCTTCCCGCTGAAGGTCCAGGTACCGATGAATGGGCAACCACTTGCAAGGGAGAAGTACGGCGCCTCAATCCCCGCACCGCGGAAAACAAAAACTATCTCACTGCTTCTCCTTTCCAAGAGCCTTGGCGAGTTCCTTCCATTCTGGCCGCCATCCATGGTGCGATTCATCTTGGATTTCCTGAAAACGCCCTTCAAACTGCACTGCCCACTTGGCCCGGTCTTCCACACCGCATGCAACAACTCCCTGCCCCTGAAGGCTTACACATTGTGGATAACGGCGTCGCAACCCACCCAGAACCTACAACGGTTGCCCTTCAGCACGCAGCTCAACCCGTAGTCCTCTGTGCCGGCGGCTACGACAAGGGTTTAGACTTGAAAGAACTTGCCGAAGCCATTTCGAAGCACTGCGTCGCTGTGCATTTATCCGGTCCCGGCGGGATTCGATTGGAAAAGGAACTCCACACACTCAATTTCCCACACACCACTCTTCACCCCAACGCCAACTCTGCCTATTGCGCGGGCGTGGAGAACCTACCCCCTGGAAGGACCCTCCTCCTTTCCCCTTCTTTTTCTTCTTTTGACGAATTCCGTAATTTCCGAGACCGCGCTCAGTTGTTCCAAAATATTTGTGAGAAAACTTTAAAAACTCCAAAAAATGGGGACGTGACGAGGCCTCTCGAGCGTACTAATAAGGAGTGAAGATGTTCTGCCAATCCTGCCAAAAAAACCGTGCGACCGTCCACCAGCTGGATGTCAAATATAACGAGGGAAGCCCCGAAGTGACCGACCTCCATTTATGCCCAGCATGTGCACAGGCGAAGGGCTTGAATCTCCCTGGAGAAATCCCCCCCTTCCCAAAGATGGTCGGAATGTTGGGGAAAGCCCTCTTGGGCATGCACGAGGCTCTTTCTCACCCAGAAGGCCCCTTAAGTTCCTCGGATAGCCAAGAAGGGGACCAATCCTGCCCCTCTTGTGGCTGGACCGTCCAAGAGTTCAAGAAAACAAGTCGATTTGGTTGTCCAGAGGACTACAACGCCTTCCCTGATTTCGTTGAGAAAATCCTCGAGCGGGTCCAGGGAGCCACAGAGCACCCTTTGGACGGTAGCGAAACCCAACTCGCCCGATTCCAGCAGGAGATGGCTGAGGCCATTTCTGCGGAAGATTACGAGAAGGCCTCCTCCCTCAAAAAGCAGATTTCTTCCTTGGAATCTGAGCTAGATAATGCAGAGGGGCTTGATTTTTAGGCAATGAGGCTCATGATTGAACGGTTCTCCAGCCGATAGAGACCTGGAAACCCCAACAAATACCATGTTTGACCGATTCACCGAACGCGCCCGCAAAGTAATGGGCTTCGCCCGCCGCGAAGCTCAACGCTTTCATCACGAGTACATTGGAACCGAGCATATTTTGCTCGGCCTAATCCAAGAAGGCCAAGGCGTGGCCGCTAATGTGCTCAAGTCCATGAACATTGATCTGGACAAAATTCGCCGTGAAATCGAAAAGATTGTGAAGGCCGGCCCAGCGCATGAACCTTCTGTTCAAATTCCTTTCACACCACGCGCGAAGAAAGTCGTCGAGTTGGCTTTGGAAGAGGCCAGCAACCTCGGCCACAACTACATTGGAACAGAACATTTGCTCTTAGCTTTGTTGCGCGAACAAGAAGGTATTGCAGCTCATGTCCTGCTTGCCCTTGGCGTGAAGCTGGACGAAGTTCGAGAAGAAGTCATTGAGTTCCTTGGTGGTCCCGTTCCGGAAGAAGAAGAATTAGAAGATGAGGATGGGATGGAGCATTCCCCCACTGCCAAAGGGAAATCTAAAACTCCTGCCTTGGATTCCTTTGGTCGCGACCTAACCGAACGTGCACGTAACGATGAACTAGATCCGGTAATCGGCCGTTGCGACGAAATCGAACGAGTCGTTCAAGTTCTTTCGCGCCGCACCAAAAACAACCCCGTCCTGCTGGGCGAACCCGGCGTAGGCAAAACTGCAATTGTTGAAGGACTCGCCCAACGCATCATTGAAAACAGCATCCCTTCGGTGCTCCGTGATAAGCGTTTGGTTGTACTTGACCTCGCCATGATGGTCGCCGGAACCAAGTACCGTGGGCAATTTGAAGAGCGCATCAAAGCGGTCATGACAGAAGTTCGCCGCTCAAAAAACGTGATTCTCTTCATTGACGAATTGCACACTCTTGTGGGTGCCGGTGGTGCCGAAGGCGCCATTGACGCCTCCAACGTCTTGAAGCCAGCCTTATCTCGTGGCGAAATTCAGTGCATCGGAGCCACTACTCTCGACGAGTACCGAAAGTTCATTGAAAAGGATGGGGCACTTGAACGACGCTTCCAATCTGTCATGGTTGAACCTCCAAGCCGTGACGACACTGTTGCCATTCTGAAAGGCCTTCGCGGCCGCTATGAAGCGCACCACAAAATTTCTTACACCGATGAGGCGTTGGAGTCGGCGGTTGACCTTTCAATTAAGTACATCAACGGCCGCTTCCTTCCTGACAAGGCCATTGATGTCATTGATGAAGCGGGAGCCCGTTTGCGCTTACAAACTATGACCCCACCACCGGATGTCAGCGAACTTGATCAACAAATCGCTGCCATGGACAAACTCAAGGAAGATGCGGTGGCAAACCAGGACTTTGAGTTGGCTGCAAAACGCCGCGATGAGGCCTACCAACTCCGCACTAAGCGCGAAGAAGCTCTTTCCGAGTGGCGCGAAGCGGAAGGCGAAGAAAATTCTGGCGCCATTGTGGACCATGAAATTATCGCAGAAACCATTTCCAAAATGACAGGCGTCCCTGTCACAAACTTGGGCAAGGAGGAAGCCGAGCGCTTGCTTCAAATGGAAGCGGAGCTTGGCATCACAGTCATCAATCAAGGCCGCGCAATCGAAGCCATTTCTAAAGCGGTGCGTCGTTCGCGCTCAGGATTGAAGGACCCGAACCGCCCAGCTGGTAGTTTCCTTTTCCTCGGCCCCTCCGGCGTCGGAAAAACTTGGCTCTCTAAGCAATTGGCAAAATTCATGTTTGGAGACGAGGAGTCCCTCCTCACCTTCGACATGTCGGACTACATGGAGAAGCACAACGCTTCTCGATTGGTCGGCTCCCCGCCTGGATACGTCGGTTACGACGAAGGCGGACAGCTCACCGAACAAGTCCGCCGCCGACCATACTCAGTCATTCTTTTTGACGAAGTTGAAAAGGCACACCCTGATGTCTTCAACATGCTTCTTCAAATCATGGAAGAGGGTCGTTTAGTTGATTCGCTTGGACGGAACATTGACTTCCGCAACTCAATAATCATTATGACCTCGAATATTGGCTCGCACTTGATTCGAGAAGGCGGTGGCGTTGGATTCACCACTAGTGAAGAACAGACAACTCAAAAAATCGAGACTGGAATCATGGATGAAGTCAATCGCTTCTTCCGTCCCGAATTCCTCAACCGACTGGATGACATTATTCCTTTCAACCCACTCGCCAAATCGGATCTTTACCGAATCATCGATTTGGAATTGGGAAAAGTGGAACAACGACTCGCTACGAAGAAGTTGGTCCTACACCTCTCCGACACTGCACGGGACTTTGTAATCGAAAAAGGATTCAACCCTGAATACGGCGCCCGCCCGTTGCGTCGGACAATCGAACGTTTCGTCGAAGACGCCTTGGCAGAAGAATTGCTCAGAGGCAACTTGCCTGAAGGTTCACTCGTCGAGATGAGCAAGGAAGAGGACGGTGAAGGCCTTTCCTTCTCTGCAATTTCGCCAGAAGCTGGGAAGGATGATTCCGACGAGGCCGGTGGACCTAAGGCCGAGCCGGACAAGCCCGCTGCCACTGAAGATTAAGCGGTCTCTTTAAGTTGCCGGCGCAACCAAAGTCCAAGGACTGCGGAAGCCATGGAAACACCAAGGCAAAATCCCCAAGCCGCCCCCACAGTGGGGTGGCTTGAATTTTTTTCCGCCCAGAAAATTCCAATCCACACAAGGGGACTGACAAAAAGGAAAGTGCGCAAAAGGGCAACAATGAGTCCAGGTTTTGGTTTTTGAAGTCCGTCGAAAACAGCTCGCAGTAAGAGTACCGGAACCATGGCAAAAACGGCAAGTGGAAGAATCTCCATCGCCCTTTGTGCCGCAATTTCGGTAGCTTGGCTTCCAGAAAGTTTTCCCGCAACCCAAGTACCAAAAAGAAAGGCCACCGGTGTCACAAAAACAATGGCATATGCCAACCCTGCCAAAAGGGATAGCCGAACCTCTTTCCGAATTCCGCGTATATCTCCCTCGCCATGACGCCGAGCGACCAAGGGAAGCATGGCAACGCTTGCCGCTATGAGCGGCATGGCCATAAAGCGGACACTCCGGTCAAAAATTGACCAAGCAGCGAGTTGAGATGTCGCATTCGGCAATCGCGCTAAAAGGAAATTGACGATTTGCGATTCCAAAGCCATTAAGACATAAGTCGCCCCGCTGGGCAAAGCGATAGAAAGAATGGCGCGGACCGGTGCGGGAAAGGGGTTATGAGGCGAAGGTTCGCAGGCATCCTGTTTCTTCCGGTCTCGCTCGTGAGCGGCAGCTCTTCCTGTGGCATAAAGTAGACCGGCAAGGCGGCCAAGCACGGTAGAAAAGGCAATGCCCCATATCCCCCAACCCAGGCCAAATGTAAAAATTGCATTTAAAAAAACATTCAGAGTGGAAGAAAGAATTCCAGCCCACATTGTGGTCCGCGTGTCATGATGCGCCTTGACAATAGAATCGGGAAGGATGGACCAAAAGGAAGTGAAGGAGCTTCCAGCTACGATGATGGTGGCATAGATTCGAAATTGACTCGCAACGATTGAGTCCAAGCCAAGGCTTTCAGAAAAACTCGCCACTCCAAGGGCAAGGAAGAGAAAAATCGCATTGAGTACCCAAATAATCCGGCGAGCTGCCGCCTTGAGTTGCCGGACTTGCTCGTGATCTTGAGCACCCATCGCAGCTGCCAAACGAGAGGTCAAACCGTTGGATGTTCCAACCCAACAGGAAATCATGAGGAACTCAAACGGCAATGTTAGGCCGATGGCCGCCAAAGAGGCATCGCCAATAGAATTGCCGAGTGAATCTTTCAGCGAAGCGGCAAAAATTGGGTCAATCCAACCAAAAGCCGAACGCAGCCAAAAAGAAATAATGAGTGGCCCTGAAAGAGCAAGGATGCCCTTTCTTCGAATCTTCTCACTCATCATATTTCATCCAAGTTTTAAAGATCCGCAACTTCTCTTTTTGTCCTTCATCTAAAATAGGGGGTAGAAATCCAGCCTCGACTTCATTACGTCGCGGGGTTTCGAGCTGGTTCAAGGAATCCGACAAGGGCTTCCAACTCATATGAAACGCACATTGTCGAACGATTTCGACGAGCTCAGGGTCTGGATTTTGCCCCTTGGGTAAGCTGAAAAGTTGAATAAAGCGAGCGGCTGATTGGTTGTCCTGGGGAAATCCATTCAAGGGGATTGCGCTCGCGAGAGGACTCCAAACAATCGATGAGCAATCAAGACTGCGGCCGTCGGGGTAGGCATTCGCGCCGCTAAAAGCGAGGAAGGTGGAACCATCCTTATTCATCATTCCATTCGTTTTGAGTAGGTTTCCGGGAAGCTTGGCGACAAGTACGACTTCAAAATCGAGTTCGGTGAAAATCCCAGGACCAAAAATACCTTGGACACGAGCATAGGCCTTCTCAAACCATTCCTCGACGCCTTCTTCCCCACCATGCCGCAATTGGGCTTGGTGAAAAAATTCATCCTCAAAGGGCCCATCGAACAACAAACCTCGCCACTTCTGTATTGCAACTTGGGATTCAAAATCCATCTCCAGCTCTTTAAGGAGCCATCGAGCAATCCCCTCCTGTAGGTCTTGAAGGGCAGTCTCTTTGTCCCCCCGGGCAAAGGCTTGAATCGATTTAGAGTCGAGTTCGCATCCGTATTGCAACAAAATTCGAGAGGCGCCATGAATAAGTTTCTTTTCTCGCTCTGAATCGGGGATCTCCATGGTCCATATCTGCCAATAGAGCTCTCCTAATTGAAAACTTGCCTGCTCCAAATCAGATGCGAGTCTTTTTTGAAAATCGCTACCCTCGAAAGCTTGCCCAACAAATTCTCGGAGTGCAAGAGAAGCAATTGCGGCGCACTCCTTTGTGATTTCGAGAATGGCATTTTTTATTCCATCAGGTTGCACGACATCCCGAAAAGTTTCCTGATATTGAAAAACTTGGAATAGTCCCCAATCTTGGGTCGTAATTTGGACATTTGGCTTGGAAATGTCCCCTGAGTCTGGGTGCCGAAGTTGGAGAGGGTGAGGCCCCGTCTCCAAGTTCCCTACGGAATAAGTAGATTGAAAAAGGGTACCGTTTTCAGTCCAGTGGGCATCACGTGGAACCCAAAAAAGCATTGAGCGTTGTTTGTCACTTACTGAACCCTCCGTTTCTTCCATGCGGACTTCCAGCATGCGAAGCCCACTTTTGTCCGATCTCACCTCGGTTCGCAATTCAGCGCGAACCTCAAGGCACGATGCCAAAAAAAGGAAGGTCAGGGGAAAACAGTTCTTCATTTCTCCAGGATAACTATGCCCCCAAACGAAAACTGGTGACTTAAGATATGAACATGAAATGGACTCTTCCCGCTTCCTTGGTCTTCCTTTTTCTTGCAGCTTGCATGAAGGCGCCGGACCCAGCGATGGCCGCTGGCCAGCCTCAGTCGGCCGCAGCTCCTTTGGTTCCTTCTAGCCCGTCCACGCCACAAGAGCCCTCTACAAATATCAACTTCTCAGTCCCGAGCGATTGGACCGTGCAGAAGGTCAACAATGGCTTCACCCTAAAAAAGTGGGGTTTGCCAGGCGGAGGTGTTTGCACTGTGACTGCCGTGGGCGGCGATATTGGAGCCAATTTCCAGCGATGGGCTAGCCAATTCGATTTGGGAAACAAACAATGGAAGCGGGAAAGCTTGAGTGGCGCAGTTTATGCCACGGAGCTGATGCGGGCGACAGGCACCTTGCTGGCCGTGGCTCAAATTGGTGGCGGGGAAGCGCGGCGGGACTGGTCTTTAATCGGGGCTGCCATTCCTGAAACCCCCATTGGGAGTTTGTATGTGAAGGTTTTGGGACCTGCTGAGATTCTTGCGGCACAAGAGGGTTCGATTCTTCAGGCTCTCAAATCTCTTTCCTTGGATTCCTAAGTTTCCACATTCTTTATCTTTGACTTGTTGAAGTAACTTTCAACTCCGCCTCTCGTCTTCAGTGCGTGAGACGAAAGGAGCTTTCTGCGTGGGTAGCCCTAAACTCCATTGAGGGGCTTGGACCATCACGCATTATGGAATTGGTGTGCGCCGCAGGAAGCGCACAAGCTGTCCTTCAGCAACCCTCTCGATGGGGAAAATGCCTACCACGCTCTGCACTACTTGGCGATTGTCCCCTTTCTTTGTGGGCGCGAGCAAGAGAGGAAATGGCAAAGTTGCGAAAGGTTGGAGGGAGAGCCCTTGCCTGCTACTCGCCTAGGTGGCCCGCAGAGCTGAAAGCCCTCGAGAAACCTCCCCCTGTTCTTCATCTTCAGGGTTCGGGAAAAGTGCTGCTTCCTGAAGCCAAGCGAGTCACCATCATTGGAGCCCGGGCCTGCACACCCTATGGCAGGGCGCAAGCCGCTAGGTTTGGAGCCGGAATTGCCGCCGCTGGGGCAGTAGTGGTTTCAGGCGGAGCAAGAGGAATTGACCAAGCGGCTATGCGAGGGGCTTTAGATGTTGGAGGAAAAGTGCTTGCCGTTGTCGGAGCGGGACTGGATCGCCCCTATCCTTCGGAAGCACGAAGACTCTATGAGCAAATCGTGAATCAGGGCGGCACCGTCCTTTCCGAGTTCAATTGTGGAGTGCCGCCGCGGCGAGGGAACTTCCCTAGGCGCAATAGAATCATGGCGGTCTTGGCGCATTCCATCTTGGTGATTCAGGCCTCAAGGAAATCCGGTACTTTTTCGACCTTGAGCCATGTTGAAGATTGGGCAGCCAGCATCTGCGCTGTTCCCGGGCCTGTGGATTGTGCTGTTTCTGCAGGCCCAAACTATTTAATTCAACAGGGATGCCGACTAGTACAAAATCCAGAAGAAGTCATGGATTCATTGTGCCCTTGGACATTGGTGGAGCCCGACCCTGAACAAGATGAAATCCTCGTGGCGCTTTCAGGTGGGGACCGCCGTTCCGAAGACTTGGCGTTGGAACTTGGAATAACTCAAAAAGCGATTCGATATCGACTATCAGACCTTGAGCTAGGCGGTCAAGTTTCCCGACTCCAAGGAGGCCTCTATCATCGGTGCCAGCGGAAATCGCTGAAACCACCTTGCTGAAATTTTCCTACCCTTTGACTTTCTTTTTTCTCCTCGCTTGTACGGGTGAAGTTCCAGAAAGCGATTCTGCAGGTTCCTGGAACCCCTGTGGGGGCACGGGCGATTTCGAAGTCTCTGTTGGCACGGTTCAACCTATTCGTGGACACTATGTCACGCGTTGGTTCGGAGTTCCAGAGGAGGAAATCAAAGTTAGGCCACCCCAAATTTTAGGGGATACGCGAGATGCCTTACGCGTTTCTACGCCCTCTCGTTTCTCAACTGCCCTTCCAGTTAATAGTGGCAAAGTTCAATTCCGCACGGCCATTCGCCGCTTGCCCTCCCCAAAAAGCTCGTTCCCCGCCTTCGAAAACCAAAAAATCCACTGCGAGATTTTTGTTCGCGAGGGCGACTTTCTTTCCAGCGTCGCCATGCTTGAGTTGCCCCCCCCGAGATCAGTCATGGATCAGGCCTGGCATCCTCTTGAACTGAGCCTGTCTGCAAACCAAGCTAAGTCTTTGGAAATGGTCACTCGCTGGCAAAACCCCGCATTAGCCGCCCAAGCTGGGCCTTCGGTGGAATGGGCCAATCCTCGGATTTTCCCCATCGCTCCAAAACCGAAGCCTGACGTAGTCTTGATTACGGTGGATACCTTGAGGGATGATGCTGTTGAGTTCATGCCCAAAATTCAAAAGAGTTTCGAGAACGGCGAATGGTGGACCAACGCAATCTCCCCCTCCAGCTGGACTCTTCCCTCTTATGCTTCTCTTTTCACGGGCCTTGAAGTTGCCGAACATGGTGTAGGGCGAGGCCCCTTTCCCGAAGTTCCTGGCAAGCCAAGTCTTCGAGAATTTTACGGTTTAAAACAAGATCTTCCCACGCTTGCGGAGAGATTTCGGGAAGCAGGATATGCAACTTGCATGATTCATCAAAACCCATTTTTGGAGCCATGGACCGGATTGGACCGTGGATTTGAACGATACGCTCGAGTGCAAGAAGCACCCCAAACGGCGGTTCAGCAAGCCCGGAATTGGTGGTCTCAAAACCCGGAGCGACCGCGCTTTTTGGTGTTGCACCTCATTGCCCCCCACCTTCCCTACACACCGGTTGATTCGGAATCCAACCCATTAGATGAACTGGCTTGGAAAGACTTCTTTTCGTTGGACCACACCCCCGAAGAGCGAAAGAAATTCTTTCAACTCTCGGAATCGAAGCGAAAGATTTTAGTACGGCAGTACCAAAATGGCGTGTCCGCAATGGACGCTCAGCTGGAGGACTTCTTAAAGCTTCTTCAAAATGAGTCCAAACTCGTGCTGGCCTTCCATGCCGATCATGGCGAGGAACTCTGGGACAACGGCTCTTTTGAACATGGGCACAGCTTTGATGATTCTGTCATACGAGTTCCCTTGGCGATTTGGGAAACCGGAATGACTTCCAGAAAGGAGCATAGTGGCTTCGTTGCAGCTCATTGGCTCGGTGCCACTCTATTAAAGCGATCCGGCATTCTTGAGGATTGGAGTCCAGATTTAACCTCTAAACATAGCTTTCGTTCACAAGGAAGCCTTTACCGAAGCCTTCACGGTGGGCGCGAATTCCATCCCGCTAGCGGTAAAGACCGGTGGCTCAATTTAGAAGAAACCACTTCTAGTTCAGGCCGACAAGCCTCGTTGCCACCAGAGCTTGCCGCTGCACTTTCAGCACTCGGTTACTGATTCAAATATCGAATTCAGGAAAGCCAAAGACTTAAGCAGTAGGAAACCGTTCCCAACGAAAGGACAGCTCCAAAAAACTGACAGCTTCGGCGAAGGGTGCCCTTCAAAATTTCAGCTTTCGTGTCGTGTCGATAGCCCGAGACTACGGCGCTTAGAACAAAGCTAAACAACACAAGGAGGAGAGCGTGGCCCCAGAAAGAACTCATTCCTTTCCCTCTCTATGGCGCGCTCGATGCAACCAGTCGGTTTGCGCTCGATGAAAGGCGTCTAGAGCAAGAACAACATTAAACATGCCGGCGGAGGTTGTGAAAAGGAGGCCCGCATCTTGGAACCTCATCACTTCAGAAAAGCGGAGAGGAGAAGTCAAAAAACCTATGATCCAAAAACTCGGCCCGCCAAGCATTTGACCCGCCCAGTAATAGGGGTGTCGTTGGCGGTCGAAGTCGGCGAAATCACCAAGAAACATTCCAAATAGGAACAGGCCGAGAACGAGGCCGCCCAAGAAGTAGGCCTTGAAACGACGTCCTGTAACCCAGTGTCCGAGACCTGGGAAAAGAAGGGCGGCCAATGCCGCTTGCCCTGGAGTCGTGGTGGGACGAGGGGAAGGTTCAGCAGTTGTAAGGGCGAAAGAGGCTGCATGGGCAGCGGCAAAACAAGAAAAAATGCCCGAACCTGCACTCAGGAGGTAGCCCAAGTAGCGGAAGGGTAAGACCTCAGGGGTCATGCCTCCTCGTTCAATGGAGTGGTACATCAGGGCAGCGCAATGCGTTCCAATGTAGTTCCCCATTTCGGGAATCAAGAGGTAAACCAGTTTCATCCCACCTAGCCCGAACCAGCGGCCGTAGTCCAATTGGGTGTAGCCGGCGAGAGCCAAACCAGAAAACAACATGGCTTGACAAAGGACAAACCAACTGAGAGCCCATTGCCTCTTTTGGCAAAGCAAATGCCCCAGGCCCGGAACTAAAATGGATGCCGCCACTACTTTCGCCATGCGGTGGCGAGTCTCTTCAAGGGGGGCAAGCGCGTCCATTGGACTAGTTTCTAGCAGAGCGGAGGGGGTGAGCGTGGCTAGACTGCCCTCGAAAGGAAATGACCACCCCCAGCACACATACCGCTCAGTACCGCATTCTTTATCGAGATACCGACTCGATGGGCATTCTCTATTACGCGCGCTACCTAGAGCTATTTGAATTGGGGCGCACCGAATGGCAACGAGATGAAGGCCTCAGATATGCGGACATGGAACAGGAAGAAGGGAAAATGCTGCCCGTGGTGCGGGCGGAATGCGAATACATTCAACCCCTGAAGTTTGATGACTTGGCCATCATCGAAACTACTGTTCATTCTTGGACTCCCACCACTCTGTGTTTTGAAAGCCAGGTTTTTCGCGGGCCAGGAGGTGAGCTTTGCGCCCGGGGCAAGGTTCAGCTCGGCTGTGTGACCAGCGATGCTTTTCGACCCGCGAAAATGCCTGAGAAGTACCTGAAGCTGTTAGCGGAGGAAGCCCCGGATCGGCGCGGACGGCATCGGGGAGATTCTTAGGACATTTTCAGCTATTATTTTGGGGAATAGAGGACTGTAACTCTTTATTTTTTAGTCACTTACGGGCCTTCCCCTCGGTCTCCAGTATCTTTAATCTCTTGAAAGGGCACTGAAATAGTGCTATTTTATGGGGATGCTTCGCTTCACCAAGCGCTCGGAATACGGACTCATGGCTCTGGCCTATTTGGGCGGCCAGGACAACGCCTATTGCAGCGCACGAGAAATCGTCGATACCTTGGGGCTTCCTCGCCGACTTTGCGCCGAAATCCTGAAAACGCTCTCAACGGCCAATCTCGTTGAAGCCATCCGAGGTCCTGGAGGTGGGTACCGACTCAAAAGAGAACCCGCGGGCCTTTCTTTGTCCGAAGTGATTGCCGTTCTTGAGGGCCCTCTCCGAATGGCAAACTGCGCAAATGGTGGAGAGTGCGAAAAAGAAGCTGCCTGCCTCATTGCCATCGGTGTAAGCCGCGTTGCGGATGATATTCAAAGTGTTCTCTCCTCCTTCACTCTTGCCGATCTCATCGCAACGCCTCCGACAATGGCTGCGATACCGAAATCACCCAGTAAGGAAATCCAAGTATGAGTGACACCGCCATTTACATGGACAACCAAGCTACGACGCCGTTGGACCCACGCGTTTTGAAGGCGATGCTCCCCTACTTTGAGGAACACTTTGGCAATGCCGCTTCGCGAAGTCATGGGTTTGGCTGGACCGCAGAAAAAGCAGTTGAAAATGCGCGCTTACTGATTGCGGATGCTCTTGGTGCACAATCTCGAGAACTCATCTTCACTTCCGGCGCAACTGAGTCAAACAACCTGGCCATTCTTGGTGCCGCCCGCATGTATCAATCTCGCGGAAAGCACATCGTCACGGCTGCTACGGAACACAAAGCTGTCTTAGACCCTTTCCTCTATCTTCAAAACCAGGGGTGGGAAATGACTGTCCTGGATGTAGACGAGTTCGGTCGAGTCAGCCCAGAAAACCTTCGCTCCGCCTTACGCGAGGACACCACCCTCGTTTCCATCATGCATGGCAACAATGAAGTGGGAACTTTGCACCCGATTGCTGAAATTGGCGCAATCTGTCACGAGCACGGCGCTCTCTTCCACTGTGACGCTACGCAAACTTTGGGAAAAGAAAATGTGAATGTTGAGGAGATGAACATTGACCTCCTCTCTTGTTCCGCGCATAAACTTTATGGCCCGAAAGGCGTTGGCGCACTTTACATTCGCCGACGCAATCCTCGCGTTCGCTTGGAGCCCCTTTTCCATGGCGGCGGACATGAACGAGGATTCCGCTCTGGCACTTTGAATGTTCCAGGAGTAGTTGGCCTTGCAACTGCCCTTGAAATTTGTCTTGAGGACATGGATACCGAACAAGCTCGCATTCGCGTGATGCGTGATCGCCTTCAACATCGCCTTCTTTCTGAGCTGGATTACACACACCTCAACGGACATCCCGAAGAACGCCTAGCAACCAACCTAAACATCAGCTTTGAGTTCGTGGAAGGAGAATCCATGCTGATGGGCATGGATGGCATTGCCGTGAGTTCTGGCTCTGCCTGCACTTCTGCAAGCTTGGAGCCCTCCTATGTTCTCCGCGCCCTTGGAGTTGGCGACGACAAAGCACACTCCTCCATTCGATTCAGCCTTGGTCGCTTCAATACTGAGGCCGAAGTCGAAGAAGTCGCCGACCGAACCATTGCTACCGTTCAGCGGCTTCGCGAAATGTCTCCACTTTACGAAATGGCCCAAGAAGGCATCAACATCGCCAGCGTGAACTGGTCCGCCCACTAAACCCATGAGTTACAGCGACAAGGTCATTGACCATTACGAAAACCCGCGGAATGTCGGTTCCCTAGACAAGGATGCCAACGATGTCGGAACCGGCATTGTTGGGGCACCCGAGTGCGGTGATGTCATGAAGCTTCAAATCCAGGTTGATGATGAAGGCGTCATTCGCGAGGCCAAATTTAAAACTTTCGGATGTGGCTCAGCCATCGCCTCTTCAAGTCTTGCCACCGAATGGTTGAAGGGCCGAACCTTGGATGAGGCGACCGAAATCCGAAACAGCGACATAGCAACCGAACTTGCTCTTCCGCCTGTAAAAATCCATTGCTCCGTTTTAGCAGAAGATGCCATTAAACAGGCCATCGAAGACTTTCAATCCAAAAAAAATGACTAGCGCCGAAAAACAAACCCCTGTAGCTGACATCCAATTAACTCAAGAGGCTATTTCAGAAATAAAGCGCCTTCTTGTTGAGCATGAATTACCAGAAAGTGCGGGCGTTCGTGTTGGCGTAAAGGGAGGAGGCTGCTCAGGGTTCACCTACACTTTGAACTTTGACTTCAAGCCCGCTGATGGGGATATCATTATTGAAGAGGGTGGCGTTCGCATTTTCTGCGACCCAAAATCCATTCTTTATCTCAACGGCACTCGCCTCACTTATTCTGACGGCCTTCAAGGGAAGGGATTTCAGTTTGAAAACCCAAATGCCGCCAATACTTGTGGTTGCGGCGATTCTTTCTCTGTTTAAACCACCATGCAAGAAAGCAAAGGGAAGCTGCGCGAGGATCCGTTTTCGCTCCTTGGACTTCCAAAGCGATTCCACATTCCTCTTTCCGATTTAGATCAAGCTCATCTGGAAGCGAGTCGCATTTGGCATCCAGACCGCTTTGCCCTCAGGCCTGAAGCCGAACGCCTGAAAGCAGAGGACCACATGGCCTCCCTCAATGAGGCGTATGAAACTCTAAAAACCCCTATTGCTCGGGCTGCAGCCCTAATTGAAGCTGAAGGCCTTAAACTTGATAAAGGCACAGATACGACTTCAAGTCCAGATTTCCTCATGGACATGATGGAATTAAAGGAAGAGGCTTCTAATGCCCGCGCGAAAGGCGATTCGGATACGATTCAATCAGTCGTCAAAAAATTAACTTCCCTTCAGAGACAAGAGGAAGAGTTGGTTTTCCAACTCTTCGATCAAATCGCAATGGAGCCGAACACTCGAACTGAAAAGTTAGAGGAAATCCGAGGGCATCTCCAAAAGGCATCCTATTTCCGCAAAACGTGTGGCGACCTCCTCACCCCGAGTGCTTTGCTCTAATCTCCATTCCCTGTGCCTACTCTCCCATCTCTCAACCTCCTCGGCGACACGGCTCCTGCCCCTGTTCTTGGAATTGATTTAGGTACTACGAACTCTCTTGTGGCGGTCTGGGAGGGTAATGCGCCCAGGGTGCTTTCCAACGAACACGGCATTGCCATTCTCCCCTCCGTTGTGAGTTGGACAGAAGATGACTCCGTTGTCGTGGGGGGGGCAGCGTTGGCTAGGAGCAAGATTGCTCCTGACAAAACCATCCATTCCGCAAAACGGCTGATTGGTCGAGGCGCAGAGGACATTCAAAAGGCTCACCTTCAACTCCCCTACCAAGTTGAAGACGCAAAAGATCGTCCCATGGCGATGGTCCGAATGGGGAATCGACTTATTTCCCCGATTGAAGTTTCCGCTCATGTGCTTTCTGCCGCTCGCGCACAAGCATCTCAAGCGCTTGAACGGCCAGTCAGCGACCTCAATACGGCTGTCATTACTGTTCCTGCTTACTTTGACGATGCCCAACGCCACGCAACACGCGAAGCCGCCAAACTTGCTGGACTCGAAGTTCTTCGCATGGTGAATGAACCAACCGCTGCGGCCCTTGCTTATGGTCTCCAGCGCGGTGAAAGCTCTCGCATTCTTGTTTATGACCTTGGAGGCGGCACCTTTGACGCTTCCGTCCTTCAACTCGAAGACGGCGTCTTTCGCGTATTAGCCACGGCCGGAGACACTGCACTCGGTGGCGATGACATCGACTCTGCTCTCGTCGCGCATGCCGCTCAAGGAATTCAAAAGAAATGTGGCCTGAATCCTTTGGAGGACTCTTCCGCTTGTTCAGCTTTGAGATTAGCCGCCGAACGATGCAAAAAGAATCTATCGGAATCCACAACGGCTGAGCTCAGTTTTCATGACCCTGAGGCTGGAATCGCTTGGCGAGAAACCATCCAGAGGAAAGACTTTGAGGCTCTTATTTCACCAATGGTCGAGCGGAGTCTGAAATATTGCAAACACGTTCTTCAAGATGCTGGCCTTCAAATTGAAGATTTGGATGAACTTGTACTTGTTGGAGGGAGCACACGAATACCCTTCGTGCGTCAATCTGTGGAATCCTATGTGGGCAAAGAAGCTCAAGCTGGATTGAACCCCGACGAGATTGTTGCCCTTGGGGCGGCGGTTCAGGGCGGTGTTCTTGCTGGAGCAAATGTTAATGCCCTTCTGCTTGATGTCACCCCTCTCTCCCTAGGAATTGAAACCGTTGGCGGCACCGTTTCCAAGCTCGTACATCGAAACTCCCCAATTCCCTGCCGCGCAACCGAAGGCTTTACTACCTTCGTGGATGGCCAAAGCGCCGTCAAATTTCATGTTGTTCAAGGGGAACGAGAGCTCGTTGCAGATTGCCGAAGTTTAGGAGAATTTATTCTTAAAGGAGTCCCACCCATGCCCGCCGGGCTTCCAAAGATTGGCGTGGAATTCACCCTCGATGCGGATGGAATCCTCCGAGTAAAAGCAAAAGAAGAAAGAAGTGGCGCCGCGGCATCCATTGAAATCAAACCCAAACATGGCCTCACCGATGAAGAAGTTGAATCCATGCTGAAATGTGCTTGGGAAAATGCTGAGTCCGATATGCAGGCTCGACGCGTTTCTGATTTAAAAACGGAACTGGAAACCGTCCTCCGCTCCGTTCGGAAAAATATCTCTTTGGCTGAGCGGGAGCTTTCGTCCAATCACTGGACTCGCTTACGAGAAGCCATCGAAGATGCGGATGACGCCGCTGATGGCGATTCACCGAATACTCTTCAAGCAGTTTTGGGTGAACTAGAAGAATCCGCCTATCCATTAGCCGAACTCCTCATGAACAACCTCGCCCGTGAAACCGTAACGGACCGAAAAGTGGAAGAAATCATCGGGGGCGAATCCTGATGGCTGGCACCAATCCTTACATGAAAGAGTCGGCTCCGGATCCGCCCAAAAAAGCCTACAACATTCGGTTCATGCCAATGGATGAAATCATCCAAGTAAATCCTGACAACCTTTCTGAAAGTGTAGCAGGACATCCAGGGAGCATTTTGCAGACCGCACTTAATGCAGGAATTTCGATTGACCACGCATGTGGCGGCGTTTGCGCTTGCTCGACATGTCACATCATTGTGCGTGAAGGCGCCGAGTCCATCCCAGAGATTACGGACTCTGAAGACAATATGCTCGACAAGGCGCCTGGTCTTCAACTAGACAGTCGGCTTGCCTGTCAAGCCGTGCCTGATGGGAGTTGTGACCTAGTTGTCGAGATTCCCTTTTGGAATCGAAATCTGGTGAGTGAAGGTCACGAATGAGCAGTGAAGCCCTCCCCTTAACCTGGACGGATATAGATGAAATTGGGTTTCTGCTTTCCGAAAAGCACCCCGCCCTAAACCCTCTAGAAATCCGATTTACCGCACTCAGGGATTTAGTCCTGTCTCTACCGAACTTCACGTCTGAAAAAGAAAAGTGCAACGAAAGGATCCTAGAGGCCATTCAGATGTCCTGGTTGGATGAATTCGACGGAGATTAAGCTTACTCTTGAGCAAATTCCTTCAACGGTGATTCTTGCTCTATTATTTGGTTTTCCTGAACCAAAATATCGCGAGCCATCCCAGTCGCAGCATCATGAGTTGAGCAGCTGGCCGCATCGGCTCGCTGAAATACTGCGGAAACTGTGGCCCCAATTCGACGCAACTCGGTTTCATAATTTTTCCGGCCGGTTTGTTCAAAACCAGCACCTTCAATCAATGCTCCACTATTCAAAACAAAATCTGGAACATAAAGAACACCTCTCTCTCGTAACTGATCTGCTTGCTCCGGTGAGGGAAGAACATTATTCGCCGCGCCGGCGACAATTCGAGATCGGAGTCTTTGCAAATTGAGGTCATGTAATACTCCACCCATAGCGCAAGGAGCAAATATATCTGACTCGACTTCAAACACCTTTGCGGGTTCCACAATTTTAACGCCCAAACCTTCAGCAGCATTCACTACATTTGCGTTCAAATCGCAACCGAACACCTCGCAGTCATTGTCCAACAGTCGTTTGGCCAACGGGAGCCCAACCGACCCCAGTCCCTGGATTGCAACTTTCTTTCCCTTGAGCTCCGAGTTGCCATCCAAAAAATCAAGTGCCGCCCTCATCCCATATTCAACTCCTTCGGCGGTTGCCTCACCAGCAGGCCGCAGCTCTTGAGAGTGGCAAGCGTAATGGGTAGTTCCTTTTTGGAGCGCCAAACGATCGGATTCAACAAATCCAACATCTGGACCACACCGATAAACTCCGCCAAGGCCCTCAATGAAGCCACCCAGTTTTTCCATGGCCAATGGACGGTTCTTGATTCGGTCAGCGAAAATGACCGTTTTGGCCCCACCTCCAGCAATGCCCGCAAGGACACACTTGTAGGTCATGGATTGAGACAATCGCAAGGCGTCAAGGGCCGCCTCAGCTTCGTTCCGATATCTCCACATGCGTATGCCCCCATACGCCGGTCCACGCCGCGTATTGTGCAGGGCAATCCAACCAGAAAGGCCAGATTCGGAGTCCTGAACGGCTAAAACCCGCTCATGGCCACCGCGCGCCATCCAATCGAGAAGTTCCATGAAAAAAAAAGGTATTGAGAAGGGGAAGGAACCAAGGGGGTTCCCTGTCTTATATTGTAAACCACAAGTCAAATGAAACCCATCACCGCTCGCTTTCTTCTCCCTTTTCTGCTCCTGGGTGCCTGTACGGCCCCTGTTCAGGAAACGGGACTCCCGGATTTGATTACGGAGCAATATCAAGAACCGAACCAACGCCAAAACCTAGAAGTAGGCAATCTCATGGTCGAATGTGAACGGCATCTACGTTCCTGGAAGACTTCCATGAATACGCCCCGTTCTGATGCCAATCGCGCTGCCATCCACGCAACCGAGCTAGCCCTTGCCACAGTGGTTCATCGAGAACAGCGCCAACTCGAAGAACAAGCAATCTCCGGCCCTACTAGGAACCGAGCCATTGCTTCTGCCGCACTTGGTTTTAGTGGCGACAATTCTGTCTTACCTCTTTTATTGAACAATGTGGGGTCGGATGATGACTTGGTTGCCTCCTCGGCTCTTTTAGGCTTGGGAATCCTGGCAGATGAAACGACCTCTTTGGCTCCCATGTACGAAAAAGTAATGGACATTGAAGCCTCTGAAAATGTCCTCCGCAACTCTGCCTTTGCGGCCCTTCGCATTTGCAACCGCTGGCGCAAAGACCCCGATGGCACTTTGTCCTCGATTCTGACTTCTTTGCTCACTCGTTCCTTTCCTGAAGTACGAGGTCAGGCAGCCATTGGACTTGGCCTCATTCGAGCAAGCCATACCGTTCCTCTTCTTCAAACACGGCTCAAAGAAGATGTCCCAAATAATCGAATGGCCGCCGCCTGGGCTCTTGGAGAGATTGGAAGCCTTGGTTCTGCAGCATCCCTCATAGACGCACTCTCTGATGAAGATACCTTAGTCGCAGGAACCGCCCGCGCATCTCTCGCCAAAATATTTGGAAGGGACTGGGGGAAAGATGCTCCAGCTTGGAGAGTACAACTTGAAGCCGCAATAACTCCGCACTGAACCATGCTCACCCTTGCCCCATTTTTGTTTAGCGCATTGCTTACAAGTGCAATGCAACAACCTGCGGTGCAAACTCCGGGTCAGAAGTCTTATGAAAAACTCTGCCTCACACGGAAGCTTCCTCTCGAGCCAAAGAGGGGGCCATCTGGACATTTCCATTTCACGGGGAAAATCTTGTTCCAGTTTCCTTCAGGAGATAGCGTGCAGCAGGAGTGCGAAGTTCTCGTTGGTGGACCATCGCGGCTCCGGTACTTATTGAAACAGGACGGAAAGCGAAATCTCTTCCTAGTGCAGAGTCCAACCCTTGCATGGTTCCGCCCCAATGGTGCCACTCAATTCCAAGAGTGGGATGCGGAAGAATTGTCGCGCCAAACCTGGCTACGGTGGACAGCTTCCAGGTTCCCGTGGGACTTTCAACTGGACATTGCTGGCCAAAAACAAGGGCATGAACTCCGGGCAAGCACTCCCTGGGGAACGATGGAAATTTCCGTTGGAGAGGATGGCCTTCTGAGTCGGCTTCGCTTACGAACGATGGAAGTGAAGCTCAGTAATTGGAAGCCGAGCTCGAACGGAGTCCTCTTTCCGCAAAAATGGGAGTGGATAACGCCATCGCTTACTCAAATCGAAACGTTCACTGCCATTGATGACTCAGTACTTGTTTTCGACAAGGCCTTTACTCCTTTCTCTGATACAGAGGACCAAGATGCTGCAAGTAACTGGACAGGCAACCCCACCACGCAGAAAAAACAGCGCATCGCGGGCGAAGAGTACGGACTTCAATTCCGCGCAAAGATTGAACTTCTAGTTTCAGAGCTCGAATCAACTTGGTGGAATGCCCTTTCCACCGCTAATAAACAAAATCACTGGATTCTTTTTTCGGAAGGGAAACCCCTTCAGGTTGGGATTTCTCCCGAAACTGCTTCCAGACCCAAAGGACTCCAAACCCTCTCTCTCCCTGAAGGGCTCTGGTTGCGCTGGGTCACCTACGCCAAACTGCCTGCGACTGATCTTGCGGATGAAATACGCCAATCTGCTCAGCGCTCAAAACTTCAAGCTCTCGGCCCAGTCCTTTTCCGTGGGCAACTCAAAGGAAAGAATATTGGGCGACGGGAACTTCTTCTTCCAGTGAAAAAGAAAGACTAAAGAGAAATCTCTTCTGGGCCCGAGAAGGGGTGGAACCAATCGACTTTGGTTTTTCGACCGGTTTTTCTTTCGTAAACTTCCGGAACTATCGCGCTAAAATCCTCTTGCCTGTCAGCGCTCACAACAGAAACGGTGCAACCTCCAAATCCTGCGCCAGTTAACCTGGACCCCAAACACCCCTCAACTGACTGGGCGGCCTCTACAAGAGTATCCAATTCAGGAGTGGAAACCTCGTAGTTGGTCTTCAGAGATTCATGAGCAGAGCTTAAGGTTGCGCCAAAACCTGCAAGGTTCCCATTGCGAAGAGCTCGAGAAGCGATATTGGTTCTTTCAAACTCACTCACCACATGCTCAACGCGCCTTGCCAAGTTGGGTGGAAGTAAATCTTTTTGATCTTCAAAATCACGGCGCTTCACATCGCGCAAGCAGGTTACCCCCGGTAATTCTTCTTGCAGAAGAGCCAAGGCGCGAGTGCACTCGGCGACCCGTTCATTAAAAGCGGAGTTTGCCAATTCGCGCTGAACTCCACTATCCAGAATCGCAATGGCAACCTTTTCCGAAGGGAAGGGCAAATGCTCGCGAGTTAGCTCGAGGCAATCAAAAAGAAGGATGGAGTCTGCTTTGGCGAGAAAGATTGCTGCTTGATCTAAAATTCCACAACGAACGCCAACATATTCGTTCTCAGCTCGATGAGCGAGTCGAATCATTTCGTCCACATTGGCGTCCACCTCGAGCAGCTTGGAGACCGCAAACACCATGCCACATTCCACACTTGCTGAAGAGCTCAAGCCCCGCCCCATCGGCAAATCAGCGTTTACAAAAATGTCCAGTCCCGGCAAATCCCCCCACGCCTGTGCTGCGTAGTAAAGGGCGCCTTCGGAATAGGCTGACCAAGATTTCGTTCGACCCGGCCGCAAATCAGCAATGGGAACTTCAGCAGTCTCGCCCGGAAATTGGGCAGACCTCAATCTCAGTAAACCGTCCGTGCGCGGAGAAAGGGCAATGCAGGTCCCCCTGGAAAGGGCCGCCGGCATCACCTTCCCCCCGTTGTAATCCATGTGCGCGCCTCCAAGATTGGCCCGGCCAGGGGCAAAGAAAACCCGAGGGCTCGCTGAACAATCCTGCTCAAAAAGCTCTAGTGTCTGCTCAACTAATGCGGAGGTTACTTCCACTGGAGAGAAGGGTACGATGTTTGGACACGGCTTTCACCTAGTTTCCCCATGCCCGCCCCCCTTCTTCTCTCCATTCTTGCAGCCTGGCCACTCCCCGCTGCCCAAAAACCTATTCCAGAAGAGCCACTCAATCTCCTAGACCAATGCGTGCTTAGCTTGGGAGAGAGGGAAGTGACTGCCAGAGAAGTTCTCCAAGCCAATCCCTGGGACCCCTCCAATTTAATCGAAATGTTGGAGCGAGATGAGACACAAGCCCGCTTGCTCTTCAACTCCCCCGCCTTTTTGGACCGATGCCATTCTTTCGCAGACAGTGCTGCCCTCGATTTTGCAAAAGTCCCTACAACCTCCGAAGAAGCCATCCTGGCTGAGGCTTCAATTTGGGCGCAAGAACGCTCTATAAGTCTCAAGCCCAAAGCTATCCTTTTAAATCACGGGCTTGAAATTCAGAACCGTGCACGACTTTTGGGCCAACTGCCAAGCGAATTCGGAACTGGGCAACTCCGCAAACATATGCTCCAATCTGTCCCGGAGTTCTTTGGCGAACTCTCCTTTTCTTGGATACGCCTGCCCTTGATTGACCTGAATAGTGGATCTGTCCTTTCTTCCAAGGATCGAAAAAAACAATATGACCGTTTAGATTCGATTGCCTCCAAAATCGCCTCCCAAGAAATCACCTGGGAGGAGGCGGTGAAAGAAAATGCCGTCCTTGATTCTGACAAGAAAAAGCATGGCTACAAAGGCCTCGTTCGTCGACACAATTCTGACCAATACGAAATACCAGTTCTTAAGGCTATTTTTGATGACTTGGGTTTTACTCGCCCCCAGGGCAACACCCTTCGTGGACCTGTTACGGGACAAGCATGGTTATATTTATTGCGCCTAGAAACGATTCGGATTCGAGGGGTAGTAGACTTGCAGAGTGTTCGTGACAAGGTAGATCGTTCTTTGCGAGAGTCTTTGATTCAAACGTCCTTATCCAGAACTCGCAGCGACCTTCCTGCTCAATTCAGGCTACCTCTTTCTTGAATGGAATCCTGTTCCCCAATTCTTCGACTCGATTCTCTCACTGTGAAGTATGGGAGTTTCACTGCTCTCCATTCCTTCTCTGCCCAGTTCCAAGGTGGCGCACTTGGCCTGCTTGGCCCCAATGGGGCAGGGAAATCGACCCTTCTTCGTTCTGTTTTGGGGTTGGTGCAGCCGGCCTCGGGGAAAGGGATGTCCATGGGCTTGGACATCGAGAAAGGTGGATCCAAACTTCGCGCTCGAATCGGTTATATGCCCGAGCAAGATTGCTTTATTGATGGAATGTCTGGTGTCCGCGCTCTCGCCCACCTAGCAGAAATATGTGGATTTCAAGCCGAGGACGCAATGTTGAGAGCGCACGATGTCCTTCACTTTGTCGGCTTAGGAGAAGAGCGATATCGAGAGGTATCGAATTATTCCGTGGGCATGCGACAACGTTACAAACTTGCCGCCGCACTCGTTCATGACCCTGATGTTCTCTTCCTCGATGAACCTACCAATGGCCTGGATCCTCGAGGCCGTGCTCGCATGCTCGAACTCATCGACCGCGTTCGGCGTGAACATGGTATCCACCTCATCCTCGCCTCCCATCTTCTCCCTGACGTGGAACAACTTTGTGATGAAGTTTGGGTTTTGTCCGGTGGAGTTCTTAAACAATCTGGAACCATTGCGAATTTAACTGCTGCCGCCCGCGGCGCATGCCGACTCCAAACAGTAACCGAAAAAACCGAGACGATTGGAAATGCAGCAGAAGGTTCTGGCATTCAAGCTCTCCCTGGAAACTATGCCGGGGAATTGCTTCTCAGTCGCCTGGATGGCATCGTATCCCCCTTGGAAATATTCAAGATTGCTAGCGAATGCAACGCCCCAGTCCTTTCCTTGAAACCGGCTGCGCGCACTCTTGAAGATGCCTTCCTTGAAGCCCTAGAGCAAGACTAATGGCATTTCGCGCAGCCGAATACGAACGCTTTCATGGCAACCGAAGCTCTCTCCCTGCCTGGTGGCCTATTTTTAAAGCCACCATGCATCGTGGATGGAAAGTCACTTGGGTGCGGCGTATTTGTTTAGGCGCTTTGGTTTCAGCCTTTGGCTTGACCTTGATGTTCTACATGCTTTACAAAGTCATCCCAGGATGGCGAGAGCTTATGCAACAGTTTGGCCAAATGGTTGACCCAGAGGAAAAGCTACCTTTCAAGATAGATGCTCGTTTTTATGCGGGCATTCTCAAACTCTACATTTACCCAGTTCTATTGCCGCTTTCTGTTCTTTTCGGCCAGGATCTCATTTCCTCGGACATGCGAACTCGTGCCCTTGAAGCCTACTTCGCTCGCCCGCTAACTCCCCTCACCTACCTTTTGGGGCGAACCTTTGCCTTCCTTGCCTTCCTCTTAGGGGCCACCCTCCTTCCCCTTCTTTGGGTTTGGTGCTTTGATGTCCTAACTGCACCGACAGGCCACTTCGAATTGGTTTCTATGGTTCCCAAAGGCATTTTTCTTTCCTTCGGGGGCGTTTCCTTGGTTCTCGCACTTCTAATTCAAGCAGTTTCAAGCATTTCAAAAAGCTCAACATGGACAAGCATGGGATTGATTGTCCTTTTCATTCTCTCCACTCCCATTGCCCATATCCTGCATGAATTGACTGACATGGCTGGATTCCTTGCCCTTTCTATTCCCGAATCTATTGGGATTATCATTTATTCCGCTCTTGATCTTGGGGAAAAAATTGACTCCGACCACGCAAGCCCTATCCAAGCCATCTTTCTCTTCGCAGGGATTGCACTCCTATCACTCATCATTCTTTGGCGCCGAATCCTAAGGAAGGGGGTTGTTGGATGAGCCAGGCGCCCATTCGATGCCTTGGTCTTTCGCGCTGGTATGGCGAGGTGCAAGGCCTTTCCGGACTAACTGCGGATATAGGCCCAGGCATTGTTGGCCTTCTAGGTCCGAATGGTTCGGGCAAATCAACTTTAATGCGCCTTTTAACGGGGCAAATCCGGGCAAGCCGTGGAAAAATAATCCTTTTCGGGCGCGAACTCAAACCCGGAGTTTGGGAACCCTTTTCCCGAATCGCTTATACACCAGGGGATGATGTTCACTTTGAAGATGAGCGCGCTTTCGAGTTCCTCGAACTCCTTGCCCGCCTTTCTGGTGAAAATGCCGAAGGAGCAAAGAAGCGCGCTCAGGTTGCCTTAGAGCGCACTGGAATGGCGGAAGCTCGAGAAAAACGCCTTCGCGAGATGTCAAAAGGAATGCGCCAGCGAATCAAGCTCGCCCAAACTCTGCTTTTTGACCACGAAGTGTTCTTGCTAGATGAACCTCTCAATGGAATGGATCCCATCAGCAGGCGCACCACCTTGGATTTAATTCGCGAACTCGGCAAGGAAGGCCGAACAATTTTGATGGCTTCTCATGTCCTCCACGATGTGGAGGCCATTACGGACCGCATCTTGCTTCTTCACCATGGCAGACTTCTTGCTGAAGGTCGAATGGAAGAAATTCGTGCTTTGATTGGAACTCGCCCCAGAGAGGTCATCGTTAAATCCAAGATTCCACAGGAAGTCGGGAAAATACTACTCGAGCAAGATCTTGCAGTCGGCATGCGGTTTTCTGAAACACGACTCGTGGTAGAAACAACTCGACTGGAAGAACTCCTTGGCCACCTTTCAAATTTGGGTTGTGAAGGGAAAATTGAAGGGATTGAGATTGAAGACCACAGCCTCGAGTCTCTATTTGAACTTCTTGTAGGAGAAACCGCATGACGGCGATTCGCTCTATTCGAAGCTGGTCCTTCCAGCGCGCTGTTCTTGGTCGCCGCACCTTGCCAGCGCTCGCTGTTGCCTTGTTGCCGGCATTCATTGTCGCAATTGGCGCATGGAATGGGGCCTGGGATGGCAAGCGAGACGCTTTCGATGACTTTGGTTTTTCCATAGCCCCTCTTTGTCTTTACTTTGTTCTCCCTATGCTTTGCATGTTCTCGGTGCTGCCCACAGTGGGAGAACTTTATGAGTCTTCGGCAATTTCCTACTTTTGGACTCGCCCAACCCCGCGCTGGAAGGTCCTCCTTGGTATTCATCAAGGATCCCTTCTTGCCTTCCTTTCCTTAACTGCTCTTGGAATTACTGCTGTTGTCCTCATCATGGCCTTTGCCAACTCCAACTCGAATCCCCCTGGGGATTGGATGCAGAGAGCATTTGGTTTATGGCTAGTGATGGGCGTTGGTGGCGCAGCCTATGGCGCAACCTGTTTGTTTTTTGCAGTTTGGTCAAAACGGTCGGCTCTCTGGTCAATTGGCGTCCTTATTGGCTGGGGCGCCATCGTAGGAGCTTTACCCGGAAGCCTACGGAACACATCCCCTCATCGTTATTTGTTTGGTTTGCTGCGAGATTGGTGTGGAATCGAAAATGTCAAATCCGGCTTCTTTGTCCCTGACCCTTCTCCCCCGAGCGCTTGGCTTTCCCTTTTGGTTTTGGGAGGATTGGTGACTATTGCTCTTTTCGGTTCCTTCGCCGCCGCTAATCGTCGCGATGTCAATTAGCGATGCCCATCGCCAATGAAGCAATGCAATGGTCTGGCTCCCTGTCCCAGATCCCTAAAGTTCAAATCCTGAATCGAGTTCTATTAGGAAACCCAACTCACTTCTCCATTGAAGAAGCCATCAATGTTCACATGGAGGATGAGTCCGGAGAATTGAACTCGGTAGATTCCTCCTTAGCTATGGAGCAATGGAACAATCTAAAAAAAGCTTATCGAGACATAGGCACTGAAGTTCATGAGCTTTCCCCCGTTCCTGGCCTTCCCGATTATTGCTTTACGGCAAACCCAAGCCTGGTGCTTCCGCTTCCAGACGGCAATCGCATAGTTTGGCTCTCGAAAATGGCGCACTCCTCCCGCTTCAAAGAGGTCGAACACCACGCAAGTTTTTTTAGAAGCCAAAATCTCCCTCTAAAAGAATTTCCGGAAACTGTGGACCGATTTGAGGGTTGTGGCGATGGCATCCTTCATCCAGGCCGATTCCTCATCCATGCGGGGACAGGGTCACGTTCTTCAATCCGAGGTTGGGAAACCCTTTCCGCAGAATACCCAGACCTTCAAATTCTTCACTATACCTTGCAAGATTCCCGTTTTTACCACTTGGACACGGCCTTGGCACCCCTCAATGAAAACACTGCCCTTTTTGTGCCTAGTGCTTTCGACCCATCCGGACAGGAATTGCTTGCATCTGCCTTCGAGAACCTCATTCCGATTCCCATAGAGGAAGCACTTCATTTTGCGGGAAATGCACATTGCCCAGATGGCAAGCATGTTCTTCTCCAAAAAGGAAACCCAAAAATCGAAAGCATCCTTCTACGCAAAGGCTTCCACCCTATCCCTCTTGAGACTTCGGAATTTCGAAAGTCAGGCGGTTCCGTATTCTGCCTGAAGATGGCTTGGTAAGGACTCTTCCGGAGAATCCTTCCTGGAAAGGGCTTCTTCAATCAAGCGATCACAAAGTTCAGAGAAACCAATCCCCGAATGCTCCATCAGTTTGGGGTACATAGAGATGGAAGTGAAGCCAGGGATTGTATTGACCTCGTTTACAACAAGGCGGCCCGTTTTTTTCCCAATAAAAAAGTCAACGCGGGCCATTCCTGACAGCCGCAAGACATCAAAGGC
This sequence comes from Planctomycetes bacterium UBA7888, assembly GCA_002500505.1. Lineage (GTDB taxonomy): Bacteria > Planctomycetota > UBA1135 > UBA1135 > UBA1135 > UBA7888. The sequence goes on from DLRM01000035.1 coordinate 36,637, forward strand.
TCGGAGGGCAATCTCTTGCATGCCTTCAATCATCTGAGGCTGCAAGTCCTCAGCGGGGACAACAAGTTCGGTAGTGCCATTTTCATACTTCGAAGAAAAATCGTACCACTCTTCAGGCTGAACTTCTCCCGGAGCCGTTGCGAAGGGTTCGGGGCCACCAAGCACTGCAATCTCTAGTTCTTTCGCATTCAATGCAGGCTCTACCAACACCCACTCTCCAAAAGAAAAGGCATGGTCTAAACTCGCACGAAGCTCTTCTTCCGTCTCGACTCGAGTAATTCCAACAGAGGAACCCTGGCAAGCCGGTTTCACAAAACAAGGTAGGCCACGATCATCTACCAAATGCGAAAGGACAATCTCTTTATCCGCAAGATAGTCGCGGTGGCGAATCTCAGTCCAAGAGACTACTTCAATGCCGGCATCTCGCATCACTCTTTTCGCGACCGACTTATCCATTGCAAGAGCAGAGCCCAAGGTGCCTGACCCAACAAAAGGAATGTCGCATAATTCAAGCCAACCTTGCAGGGTCCCATCTTCTCCACCCGGTCCGTGAAGAACAGGGAAAACACACTCCGTTCCTTCGGGAAGGAAAGGTAGTCCACCTGGGCCTTTGCAAGAACGGCCCTCCAGTAGCGCAGCAGAATCTTCTTCGTTCAAAAATCGCCCCTCAGGAGAAATCCCGACAAGACAGACATCCCAACGTTCTTGATTCAAGGCGCGCAAAACAGCGGCTGCGGATTGCAAACTGACAATGTGCTCTTCCGATACCCCACCAAACAGAAGGGCCAAGCGAGTGCGTTGAGGGCTGCGCATACAAAAGCATTGTAACGAGCAAGGTCGCGCGAACCTATCCTTCCGTCTCAGGATGATTCTCTTGCCTCTTCTCCTTCTGGCTCTCTGCCCCCTGGCGCCTCAATCTGGGAACCCCAGCGTGTCCGACTTGGCCGTTCCTAGTCGCGGAAATGCGAATATTGACGGCAATCACTCCCCGAAGGAGATAGCCTTGGACCCAGACGCCTTGCTCCCTATTCGCACTCGATGAACTTCATTGAAAAGTATTGTGTTCGCATTGCTGCCCTAGCGGGCATTGTGGCTTTTATCCCTATTTTGGGTGCGGGCTTCGTCTATGACGATTTGGAGCTCCTTCGTGACAACCTTTCGTTGCGTAGATGGTCCTTTCTTTGGGAGGGCTTCCTTCAACCCATGTGGGATATGGCGGCTGACCCGCGCAAACAAGCCGGTGGTTTCTACAGGCCTGTCGGAACTGGCGCATTCACTCTTCTTTGGCATATTGGCGGCGGAGCGGCTTGGGTATTCCACGCAGCCTCTCTTCTTTTTCACGCCGCTTGCTCGGCAGGAGTAGCCCGAATTGCAATCGCTCTTGGCTGGCGGCCCTTTACTGCTTGTGTTGCTGGAGTTCTATTTGCTCTACACGGCGCACATGTGGAGCCAGTTGCCTGGGCCTCTTCCCTTACTTACTTATTAGCCACGTTCTTCTCCCTTCTTGCCGTGGAGAAGTTTCTTCAGGAAAAAGCATGGGTGTGCGCAACTTTCCTCGGCTTAGCCATGCTCTCCCAAGAGTTGGCCTTGGGGATTTGGCTCCTCTGCTTTGCGGCTTCTTTTTTGCAGCCAAATTCTCTTAGGCAAGCCCTGCCCCTTCTTGTCGTCGGCTGTTTCGTCTGGCTCTTGCGAGCTTCCGCTTTCGACAGTTTTGCCGCGGGATTGGATCATCGGCTTACTTGGTATGGGTTTGAGCTCCGGGAACATCCCCTCCTAGAGGAAATTGCGCTTTCTATGGAACTTGTGGGGCGGTACTTGGCCTTCTTGATTTGGCCTTGGCCTCACGCTCCTTTTCACCCTCTTCGTATCTCCCTAGAGCTCTCCGATTGGGAACGTTGGTTGCCGGCAGCCTTAGGTTTAATTTCCTCTCTTGCTGCATTTGGTATCTGGGTCCTTCGAGGCCGAAAGAATCAAAGTCTATTCTGGGGTTTGGGTTTTTTGTTTGCAGGCTTAGTCCCCGTTCTAAAAACCTCAAGCTTGGGTCAATTCCCCTTTGAAGAGCGTTTTGCTTATTTGGCATCCACCGGATTTTCGCTCCTATTAGCCAAAGCCCTTACGAGCGAGGTTCGACACCTTTCAGCCAAACCCCTTCTGATTCTATTATTGAGTTTGCACACGGCCTCTATTTGGGCCACAACTCCCTATTGGAGTACAGAAGAAAAACTCTTCGAATGGGCCTCTACCGCTTCTCCCAAAGCCATGATTTCTCATACGGAAAGAGGGCGAGTATTCCTCACTCAGGCCCAACTCTTTGACGAAGGAAGTCGTGAGAGATACGAGTTGGCCAACAAAGCTGAACTCGCCTTCGCAGATGGCTTAGCCATTAATCCAGACGAGTGGTTCGTTTCGGTCATTGACCGCCACAATGGAAACATTGGTTTAGCCAATGCATTCATGGTTCAAGGTGACCAAGAAACTGCTAATTCAATTTTCTTACAGATCTTGGGGCGTTGGCCATCATCCCCTGAGGGTCACTCTGGTGTTGGCTTTACCGAAACCACTCTTGCGGAGAGGGAGCTAAAAAATGGAATGGAGTCTGAAGCATTTTCCAGACTGGACCGCGCCATTGGTCACTTCTCCTCCGCCCTCGAATTTGGGCCGCACCTAATTGAAGCAACCTACGGCCGCGGAATAGCCTTAGCTCTCAAAGGAGAGTACGAAAAAGCTACCTTAGACCTCGAATCTTGCTTTAAGAGTCGCCCCGCCGACTTTCGATATGCCATGGCGCTGGCTTCAGCCCAATTCGAATTGAACCAACGTTTCTTTGCTTTAAAAACCTGGGAGGCTCACTTAGCCGCTAATCCCCTATCTCCAGAGAGCAAAGAGATTCAACGCACAATTCAATTTCTACGCCAAGGGAAATAAAAAAACCGCCGACCCCTAAGAAGGAGTCGGCGGTTGAAGTGGGTTGCGGAAAACCTAGCCAATCGTCATGGCAAGAGGGTTCAACATCGTTTGAGAGCCACGGTCTGCACCATGGAACCAAATATTCAGCCCAGTCGTCCCAGCTGGAACATTTTTGGTAACACCCGCATGACCATTCGCATCCGTTGGAAGAGGTATGACCTTGTAAGGTGAACTTACATAACCTGGACCAAAAGGAGTGTTGATGGGGCCACCACCAGCAAGGGAGTAAACGAAGTAGGCCAAGTTGTTCGGCGTGCAATTGTCCAGACTCACCACCGAGGCTTGGCCAGCAATTAGTGGGTTGACCGAGAGTGTTGGGCCGGGAGGAGCTACTGGAGCAATGGAAATGTCATCAATCTGGATGCCATCCAAGTTTGCCATGGGGAAGTTGTCTTCCTGTGCGAAGAGCAAGTAGAACTGGCCGTTCGTATCTACACCGGAGTTAGAAATGTCGACACCAGCTACATTAATCCATGCACCAACAGCCATCCCAAACCAAGGTCCGTAGACTTGATTCCAAGCCAAACCGTCAGAACTGACCCAGACACCGTCCCAAGGATGATTTTCTTCACCGTGGTTCACGATGCCAAAATCCAAGAGCAAGTCACCTGCACCAGAGCCATCTAAGCCCATAATGAGGCCATTGCGAACCTGGATTCCAGTGGGGCCTAAGGGGTCTCCACCCATTTCTAGGCAGTAGGCACCCGAGCCGCTTCCAGCCCATACGCCGACGTAGGTGCCAGTTCCTTGGCCACAAGGTCCACGTTGTCCAATGTTGCACCAGGCACTTGCGGTGGGAAGACCAAATGCGTCTAGCTCGTTAATTCCCATGTGCGAGGGAACCACACCAGCGTGGCTATCAAAGTTTTCGGCGTGAGCCGCAGGGATAAAAGTCGTTGGCAAGTTTGGCCAGACTGCAGGCGGCGGACCACCCGATCCCGAGGTGTCGTAACTCGCAACACTATCAGGAGCACCTTGACCAAGCATGACCATAGTAGGACCGTTTGGGTTGAGAGGATCGTTGTAAACGTCAGCGCCACCCTGTGCGGTTGCACCAATACCTACACCACCTGTCGTGAAAAAGCGACCTGTACCTTGAGCAGTCGCGGGGTCAAGCTCAGTCGCAGAACACTGAACATCAGTTGACCAAATGGTTCCATTCACATAGTCCCATCCGAAGCCATATGCAGAAACCTGGGCATTGACCCAAGCATTCACTACGGCGCCAGTTGTCATATCAAATTCGAACACATCTCCTGTGAAGGATTTAGTGAAGAAATTGCCTGATGTTGGGTTTTGACAAAGTGCGCGTACAGTACCAGAGACTGCTGTGATAACAGTATTCGAGTAGCTCAATGCGCCTGTAACGGGGTCATAACTCATGACCTCAACATAACCAGTGTCGTTTCCAACCCAAAGAGTATTGGCTGCATCATCTGCTTCCATGTCACGACCGCCCCAGCCACCTGTGTTTGCAGCACTGACATTCTGGGGGTAACTTGTAATCCAATTACCAGTCATGTCATATTCGTGGATCATGTAGTTGTCGCCAACTGTGGTGTGACCACGACCCGTAATCCAAAGGCTGCCCCAAGCTTCTTCGACACCGAGGCAACGGTTATCGTAGACGGCAGTTTCGACATCGAACGGGCCGGAAACCAAGTCGCCAAGAGCGCGACTAGAATTATTGTTGACGGTGGTCAAATTGCCACCAGGGTCCACATCATTAACTTGTTGGGCAATACCATTAGTACATAGTCCAAGGATTGCAACAAGTGAAAGTATCGAAGTAAATCTCTTCATTTTTCCCAGGGGTTGAAGGGGGGGGGGGAGTCCTCTTCCAAGGGGATGGCTGAGAACTCAGTTAAGGAATACCTAATTTAATACCATTTAAGGAGCATGTGGGCCTAAAAACCTATATTTTTAGGCTTTATTGTGGGTTTTTGCATTTATTAACCCTCCCATTTGCTTCTTTTCTTAAACCCCTTCCGCCTCCCACTTCTTTTTCTGCAAAAAAAGAGGCTCCCACCCAAAAACTGGGTGGGAGCCTAAGCTCCTTGCATTTGCAAGGATTAACCGACGGTCAAAGCCAAAGCGTTCAGCAGTGTTGCAGAACCATGGTCAGCACCATGGAACCAAACTGAGACACCAGCAGCTCCAGCAGGCACATCTTTGTCCAGGCTTGCGGCACCTGAACCATCTGCATTAACTTTCAACACGTTGTATGGAGGAGACACAAATCCATCACCGAATGGAGTGGAAACCGGTCCACCACCAGCCAGCGAGAATACTATGAAGACCTTACCGTTAGGGGTGCAGTTGCTCGCACTCATGGTGGCAGTCCCACCAGCAACAAGACCCGTCACGTCCAATGTTGGCGCGGGAGGGGCAGGTCCGCTAATGGAAATGTCGTCAATCTGGATGCCGTCCAGGTATCCCATGGGGAAGTTATCCGACTGAGCAAACAACAAGTAGAACTGGCCGTCTGTATCAACTCCTGAATTAGAGAGGTCGATTCCAGAAACAACTTGCCAGGAAGGGAGGAGTGGTGACCAAGGTCCATAGACCTGGGTATAGGTCGCGCCATCAGCACTGACCCAAACACCATCCCAACTATGGGTTTCTTCACCGTGGTCCACGATGCCGAATTCCAGAGTCAAGTCACCAGCACCGGATCCGTCTAGACCTATGACGAGGCCAGAGCGATTCGCAAAGCCAGTTGGACCTAAGGGATCTCCACCCATTTCTAGGCAGTAGGCACCCGAGCCGCTTCCAGCCCAGACTCCCGCACCAGAACCAGTTTCTTGACCACAAGCACCTTGCTGACCAATGTTGCACCAGGCACCTGGATCTGGAAGACCCGTAATGTCAGACAAGGCGTTGGCGCCCATGAATGAAGGTACCACGCCTGCATGTCCATCGAAATTCTCCGTATAGCCTGCAGCGGACACGAAGGTCGTTGGCATTTCTGGCCAAGTCGGAGGAGGTGGTGGAGGTGCACCAACGGTGTCATAGACGCAAATTGAGTCTGGAGTCGCTTGACACAACATCACCATGGAGAGGCCATTGGCATTGAGAGGGTCGTTGTAGACATCTGCTCCACCTTGGGAGCCAGTTACGGAGCCAAAAAAGCCAGTTCCAGTTCCCAGTCCAGTGGCGGGATCCATTTCCGATGCAGAACCACCAGCGTCAGTAGACCAAATGGTGCCCTTATTGGAATCGTAGCCCATTCCGTAGGAGGAGATGGCGGAATTGACAAAAACATTGACCACAGCACCTGTAGCCATATCAAACTCGTAGGTCGAGCTTGTGAAAGACTTCGTGAAAAAGTTTCCAGTTGCTGTGTTTTGGCACAGGGCTCGAACCGTTCCAACAACGGCAGTTGTAACCGTTGAAGAGTAGGTCAAGCCACCCGTGACTGCGTCGTAGGTTTGGACTTCTACAAGGCCGCCATCGTTACCAACCCAGAGTGTGTTGGCTGCGTCATCGGCTTCCATGTCTCTACCACCCCAGCCACCAGGAGCTGGAACAGTTTGTGGGTAACTAGTCAAGTAAGCACCTGATTTATCGTACTTATGAATCATGTAGTTGTCACCGACTGTCGATTGGCCACGACCGGTAACCCAGTAGTGATCCCATGCTTCTTCGACACCAAGGCATCGGTTGTCATAGGGGCCAGTCTCGACATCGAAAGGACCGGCGACTACGTCGCCCAATCCACGGGAGGAGCCACCACCGAAAGGAACGAAAGAACCACCAGGGTCAATATCGTTCACTTGCTGTGCAGTAGCCATGGTGCTCAGTCCACAAAGGAGGACGAGACTTAAAAATCTTGTCAAATTTTTCATTTTTCCAGGGGTAAAAGGGGAGAGGGATGGAAGCCGAAAATCACCGGAAAGTGATATCCGGACCTCACTACGTACTTCCAGCCTATAGGATAGCCGTGAAATATGTTTCAAATTTGCCTGTTTTTTTGCTTTTTCCAGGAAGTTGGATTCCTAAACTGTGGGCATGGATTCTCTTTTTTTGGCAGACAAACTGCTACGGGGAAAGCGTTTAAGCCCTCAGGATGCCCTCTTCCTCCACGAAAACGCCGAGATTAGCCTTCTGGGCTACTTGGCCGACGAGATTCGGCAAAAAAGACATCCAGAGGGCAAAATCACCTACATCATCGATAGAAACCTCAATCCCACCAATATTTGCGTGACAGATTGCGGCTTTTGCGCCTTCTATGCCAAGCCCAAGGATGAGGAAAAGGGCTACGTCCTCGATCGCGAGACGATTTTCCAAAAAATCGAGGAGACCATTGCGGTTGGAGGCGTTCAAATTTTAATGCAAGGCGGTCACCATCCTCGCTTAGGGGTGGAGTGGTTCTGCGAACTCTTTCAAGACATTAAGGCCAAGTGGCCCAATCTTCATTTACATGCGATGTCTCCACCAGAAATTGTGCACATTGCTCATGTTTCCAAAATGGACACCCATTCTGTCTTGGCCTCTCTCCAAGAATCGGGCATGGATTCCATGCCTGGCGGCGGTGCCGAAATTTTGGCTGAGTCCGTGCGAGAAAAAATCGCACCGAGAAAAGCTACGACAAATGAATGGTTGCGAGTTATGGAAGAGGCGCATGACCTTGGCATGCGCACCACCGCCACAATGATGTTTGGCCATGTGGAAACAACTGAAGACCGTATTGAACATTTGGATCGTCTTCGTCAACTTCAAGACCGCACTGGCGGCTTTACTGCCTTCATCGCATGGACTTTTCAACCTGGCGGTACCCCCCTCGGCGAAGAGCTCACTCAATCTGGTTGGCACAAACCTACTTTTGCTGAATACTTCCGACTCAAAACGATTGCGCGCATTTTCTTAGACAACTTTGAAAATGTTCAAGCCAGTTTTGTCACCCAAGGCGCTGACGCCGCAACGCTTGCCCTTCGCATGGGCTGCAATGACTTTGGCTCCGCCATGCTGGAAGAAAACGTTGTTTCCTCGGCGGGTTGCTTCGAACTTGTGGGATTGGACAAAATCGAAGATTCCATTCGTTCGGCAGGCTTCTCCCCTGCTCGAAGAACACAGGCTTACGAAATCTTGCCGAACTAACTACTCAGCACGCTCTGCCGTTTGAATGATGAGTTCAGAACGGTAGCGGTCAAATAATGTGGACTTCGATAGGGTGCCCAAAAATATCCCACTTTCATCCACAACTGGCAACACCCAAAGACCGCTCTCCTCAAAAAGTTGCGTTGCACGTTGCAAGCTGTCCCCCCTTACGACAGACGGCGAACTGGAATCCATGACTGTATCCACGCTGGTCATGCGGCGAAGGTCTTGGTCAAAAATAAACTCCCTGATGGCAGACAAATCCAGCATCCCTTGCAGTTTTCCAGTTTCGCCATCCAATACAGCAAAGTGATTTCGATGAGTACTGGGGAGAATCTTGGCAAGATCTTCAAGTGTTTTTCCAGAATCAATGGTAATGGACTCAGAATCTAAAAGCTCTTCGGCGGTCAAATCAGCCAGGATTCGACGGTCCGTTCCTGGGCGAAGAAGGCGACCACTCTCGGCAACTTCCCATGCATAAAAAGAATGGCGAAGGAATGTCCGGGATACGAGGGCCCCAAGTACGGCAACTAAAATGAGAGGCAAGCTTTGCCCCCAGCCGCCGGTTGTTTCCAGCGCAAGCAGGATTCCGGTAAAGGGTGCCTGCATCGTTCCAGCAACTAAACCAGCCATGCCTGCAAGGGCAAAAAAGCCTGGGGCGGCGAATTGGGCGCCGGGGAAAATGGCGGCAAGAGTTAATCCAAATGAAGAGCCCAGTAATGCCCCCAAGACTAACGATGGGGCGAAAACGCCGCCGGGAGCGTTACTGCCCAAAGTTAAAACAGTTGCAAAAAACTTAGTGCCTAAAATCAAAAGGAGAGCGGACCATCCGAAATTCGCGTTGCCTTCTAATAGCTTTGCAACGAGGTCATACCCTTCTCCGATGGCTTCGGGGCGCAAGAGTCCCAGAAATCCAACTCCCATGCCAGCGAGGGCTGCAACAACGCCAACACGGCCGAGCAAGCTTCCCTCCTTACAAGTCCGCGCAAAGTGCTCCGCGCGGAGAATCAAACGAACCAAAAGTACCGAAAACAAACCAGCGAGGATTCCGAGAGGCACGCAACCAAGAAGATCCACTGTATCCCAAGAAAAGTCTGCAGCGTGAAAGGCGCCCTCGGCTCCAAGAACTGCGCGGCCGGCTTCGGTTGCAACGACCGAAGCAACCGCCAGCGGAATGACCGTGCTGAGGGTCCATTCAGCCAGCACAACTTCCATCGCAAAGAGAACGCCGGTCAGGGGCGCATTAAAAACAGCGCCAATTCCTCCGGCAACGCCACAGGCCAGAAGAAGCACTCGCTGACGTTCAGCGAGTTGTGCCCATCCCGCCACCGAGCTTCCGGCGGCAGCTGAGCTGAAAACAATGGGACCCTCTAAGCCAGCCGATCCTCCACTGGCTACAGTGAGCAGGCTTCCAAAAAATCGACTGAAAATACTGCGGCTTCGCATGTGCCCACCCCGCCTTGAAACAGAATCCAAGACTGCAGGGACCCCATGACCGCCGGGTTCTCTGAAGATAATGCGAACTGTCCACACAGCGAGAAGAGCACCAACTGCCGGCAAGAGAAAGCCGAAACTTTCGGCTCGAAACGCCTCAAGAGTATTAAAAAGATGGTGAACCCCGCTACGGAGAGCAACTGCGACCACTGAGCTCACTAAGCCCACAGCAGCAGCGAGCAAGACCATCAACCACGGTCCGCTATCCGCATTTCGAATGGAAGAAGAGAGTTTCATTCGCCACAAGGTTCGAGCTCGGCCAAGCGAACAAGGAGGGAGTGATCCTCTTCCTTCGCCGCAAGCGCTTTACAAAAAGAAGAGTCCCGAAGAATAAAGGCCACTCGAGAAAGCAACTGGAGGTGGCTCTTTGGATTGGGGCTCAACAACAGAAGGGCTGTATGGACCCGCTCCCCATCGAGAGCCATCCAATCCACAGGCTGCTGGAGAAGTCCAATGACCACCGTAGGAACCATTGCAAAATCCTGGCTTGGTGTGCGCGGATGCGGCAGAGCAATTCCATGGCCCATGCCCGTCGAGGTCATCTTTTCGCGCTCAAGGAGCCGCTCCAAGAGGAGGCTTCGGTCCACTGATTTTGCGAGGGGCGCCCCCTCTACTAGGTTTTTCAAAACTCCAGCTGGGGTTTCGCCCTCAACTCCACGCATAAGACCGCCGGCACTGATTGCCGCTATCAATGGTTGATCGCAGTTTTCCTCGACACTGGTCCTAGTGGAATCGGATTGGCTCCGAAGGGACAGCCCCTTTTTCCGAGCCCAAGATTCCAACTCTTCTTCTTGGAATCGAAGTTCCCCACCAGGCCGGCGCATGCCCAGCTGCCCTTGACGGGCCCACCTTTGGAGTGTGTCCGGAGAAACACCCAACTTGGCGGCGGCTTGACGGAGGTCTAGAGTCATGACAAGGCGAGATTGTATTCTCACCACGCCTTGAAAAAGCTATCGACTCTCCTTCTTGTCTCCTGGATGCTCGGAAACACCTACCTTGCCTTCCAAGGGGTGCCTTCTCGGTTTGATTTTTCCTTCCACCCGGGCCCAGGCAAAGAACCAAACCAAAACCTCAACATAAATGCCGATGAGTTTCGCGAGCGGGGTTTCAATCGCCTTTTGCTTCCGATTGGCGACCACCTCCGGCCAGTTGAGCCACTGGCCCACCACCTTCTCTTCCCCACTCAGGTTCTTTACTCTCCGCGGAACCGGCGTTCCATTGAGGCAGTTCTTCGAGAGGCGAAAGTTCGGGAAGCCGAGGGCGTTTTAGTTTTCTCGAAGAAGGATGGGTGGAGTATTCATGAGGTGGAAGATTGAATTTCCCGCCCTTTGCGTCGGCAGTCGGCGTCATCCTTCTTCTTCTTTTTTCAGGAAGCCACCTCTTACGCCTTTTTCCTGTGAAGCATGAAGGCCTTCCAGATTACCTGAGTTGGTCCTGGCTCCTTGGCGTGAGCTATTTCGCATTGGGGGTCAGCCTTATGTCTTGGATGGGGCTTTGCACGCTCGGCCCTTTACTGGGGCTTTGCCTTCTTCCTCCGGCCCTTTCTTACTTCCAAAAAACTGCCCCGCGCGGGCCGCGCCCACTCCATTTCTGGTCTTTCCTTCCTGCATTACTAGCGGTTGGCCTTTCCGTTCTGATTTGCCAGGCGGATTCGGTCAAGGAGGTGGACGCCCAAATGAGGTGGGTGCAACATGGGCAATGGATGGCCGAAACCGGAAGCTTGGTACCTGAACGGATGGAGGACCCTTCCTGGGCGAAACTCCACCCTTCCTATCCTCCATTACTCTCCTCTGTGATTGGTTTCGCACTCCAACTCCCGGGCGCAAATCGAGAGGGGACTCCTCTTCTCTTTGGACCATTCTTCTTCCTAGCCTTGCTGGGCATTTTGCATGGCTTTTGCATTCGCAATACTAGTTCAAAGTGGACATTCATTTGGGTGGCAGGGTTCGCATTCACTCCCTGCTTCGCTTGGTTGGCAAGGGACGGTCTGACCGTGGGAATGGCGGCCGATTCCGCCCTTGCCGATATTCCGCTGGCCTTGTTCCTGACAGCGCTTGCCGCTCTTTCTATTCGCATTTTGGAAGGAGAGGATTCACCCCCCCATCGAGGCCTTCTCCTGTTGGTAGGCGCTGGCTCCATGCTTGTAAAACAAGAGGGTGCAGCATTTGTTTTGGCGTCCCTGCCACTTTCAACCCTGTTTGTAGTCTGGCTTTCCCAAAAAAATGGGCAAAACTCTATTTCTTGGCGACCGTTCGGCTGGCTTTTTTCAGGTGCAATTGCCGCTTGGATTTTGTGGGCCGGGGTGAGTACTAATATGCCCGTAGCAGCGGGAGAAAACTACTTGAGTGTCGAGGGTTTTCAGAACCTATGGACTGGATTCGACCGCCTTCCCCAAATCGGACTTCGCGTGTTGGAAGAATTTTTTAGCGTCAATCGCTGGGGCGGCCTTTGGTTCGTGGCTGTGGCCGCCACCGCCGTCGGGCTTTACAGGAAGAACACTAGCGCCCTCTTTTTAACCCTTTTGCTTCTCCTGGGAATCGGAGTCTCCGTAGCCGGCTTCATGTCTAGCGGTTGGAAAGGTGGCGACATCAAGGGCCTCATGGACTCCAGCCTGACTCGCCTCCTCATGCACCATGCTCCATTGGTGTTGTTGCTCGGAGTCAAATCGTTGCATTCTGCAAAAGAAAAAAGACAACCGCTGTAGTTCCGCCACCACACGGCACTGCGGGGTATTCCACAGCTAACTACAACGGCTATCAGTGTTGATTGAACTCTATGGGTTCTTGTATTCGGCTTTGGGACCGAGGTAGTACCACCAGTTGAGGACTGCACAAACTGCGTAGAAAACGGCGAATCCGTACATGGCGACCTCTGGGGTGCCAGCCTTCATCTCCTCGCCAATCACTTGGGGGATGAGGAAGGCACCATAAGCCGCAACTGCTGAGGTCCAGCCAAGGACTGGCCCACGTTGTTCCTCATTGAAAATCATTGAAATGGTCCGGAAAGTGGATCCGTTGCCAATACCCGTGGCAGTAAACAGGATCACTATCAGCACAAAGAACGGCATGAAGTAGTCCTGTGGCGTCGCCGACTGATAGGCGGCGTGAGCGTAGTACCCGACTCCAATCGAACTGAGTGTCATGACAATAGCCACTCCTTGAGTCAGAATTGCTCCACCTGTCTTGTCAGCCAGCCAACCACCGACCGGTCGGATGAGCGCGCCAACAAAGGCACCAACCCACACGTATCTGAATGTTTCAGGACCTTCGGGGTTGGGCAGGTGCTGCCAGACACCAGTCGTTGCATCTTGGATGTGCTGAAGACCAAAGATGAACTTGATGGACAGGCCAACCGCTGCAGCGAAACCGATAAACGAGCCGAAAGTCATCGTGTAGATGATGGTCATAATCCAGGTGTGCTTGGCACCGAAAATCTTGTACTGCCGCGTCAAGTTGGATTTGACCTCACCCGGCGACAGAGCCTTCATCAGAAAGACCGTCGAGGCAATCACCACTGGCAGCACAATGAACTTCACCCAGGTAAGCGTCGGGAAGCTCAGGATTACCCAAAGGCCGATGCTCGCCGTAATGAAACCGATTCCCAGTAGCCCGCTGATACGCCCAAAAGAGACGAGCGGCCCCTTGATATTGGGAGAGACTGCCTCGGTGCGGATGTTATTCATCTTAAACCAGCCGAGGAAGGCCAGTGGAATGAGTAAGAACATCCACACCCAGCCGGCGCTGGATAGCCAGGTCTCCGAACCTGCAGGGATTTGCTTAAAGACCGTTCCGCTGGTCTTTGAGAGCGTCATCGACGGCCCACTGAGCGGCCCCACGATGGCCGCGGTCATGCACAGAGGGATGAGGATCTGCATCGTGGTCACGCCGAAGTTTCCGAGTCCGGCGTTCATACCCAGCGCATAGCCCTGGTTCTTCTTCGGGTAGAAGAAGCTAATGTTGGACATGGAAGATGCAAAGTTCCCACCGCCAAAGCCAGAGGTCAGCGCGAGGATCTGGAAAACCCAGAGAGGCGTCGCTGGATCTTGCAGTGCTATCGCCGCTCCGATGGACGGGATCATCAGCAGCGCTGTGGTGAAGAAAATAGTATTTCGCCCACCGGCGAGACGGATGAAGAATGAACTTGGGATGCGCAGAGTCCCACCGCTCAGGCCAGCGATAGCGGTCAGGGTCAAGAGCTCTGACTTGCTAAAGGGAAAGCCCAGATTCTCCATCTGGACCGCAATGATTCCCCACATAATCCAGACCGCGAAGCCACACAGCAGACTTGGAATCGATATCCAAAGGTTACGGGTGGCAATCTTCTTCCCGGCGCTTTCCCAGAACTCTTGGTCTTCTACATCCCACTTATCGAGGTTAGATGTCATGATGCGCCTTCTATTTGATTCGGGCCGTCTTTCGGTCACGGTTCCAAATCACAACTTGTGGCCTACGCCACAAGTAAGGGTTTGGCACAACGAGAACATGAACTAGTCGGGTGAAGGGAAAGAAGCCTACAATGATCCAAGCATTGATGATGTGCAGCTTCACTAAAAGCGGTAGCGCAGCGACATAACTCACATCGGGCTGAAGAGTGAAGAGGGACCACAGCCAGGGCGAGGCCGAACTTGCAAACCAAGAACTCCCCCATCCATGCTGGACGGCAACCAAAATTCCAAGCACGATTTGGGCCACCAACATGGCATAAAGAATCCAGTCGGTCGGAGTGGTCACAATGTTCACACGGGCATGGCTAAACCGGCGGGCGATTGCATTGATCAAACCAAGTAAAGCCAAAATGCCAAGGGCAAGGCCAGTCACTTCCATAATGACCAAACGAACTGGAACACTATTCCACCAAAGGAGAGTGTCGGGAATCACCAAGCCCATGAAATGAATAGCAAGAACGCCGAGAATGCCGTAATGGAATGGCACGGTACTCCAGAAGTGCTGACGGTTTTCGAGGAACTGGGAGGAGATACTGGAGTAGGTGTATGGTCGCTGGCGATAGCGAGCGATTGTCACCAAGAAAAAGAGGGCCAGAGCCACGTAGGGCAGGGCGGCAAAGAGAAGGATGTCGCTCATGATTGGGGGTTGCCGTTGGTTTCCTGGACATGCATGTTGAGGACCGCGAGAACGGCGTCCAGGACCGGCTCGTAGGGGTTGTCATTGGCAGCCAAACTCACGCAGATTTTTTTCACGGCAGGAATGGCAACATTTTGAGAAAGCTCACTCGCGATTACGTCATCGCACCGAGCAAGAACCGCCATTACATGGCAGAGATGGTCCGGAAGCTCGCTCCCTTCGGTTATTTCATTTTCGCGGAGAAGCTCGCGCATTTTTACGAGGAATCCACCACGTTCGTACGCTTCCCCAAACACATGCCAGCCCGTTTCAAGCGCGGCACTGGCAGAGTTGTCAAAGGTGCGAGCGAAAAGCTCTTCCATTTCCTCATCTGACTTCCCTTTGAGAAATTCAGTGAAGGGTTGGAGAGCCTCTTTAGCCACTTCAGAAGCATTGGCTACGACCGCAATCCATTCTTCAGCCGCCTCGCCAAACCCAGGCCTGGGGTAGGTGACCAACTTTGAAAGGGCGTCGTAAACTTTGCCGTCAGTTTTCATGATTAAACACGCAGTGGGGCGTCTCGGAATCCGAAGCCCGTTTCTTGCTTGTGAGTATGGGTGTCGCGCAACATTTCGATTGCTTGCTCGCGCTGGGCGGGCGGAATCACGAATCGTTGTTCGTAGGAAGCCAGTGAGGTCAACTTGTATATTGCATCTGCCTGTTCAGGAGTGCAGTCTGCTTCACGAAGAGCGCGCATGGCGGATTCTTCATCCACATCCCCTACCGTGAGGTGGCGGCGCCACATCCGAACTGCGTACTGCTTACGCAGTGCGTAGCGAACGGGCTCAGCGTTTCCTGCGCCAAAGAGGTTCGACAAGAACTGGATGGGAACCCGTGCCTGTTCGATTTCGTGAAAGAGGTCCTCTGTTTCCAATGAAGTTGGTCCAGCGTGGTTACTGGAAACCACTGGAGAAAGAGGTGGAACGTAGAACACCATGGGGAAGGTGCGGAACTCAGGGTGCAAGGGCAAGCCAAGACCCCAGCTCTTCACAAACTCGTAAGTTGGAGAGTTCTGCGCCGAAGTAATGACACCATCAGGGATGCCATTCCTCTTCGCAGCTTCAATCACTTCGGGGTCGTTTGGATCCAAAATGATGCTCCGCTGAAGATCAACCAGACGGTCTTCAGGGGCAGAAGCCAAATCTTCAATCTTAGATGCATCGTAAAGAACGTTGCCCAAGAAACGAATGCGGCCCACGCAAGAGTGGTGACAGGCTGGAGGCTGGTTGGTCTCAATCCGTGGGTAGCAAAGCACGCACTTTTCAGACTTGCCAGTGTTCCAGTTGAAGTACACCTTCTTGTAAGGGCAGGCGGGCACACAGGATCGCCAGGCGCGACAACGCTCTTGATTTAGAAGAACGACACCATCCTCACCACGCTTGTAAAGCGCACCGGAAGGACAGGATGCAACGCATGCTGGGTTCAAGCAATGGTTACACATCCGCGGAAGGTAGAAGAAAGCCAAACGCTGAATTTCGAACATCTGCTGGCGAGTTTCTTCAGGAAGCCCATCCAGATTGGGGTCGTTTTCTGCATAAACCGGAGAACCGCCGAAGTCGTCGTCCCAGTTCGGCCCAGCTTCGACATCAATGTACTCGCCTGAAACCATGGAAATCGGGCGAGCCGTTGGCTGGTCATGACCTTCCGGAGCATCAAAGAGGTCTGAGTACTTGTAAGTCCAAGGCTCGTAGTAATCATCCATGGTTGGCATGGATGGGTTGTGGAAAATGTTCGGAACAATCTTCGACTTACTCGTTGACTTCAACTGCAATTTGCCGTTCTTGACTTCCCAACCACCGCGGTGTTGCTCCTGATCTTCCCAACGGGTTGGGAAACCAGTACCGGGCTTCGTTTCCACATTGTTCCACCACATGTATTCGGTGCCTTTACGGTCAGTCCAAATGTTCTTGCAACTAATACTGCAAGTATGGCAACCGATGCACTTGTCCATGTGGAACAACATCGCAATTTGTGAGCGTACATCCATTATTATGTTTCCGTTTTCAGTCGGCTCACCAAACGAGCTCAGGTAGTTTGCGAACGAGGACGTGGGTGTCACGGTTACACCCAATTGGTCCCCAGTAGTTGAAGTGGAAGGTGAACTGACCGTAGCCACCAATCATCAAGTTGGGCTTGAGACGGGTACGGGTCAGGCTGTTGTGTCCACCCGCACGACGCTTGCCGCGGAGTGGAGATTTCGGAACCGAGTAAGTCCTTTCCGGAGAGTGGTAAATGATGCAGATACCTTTGGGGATCCTTGCACTCACTGCGGCGCGAGTCACAACAACTCCATGGTCATTGTGTACTTCCACCCAGTCATTGTCATTCACGCCAATGGATTCAGCCTCTTTATCATTAATCCAGAAGGGCTCCACGCCACGACTCAAGGTCGTCATACGGTGGTTGTCCCCATAGGTCGAGTGGATGTGCCATTTACCGTGCGGGGTCAAGAAGTTGAGGCAAAGAGTGTCGTCTTTGCGCTGACCTGTTTCATAACCCGCAGGGTCTGTAATCCGCATGTCCGAGTATTCCATCGGCAATGGCTTCGGTTTGTAGGTTGGGAGGTGTTCGCCAAACTGAATGTAACCTGGGTGGTCCAAGTAGAAGTGCTGACGTCCCGTCAAAGTTCTCCAAGGCACCATTTCTTCCACGTTATAGGAGAAAGGTGAGTAGGTTCGGCCATCATCAATCAATGCGGACCACATTGGAGAGTTGTGCAAGCGACGAGGCTGAGCTTGAATGTCCCTTGAGTTCATTCGAACCGAGCGAGTTTTGCTTCCCAGCTTGTCAGCTAGTGGCAAACCGACCTTCTCTTCCATGTTCTTGTAAGAACGGTAAGCGAGCTCTCCATTCGTTACAGAGGCAAGATTGAGGATGGCATCAACCACATGCTTGCCTGTCTTCAGGGAAGGGAGTTTCTGGCCATCGACCACTTCAACATCACCATGCTCGACCATTTCATCGTAATAATCGTCAATCATGTAGTGTGTTCCGTGGGCACCGATTCCTTTTTCGCGGGCATTCGGACCGTAAGAGACATACTGCTGGTAGAGCTTCCTGTAATCACGCTTGACAACCTTCAAGCCAGGCATGGTCTTTCCAGGAATAGCTTCGACTTCGCCTTTGTCCCAATCCAGCATTTCGGTTTGCGCAATTTCAGCAGGAGTGTCATGTGCAAGCGGGGATGCGACCACATCTTCCACTGCATCGGGAAGATGCGTTTCGGCAAGCTCTGCAACCGCTTTTGAAATTTCAGCAAAGATGTCCCAGTCGGACTTGGACTCCCAACAGGGGGGTACAGCTTGCGACAACGGATGCACGAAGGTGTGCATGTCCGTGGTATTGATATCGTCTTTCTCGTACCAAGTTGCGGCAGGGAGGACGATGTCGGAGTAGAGAGCTGAAGTATCCATGCGGAAGTTCAGGTCTACGACCAAGTCCATTTTGCCCTTGGGTGCTTTCTTCAAGAACTCAACGGTTTTCACGCTACCTTCGGCAACTTCGTCGGCAATCTTGTTGTTGTGTGTTCCAAGGTAGTGATCCAAGAAATACTCATGACCCTTTGCAGAACTCATGAGAGCGTTCCCTCTCCAAATGAACCATAAGCGTGGCCAACATTCGGCATGGTCAGGCTTTTCGATGGCGAACTTCAAGCTACCGCCTTTCAGTTCATCCACAACATGCTTCACGATGCCTGCTTCGTCGCTTGCGCCAGCAGCGCGCGCTTCTTCAGCCAAAGCAATCGGGCTCTTATCAAACTGTGGATAGAAAGGCAGCCATCCATTCTTCACAGCGCGAACATTTGCATCAATCGTATGCCCTTGAGCCAAAGTGTTTTCAGGCTGCTTCGGCGGAACTGTCTGGTATTCGCGGAAGCTTCGCTCGTAGCGCCACTGGTCCGTGTTGACGTAGTGCCAACTTGGCGCATTTTGCAAACGTACGGCGGGCACCCAGTCCTTCGCAAAAGCAATGTTGCCCCATGGCTCGCCCGGCGCGAGCTTCTCTTGGCCCACATAGTGAGCTAAACCACCGCCATTGACCCCGATACACCCACAAAACATGAGGGCGTGAATCGCTGAACGGTACATGAGGTTGGCGTGGTACCAATGGTTGATACCCGCACCAATGATGACCGTGCATTTCCCATTGGTATGCTCGGCTGTAATGGCCCATTCGCGAGCAAACTTGATGATGTTCTTCCGGTCAATCCCGGTATATTTCTCGCCCCAAGCAGGCGTGTAAACGGCATCGGTGTCGTAATCAGAAGGGTACTCCCCTTCCAAACCGCGGGAAACGCCGTACTGCGCCATCAGCAAGTCGTAGATCGTTGCAACAGTAACTGGACCGCCGGAAGTTTGAACCGTGCGAACAGGAACACCGCGGCGACGAGATTCATCTTCGCCAAAGTCATCCAAGCGAACTTGAACAATGCCTTCATTATTGTTGAGGAAGGTCAGTTCGGCATCAATATCAGAACCGTCCTTTCCATCTTTTGGCAACAGGTTCCACTGACCTTTCTTTTCATTAGCCCAGCGGTGACCCGATGCGCCCATAGGCATCTTGGGTCGGTTGTCGCCCTTGTCCCAGTGAAGGAATTTCCACTCTTTATGCTCTTCATCGGCGTAAGCATCCATGCGGCCTGCACGAAGCATTTGACCAGCTTCCCACTCATCGCCATCTTGGGTGAGTTCAACTAAGAAAGGGGAGTCGGTGTACTTCTTGGCGTAGTCCAGGAAGTAAGGAGTCTGCTTCTCGTGGTGGAATTCCTTCAGAATTACGTGGTTCACAGCCATCCACCATGCGCCATCTTGGCCGGCGTTGAGTGAAACCCACTCGTCGGCATACTTGGCAACCTGGTTGAAGTCAGGCGAGAATACGACCATCTTTGACCCGTTGTGTCGTGCTTCGGCGGCGAAGTGGACATCAGGGGTTCGGGTCATGTTCAAGTTACTTCCCATGACCGCCAACATCTTGGCGTGGTACCAGTCTGCGGACTCGTTCACGTCGGTTTGCTCGCCCCAAGTTTCCGGAGAAGCGGAAGGCAAATCGCAATACCAGTCGTAGAAACTAAGAGCTAGTCCACCCATCAACTGCAACATTCGTGCGCCGGATGCATAGCTGACCTGAGACATTGCAGGAATCGGGGAGAAACCGGCGATGCGGTCGGGCCCGTGGTCCTTAATGGTCTTCACTGCGGACGCCGCAATAATTTCCTTTGCAGTGTCCCAAGATGTGCGGCGGAAACCACCCTTGCCGCGGGCGCGTTGGTAACGCTCACGCTTAACAGGATCGTCCGTAATAGAACGCCAGGCAGCCACGGTGTCGTTTGGATGCACGGCTTTGGCTTGTTTCCACAAGTCAAGGATGGCGCCACGGACATATGGGTACTTCACCCGAAGTGGGCTGTAGAGGTACCAAGAATAAGAGATGCCGCGCTGACAACCACGTGGTTCGTGCGGAGGAACAGTCTTGTCCAGGGTTGGGTAATCCACCGCCTGCATTTCCCAGGTCACAATTCCATCCTTGACATAAATCTGCCAAGAACAAGAACCGGTGCAATTCACGCCATGAGTGGAGCGCACAATCTTGTCGTGCTGCCAACGGTTACGGTAGAACTCTTCCCACGCACGGGTTCCGGGTTCAACCGAGTCTTTAATCCAAGGGTTTTGAGTACTCATCGTTTAGACGCCTCCACCATGGGGATTCGGGTGGCGCGGAAGCGGCCTCTCCAAAGGAAGCCGAACAGAAGGAGAATCGCCGCGGCTGCCGCCACGCCGGTGTAGAAGAAAGAAGCCTTTTGGGTAGCTGGCTCGACGCCGTCCTTCCCGTTTACAGAAAAGAAGGCGACCAATGCCCGGATTTCAGAATCGGACATCTGCGCATCCTTAAAGATGGGCTTCATGGTTTCCGATGCGGGTGAGGACAACCAGGCGCTGAGGCCACGGCTCTCACCAAGACGGGAATAAACAGTGGTCAGGTCAGGGCCCAGACTGCCGCCCCCGAAGAAACCGCCAACATTGGAAACATTGTGGCAAGAAATGCAAGCAGGAGTCCCTTTTAGGAAACTTTCGGTTCCAAGAAACAGGTCCATGCCTCGGTTCATTTCTTCAGCGGTGAAGGGGATTTCCTCCTCGACGGGCGCTGGTTCCAAGATGGTGCCGGATTTCGATGCGATGTAATCCAAAAGGGCGTTCGCCATTTTGGTATCCACACCAGGGAGCTTTGGCATCGGAACATTGTTGGAGGCAGCCAACAATTCCTGGGCATAAGAATCGCCACTTGCAAGCACGGCGGTTGGATCCACCATGAACTTCACAAGCCATTCGCGACTCTGGCGTTCATTTACGCCGTGTAGGTCGGGACCAATCAAGCGACCTGCACCAATCGTGTGGCAGGCCGCGCAATTCGTCTCGAAGAAAGTCTGCGCCGCTTCCTGGGCCCCAAGGGCGGAAGTGCCGGCAAGCAGCAGAATCAGTGTGAGTGTGGATTTCAGTTTCAACACGGTTTTTTCTCCGTGCCCACACAGGAACAAATCTCGTGCCAACTCAAGCGAGGCAGAATACGAACCCTGCCCCAATCCGAAACGCCCCTAACTCATTTACAGCAAATAGCTTACGAACTCAAAAGACTTCGTCTCAATACCTGGAGGCGCATCCGCTTGGATGCACCATCTCTCACGCTTTCCCTTAACGCCCTATCCCATAAAGAGTTTTGCGTGCTTCCATCAGGAAGCAGGGGCCGCTAACCCTAGTTTTCATCGGGGACGAATCGAGTTCGGTCCACGCCTAATTGTTTCAATATTTTTTGAAAAGCAGCCCGAGTCAAACCGCAACTGGTTGCAGCCTGTGTGACATTCCCAAGACTCTTTTCGAGAGCCCTTTGAACGAATTCTCTCTGGAAATCTCCCATAGCCAGAGCCTTGGCCTCGGAATAGTTCTGATCCCCCGCTTCAGCAGTGACACCCCACTCCTGGGACTCTAGGCCCAGATGAAAAGGCATCAAGCACTCCCCACAGCAAACAATTATCGCTCGTTGAATAGCATTCTCTAACTCGCGAACATTCCCTGGCCACTCATAAGTCCTAAGCCTCTGGAGAGTTTCCTGGCTGAGTTCAGGTGGAGTTGCCTCTTCTCCCAAACATTCCTGAGTCGCTCGTAACAAAAAGTGCATCGCGAGGGGAACAATATCGCCTGGCCGTTCACGCAGAGGAGGAATGTGCACTTGTACGACTTGCAAACGGTAATAAAGGTCTTCCCGGAACTTTCCGGCTTGCACCATCGCTTCGAGATCTCGGTTGGTCGCCGCAATTAATCGGAAAGAGACGGGAACATCCGCACTTCCTCCCACCGGGCGAATCACTTTTTCCTGCAGAACCCGCAACAGTTTGCCTTGGAAAGCCGGAGACATAGAAGAGACTTCATCCAAAAAGACCGTCCCCCCCTCTGCCAACGCAAAAAGGCCGCGACGGTCTCGGTCTGCTCCAGTAAATGCCCCTCGGACATGACCGAAGAGTTCGGATTCCAACAAAGTGTCCGAAAGTGCGGCACAGTTAACCGCTTGGAAGTCACAATCAGACACCATACTTCGACGATGAATTGCTCGAGCAATGACTTCCTTTCCAGAACCAGACTCCCCTTCAATTAAAACCGGCACAGGTTGTGGAGCAACCTTCTCAACCAAAGAAAGAACTCGCTTGGTAGCGGGATCCTCAGCAACCATTACGTCTATCCCAATCTTCGGACTTTGTCTCTTGGCAAGAAGTTGCATGCCAAGGCGCTGAATAATCCCTAAGATTTCTTCGTTGTCGAAGGGCTTAGTGAGGAAATGCGAAGCACCAGCCTGCACGCATTGCACTGCAGTTTGCACGGTTCCAAATCCAGTTAACAAAACAACTGCGACATCTGGCCAAGTCTTTTTAATTTCCGCCAATAGCTCCGAGCCCGTCATTCCTGGCATCATCAAATCCGTCAACACTAAATCCCATTCTTGATTGCGAAGCTGAGTGAGGGCTTCCAATCCGTCGGCAGCTTGACCGGCTTGAATACCCAGAGTGCCCAAGAGTCGAGTGAGCCCCAAACGGATGTCGGCCTCGTCATCAACGACGAGAACATGGAGTTCAGAAATCTTGGGTGGGGTCATGACAGGTCAGGGCTAGGCATTTTGCCAGATACGGAGAGGGGGAAACGGACCTCAAAACAAGTTCCTTTTTCAGAGGTTTCGACCATTGACAATCCACCGTGATGCAATTCTGCAATTCGGCGAGCCGTGGGCAAGCCAAGCCCCGTTCCTTCGCCCGCTGACTTGGTTGTATAGAAGGGACGGAAAATCTCTTCCAACTTTTCTTCGGGTATCCCTGATCCCGTATCGAGAACCTGAACGAGAATGGAACCACTTTCGACTCGACTCCCCACCGAAACCGTCCCCGAACCTTCGATTGCTTGAACAGAATTCATAACGAGGTTCACAAAAATTTGTCTAAGTTGAACTTCATCGCCAAGAATACAGGAAAGATCCGCCTTTAGGTTGGACTCCAAAGAAACGTGGTGGCGGTCGGCAAGTGGACGAAGAAAACGGAGAGCGTCATCAATCACATCGTGGACATTTACTTCACCTGAATCTGTTCCGCCCTTCGACGCGTAACCTAAAAGTTCGCGAATTACCCGTTTGCACGTTTCAGTGTTACGCGAGATGACATCTATGTTTTCTTGCAAGGGGGAATCTTCAGCAAGTTCCGTCTGCATCATTTGACTGAACATGCTGATTGATGCCAAGGGGTTATTAAGTTCGTGCGCCATAACGGCAGCAACTTCCCCCAGCACGGCTAGGCGTTCTTGATGGACCTCACGTTCTTCCCCTTCAATGCGCTCGGTGATATCCCGGCCAACCAAAATCCGTCCTTGCCTGCCGGTATCACCAATAGGGAGTGGTGTTGCGTGAATCTCATAAATCCGATTGCCCACATCCAAGACGCAGGATTTCATAGGAGCCTGCAAATCCGCAAGGCAATCTGCGCAACTCTCGGCTGGATTTCTAGTTCCTTCACCACACGGAAAATGGGAAAGAGAATCTCGTAGGCTCCCCTTCGAGGAAAAGACCTCCAAAAGGGGGCCAGCTGCGTGATTGGAAAGACTGACATTGCCTTCCTCGTCCAATACCACAAGCCCATCACGCATTGTCGAAATCACATGGTCAAGCCGGTCGCGCTGAGCTCGTGATTCAGCTTGACGAAGCTGCAACTGCTTGGCATTACTTACCAACTCTTCGCTCCGACTTTGGACAGCAGAAGCCATCAAGTTAAACGACTTTGCCAAGTCTCCGACCTCATCATTAGTGTTAACCGTTACCCGAGCTGAAAAATCTCCTTGGCGGATTTTAGTAGCAGCTTCGCTCAGCATCATCAATGGGCGGGCCAAGAATTGGAGCGGAAAATAAAGTAGAAGAATGGAGGCAATGGTCATCAAGGTGCCCACCAAAAGGAATTCATTTTGAAGACCTGAAACCGGGGCCAAAGCGTTGGAAGCTTGAATCGAAACCTCGGCATTCCAACCGGTATCCCCAATAGGAAAGCTCCGCCGATAAAAATTTTCGCGTGCCTCCTCTGTTTCCTTTTCATTGGTTGGAGCACCTAAGACAATTAATCCACGACCTTCTCGGACAGCAGCAGCGTCAGGGGAGTCGTAATTCAAGAAACGGGGGGTAACCTCAAGTGTCTGCGCCTGTGAATCCTGAAGACGGAGACTGACATCCTCTGCTGTGCGGTCGCGACCAAGTCGATCCGTTCGCATGGCGTCAGCAATCCAATGACCCACCTGAACTTCCGCAACCAGTCGACCGATGGGCTCCACACTTCGCAATCCGAAAATGGGGGTACTTAAGAAAACAGAGGGAGAAATCCCCTCGTCGCCGGGAAACAGTTGGCTGCACTGGGATTGATTGGCTTGGATGGCCCATTTTGATAATCCCTGACTCCGTCCCCCATTACGAGGGTTCAGGTTGGCGACCAAGTCGCCGCGGGCAGAAATGACCAAAAGGTCCGAAAATGCCGTCTCCAAAGGAAGCTTGTTGACCCGGAGGTGCCGAAGAAGCTCCTTGCGAAGTTGCCCTACATCCTGAAGCTGGCCGCTTCCAATCCGAGCAAGGTGGTCTCGAATGTAGCCATCCGAGGCAAAATCTTCACTCCGACGCAGGAGCATCTCAAGATAGGCATTCAAATCTGTGGAATAAGCCTGACATTGGAACTCCAGGCGCTGGAGAATCTGCTCCTCCAGAGAGCTTTTGGCACTTTTTGAGATGAGATACCCCCCCACCCCAAAGGCCAGCGTACAGAGACCCACAAAACCAAGCGCCAGCTTGTATTTGACGGATAGCCAGTGGAGGGGGTCCCGCATGCCAACATGATAAACTCGGAGGTTGTGTTGCACTCCTTTGCACGCATGACATGATTAATCACCTTGAAGAACGAGCGGCTCGAACCGGCTTGGGAGGCATTCCAACCCTGGTTCAAGAAGGTCAGCGATTATCCGAAGCGCACTGCTTAGCTTTGTTGAAAAGCGATGATCTTGCCTTGATGGGGCTCTTAGCCAATCAAGTTCGAGAAAAACGGCACGGTGATGTGGCCTATTACAACGTCAACATCCATGTCAACTACACCAATTACTGCAACCAATACTGCGATTTTTGCGCTTTCCAGCGGCGCCCCAAAGACGATGGCGCCTATTGCATGACCCCAGAGCAGATTCATGAAGAGCTCTCCAAGGCGAATCCTGAGGCCACTGAGGTCCACATGGTTGCCGGGGTTTGGCCTGCGCTTCCCTACGAGTATTTCCTCGATATCGTCCGGGCTGCGAAATCTGCCCGACCGAACATCCATGTCAAAGCTTTCACCATGGTCGAAATTGACCAAATTGTGAAAACTGCCGGAAAGCCCCTAGGCGATGTTCTTGACGAGCTGAAAGAAGCAGGATTGGGCTCGATGCCCGGAGGCGGTGCAGAAATCTTTTCTGAACGCGTACGACAAGAGCTTTACCCAAAAAAAATGGGGGCTGAACGATGGATTGAACTTGCACGTGATATTCACAACCATGGCTATCGAACCAACTGCACCATGCTTTATGGCATGACTGAAACTTTGGAAGAACGCGCAGACCACTTAAATCGATTGCGAAATCTCCAAGATGAAACAGGTGGCTTCCAGACCTATATCCCACTGGCCTTCCACCCTGAAAATACTCCTGGGCTTTCGCACCTACCCCAACCCGGGCCCACCGAACGGCTCAAAGCCATCGCCATCGGTCGCCTCTTCCTAGATAACATCGCCCATATCAAAGCCTATTGGGTCATGCTCGGCCTCCCCGTCGCTCAACTCGCCCTAGGTATGGGCGCAGATGATATCGATGGCACTGTAACCCAGGAAAAGGTGTACCACGATGCCGGCGCGGGCACTCCAGAGAACTTGGATCGGGACTTCATTCACCGCCTAATTCGGGAAGCCCATCGCCAGCCCGTTGAGCGGGGCACTCTTTACGAAGTCATTCGAGAATTCCCAATAGCGAATGATTCCATTCCTACATCTCCTACTCCCCTCTCGGTTTAATGTTGAGAATCGGAACGGTTCCTTATTTGGTGGCACGGCCCTTAACGGAGGGGCTGGATGCGGAACCCTCCGTTCAACTAAGCACTGCTCCCCCCGCTGAGCTCGCCCGGCGATTATCAAGCGGCGAGCTTGATATTGCTTTAGCAAGTTCCATTCTGGCCCTTGGTGAAGACGCACTGGACTTTTGGTCTGATGGCCCAGTCATCGCCTGCGATGGTCCCATCCAATCGGTTCTTCTTTTCCTTTCGCCTCGGCTCCAGTCACCCTCTGAAATCCAAAGTTTGCTCCTCGACCCCAATAGTCGAACCGGGAGGGAACTTGCTCGGATTTGCCTTCGCGACGCCTTTGACCTTGAACCTCACGCCATCGAGGCCCCTTTGGAGCAAGACCCTTTTGAATCTGGCGCCGATGCGGTGCAACTAATTGGGGACCCCGCACTCTTAGCGACTCAAACTCATCCCGATTGGACGACTGTGGACCTTGGGGAAACCTGGAAAAAACTAACTGGCCTTCCCTTCGTCTTTGCGGGTTGGATTTGCCGCACGGGTTTTGACCCTGAAGAAGTAGCACCAATTTTGGAAAAAGCGGCCGAACGGGGCTTGAGCCGCCGTAGCGAACTGGCGCAATCCACAGACTTAGGAAACTTACCGATTGAGTTTTTGGATAATTACCTCCACGAAACTATTCATTTCCGGCTTTCACAAGAGCAAATCCGTGGAGCGATTGCCGAATTTGGCCTTCGTGCGGATCTGGACATTCACCGGATTCGCCTTGAATCAAAATCGGTAGCCCAATGAAGAACAAGGCGCCCCTTTTTGCGCTTCCAAACCTTCTTCTCTACCCGGGAGCCAAGCTCCCTATCTTCTTTTCCGAGCCAAGGCACTTGGCCATGCTTCGGGACATGCAAGCTAAAGAGGGTACCTTGCTTGCCTGTGCATTGCTGAAGGGTGACTGGGAAGAAGATTACTTTGATAATCCAGAAGTCCACCCCATCGCAGGTCTGGCTCGGTTCAAAATTCCATCTTCCTTTTCTGGAGACGACTCCATTCAGCTCCTCGGGATTGGCGAAGGTCGAATTCGGATACAACAAATCCTAAAGGAAGGCCCTTTCCCCGAGGCTGAGTTTGAGCTCCTTCAAGAAACAGAGGCTCCCGAAGGAGTTTCAGCTTCCTTGCGGCGGGAGTTACTTCAGGCCATCTCCACCCTTGCCGACGGCCAGGCCATGGTTGACGATTCAGCAACACTTTCTTGGCTCTCGGATATCCTTTCCCTCGCCATGCCCATCTCCATTGAGCGAAAGTACGAAATCTTCGCCATGCTCGATGTACAAAAACGGGCTGAATCCACAATTGCCGAAATCGCCAAACTCAAAAAGGAACACTCGAGCTTCAGTGTTTTAACAGACAACAAGACCAACCCTGACTTGAACTAAGCTATCCTATACCTATGGGAATCTTCGGAGGAGTAATTGGCGGTGGTATCGGAATGATGCTTGGTGGGCCATTGGGGGCCATGCTGGGTGCTGCGATGGGCTCTTCCATGAGCGGGACGGCAACGCAAATCCCCCTTCAAACCGCAACGCGCTCCACCCAAGAACTTCAGCTCATTTTCGCTCTGGCCCTAACAAGTTTGGCCGCCAAGGTCGCCAAAGCAGACGGCAAGGTAACTAAGGAAGAAATCCAAACATTTGACCACTTCCTTAGCACTGCACTGGGCCTTTCTAAAGAAGACCGCGCCGCTGCCTCCAAAGTATTCAATGAAGCCCGTGACAGCTCGACCCCAACTTCAGAATACACCATCCAGATTCGACAACTCCTTGCCACTCAACCGGATCGCCTTCGTGATATCGTGACATTACTTTGCGCGATTGCTTTTGCCGACGGTGAATTCCACCCCGCTGAAGAGCATATCATTCGGGAAATTTCCGGAGAACTTGGGTTGAGTGAAAATGATTTCCAATCCTGCAAAGCTACCTTCCGCGCCACACATGGCTCTACTACTGAAGACGCCTATGAAGTTTTGGGTGTTCCTCGCACCGCAACGGATGCTGAGGTCAAGGCCGCACATCGCCGGCTAGCTAAGGATTATCACCCCGATATTCTTCGTTCCAAAGGGCTTGCTGACGACTTCCAAGAATTCGCACGGCAAAAGATGACTGCCATTAACGAGGCATGGGAAACGGTTAAAAACGAGCGTAGTCTTTAACCTTCTTCCGTTCTAGAGTCCGGTCGGCGAAAAAGTCACTAACAAGGGGTAGTGGTCGGTTGCGTCTTCTAGCCGCACACCTTCAACGGGAGACTCGTCGATGACTTCAGCAGTAAGCAGAGTACTGGCAAGACTGGGAGTGCACATCGCATAATCAATCCGAGTGAGGTAGGGCTCTTTGTTGTAGGTGTACTTTTCCGTTCCCTTCATAGGATCTACCAATCCGCCATCGCGAAGAAGGCCCAAAGTGGGCATTTCGGGAACCTCATTGAAGTCTCCGCAAACCACCCCGCGATAGGCCGGATTTTTTTTTATTTCCCCCTGAATTATTTTCAAGATTGCAGCAGATTCGGACTCCCTAACGACATCCGCAGCCTCATCACCCCACTGAGATTTGAGGTGCACTACATAAACATCGGTCTGAAAATTCCCCTCCACCCGCACCCGCAAAAGATCCCGGCGGAAATGCTGCTCCTTCCCTTTGGAGTCTTTGAAACGAATGTGGCGATAGGACGTCACCTCGCCAAGAGGAATCCTGCTCAAGAGAGCCACATCAATTCCACGTGTGTCATTCCCTTCAAAGTGCACGACTTCGTAACCCATATCACCGAGGTACTTGTCCACAAACTGTTCCAAATGCCAACGGTTTTCGACTTCTTGTAGAGCAACGACATCGGCATCAAACGCCTGCAACACCTTTGCTACACGCTCCATACGCGCATCGCTGGCGTAGGCTGGTTTGGTGATTTGGTCTCGGCGATAAGGGTCATCCCAGCGGTCAAAAAAGTTCTCAATATTCCAGGAGAGCATGCGAATAGCTGGGGGCTCTTGGGACACCTGAGGTGCCTGAGCCATGCAAAGCGCCAAAGTAGGGAGCAGAAGACTCAACATGATAGAAAGTATAGGCGAGCCAAAAATGCAGCCGAGGAAGAGCCGCTTGCTAATCCACAACCGTGATTTGATCAGGATTCTGAATCACAATCTGGGGGGCACCGCGGTGCTCGCCCACCTTGCCGAGAATTCGCACCGTTTTGTCGAGGTAGTAAGTCTCGGGGGATTCCGGAAAGTCCGGAAAAGTTCGAGAAAAAATGACGGCGTGGAATTGACCTTCCCATTCCTCTTTGAAGTTCAAAAAACACGCCTTCCCGCTGTTATGGGTGCCCACGACCTTGCCCTCCGTAAGAACGACTTGGCCCATGTACTGCGGAGCTTGCTCCCACGGAACAGTGGCGACAGGTTCGTCCAGAACATCCAGCCTCCGCCAAGGGCGTAGAGGCTCAGTTGCGTCCGGGTCGCGGGAGGTGTCGTTGAGAGGGTTCGCTCTGACAGCATCCTGAACCGGATTCTTCAGGGGTAAATTAGATTCGCAGCTACTTACAAAAAGAAGAAGGCCCAACAAGAGAGCACGAATCATTTCCCACACTCCGCTTTCACCTTGGCAATGACTCGTTCAAGAGCTTCCTCAGCAGAGACCACCTCCTTTTCTCCACCAGAACGGGGGCTCCACTCGACTTTACGGTCACCTGCATCTCGACCTACCACTATGCGTAGTGGAATCCCAATCAAATCAGCATCCTTGAACTTGGCGCCAGGGCTTACTTTTTTGCGGTCGTCCACTAAAACATCCACGCCGGAAGATTCCAATTCCTTTTCCAGCTCAGCACAAAGCGCGTCTTGCTCCTCAACTCCAGCCTTCATTTGCACAATCAAAACCTGATAAGGCGCAATAGGTAGCGGCCAAATCATGCCGCCTTCATCGTGATTTTGTTCAATCGCCGAGGCCGCAACTCGGCTCACACCAATTCCATAGCAACCCATCCAAAGAGGAAGTGTCTTTTGGTTTTCATCCAGAAAAGAAGCGTCCATGGCCTCGGAGTACTTCGTTCCAAGTTGGAAAATATGGCCGACTTCAATTCCACGAGTGATTTCAATTTTTCCCTTGCCACAAACCGTTTCATCGCCGGCCTGAACTACACCGAAATCAGCAGTTTCGGGCTGCTCTAAATCGCGGCCGAACCAAACATCTAGCCAATGGGTGTCCGTTTCATTCCCACCACACAAGAACCCCTGAGCGCCATCAACAGAAGAATCCGCAAGTATGCGAACATCTTCGGACAAACCGATTGGGCCTGCGAAGCCGGGCTCTGCTCCAGTGGCTGCCCGGACTTGCTTTTCATCAGCCAATTCGAGTTTGAGAGCATTCAAATGATTCAACAACTTCACTTCGTTGAGTTCGCGATCTCCACGACACATCACGGCCACCGTTTGGGTGTGATCCTCCCAGACGGCCTCATACAGAACAGTTTTCAACAATCGCTCTATGCCTAAGTCAGGGAAAAGCTTTAGCAAATCTTCGCAAGTCTTTGCTCCTGGAGTGGGCTCTTTGTGCATTTCCACTTTTTCGGGCTTCGCACCGGAATGAGCAATACGAGAAGCCGCTTTCTCAATGTTGGCGGCGTAACCTGTTTCATGACACACTGCAATCGCATCTTCACCCGTCTCGGCATCTACCATGAACTCTTCCGAGCCCGACCCACCAATGGCACCAGAATCAGCTTCAACTGCTGTGAATCGCAGGCCACACCGCGAAAAAATATTCCGGTAAACCTGCCGCATTTTTGCGTAGGATTCCTGCATCGCCTCTTCGGTGGCATCAAAAGAGTAAGCATCTTTCATGATGAACTCTCGCCCACGCATCAAGCCAAAACGCGGACGAATCTCGTCGCGGAACTTGGTTTGAATTTGGTAAAGAGTCACTGGGAGTTGCTTCCAAGATTGCACCTGTTTGCGTACAAAGTGGGTGATGACTTCTTCATGCGTTGGGCCCAAACAAACTTCGGAACCTTTCCGATCGCGGAAATGAAACAAAATTCCATCGTTCACATAACGCTCCCATCTGCCTGATTCGTCCCAAAGCTCACGAGGCTGAACCGCCGGCATCAATAGTTCCTGACAACCCGCTTGGTCGTGCTCTTCGCGAACGATTTGCTCAATTTTTCGCAAGACTCGCCACATCATGGGGCCATACACATAAAGACCCGCACCGAGCTTCAAAATGAAGCCTGCGCGTGCCATCAAAGCGTGAGAACGAACTTCGGCATCGGCCGGTTCTTCCCGAAAAGTCACGAACAACTGCTGAGAAAGTCGCATGCTGACCAGATTCTAATAGCTCGGAGGTTTCAGTACACCATTCTGCCTGCTCGTTCGTAGCATAAGGACATGCCTCGACGCCTTCTCTATGCCCTTTTTGGGTTCGGTCTCCTAGCCGCCTTGGTTCTGATTCTTCGGGCCGGCACGGATTCTGCGTCGAATCGTTCACCGGGACTCTCCACGCCTTGGGAAGTTGAGGAAACTTCACCTGCTGAGCTAGACGCCCCAACAAACTCTCATACCACAGCTCCTCCACTACGAACTGAATGGGAGGACCCCACTCCAGTGGCGGGCGAAGAACTTGACCTTGGAATTCCCTCCTTTCGTGGACGCGTCATGCTCCCGAACAACACTCCAGCCACAGGAGCCACTATCCACGCTTGGGGTCTCTCCGGTTGGGCCATGTATTTAGATCGCGCCGCCTTGGAAAAACCAGACACGGTTCAGTTTCAGACCACTTGCGGGAAAGACGGCCGCTTTGCTCTTCCTGAATCTCCTAGAGATGGCCTTCGCTTCATTATTCGCGCCCAAGCAAAAGACTTTCCGCCGCTGGATCTCCAAAACCTGCCCGCCACTCCAGGCCGTACGCGCGAGCTGGGCGACCTCACCCTTGCTCCCGGATTCCAACTTTCAGGGATAGTTACTGGCCAAGGCGGAACTGCCATTGCGGGGGCACGCGTGGTTCCTGTTCTGGAACCGGATACCGCAGCCTTTTCCCGACGCCGCTTACTCGCCCTCCCGCCTTTGCCGGGTTATGAATCCATCACGGACGCGCAAGGAAGCTTTTCTTTCGAACAACTCCCCCCAGGGCGATTTCATTTGAGGGCTCAAGCCCTCCTTTGGGCCGATGGCTACTCTGCCCCCGTGAACGGCAAAAGCCATGACACTGTTACGGATCTGAGTATCTCTCTTTTGCCTTCTCTTGCCTTGACTGGGTGGGTGTATGGCCCCAATGGCGCAGGCATTCCGGATGCGCGGATTCGATTGGATTTAAGCTCGGAAGAACGACTTGAAACAAAAACAGATGGAGATGGAGAATTCCAACTCGACCGCCCTGAAGAAAGCAAAAATCCTCGACTGCGCATCTCCGCTCCTGGTTATCGCCCAACAAGGGTTACGGTAGAAAACCCGGACTACCGCCAAGAAATCCAACTCCATCCTCTTCCCGCCATTCAAGGCGTCGTGAAAGACAATTTGGGGCGCGGGGTGGTAGGAGCCGTGGTTCGAATTGTGGAGCGCTCATCCAGTCGTCGGCGCAATATCCATCCCTCCAGATTACGATTCGTCGGGGAGACAAAAACGGATTCTGAAGGAGGGTTCCATCTCTCGGCTGATATTTGGAGGTCTTGGGGGGAACACTTCAAAATTGCTGCTTGGTCGGACACGCACACTCCCGCCGTTTCGGATGATTTGGACTTCCGCAAAGAGGGTGAGATTCCAAACTTCATCGAACTCACTCTTCAGGAAGGCCTTCAGATTTCCGGAGTCGTCCTATCTCCTTTTGCAAGCTCCCTTCCTAAGGCTCGAGTGCATCTCCGAAAATTGTATGGCCAGCGCCCAGGAAATCGCACCCCCATCGCACCAGACACACAACGGCCAGGAAGTATCCTCGAAACAACCAATGCGGATGAAGAAGGTCAGTTCTCTTTTTCTGGCTTAGCTGTTGGAGCTTACCGAGTTGAAGCCCACGCGCCTGGGTTCTCTCCTGCTGAATCCGAGGAACTTCAGCTCCTCCACGACTCTCTTGAAGTCGCTCTTCAAGTTCCGGCGGCTTCCGCCCTCACTGGAGTCGTCACTGGCAACCGAGCTCTATTCGAAACTCTACGAGTGACCGCATCTTCCCCAGGCCGGGACCCGTTGGACACAACCGTCGATGGAGAAGGGGAATTTGAATTCCCCGACATTGCACCTGGGGATTACGACCTTGTTTTGCGAGAAGTGGACCGAGTTCTTTCGGGCTCTTCCTTTGGCTTAGGGACCGGCGATGGGCTTGCCGAAGTTCATGGCATTTCGGTTGCCGAAGGACAAACTGCGATTCAAAACTTACACATTGATTTAGAAGGTCGGAGTATTTTGCGAGGAACGGTTCGAGTTAATGGGGTCGCCAAAGCTGGCATGAACCTGTTCCTATTCCCTAAAGATTTTGGAGCTTCCGGGGATCCCCGTCTTGGATGGCGCCAACTCAGCCGCCACCTCAGAAGTGCAGCAACGGACTACCGTGGAGAATTTCTTTTTGCAGCGGTGGACCCAAAAGATTTTTGGCTCGTTGTGGACCAAGGCGGGCGTTGGCCTGAGGGCATTTTTAATTTTGGAGGACCGGATGATTTAGAAACCGGGCCGACTGGCTTAGGCCGCTTGGAAATTGAACTCCAGGAGAACGTAGAGCTTGTTCGAGACTTCAACCTGCACCTCGGAACCTTAATAGGCCGAGCCATGAAAAATGGGAAAAATGGAACCCTAGTTCCCGTTCGCGGAGGTAGTGGAACTTTGACTCCGGCACCAGGCTCCCAATCCGGAGTCGGGCCGCGAGAAATTGGCCTGCGACGCTCTGGTCATTTCAGATTGAATCAAATCCCTGCTGGTGATTGGACTCTCACGCTTCGAGGGGATGGACTGCGCAAAAACAACTTCCCTGTTTCCGTTATTACTGGAGACCAAACTGTTGTAGAGCCTGTGCTCGAGAAAAAGAAACGCTAAGCTTTGAAAATGGGCTCCTTTCGCGTTTTTCTCGCTTGGTTTGCTCCCCTCCTGACCCTTGCCCTTGTGCTTATCCTTGGCCGTGGGTGCGGGCCTTCGGCCTTGATGGACTTCAATCCGCCAAAGATGGAAGCTTCTCAATTGAAAGACTTACCGGAGCCCATAACAATTCAACTCCGCCTGGAAAAATCTGATGGGAGTCCCGCCGCCGGGGCCACCCTTGTTGCCCTTCAACCCAGCCTTGTTTCCGCAACCGTGAACCGCAATGGGATTGCAAGTTTGGTGCTCACTCAAAAAGGTTCTCTTGAATTTATGGGTTGGCTTACTGGTCATGAAGTCCTTCATGTTACCGACTGGAATGAAGCCAAATCCGAGACCATTCGCTTTATCGCCCGCGACCGAGGACCACTCGGAACACTCCCGAAATTGGAAGAACGCGACATCGCTCTTCAACTGCTTCAGTCGGCCAATCAGGAACCTCTGGCGGGCGCCCTTGTTTTAGGCAAAGATGCACAGGAGGGCCCTCCTTGGGTTGCTATCAGCGATTCGACAGGGCGAGCCGTTCTGAAGGGTACAACCAAACAACTCAAAACCATTCAAGTTTATGCCCCGGGTTTGCCACCAAAAACGGCTTGGCTTTTGGGCTCCACCCCCATGGACTCCCTGCCTAATCCGTGGGTTTTGCAAACAAAGACCCTCGTGATTGAAGACGCCCAACCTGGCGAAGTCCTCTGTTTCAGAAAAGAACCGGATGGGGACTTGTTGCCGATGAAACTATTTCCTGAATCTGGATTTTTGTCTTGGGGACCTCTCCCAGAGGCAAGCTATACCCTTGTTCACCCTCAAGCGATTTCATCTGAGGGCACGCCTGCTATCGAAACGAAGTAATCGTGTCGAACTCCCGAGTTCCACCTAAGTGAAATCGGTAAAGAGGCCGACCATTGAGCCCCATTTCTTCAAGCGCCGATAGTGTCTGCCGCTGACCGGGCAACTCCCGAACAAAAACATGATTTTTGGGAGAGAATGGTGGTTTAGAAGGCAAATTCAGCTTGGCACTTTGCGGATTTACTGGGAGAAGAATCACGGCATTGCTCGGCAAGCCTTCCATGGTTTCAGCTGCCATCACATGAGCATTGCGAAGCTCGGAAATTTCTTCGGTAATATGGAATCGATGTATATAAAAGGTGATGCCTGCAACTGTTACAGCAAGAGGAAGCCCTCGGCGCCAAAAACCAGGAGCCTGATCCAGGATGACAAAAACGCCAAGGGTTAAAAACCCAATGGTCTCAAAACAATAAAGTGGTCCAAGGTAAGCCCAATGGCCGGGATACCAATGAAAAGCGTAAGCGAGTGGAATGGCAATGCCAAGTAGGAACGCAGTTCCGCCATCACGACTTCGGGATTGCCAGAGGCCCCATATGGCCAAAGCGGCAATACCCAGTATTC
Source organism: Planctomycetes bacterium UBA7888 (assembly GCA_002500505.1). Taxonomy (GTDB): domain Bacteria; phylum Planctomycetota; class UBA1135; order UBA1135; family UBA1135; genus UBA7888. Next base: position 72,409 of record DLRM01000035.1, read on the forward strand.
CAAAAACTCCTACCGACCAACGACCGAGTTGCCGAATCACTCCGCTAAAAAAATCTCCATTGCCATAAACATCCATGGGGGCGCCATCTGGATAAAAGGGACCAAAGCGGAGGGCGTAAGCATGGTAAGTCGAGAGCGTCCACTCGCCCGTTTGAAGATGGTTGTACACCAAGGCCCCAATTAAGAAGGGGAGACCGCCGAGGATGCAATTCCGAATAGATTTCCATCCGGGCGCAAGTTTCCCTTTTGAATTTCGAAGCAAACCAGGTAAGCACGCCAGTCCATAAATTACTCCAGTGAGAGGGCGACAAAGGAAAATCCATCCAGCAGAGGCTCCGAGGATTATTGCGTTCCACCTAGGGTCGCCATCGCGGTCCCGAAGTCGCAGCAAACATAAGTACCCCAATAGCGCAGCAGGAAGCGTGAAGACTTCCGATTGATAAGAAGACTGAACTAAAAGGAAAAAGGGTGTGGTAGCCAACAACAGGGGCGGCCATGCGGGAGCGACAATTCCGAAACGGCGAGCAAGCTTGGCCAACAACAAAATATCCAAAACACTCGCAAGCAAAACTGCAAGAAATGGAATCCCCAAAAAGTTAAAGGGGGCTATCGCGAGAGAAACTCCAGGAGGATATTTGGCATAACGAACAAAAACACCATCTTCGTTTTTCCGCTCCATCATCTGGCGGCGATGAGTTGGGCAATGTGAGGCTCCGTCCGGGCAGGCAGGCCCGACAATTTCTTCGGTCAATTTCCCACTCGAAAATAGCTCCGCTTGATAGAGATAGGCCGCTTCATCATTCGTCACTGGTGTGGGCAGCCGAAAATGACCAAGGCTCGTCAAGACAATAGCAGATAAAAGTGGAAGCCAGAGAGGTATTCTGAACTTCAAAGGGAAAGGAAGGAAAAAGAGAGTCAATAGAACGCCCAAGGGGAAGGCCCCCAAGGCAAAAAAGATGTCCCCACCCTGGAGAACGCCCTCACTCAGTTGCCAAACCAGAAAGCCAGGAAGAGCACCTATTGCAAGTACACACAATAGTTTGATGTGGCTAGGGCTCGTTTGCTCCTCCATGTCCTTAAGCATAGTCCTCTCCCTTCGGCCTCCCTAAGAGTCGCGTAGAATCTTGAGGTGAATTCGCAATCACCGGCCCCACCCACACCCCCTGTCTCGCGCCTTCGGCCTAGTCAAGGTTGGGCTTTCCGCGCGCATCAATGCGCCGCTTTGGTGCCACTTTTATTTTTTGTGATTGGCTTGAGCCTAGCAGTGGGAGCAGAATTCTCACCAAGCATCGAGACCTACCCGCGGGTGCGCTATCAACCTAGACTGTCTGCGCAGTCCATTCTTGGGATGTGGGAAAGCCAATTTAAACAGCGGAAACTCCCCGAAAAAAGAGTGGTCGCTGTTTGGGGCCTTGCTGATGAAGGGGAATCTCTTTCTGAGAACTCTCAAGGTTTAAGTCTTGCCCGAGAATTATCCCGCGCGGGGGCTCACGTTCGCATTTTCGACCCCCGTTGGGGCCAGGACGAAGCCGGAAAGTTTCTCCCGCAGGCCGAGTTTGTCGAGAATCTTCTTTCCGCCTGCCAAGGGGCAACCGATTTGGTGGTCAATAGTGACCTTTCTCTTTTCCAATCGCCTGATTGGGAAAAAGTCAAAACCGCCATGAAAGGAAAGCTGTTTTTTGACTGCATGTCCTTGGCAGATGCTGACAAAGTTCGTGCAGCAGACCTTGCCCACTTCCCGATTGGAGGTCATGGCTGGCCGCCTTGGTTAGACGAGGAATACCAAAATTTTGTGGAAATCTTACTCCACAAAACAAAACCTCAAGACCGCATTCTCCTTTTACCTAGCAGCCCTCTCACGACTCTAAGCCCTCGAGCCCGCTGGTACTTATTGTTGAACTATGCCGCTGCCCCCCGGAAGCTCCTGATTGGCGGCCCAAGTAACGCCAGTGGAACCGCACCGCAATATCAAGATTGGGTCCGAGAACGGAATCGACAAGGAAAACTAAAAGGTGCCGCGCTGGATTCTATTCTTGAAGAAACTCAAGCGGATTGGATTTTGTGGTTCAAACAATCGGATGATTTCAAAACTTCGGATTGGCAGCTGGAGGCAGTTCGATGATGGGCTTCCTTGGCGGCTTACTAGTTGTCCTGACGGCCTACCTTGCAGGGCGCTTGCTCATGCCAAACCGTACTCATTACGCACGCTCTAGGTATGAGGAGCTCACTACCTCAATCCTCCTTGGGCTTGCCACTTTGATGACCGCTGGCATGGCAGCGACCTGGGCCTTGGGGACTTTCAGTTTTGGAATAGCCACCCTCCTCTCTTTGGGTTTTGCGGGTGGCGGGGTATGGCGCATTCGCCGTGAATGGAAGCAAGCCGTTGAGCCTTGCGCCTTCCCTGTTTGGGAGCGCCCGCTCATGCTTAGTCTGGCCATTGGCTCGGTCGCCATGACCTTGGCCTGGCCGCTAAATGAATTTGACCCCATTCTGCATTTTGGGCTCAAGGGAAAATTGCTCTTTGGCGGGGAGTCCATTCGCGGTGAGGCCTTCCATGCCTTGACTGGTGAATTTGGCCGCATCATGACCCATCCCAATTACCCTCTTGGGATTCCCATCTTGGAGGCTTGGTCCGCTCACTTCGCCGGAGAATGGTCGGATCGCTGGATTCAATTCCCTCTTGCCTTTTGGGCGTTTTGTTTGCCAGGCGCAGTCGCGTTTGGATTGCGCCGTTTTGGTGCCCAGGCCGCTCGTCGTGGAGCATTGGTTGCGGCCTGCACCCCCATCCTTTATGTGATGGAGTTCCTCCACAGAGGTGCACTTGATTTTGCGGAGGCTGGCCTGGGCGCAGAGAAAATGCTGGGTGGTCGAGGAGATTTGCCGGTTGCTGCTTTTGTCGCTTTGGCATGTGGCCTGCTTCTTCGCGGTGGAAGATGCCGCTTTCTTGCTGGCCTTGCCATGACCGCCGCCATTTTGTCCAAAAACGAGGGGTTGGCTCTTTCAGCGGTCCTTCTCCTTGCCCTTGCCCTTGGTGCGCTTTGGAATCGGGGCAAAGGCTTGAAGGAATTCGTGCTCGTCGGTAGCGCAATTGCCGTATTGGCCTCTCCATGGCTCATTCACCGAACGACCCTTCCCGCAATTGATGAAAATTACACCGAAGCGGTTTCTTATGAAACTGTTCTTCATTATTGGCAAGAGGACGAATCTGCCGACAAGTCCCCAATCCCTGCAAAACTTTATGGCGAAGAATGGTCGGAACAATCGCATTGGCGCCCAGCCAGGATTGCGCGGTACTTTGGAAGTGAGTTTATTGATGTCCTAAGTTGGGGACTGTTGTGGTTGCTGTTTCTTTTGGGAATTCCACAAGCTCTCCGCACCCCCGAAATCCGCTGGCTACTCCTCTTCGCTCTTGGTGGATTAGCCCTGTACGCCCTCATCCTCCTCGTAACCCCTTGGTTTCTCATCGCCCTTCATCAAAAAGGAATCCCAGCTCGCCTTATCCTCCATCTCTTGGGCCCAATTGCATTGCTTTGTTCCCGTGTAAATCAACCCAAACAAGATGACCCCGTTCACTGAAAGAGTTGAATTACTCGCGCCGGCTGGTTGCTTTCCATCTTTGAATGCGGCCATTGCCAATGGAGCCGACGCTGTGTATTTCGGTTTAGCCCAACTCAATATGCGCGCAAGGTCTAGGCGGAGTTTTGAGTTAGAGGACCTTGGAGAAATTTGCCGCACCTGTTCCAAAGCGGGCGTGCGAAGCTTCTTGGCGCTGAATACGGTTCTTTATGACCATGATCTCCCGCTTTGTCGCCGGATGATGGAGCTGGCCGCGAATGAGAAAATTAGCGCAGTAATTGTTTCGGACATGGCTGCCATGAAAATGGCAAATGAGTTGGGAATCGAATGCCATTTGTCCACCCAACTATCCATCTCGAACGCTGAATCCATTCAGTTTTACGCGCCGTACTGTGACCGCATCGTGCTGGCTCGAGAATTGAGCTTGCCCATGATTAATAATGTCCACCGAGCAATTGTCTCGCAGAACATTTGTGGCCGCTCGGGACGATTAATGGAATTGGAGGCCTTTGCTCATGGTGCCCTGTGTGTTGCCGTCTCCGGCCGTTGCAGCATGTCCCTTTACACCTCGAATGCTTCGGCGAACCGCGGTGCTTGCGACCAGAATTGCCGCAAAGAGTACATCGTGAAGGACCCGGACACGGGTGACGAACTTTTGGTGGACAACAACTTCGTCATGTCTCCCAATGACATTCAAACAATTGACATTCTGGACCAAATGCTAGAAAGCGGGATTTCCGTTTTCAAAATTGAAGGCCGCGGACGGGCGCCAGAATATGTTGGGGGGGTCACCGCTGCCTACCGAAAAGCCTTAGATGCGGCTCTTAGCGGCACTTTCACACAAGAACTCGCTGAATCGCTCAAGCCTGGATTGGCTAAGGTTTACAACCGTGGGTTTTCGAGCGGTTATTACCTCGGCCAAAAACAAGGTTGGGCCGCAAGTGGAGGGAACAAGGCAACACATCAAAAAGAGCGCATTGGCGTCATATCTAATGTGTTTTCCCAGAAAAATATTATTGAAGTTAGCGCCTGCGATTTGGATTTTTCGGTAGGTGACGAATATGTCATTGTCGGGAATACAACTGGCGCCGTCACTGGTGTTGTTTCCGAACTCCGCATTGAGAGCGGACCTGAAATGTCTCAAGTCCTAACCGCGCCAAAAGGTTCCAAGCTAACCTTCCCCCACGAAGGCGACGCGCGCCGCGGGGACCAAGTTTACCGCATGCGAAAGCTTGACCTTATCGTCTGAGAACCCAAGAGACATACTTCATGCGCGCAACAAATCAATCAAAATGCGTCATTCGACACAAAGCGGATGAGTGCATTGGTTGTTGTCTTTGCGCAGAGACGATTCCAGACTATTTTGAAATGAATCAGGACGGGCTGGCCGTTCTGAAAGGAGGCTTGAGTGAGCATGGTTTTTTTCGTGCAAATGCTCTTAGCCTGGACCGTGAAGAAATATTACAAGCCGTAGAGGGCTGCCCAGTGGACATTATCCGCCTTTCTGATAGTTAACTTGAATGGATTCCCACCCCAAAATAGTGGGATTCAGGGTGAGCGAAGTAAAAGCCGCAGATGGATGACGCCGGAAGAAGGGCATTGGAATCTGTGATTTGCATTCCCGTAGAACTCGTCCCACCCAGCAAAGTCAGAATATCTCTGTTCAAAACAAGATCTGGACAAGCTGGGTAGCCTGGAGCCGGCCGTATCCCCTGGAACTCTTCTTTCAACAAGCTTTGTGGATTTAATAATTCATCTGAGGAATAACCCCAGTAGCTTGTCCGAACTTGATAGTGCAACCATTCGGCCGACGCTTCGGCCAAACGATCTGCCGCTGATTTCAAAAGAAGAGCGCGATAATCATCATTGCCCTTGTCAGCATCGGCGACAAGTTTCTCCAAACCCAACCCTGCAGTCACGGCGAACGCTCCAAGATGGTCGCCGGGTTTGCTCGAAATGAAATCTGCCAAACAACGGTTTGGGCGATTTTCACCCGCATCTCGAAGCTGGCGAGGGAACAAAAGGACTGGAAGCTCGGCCCCCTTTAACTGAATCTCTTCATTGGAGGAACAAGCTTCCCAAAAACCAATTGTTGCCCGACCACGCAAAGTCCGCGACGAAAGAATTTCGTTCAATAGTTGGTCCACATTTTGGCGAAGCTCCTTCCCAGCTTCGGATTTTGCATCTTGAATCTCCCAAGCTTGGAAGAAAGGACGCCAATCAATCAACTTCGATATTTCTTCAAGTGGCAAGTCATTGACAACCTTCGTGCCGAGGAAAGTCGGCTCGACTGGCATATCTCCAGTCAACAAAATGGAACGCTCACGAGCAACCTCGAGTGGAAGAAGCTTGCGCGAGGCCCGAGCTTCTCTCTCCATGCGAATCTTTTCATAACTTGCACTTTGTTCCGCCAAAAAGGAAGAGGCCTTCGACCCCATCAAAGAACCTACAACCCCGACTGCCTGCGAGGCATCAGAAACTCGAACGACATCCGCCTTATGTGGTGCAATTTTGAGAGCAGTGTGTGCCTGGCTGGTCGTCGCCCCCCCAACAAGGAGCGGGACTTTCAAACCAACCCGCTCCATCTCTGCAGCAACATGCTCCATCTCCACAAGCGAAGGAGTGATGAGCCCGCTCAAGCCAACCAAATCCGCCTGACAATCCTTGGCGCCTTTTAAGATTTCTTCGCAGGTCACCATGACACCCAGGTCCACAATTTGATATCCATTACAAGCGAGCACAATAGACGCAATATTCTTGCCAATGTCGTGCACATCACCTTTCACGGTCGCCAACAGAATGGTTCCACGGGTTTGCAGCGCACCTTCCTCCCCTTCTTCAAGATGAGGCTGAAGCCAGGCGACTGCTTTCTTCATCACTCGGGCACTTTTCACAACCTGCGGCAAAAACATACGTCCACTTCCAAAGAGTTTCCCCACTTGATTCATGCCATTCATCAATCCACCTTCGATGACGGCAAGAGCGCTTCCAGCTTCTTCCAAAGCCGGTGGCAAATCTTCCTCTAAAAAAGAGTCCCGCCCTGAAACAAGGGCGTGCGCCAAACGATCGGCAGGGGGGAGTGTTCGCCAAGCCGCTTCTTCCTCTACCTCTTCTGGGTCCTCTTCTCCTGCATGATCTTGCGCCCACTCAAGAAGTTTTGTGCCGGCTTCAGAGTGTTGATTTAAAACAACGGCCTCGGCCAGGTTTCTTAATTCCTCAGGTATATCTTCGTAAACCGCAAGTTGCCCTGCGTGAACAATTCCAAGTCGCATTCCGGCTTTGACCGCATGATAAAGGAAGGCCGAATGCATCGCCTCACGAACACGGTCTGCCCCCCTGAAAGAGAAAGATAAATTGGAAATGCCGCCACTCAAGAGAATCCCAGGGAAGCGCTGGGAAAGTTGCTTACAGGCGTCCAGAAAAGAGACCGCATATGAATCGTGCTCTTCTATCCCTGTGGCAACAGCAAGAATATTTAAGTCGAACACAATTTCATCTGGATGAAGGCCGGCCTGAAGAAGTAGTTTCCTTGAACGCTCAACAATTTCTAGTCGACGAGGCACATCCACCGCCTGACCTTTTTCATCAAAGGCCATCACCACAACAGAGGCGCCATATCGTTTGGCCAAGCGGGCTCGCCTAAGAAACTCGGCTTCTCCATCTTTCAAACTAATTGAGTTCACAACGCATCGGCCTTGAACTGCACGGAGCCCTTCTTCCAAAACTGTCCAATCACTAGAGTCCAGCATGACTGGGACTCGGCAAATATCGGGATCTGCCATAAGAAGGTTCAAAAAATTCCTCATGCAGGCGGCAGACTCCAACAAACCGTCGTCCATGCAAATGTCCAATATTTGTGCTCCGCTTTCAACTTGAAGATGGGCAACCTCAAGGGCATCCTCATACTTTTCTTCACGAATGAGCCGCGCAAAACGGCGAGAGCCTGCAACATTGCAACGCTCCCCAATATTTACAAAGTTCAAGTTGTCCCGAAACTCTAAGCATTCCAATCCGCTCAGGATTGGGGTTTCCAATCGAGCTGGAAGCTCTCTAGGAGAAAGGTCGGCGACAACCTCTTTCATCGCTGCAATGTGCTCCGGAGTCGTCCCGCAACACCCACCCACCAGATTGAGGAATCCAGCCTCTCCAAACTCTCGAATCTGGGCTGACATTTCTTCTGGGCCCAAGTCATAAGTGCCCAGTTCGTTCGGCAGACCTGCATTGGGATAACAGACAGTGGCGCAATGAGCGAGTCCGGAGATCTCTGCAAGATGCGGGCGCATCTGTTCCGGCCCGAGCGCACAGTTAAAACCAATCGCGCTCAGCGGGAAATGAGAAACAGAAGCCCAAAAAGCGGATACGGTTTGGCCGCTCAAAGTCCGTCCGCTTGCATCAGTCACGGTTCCGCTAACTACAACGGGAACGGCCAATTCTCGCTCTTCAAACAAAGCGTCAATTGCAAATAAAGCCGCTTTGCAATTTAATGTATCAAAGACAGTTTCCACCAATAATAAATCACACCCACCATCTAGCAAACCCTGCGCTTGCTCTCCATAGGCCTCAACAAGTTCTTCGAAAGTGACCGCGCGAGCGCCCGGATCCCCCACATCGGGTGAAATCGACGCAGTGCGGTTGGTTGGCCCCATCGAACCCGCAACAAAGCGGGGTTGGTTCGGATTATTTTCCGTGGCCGCATCTGCAACATTTCGCGCAATTTGCGCAGCCGCCAAATTCATTTCATAGCAAGCATCCTCTAAACCATAATCCGATTGAGAAATTCGGTTCGCACCGAAGGTATTGGTTTCAATGACATCTGCACCCGCATCCAAATAGTTCTGATGAATCTTGGCAATGACCTCTGGATGGGTCCGGCTGAAATCGTCGTTATTCCCCGTAAGCCCCTCGGCCTGAATAAATGTGCCCATCGCCCCATCCAATACAAGGATGCGCTCCCGAAGGGCAATCAAAAACGGATGGTTATCAGACGGCACCCTCATCGAATCTCACCAAGGGCTTCCAGAAGGGAAATCGGTGCGTCCACTTTGTTGAAGGGGGCCGCAATCTGAAAGCCCCCCACCTTTCCATGAAGAGATTCCAGGGTACGGCGAGCAATTTCTAATCCACATTCTTGATCCGTTCCGGCTTCATGAGCACGCCGCATTTCCTCCAGGATGGAATTCGGGATTTCGACACCTGGAACTTCAGATGCCAAAAATTCGGCATTCCGAAGAGAACGCAAAGGCCACACTCCCGCAAGGATAGGTGGAGCATTTTCAGGCAAAGCCTTCAAAAAACTCTCAAAGCTTTCAATGTCAAAAATGGGTTGTGTAATCGCAAAATCAATTCCCGCCTCCATTTTCCAAGCAAAGCGTTCTAGTTCTCGCTCGGCGTCCAAGGCCGTTGGGTTCAAAGCGGCTCCCACGGTGAAATGCGTTTGTGCATCTAGAGCATTCCCACCCAAATCCAATCCATGATTAAGATTGTCAATAATATTGCAAAGCCCAATAGAATCCACGTCAAAGACGGCAGTCAAATCAGGGTAATTCCCTTGGTAAGGGGGATCCCCTGTAATTACTAGCAAGTTCCGCAAACCCAAAGCTTCAGCCCCCATCAAGTCGGACTGCATGCCCAGCAAGTTGCGGTCGCGGCAACAAAAATGCAGAAGAGTCTCCACGCCGGCTTCTTTTTGCAGAACCGTCGCCGAAGCCATGTTGCTCACTCGAGCCGATGCCCGTGGCCCATCTGGCAAGTTGATGAGGTCTGCACCGGCAGCTTTCAATTCGCGGGCGGATTGACGAAGCGCATCCAAGTTGGGGGTCCGAGGCGGAACAAGTTCCACGCTCACAGGGCACGCCCCATCAGAAAGCAAACGGCCAAATCCCGAACGTGCGCGCAAAGGCATGGGCTTCTGCGGCCGCTCAGCTTCCTTTGAGACAACGCGGGGAGTTTCTGGAGCTCCCCTCTCTTGGGCACCTACCGCACGAGCCGCCTGGGCCATAGCTCGAATATGTTCAGCAGTCGTTCCACAACATCCACCCAACATACGACCACCTGCTTGCAAAAATCTTCGAGCAAATCGCGCAAAGTAATCCGGGTTGTTTTCGTAAAAAACTCGACCATCCATTTGGCGAGGAACGCCGGCATTTGGCCTTGCTGAAACGGGAAGAGAAGTTGCCGCAATCATTTCCCGGGCTGCATTCAAAATCATCCGAGGTCCCCCGGAACAATTCACTCCCAACACATCGGCGCCAGCGCTTTCCAGCCGCTGAACGGCTGCTCCAAGATCGGTCCCGTACATGGTCCGGGCTTCTCGGTTCACCGCAAGATGTGCAAAAACGGGAACCGAACAGGCCTCCTTGGCTGCAGAAACCGCTTCGACCAATTCAGTTGAAGACGAAAAGGTTTCAAAGGAGATGCCATCTACTCCCGAGTCCACCAATACCTGAATAACCTTTAAAAATTCAGCCCGAGCTTCCTTGCGACCTAAACGACCAAGAGGTTCAATCTCAACCCCCAAGGGGCCAACTGCCCCAATCACCCAGGTGTTTTCTGTAGCCGTCACCTGTGCGCGCTCCACCCCCGCCTTTAGAAGCTCTTGCAATCGGCCTTCCAAACCATGCCGCCCCAGCTTGAAGGAGTTAGCTGCAAAGGTGTTCGTATGAATCCCGCTTGCGCCGACATCTAAAAACTCTTTATGAATCGCTTCTACCCATTCAGGGTTCTCCACACTCGCCAATTCAAAGCAACGGTCAAAAGGAAGTCCTCGATTGTTCAGCTGAGTGCCCATGGCACCATCAAAAACAAAAACTTCGCGCGTAATAGCTTGCGCCAGATTTTGGCGACCGCTATCGGAGGATTCAGAAGGAGTAATCATGGGCTCGTGACGAAGGGACCAAAGCCCGATTCGCCATCATTCGCTTTTGCGTAGGTATTGCCACCGAACCTTTCGGCAGGTTGGCCGAGCTTCAAAGGGCCTATCCCTCAGCTCATCTGGATGACCAGCGTAATATAGCCACGCCACCCTATTCCAACCACTTTCCCATCAATGCCGTCGCCATCTCAATGGAATTAAAATGCAAAATAAAATTGCAACAAGTGCCCATCCAACGGTCCAACCGATGTGCTGAGATTCGCCCCAGGCGTGGAGAGCCCCGACCCCTCCCTGCAGAATGAGCACAAACCCCACTAGCGAAAACGCCCACTTTGGAACATTTCCAGACCGAAACCAGGTCAAGGGCAACAGAACGATTCCCACAAGAACTCCAAACAAAATGATGTGCCCCATAAAAGCAACTTACAACATCCTGAACTCCAAGCCAATTTCGTTTAGGCTATGGGGGTGATTCTTTCCACCGCGGCCCTCGCAATTGGCCTTTTACCACTCCAGGAAAACTTCTCGGAAGACCTCTCCTTTGCCCCACCAGCCCGAGAAGTGGACGGCTTACTAGGCGTTCCGATGGATATCCAGTCCCTTTCTGCCACTCTTATTTTTGACCTTGAGGCCCGGACCAAGGAGGCCACAGCAGACTTAGTTTTTAAAGTAGGGGAAACAGGATATCCCATCTTTGATATTCGTCAGAACATTCGATCTGCGACCCTTGATATGAAGCCTATTAAGCCAGAAACCATTTCGATTTTTGACATGGGCCCACAATCCGGAACCATGCGCCTCCTTGAGTGGGAAATCCAAGCGGGTGCGCCAAGCATTTTGCAACTGGCCTACGACCTTGAGACTCCTGATGCGCCTGCTGCACGCGGCGCCCTAAAACGCGAGAAAGGGTTATTTTTTAGCACGAACTTTACAGATCTGAAACCAGGTCGCTATTTGGAACAGTGGTTCCCCTCTAATCTCATTTATGACCGCTTCGCTTTCGAGTTGGAACTTCAACTTAAAAACGCCAAGCACGAGCACTTGATTTTCACAAACGCCGAGGTGGAAGAGATCGGAAATCACAATTGGCGACTCCGCTGGCCACCTCACACCACGGCCTTTTCCCCCATGTTGGTCATCGCTCCCAAGGATGACATTGAAGTCTCCACAAAAACGGTCAAGCTCACGAAAGGGCAAAAAGTAAAAGTTACAGTCGCTCAAGACAATAAGTCCACGGGGTCCTTGAAATCATCCCATAAAAAGGTAGCAGAGGCTCTCAAAGATTTCAGCAAAACGGTAGGCCCCTGGCCGCATGGAAATCGTTGCACGGTTTATGTACGTAACTCCTCTGGCTCCATGGAATACGACGGTGCCACCACAACAGCCTATGGCGCCATTAGGCATGAGATTTTCCACAGTTGGTTTGGTCGCGGCGTAAAACCTCGCTCTCAAAACGACGCTTGGTGGGATGAGGCCTGGGATGTTTGGTTTGCAGATGGCGGTCGTTATTCCCGTATGGATTTCTCAAAACCCGGAAAAGCGATCACTCTTTGCGGATCAAATCCTTGGAATCGAACCACCGCGGGGCAATCTTACGGCAAGGGTGCTCAATTTTTTGCCCGCGTGGCTCATCTGATTGGAGAAAAGAAACTCCGTTCAATCATGAGCGATTTCTTTCAAGAAAATGCGCTTCAAACAGCTTCAACTCAAGAAATGGAAGCCTTCCTCATTGAAAAAAGTGGGAATAGTAAACTACAGGCTCTTTTCAACCGTTATGTTTACGGTCAAGACGACCTGAGCGACTAATCGGATTCCCAAGGAGAGCCGTCTCGATAATCCTCAGGGTAATACCCTTCTCGGTAACCCCCAAACCCAAATGATGTTGGGGCCCAAGGCCCAATCATTTCTGCGGCTAGCCCCGTGACAGGAATATCCTCTTCAAGCCGGAGGCACCAAGCCGAGGCATTCATAAACAATCGTCTCAAATCCTCACTAGACCAATCTTGTGCTGCGCCCATCGTAGTCACAAAAACCCTCTGAGTACCTTCCTGAGAGACTGGTCGATTGCGAATCCAAGCTACAGGATGCATAGGGTTATTCTTTGGACTCTCAAGAATGGCGGACGAAGAGGACATTCCTTCAAGCACCGCACCATTTAGCAGTATCAAGGCATCATCCGGCAATTTCCGAATGGCGTAAACATCAGTTGGCCCAAAGACATCCTTGACTCCACGGAGAACGGGGTGCATTGAATTGGCTTTCGCAATAACTCCCCGTGTCGCCTGTTTTCCATGGTTGCCATGATGTGCAATCCAGGTCTCGCCAAAAATTTCTCTACCAAATCCACCAGAGGGTTCTTTACTTTTCCAACTCCACTTCGCGTACGGGCTGGATGGATTCTTGATGTAATTGAATGCATGAGTTGAAGTCCGGATTCCGATGATTGGCTTTCCGGATTCAACAAAGTCCAGAACAACTTTCATATCTTCATCTGGCAATTCGCGAAATCTCCATTGCATCACAAGAAGATCTGCATCCTTAATCTGCTTAATCCCAGGAATATTAGACAAGTTGTCGGGGTCCACCATTCCCGTTTCAGGGTCTTGGCTAAACAAAACAACTGTCTCAAAACCATGGTGCTCCGAAAGTAGGCGGGCCAACATCGGAAGGGACTCTTCCGATCGATATTCCTCATCGCCTGAAACAAAAACAATTCGATAACCATCTCCAATCCCTTCACCTCCCGGAAAGTGAAGCCAGCGGGTATCTTCATTGCGTGGTGACACACAAGATGATAAGCACAAAAACAGCAACGAGAATAAAAATTGGGGGGCGGGAAGGCAAACCATGAGTGAGGCAAGGGTAACCTTTACCTCTACATGAAGACTCTCTTCCCCAAGATAATTCTAGGTTGCCTCCTTCTCCCCGCCTGCGGTCAAGAAACGAGCTTTTTTCAACCTGAGGACCACCTTGTCATTCTTGGCGGAGGAATCGCCGACAGAATGCAGCATGATGGATGGCTAGAGACGATACTGCAGACAGAAACAATCGGGTTAAATCTCACCATCCGAAACCATGGGTTCACTGGCGACCGAATCGACCATCGCCCAAGAAATAAAGACTTCCTCGGCCCGAATGAATACCTCCAATTATCTGGCGCTACTGTTATTTTCGCCATGTTTGGCTACAACGAGTCCTTTGACGAAGACCCCTTGGTTTTCAAAGATGCCATCTCAAACTGGATTCAGCAAACACAATCTCAAGACTACTCTGGAAAGGGGCCACCAAGAATTCTTCTCATTTCCCCCACAGCCCACCAAAATCTCGAGAATCCGAACTTCCCTGATGGTTCTTTGAACAATCCCCGCCTTGCTGCAACAGCCGCGGCAATGGAAGAGGCCGCCCGCGAAGCCGGTGTTGAATTTATTGACCTTTTCACACCCACACTACATCACTATTCGATGAGCAAAGATGCCTTCACCATCAACGGTGTTCATTTGAATTCTCAAGGCAACAGGCTTGTTGCGGGAATTATCGCCGACAAGCTCTTCGGTAAAGAAAAGGCCCGACTCAAAAACAATTTGGAGACCCTCCGAAGTGCTGTATTGGATAAAAATTGGCATTGGTACAACCGATATCGGGCCACGGATGGGAACGATGTCTGGGGATCTCGGGCGGACTTAAAGTTCACCAATGAGCAATCCAATCGAGACGTTCTCCAGCACGAACTATCTCAGCTTGATGTCATGGCAAGGAATCGAGACGAGGTTATCTGGAAAATCGCAAAGGGAGAAAACGCAATAGCAGATGACAGCAATGTTCCAGAATCTGTAAAAGTCATCACAAATTTAGACAAGGAACAGCTCCAAGGTGGCATTAGCAAACTTGGAGATGGGTCCTACTTAGGCGGGATAGAAGCAATCGAAAAAATGACGCTTCAAGATGGCCTTGAAGCCAATCTATTCGCCTCAGAAGAAATGTTTCCAGAAATGGTCAACCCAGTGCAACTCGGCGTTGACCCAAAAGGCCGCATGTGGGTTGCGGCGTGGAAAACTTATCCAAAATGGGAGCCCATGAAAAAGATGGATGATCGCTTAATCATTCTTCCGGATGACAACCGGGACGGTGTGGCCGATCGAGCAATTACCTTCGCCTATGTCCATAACCCAACTGGATTTGAATTCTGGAATGGGGGCGTCATTGTTGCATCAACACCTGGCCTTATCTTCCTCAAAGATACCGATGGTGATGACATCGCCGATGTTCGTTATCGAATCCTTGATGGGCTAGATTCGGCAGACACGCACCATGCCGCAAATAACTTTGTTTTAGGGCCTGATGGTTCTCTTTACTATCAAAGAGGAATTTTCCTCGTTTCAAATGTTGAGACGCCTTGGCAAACAAACCAAGAATCTACAAGGTCCGGCATGTATCGTTTCAACCCACGAACTCATGAGTTCAGCTTCCATGCCGAAAATAGCCCCAACCCACACGGCATTGGCTTTGATTATTGGGGATACCACTACGCTACTGATGGAACAGGCGGGCGGGCATTTCAAGTTGTCAGTAATGGAGATGGAAGCTTCAAAATGCGGAAGCTTCTCAATCAAACAGTACGACCGGTTGCATCCAGTGGAATCCTTTCAAGCAGCCACTTCCCGGAATCATTTCAAGGGAACTTCCTACTCTGCAACACTATTGCCTTTTTGGGATTAAAGCAATACAAGCTGGATTTTGACACAGTAACAGGGGAAGCAAATGGGACTGAGGTGGAGGATCTTCTCGCCTCCCAAGATCCGAACTTCCGGCCAACAGATTTCGAAGTTGGCGACGATGGTGCCTTGTATGTTTCGGACTGGTGCAACTCAATTGTTGGACATATGCAACATAATGTTCGAGATCCAGAGAGAGACCATGCCCACGGTCGAATATACCGGATTACGGCAAAGGACCGCCCACTGGCCACACATGTCTCAGTCTCTGGCCGCCCAATCCCAGAACTCCTTGATTTACTCAAGAGCCCTATCAATGGAATTCGGCACCGAGTGCGTGTTGAATTGTCCGCAAGGAATAGCGAAGAAGTGATTCGCCTGACTCAAGAGTGGGCCTCCAAATTTGATATTCGCGATGAAAGCGATGCCCATCATCTCCTTGAGGCTTTGTGGATTCATCAGCAACATAATGCAAAAAATCAAGATTTGCTCAACACGCTTCTCAACTCCCCCAACGCACATGCTCGAATCGCTGCGAGGAGGGTCGAAGGAATGTGGACTCATGCCCAATCAAAGCCAAACGCCTTAAATGAAACGAGAGGTCTTGGAACAAAGAGCCAACCGGCGCCAACTCCTCCGGAGGGATCGATTGCCCTCCAAACGGTCCCTGAAAAAATGAGCTACGACCTTGAATCTTTTGAGGTTCAAGCGGGTGCACCTGTAAAGCTATGGTTTTTCAACCCAGATTTTATGCCGCACAATTTGATTATCGGGATGCCCGATTCTTCCGAAGAGCTCGGTCTTGCTGCTGAGGCTCTTGGGGCAGCGGGCTTCAACCAAGGCTTTGTCCCAACAAGCGAAAAAATCATTGCGAGCTCAAGACTCCTAAATCATATGGAGAGCCAGATTATTGAATTTACAGCACCCGAAAAAATTGGGGAATATGACTACGTCTGCACTTTTCCTGGCCACTGGAAACTTATGCAGGGGAAAATGATTGTTCGCCCATAGCCCATCAGAATAGGGTGCGAATTCAACAACCTATTCCTCGGTACGGATTTGCTTAATCAGAGCGTCAGCAAGCAAGGCGGCGGTGTTTGGACCGTGGCGCAAAAACAGGCTTGGATCCACCACCTACAGTTCGCATAGAGTTACAGTCTAGCCAAGCCTTTCGCCCTGTTGACTCATGATGCGAATCGAAAACCCACAGTAGTTTTCAAAAAAGTCCCCTATTCACCCTTTCGCACCGATTCTACCTTTTCTTTTGTAAATATTTGTGGATTAGGATTGAATCGACGCTGTACATCATTCAATACTTCAGCAATATCTGCGTCATTGAGCAGTGCCCTCCATGCAGGCATTGACTGGTTCCACGTTTCTCCATTCACCTGAATCGTCTCTTCCAGTCCATTAAGAACGATAGAAATCAACTCTTCTTTTGACTTGCCAAGCCAAACAGAGTCGTTCAATGGAGGCGCCAAACCGGGCTGCCCTAATCCATCCGCGCCATGGCAAGCCAAACATGTCCTCGCATAAACTGGTGATTCGGAGTCACTCGAAACTGCAAGTTTGCTCGATCCAACTAGTGACACTTGCGCGCCAAGAATAATTTTATCCTCTGAATCAAAGCGTCGATCTGCCCTAATCTTTTTCAACAATTCAACAGAAAGGTCTTGGGGAACGGTTGCCAAGCTAGTCGCAATAATCGGATCTTGACGGTTGTCAAAGAACAAATCCAAAGCAAACCTTTGAGCCATATCATCCGGGCAGCTCAATAAACTCAGAACAACTTGCCGTTTAGCGAACAAGTCTCCACTCACCGCTCGACGGTAGATCAGTCTCAAAAGACTCCCATCCTTCCCGGGCAGGAGCGACTCAGATGCCTGAATAATGGAAGGCAGTTCTTTCGGGCCCGCATTCTCCAACGCCCAGGCTACTGTTTTTTCTTTCAAGAGGCCCAAGCCCTTTAAAGTCCATATAGCGTGGAGGGAAAGAAGAGGATCTTTCTTGTGAACAGCGACTTCAAGCATAGGCCCCAAAGCGGAATCCCCGGATTCCACAAGCATGCGCTGGGCAGAATCTCGCCAAAAACCATCCGCGTGCCCCAATAGAGGAACCCAATCCTCAATCTCTTCTGGAACTTCCATTGATTGGGCTTTCACATCCTTCTGTCGAATGCGCCAAATACGGCCGAGGCCAATCGGTTCATCTAACCCTCGACCAAGGACCTGCTTTCGAAGATACGTCGTCACAAAAAGACGATGTTGAATTAACCCTCGATAAAAATCTAGTACATAGGTGGCACCATCCGGCCCATCAATTACATTAACGGGCCGAAACCGTTCATCAGTTGATGTCCAAAATTCCTTGCCATCTTCCTGCGCATTCCTTGCTCGAATATCACCACCTTCTTGGTCCAGGTAAACTCTCTTAACAAGATTAGCGCAAGGCTCTGGAATTAATAGACTTCCTCTTTCACTTTCCAAAAAGGCCGACCCGCGAATAACTCCGGGACCGCAAACTCCAGTTGCCGTCAGTAGTGTTCCATCCGAACGCAAAGTCTCCGGGCGATATCCCCTATTGACGCCAGGCGTGATTCGGGAAGGCCAAACCCTTTGATCCCTCATAATGCTGCGACCCAGGCCCCAAAGACCGTTAAAGCCCATATTCCTCTTCCCATAACTTCGCGGCACGAAATCGGTATGGAGTATGGAAGAGTTTGTGTTGAAAAAAAGACGGCCCCAATTGTCCATAGTCACACCCCATTGACCTTGGGCTGATGCGGGCCATGTTTTCCATTCACCCCTAAGCCAAGATGCCTCAGCATTGTGTTTTGCAAAGTGGATTCGATTATCCAAGCCATGAATCATTCCATTCGGAGCATGCTCGGGCGAGGTGATACCAGTCCAATTATCCGTCACTATTGTTTTCTTGTCGCAACGAAGATCACCGTCTAAGTCTTGGCAAAACAATAACTGAGGTGGTGACAAGACAAGAACTCCACCTTTCACAATGGTGATTGCTCGCGGCAATACCAAACCTTCCAAAAACGGGGTAGAGCGGTCCATCACTCCATCGCCGTCTAAGTCCTCCAATACAACCACTTTGCCTACTGGCTCCTCTTCTCCGGCACCATCTACATTGGGCATAAATCCGCGCATTTCCACAACCCACATTCGACCTTTCTCATCAAACGCCGCCGCAACCGGATCGACAATGAGAGGTTCGGAAGCGATTAAATCAACAACAAATCCGTCCGCAATTTCAAAACTATCGAGCTCTTCACTTGGTGAAAGAACTTTTGCAGGGGGCACTTCCCACTCCGTCCAATTCTCGATCTGCGGAGAATCGCCCTCGCGGTCCCCCGCCTGCGCCAGAACGCATAAAGAAAAAGTTAAAATCATTTCCCGGGCCCCAATTCTCGAATGAACAAGTTTTTCCAAGAGACATTGGTCTTGCCTCCACTATGGACTTGAAAACCAATCAAGCCTTTCCCGCTCTTGGAATCTCGAAAATCCGCACAGGGAATTCCGTTCACCCACGATTGGATACGCTCCCCCCGACAAAGAACTCTGTAATGATTCCACTCGTCCACATGAAAGGCAGAGTTCCCTTCTGGATTGTCCTCTAAATTTTGCAACCATCCGCGACCAGCCTCCTCGTAGAGGCCACCCGACCAGGCGCGGGGGCTTCCGTCAATCTCAATCTGGTAGCCTGAGACTTTCCCCTTCTCGTCAACTTTGGAGCGAATCTGGATTCCAGAGTTCCCTCCGGAGTTCAACTTCACATCTACATTCAATTCGAAGTCTGAAAACTCCTCTTCAGAAATGAAGAAGGCGTTCCGCCCAAAGTTTCCGCTACCCGTAAGCATCCCATTTTCAAGAAGGAACGTTGCCTCTCCAACAGGTTTCCAAGGGTGGTATTCCGATGGTCGCCAATGCGCTTTGCCAAGGTCCCGAATGTGTCGCGCACTCGCGCGAACAGATCCCAAAAAAGAATGTTCTCCCTCAAAGACTGGGAAGCCATTCCATTCAACTATTGCATGGTTTCCATTTACTCGAACACTCTGAATATTGAGAGAGCCTTTCGGATAGAGGTACTCCTCAAAGTCTTCTGCTCTAGGAATCCAATCGGGCAAATCTTCCTCGGTCTCAAACAGAAAGCTTGCAATGTAATTCCCTGGATTTGGGCTCCATGTCTTTTCTCCCATAACCTCAAAAGGGGCGGCCTGAGTCAGCCACTTCAGAGCCTCTTCAGAGGAAAACTCTTTAATCTTCAAATTCCTAAATCGGATTTCTCCGCCGTGAGTTTGAAGCTGAATCGGGCCACTTTCGGGCACTGAAGATGACCGATCGAAGTAGTTCTCCATAAGGGCTTGGTGCACAATCTGTGTTTCATTCAGCCAAACAGAAACGCGAGGGCCAATCATTACAATCCGAAGAGTGTTCCATTCTCCAAAAGGTCGATCCATTCTCTTACTTGGAAATCGTGACTCCTCAATGTTGTTCCATAAAGCACCCGAGCCTTTTCCCGCACCAAGTTCCCACTTTCCTCCTTCTTTTGTCCAGTCCCAAATTTGCACTTGAGGACAGGCTCGAAGATAAATCCCAGAGTCAGCGCCGGCCACCGTTTTATATTCCAAGCGCAAATCGAAGTCTCTGAAATCTTTTTCTGTTGTCAAGAAGACACCAGCGCCATCATTCACGATTTCACCAGACTCTACGCTCCAGTGCTTCTCCATGTCTGCGTTCCACTCCCGTTGCTGAATACTTCGCTTTTCTGGAGACCATAGCTTTTCGGCATGCGGCTGCAAATGGGGACGCCCACGCCAACCACGCAAGTCAGCCCCATCGAACAATGGCGAAAAAGTAGACGGTGCCTGGGAAAGCGGAGCGGCGAGGGCGAGGGCGAGGGTTAGGAGCATTTCGGGTTAGTCTAAAGGCTTCAAATTGCTAGAGGCTCTTTCATTAGAACAACATACCTTGCCAAAGAACAACATGAACCAAGGGCTCGGCTCCCGTATCTTGGAATCCATGCCAGCCCCTGCCTTCAGTTTGATTTTTCCTGCGGTCATTCTCCTTTCGTGCTCTGGCCCCTTACTCTGGCTAGACACTCAGGTTCTCCCCTTTCGTGATTCCTGGCAAGCTTCCCCAGACCAGCCCTGGCCTGGAAAGGAATGGTACGCAAACCGAATCCAGGATTGGGAGATTAAGGATGGACGACTTCGATGCCTTACTGGTCAGCAAGGGCCAGCGGGCAGAACTGTTCATCTTCTCACTCGTGAAGTCGGCCTAGGTACCAAACCAGTCAACCTAAGTGTCACTATCGGCGCAACGGACTTGGGCCCCCTTCAAGACGGGTCTTGCTTTGGATTCCTCTTCGGCATGGGCGGAAACAACATTGATTATCGCGCAACCGCTTTGGTTCAACAAGCTCCTGCTCCAGGTGGCGGGATTCTTGCCACATTAGATTCTGATGGGCGCCTAACACTGAGAGATTTTTCCCAGTCACTGCAGGAAAAAGGCTATTGGACCATTCAGGGGAATATTGATTTTAGGGAACTACCCCTACTTGCTGAATCAAAACAAACTTTCCCTATTGGTTTAGAACCTATCCGCATGCACCTTTCCTGGAAAGATGGGGACCTCACTCTAAAGGCTTTGGCCCAAACGAACGAGAAGGACCTTATCCAAACTCAGCTTGAAGTTCCCGATTTCGCTAGGGAAAAACTAGCTGGAGGAATCTCCCTCTTTAGTGCGCGTGGTTCGAAAAACGCAAACACTGGGTTTTCGTTTGGGAGTTTCCAGCTAGAGGGCGCAATTGCGTATCCAAACCGTACTTGGGGACCTATCTTGGGCTCTCTTTACACCATTGCAAGAAATCGCAATGGAACCAGAACTCTGCGAATGACCATCCAGCACCCAATCCTCCACCGAGAGGATGTCCCTCAAACAGAACTCTTTCTCGATGGGCAAGATTCTTTCCTTGGCGTATATCAAATGGATGGGAGCTTTACTTCCCGCTTTGAAATTCCACTACAAAATCATAATCAAGCAACTCCTTTTGAAGTTCACCTCAATGGGGAACCGGTGTATGAAGGGATTATTCGAGCTGAACCCAAGGAAGGACAACCGGCAAGCCTTGCTTTGCTTTCTTGTTTAAAAAACCAAGTGGGGCCATTGTCCTGGAATCCAAGCGGCCTTTGGTTCCCACACAACGACATTTCCCGCGGCATTCGGGCTCAGGATCCCGATCTCCTTTTTTTCGCTGGCGATCAAATTTACGAGGGGGACATCACGGGAGTTGACCGGCGAAGCGAATGGCATTCCATTTTGGACTACCACACAAAATGGCAGCGCTTTCTATGGAGTTTTGGTGATCTAACCCGGGTAAGACCCACGATTTGCATTCCCGACGATCACGATGTTTTTCATGGGAATCTTTGGGGTGCTGGTGGTGAACTAGCCAAGGCGCGCAATGGGATAACAGCGCAAGATGCCGGCGGATACAAGATGCCTGCAAAATTTGTAAATGCAGTTCATTCCACCCAAGTTTCCCATTTGCCGCCTTCTCAAGTCTCGTCCTTTATTGGGCAAGGAATCTCCACCTACACAACTTCTTTTGTATGGGGAGGCATTGATTTTTGTGTACTTGCAGATCGGATGTGGAAAGACTCGCCAACTGTTGGTGCGCCTCAGTTGAAATTTAAAAACGGATGGCCGCAAGCCGAAGACTACCAGCCCAAAGATGCCGATTCTCCAGGTCTCCAATTGCTGGGAGTGGAGCAAGAACATTTCTTAGAGTCTTGGGCTGCAGAAAGATTGCCTGATACTTGGACCAAAGTTGTTCTTTCGCAGTCTCCCTTCGCATGTCTGCACACTTTACCTGGAGTACAAAAAGGTGACCAGGTAGTCGGCAGGCTTCCCGCCCCAAAACCTGGAGAATATCCGGCCAACGACATCCCAGTCATGGACGCTGATTCGAACGGGTGGCCGCAAGCTGCTAGAAATCGAGCCGTAAAGTCCCTCAGCCGGGCGGGCGCCCTGCATCTAACTGGAGACCAGCATTTGGGCACGATTGCTTGGTATGGAAAAGACGATTTTCGTGACGGCACCATTGTTTTTACAGGTCCGGCTATGGGCAATACATGGCCTCGGCGCTGGATGCCTATGGAGCGCGGCAAGAACCAGTCCACCGGTGCACCGCGATACACAGGCGATTATTTTGACGGATTCGGAAACCGCGTCACCGTATTGGCAGCAGCAAATCCTCAAGACGATGGTCGCTTGCCTCGACTTTTGCACAACCGTTCGCCTGGATATGGCGTTGTGCGATTTATGCCAAGTACTCAACGCATCACACTTGAAGCTTGGCCGCGATGGTCAGACGGAATCAGTCCTGGGCAAATGTTTCCAGGCTGGCCCCTCCAAATTAATGCATCGGGGAGACCGATTTCATTTTGAGGCCTCTTGAATAAACAGACTTTTCAAGAGACGGTAGCTTAACAAAGAATGATTCCCTCAAATCCCCTTCTAATCTTTGTCCTGTTTTTGGGCACCTGTAGCCCGCCTGACAACTTCGCCCCTTCTTATCGTGGCCTGCACGCAGAGAACGGGATTGTCTGGGCATCGGGTACGGGAGGAACAGTTCGCAGAAGTTCTGATGGAGGACAAACCTGGCATGAATGCTCCGTGTCAGGGGCTGAAAATCTGGATTTTCGCGATGTGCAGGGTTTTGGATTCAACACTGCTGTCGTCATGAGTGCTGGTCCAGGAGACTCTTCCAGAATCTACCGCACAACAAATGGAGGTCAAGACTGGAAACTTGTAGTGCGTTGCCCCACCAAAGATGGCTTCTGGGATGGCATCGCTTTTTGGAATGAGCAAGATGGGTTACTAGTTGGGGATGCTGTAGATGGCCACCTAGATCTTTGGCGCACGGAGGACGGGGGCCAATCATGGAGCCCACTCCCCAAGGATTCTCGACCAAAGGTTGTTGAAGGAGAGTATGCCTTCGCAGCATCTGGAACATCGATTTGCGTCCAGGAAAACTCCCTTGCATGGATTGCCACTGGTGGCTCTCAAAGCCAGGTATATCGAACTGAAAATGGTGGGCAAAGTTGGACATCTTCTAGTACTCCTTTCAAAGATTCCAAGGCATCCTCCGGAGTGTTCTCTATCCATATGCGCGATTCCAAGAATGGACTTCTCGTCGGAGGTGATTACGAGTCCCCGAACCTTCCAAGCACTCTTGCTCGAACTTCAGATGGCGGAAAAAGCTGGAGAACCGTTGAGGGTGGGCTTCCCGGCTATCGGTCATGTGTGAACTGGCACAGTGGAGCCTGGAAAACTACCGGCACGTCAGGCACAGATATTTCTTTCGACGATGGCCTTACTTGGAACCCCTTTGGAGCAGAAGGATTTCATTCTGCATCAGGACAAGTTCTCTCCGGAGATAGAGGACGACTCAACCTCCCCCTTAGCCGCCAATCCAGCAAGCAACCCAATATCTTGTTTTTCCTCGTTGACGACATGGGTTGGCAGGACACTTCTGTACCTTTTGCAGATTTTGTTACTGAACAAAATCGGCTTTATCGAACTCCTGCTATGGAAAGGCTTGCATCCGAAGGAATTAAGTTCACCCAGGCCTATACCGCAAGCCCCGTTTGCTCCCCCACGCGCACGAGCATTCTTTCGGGCCGGAACCCTGCAAGTACTGGCATTACCCACTGGATTCCCGGTGAGGG
Organism: Planctomycetes bacterium UBA7888; assembly: GCA_002500505.1. Classification (GTDB taxonomy): domain Bacteria; phylum Planctomycetota; class UBA1135; order UBA1135; family UBA1135; genus UBA7888. The sequence continues at coordinate 96,314 of DLRM01000035.1, forward strand.
GGATCGTGGTTCGAATTATCAACACTGGGCTTCCCCTGACTGGAATAAGAACGGACTTGGCATTAAAGATTCCACGCTTCCCTCGATTCTTCAAAACCACGGCTACCGCACTGCACATATCGGTAAGGCTCACTTTGGAAACCTAGGGACGCCTGGGGCTGACCCTACTCAACTTGGTTTTCAAATTAACATTGGAGGAAGCCACATCGGACATCCTGGCTCTTATTACCCTCCCTATGGAGAGAAAGGAAGCTCTCATCGCGTTCCTGGACTAGATGATTTCCGAAAATCGAATCGGTACCTCAATGATGCGCTTACTGACAAGGCCTTGGCCCTAATAGACACTTTCGCTTCAGATACTGAAGGGCGCCCGTTCTTTTTACATTTAGCGCACTACGCCGTGCACACTCCCATACAGGGAGACTTCTCTTTGTTGGACAAATATGACACTGAACTCCCCCAAGCTCGACGACATTACGCCACAATGCTGGAAAGCATGGATAGATCCCTGAGCCGGATACTGAAGCGACTGGATGTCCTCGGCCTAACAGAAAACACATTAGTTATTTTCTTCTCAGACAATGGCGGCCTAGTCACGCATGGTGGCCCACCAACAACCTGCGAACCGCTCGCTGGAGGGAAAGGCACAATGCGAGAAGGCGGGACTAGGGTCCCCATGTTGTTGCGTTGGCCCGGAAAAGCTGAGCCTGGAACAGCTTGTTCTACTCCGGTCATCTCGGATGATTTTCTGCCAACTTTACTAGAGGCCGCTGATATTGCCTTCCCAAAGGGTGATTTCGATGGCCTTTCGTGGCTTTCTTTGCTGAATGGAGAGTCACTTCCAAATCGAACTCTTCTCTGGCATTGGCCACACTACTGGGCAAGCAAACCCTTCCGAGACCAATGGGATTTCATTGGCCCCTTTAGCGCTCTTCGCAAAGGAGACTACAAAATCGTTTGGCGTTGGGATGACGAGCGGGCAGAGCTCTTCAACCTAGCAGAGGACCCTTGGGAGCATCACGACCTTAGCGCTACAGAACCCAATCTCTGTTCACAGCTTGTTCGAATATTAGCTGAAAAGCTTATTGAAATGGATGCGAAACGACCACGCTTTCATGAAACTGGCGAGGAAATCCCCTGGCCCAGCCTGGAATAATCTTCAGGACTTAGGCCGAAGCTATCGAATAGCGATCCGCCATCGCAGAAAGTGGAAGAGCTTCGATTTTTGAGGCTTGACCAGCAGTATTAAAGGCCTCGTAGCGGGCAATACAAACCTCGGTCATAGCGGACATTGCCGGAGTGAGATATTTACGAGGGTCGAAAGCATCGGGCGAGTCCGCAAATACCTTGCGTATCGCACCTGTAATAGCCATACGGTTGTCGGTATCAATGTTCACCTTCCGCACGCCAGTCTGAATTCCTTTCACGATTTCTTCAACAGGAACGCCATAAGTTTGCTTCATTGCACCACCGTGGGCGTTGATAATGTCCTGCAAATCCTGTGGCACAGAAGAAGACCCGTGCATCACTAGGTGCGTGTTAGGAATCGCCGCATGAATTTCAGCCAGACGGTCCATTGCCAAAATATCGCCAGTAGGTTTCCTCGTGAACTTGTATGCACCGTGGCTTGTACCAATTGCAATCGCAAGAGCATCGACCCCAGTCTTAGCAACAAAATCCTTGGCTTGTTCTGGGTCGGTCAAAAGCATGTCATGGTCAAGCTTGCCTTCGAAGCCATGGCCATCCTCCTTTTCGCCCTCACCCGTTTCCAGGGAACCGAGACAACCAAGCTCGCCCTCAACGGACACGCCAACTTCATGGGCAGATTCGACCACCTTTTTCGTGACATCGCAGTTGTACTCGTAGGAGGCCGGCGTCTTGCCATCCTCCTCAAGGGAACCATCCATCATTACGGATGAAAATTCGGCGGCAACTGCAGACATGCAAGTGTCATAGGAGTTTCCATGATCCTGATGCATACAAACGGGAATCTCCGGGTACATCTCAACTGCAGCCCGGATTAGGTGGGTTAGCACCACATCATTTGCATACTTCCGGGCACCCCGGCTGGCTTGCATGATGACTGGGGCATCGCAACGCTTGGCTGCATCCATGATGGCCAGCATTTGCTCCATATTATTGATGTTGAAGGCGGGCACGCCGTAATCATATTCAGCGGCGTGATCCAAAAGTTGACGCAGGGAGACAAGTGCCATGGCGGAACAGTTTAGCGGCCGAGAGCTCCTTATGGCCGCCCTTCTTTCCGCTAAACTTCAGCCTTCATGATGCGTTCCGCCCTCCTTCTTCTTACTTTCTTTGCCTCCCTCTTTGCCCCAGCCACTTTGGCCACGGCACCGCCACCCTCCCCTGCGCTTGCTGAGGATCCATTTGAGGTCGCTCGCGAACTCCTGAAAGATGGGAAACTTGGCGAAGCGCGGAAAGCGGCCATACAGGCCCTTCAGGCCACTCCGTACGCAGTGGACGGCTACGCCCTTCTTCGAGAGATTTCCTCGGCCCTGGAGGACGACGAAGAACAACTTCGCTGGGGAAAGTGGGAATGGTGGAGCCGCAAATACACAGGTGAACTCAAGGACCCCGAAAAACTCGCAGACGACTTAAGTAAGCTTTGGGAAGATTGGAATCAGGACGGAATAATCCTGGAAGAGTGGGAAGCCCAACTCGCAACTGCAGCACAAAAAGCCGCCTCAAAAAAATACTATCGCTTAGCGGGCCATCTCATGGACAAGCTCCTCGCGCTCAATGTGGATGACACCAAGCTTGAGAAGGAGTACGACAAGCTCGCCAAAAAAGCAGGAGAGCAGTTATCCGGTGGCGCATTTGCGGCGGCTTCGATTCGCCGAAAAACAGCCCAGTGGCTTGCCAAGCAAAATGAAAAGCACGAGGATTGGAAAAATCCATTTGAGCGAAAAACAAAACACTATGACCTCTACACAAATATCTCTTGGGAGTTCGCAGAAACCGCTGCTGCCGCTATGGATGAAGTGAATGAGTTTTACCGCTCGATTTATGATTACAAGAAGAGGGCAAAAGCGAAAATATATTGCTGGAAGAAACGATCAGACTTTGACCGCTTCACAATGAAGTTAATGAAACGGGCTATGGAAAGCCGCGGCGTTGGTGGTTATTGGGCGCCTGGACAGCGCACCGTTGTGGCCTATGACCGTTCTTATGACGAAGAAGGTCAAACCCAAGATGCTATTTGGAAAACCCTTTTCCATGAGGCCTCCCACCAGTTCATGACCCTCCTCACAAAGGGTCGCATCGACTCTCCCGTTTGGCTTGATGAAGGCACTTCTTCCTACTTTGAGGGATGTGTCATCAAAGCGGACGGGACTATCGTCAAAAACAATCCCGCTCGTCAACGACTTCGAAGCTGGTACATGCTCGACACTAGCGACCGCAGGCATTCCCTTGAAGACCTGATTGCCCATATTCGAAACCTGGGTCCCGATGAAACTGGAATGGGTTCCTATGAGGGGGAATACTATCCCTACGGTTGGGCTCTTGTTTATTTCTTACTCAACTACGAGGAGAATGACCGCCGAGTTTACGGAACCCCTATTACACCAGATGGCCGGGTACCTTCAGATTACAAGGCTGTCAAAAAAGCTGGTCGCCTCGTGTATCGCGATGCATACCAAAAGTACCTCGCTCACTTTTCAAAAAATGGTTGTGATGGGGATCGGTATTACCCCCTTGAAATTGCGAAAAAGTATTTCGTAGAAGAAATTGATGACCCTGATGTTCCAGACTGGGAGGCCTTTGAAGCCCGATGGAGGAAATTCACAACCTCCCTCTATCAAGAACAAGAAGAAATGGGAATGGAATTCGCTGACGTTCTTCAAGCCAGAAGCCGCGGCTACCTCATGGCAGAGGACTATGAACGTGCCCGAATTACGGCAGAACAAGCGGATGACAAGAGAGAGGAAGATGCAGAAACCTACCGATTGCTGGCTCTTGCAAACCAAGGAGAAGGTCGCAAAGAAGATGCGATTTTCTGGATGATTCGCCATTGGGAAATAGTCTGGCCTGCAGGAAAATCTGAACTCGCAGATTCCGCCGAGGAGTGGCTTGCCAGTAATGGCGCCAAAGATTTTGTGAAGCAATACCTCACACCAACTAAAGAAGCGGTTGTCAAACTTCAGAGTCTTTGTGCAGAAACGGCATCGACGGGCTACCCCAAAATGGCTACTCTTTTCGCCCTTCATGGAACGCAAGTTTTTGGAACGAAACCCCAAGGACTTGTGGATTTCCTCGACTTAGACTTGGAAAAGGAGGAGGAAGGAGGTCCAGGCGACTACCGGATGTGGCAAGCCGCCTACAACAAAGGCGTAGAAGGGAATCGGCGTTTCGTCACGCCGGAGCTCTCGACCGACATTGTGACCTACGAATCTGATGGAGTGTTCATCAATAACCCTGAGGGTCGTGCCCGATCGGGCCTGGAATACACAGACATGTCTGCTCTGCGAGAGCTGAAGCCGCCATACGAAATCCGTGGAAGCGTCATCGTTGATGGTGGATGGGGTGAACTTTTTCTTGGCCTGGACCACCGCAGAGTTCCTAAGGGGGCTCTCCTGTTTGGAACCCACAAAGAGAACCAAGTTGTCCGTTTTGACACCATGAAACTTCGAACCGATGCCAACTCAGGCACTGCCTTTTTTGTCCATGACCAGGTAGGCGGCCTTCAATTCAAGCCCGAGGGTGAGATTCGCTTCCACATCCGCATTTTTGAAGACGGCCTTGCCGACATCAAAATCAATGATTTAGATGTCTTGGCATTGCCTGAGGACTTCGACACCCAAATGTGGACAGGTTCCTTTGCGATTAGCTCAGATGATGGAACCATTTCCCTTTGGAAGAACTTTGAAGTACGGCCCAATTCCGCTTTCTGGCCAGTCCCCTGAAATCACCTTCAATCCGGCCCGGTTTTGCGTAACCTAGGGCATGCTCGGCTCCCGCACACTCCCCACGCTTCTGGCCATACTCTTGGCCTCCCTTGGGCTCACTTCCCCCTCTTACGCCCAAAAAGTCGGCCGGGACTGGCATGAGGATGCCGAGGCTGGCTTCAAATTCCGACCTCTCAAAGAGTGGGCCTTCATCCCTGTCCCGCAGGGAGATCGCGAACGAATGGGAAAGCTGTTGGAAATGAACAGCGAAAAAGCCCTCAACGTCAAGCTCCCAGGCAATCAAATTGGGCAATGGAAACCATCTCTCTACGCCTTTCAAATGCGAGAACCCTCAGGGACACCTACGACCGGAGACGGTGGACTTCGAAACCGTGTTTCTGAAGAGAAAAAGCGACCCACCATCGAAACCGTAATCCAACGCGTCTTCGGGAACTTGCGCGATTTCAAAAAGGGGATGCAAGACCCCTACTATGGCCCCAAAGAGGAAAAACTCACAAAAAAGGCTTTGGGCCAACATGTCACCTATTCTGCCTTTGATCCAAATGGCATCGACTTAGTACTGGACTGTTGGACAATTTCTCTCCCCGAATGGGATGTCGGATTCGTTTGGCTAATTCCAGAAAAAGATGCCAAAAAATATCTAAAGACCGTCAAAAAATCTATGAAGACTCTTACGCTCATGGATTTAAAAACGGACTCCTTGGACAAAGTGGAAGGGGATGCGAATTACGAATCCTTTGTCGCTTACCAGAAAGAGCAAGCAGCAAAGATTCCAGGATGGAGAATTGTGGAAGTCCCTTCAAAGCGCTTCCTTATTACAACTTCATCTGAAAACACCCGCTTCATCAAGTCGGTTATTGAACGTCTTGAAAAATCTCGTGATTTATATGAAGTTGACTTCCCTCCAAAGGAGGAAATTACTTTTGTTTCCATGGTCCGCCTGTGCAAAGACCGAGAAGAGCTTCAAAGTTATGGGGATACCGGACCAGGGACTGCTGGCTTCTTTAATCCGAACTCTCGAGAATTAGTCCTTTATGACGCCTCCCAGACGAATAAAAAAGAAAGTTTCGCTGTGATGTCCCACGAGGCTTTCCACCAATATTGCTTCTTTTTGTTTGATGAGGCAAATGCTCATCGCTGGTTCGATGAAGGCCAAGGCGACTACTACGGGGCCTACAACATGGACGGCAAGAAACCAAAACCAACTGCACACATGCCCGGCGGCCTTGACCGCTATCAAGGAATCAAGGAAATGGTTCGAAACGAAAACTATGTCCCTATTTCTCGCCTCATTCGGATGACTCACGAGCAATGGTACAACAACAACGACAGTTTCCATGGAGTGGCCTCCTACAACCAGTCATGGTCGCTGGTTTACTTTCTCCGCCAAGGAATGAGAGGGGAGGTTTCCAGGAGGACATGGAAAAAAGAGTACGCTGACATCATCCCTAACTACACAAGGCATCTCTTTGCAGAATTCGCCAAAACTAAAAAATCCATTCGCGACGAGATTGAAAAAGTCATTGAGAAAGCAGGTGGCGAATCGGCCCTTCCACCTGATGATCTCACACGATTACGGGAGCAACAAAAGAAAGCCAACGTGAGCGATGAACAAAAACTCAAGATTTGGAACAAGGCAACTGCTGAGTCTTGGGGGAAAATCGACATTGACGTCTTTGAAGAAGATTGGCTTGCCTTCGTCAAAAAGGACATGTAGGCGCTCATGCAATTCCGCCTTTTCCCGATAGTTCTTTTTGCCCTTGCGGCGTGTGGGACAAAAAGTTCCTCCAACCCAAAGCTCCCAGACAATACTCCAAGCGTCATCTTGGTGAGCATCGACTCCCTCCGTGCAGATCACACAACACCCTACGGCTACCAAGCTAAGTTCTCGGGAGAACCTACAACGCCTTTTATGGCCAAACTCGCTTCAGAAGGTGTGCTCTGGGAAAACGCCAGCTCTGCGGCTCCCTGGACCCTCCCCTCTCACATTTCCATTATGACGGGTATGAGCGTACTTCAGCACAAAGTGCGCACTCGCGGATTTCGCTTGGCAGATAACACCGGCCATATCGCTGGTAAGTTCCAAGAGGCCGGTTATAGGACCGCTGGTTTTTACTCAGCACCTTTCTTGCATCCCAGCTGGGGCTACTACCAGGGCTTCGACACTTACATTGGAGCCGCAAAGTACCTGAACTCCGAAAAAACTACCAAAGCCATTACTTCGCTAGATGGCGGCCTGATGCAAGATGTTCACAACAGTGCGGATACTGACAAAGAAACTGCGGAACAAGTTGTGGACCGCGCCATTGAGTGGCTCGAAAGTGAAAACAATGCCAAGGAACCTTTTTTTATGTTCCTCCATCTTTGGGATCCACACTATGACTATGAGCCTCCCCAAAAATATGCAGATATGTTTCACCCTGGCTATGAGGGGAAACTCAATGGCGCGGGCTTCTACAAATCTGAACGCGAGCTAAGCGAAAGCGAACTCCAACACATCATTTCACTTTATGACGCTGAAATTCGTTATACCGATGACCACTTAGCTCGCTTTTGGAAAAAGCTGGAAGAACTCGGACTTGCTAACAACATCATCTTTGCTCTAACTTCCGACCACGGAGACGAATTCTGGGAGCACGGCCAAAAGGGACACCACAAATCCCTCTTTAAAGAAGTTTTGCATGTTCCCATGATTCTTCGAGCACCCGGCCTTGTGCCCGCTGGTTTGAAGATTTCAGGAACTGCTCCGAACTATGACCTCGCTCCCACTCTACTTGATATTGCCAAGCTCCCACCTTGGACGGATCGAGATGGAATCTCTCTGCGACCTCAGTGGGAGAACCCAACTCAGGACTTTCCCTCAATTGCCGACCTTATGCACCCTGGGCGCAAAAAGTTCCTACATTCCTGGCGCTCTGGCACCGACAAAGTTCTCTTTTCCTATAAACCAAAGCCCATGCAACTCATGGTTTATGACCTTTCCGAAGACCCCAGCGAACTTGGCCCCAGGTTCCTCGCCTCAGAATCCGATAGCCCATTTGCCCCCTCTGCCATGGCTGCTTTCACCAAGGCCATCCAAGGTGGACCCCGCCCCGCTAACATGGACGAAAGCGCAACCATGACCGCCCAGCTAGCTGAACTCGGATACGCAGACAGCGACCCCTCACTGGACGAAAACGAGCGCTAATCAATCCCCTAAGCGCCTACACTGGCGCAACTTGTAAAAAAAATGCACATTACAGTCGTTGGAACTGGATACGTTGGTCTCGTCGCTGGGACCTGCTTCGCCGAAATGGGTAATCATGTCACTTGCATTGACATTGATGCTGAAAAGATTGAAAACTTGAAAAATGGGGTCATCCCCATTTTCGAACCGGGCCTCTCCGAAATGGTGATTCACAATCACAAAGATGGGCGCTTGAACTTTTCAACAGATCTCAAAACCGCGGTCGAAAATTCCAGAGTTGCTTTCATTGCAGTGGGCACTCCCCCTGCCGAAGATGGGTCTGCAGACCTCAGCGCAGTTCTCGCTGTCGCTAAGGCCATCGGCCAGGCTGCGAACGGCCCCCAAATTATTGTGGACAAATCCACGGTTCCAGTAGGCACAGCCGCAAAAGTGAAAGCCACTGCCCAAGCTGAGACTGAGCACCCCATTGAGGTGGTCTCAAACCCTGAATTCCTAAAAGAGGGTGCTGCCATTGATGACTTTATGAAGCCAGACCGCGTTGTGATTGGCGCCGAAACGGAGGAAGCGTTCGAAATCATGGATGAGCTTTATGGGCCATTCGTACGTTCTGGGAAGCCCATCATTCATATGGACCCGGTTTCCGCCGAACTCACCAAGTATGCTGCAAACGCCATGCTTGCGACACGGATTTCATTTATGAATGAAATCTCTCGCATCTGCGATTTAGTCGGTGCCGACGCAGACATGATTCGTAAAGGGATTGGAACAGATTCTCGAATCGGTTCTCCCTTCCTTTACCCCGGCATTGGATACGGTGGTTCATGTTTCCCAAAAGATGTCAAAGCCATTATGGCGACTGCTCGCCAAAACGGATATGTCTTCCGGATTTTGGAGTCAGTTGAAGAGGTCAACGAAAGCCAAAAGCGCCTCATGGTCGAGAAGATTGTCTCGGAATTTGGCGAAGACCTTTCTGGCAAAATTTTTGGGTTGTGGGGTCTTTCCTTTAAACCCAATACTGACGACATGCGTGAAGCCGCCGCAATTTCTGTGGTTCGCGGCCTGACTGAGCGTGGCGCAAAGGTAAAAGCCTATGACCCAGAGGCACACGAAACCGCTCGCGCAATCCTTGGTGACTCCATTGAGTACTGCAACAATCCATACGACGCCATTGATGGCGCCGATGCCCTCATCCTGGCCACAGAGTGGACTGAATTCCGTCGCCCTGACTTCGATCGCATGGGCGAGCTACTAAAGCAAAAGCTCATCTTTGATGGCCGCAACATTTACTCCGCCTCAACCATGCGCAAGTATGGTTACACTCGACATGGGGTAGGCATACCCCCCGTCAAGGCTTAGTGCTTTCTAAATCGCTTCCGCCAGCCTCAAACAAAACGGCAGAATCATGACCCGACAAGCCCCTCAACTCGATTCCCTTCGCCCTCACTTTGACAACTGGCAGAAAACTGCCGACATGATGGATCAGCTCATTGATTTGCAGCTGAACCTCCGCCAAAGTGGTCACCCAGGTGGATCTCGTTCCAAAGTCCCAGCCATGGTTGCCCTGACTTTGTCGGGTGCAATGCGTTGGGATATTCGCCGCCCTGACCTCCCTTGGGGTGACCGATTTGTTTTGGTCGCAGGACACACAACACCGCTTGCCTACTCCATGCTTGCCGTGTACAACGAAGCCCTAAGGCGAATGCATGAGAAAACTGGAGATTCCAAATACGCCGTCCCTGGTGGCTTGGAACGCATGATGGTCTGGGAGGATCTATTGGATCTTCGTCATCTGGGTGGCCCATCCGGCCATGCTGAAGTTGAAGGCAAAACCTTGTTCTTTAAGGCAAACACGGGCCCAAGTGGTCACGGCGCCCCCACTGCTGCCGGTATTGCTCTTGCTCTTAAAGTTGCGAATGCTGAAGAAGTTCGCGTTTTTGCAATCGAAGGAGAAGGTGGGCACACAGCAGGCTGTCACCACGAAGCCAAGCACACCTCCTACGGCCTTGGTCTTTCCAACTTCAATTATCTCTTGGATTGGAATGATTACGGAATTGACGACCGAGCATTCTCTGAAGTGGTTTACGGAACACCACAAGAGTGGTTTGACTCGTACGGATTCGTCACCAACGGTGCCGAAAATGGCGAAGACTTTGGACAAATCTGCGAAGCTCTTTTTGCAAGCGTCTTTGCCGAAGGAGACCAGCCTCGCTGCACTTGGTTTAAAACTACTAAAGGCCGTGGCTACGGGATAACTGGCAACCAGTCCCATGGTGCCCCCCACAAAGCCAATAATGAGGTTTTCTGGAGTACCAAAAAGGAATTTGCTGACAAGTACGATGTCACGTTCGAAGGTTTTGGCGAGGGGGCACCAGATTCCGATGACGCTTTCCGTGCCCAAACCGCAAGCAACATGAAGGTCGCACTTTCGCTGCTAGATGATGAGTCCTACTGTGCTTGGCTTGCAGATACTTTGATTGCAATTGGTGACTCGGTTCCTACCGAAATGCCCAACGCACGCGTGAATGGCAATCCTGATCCCTCGAAGGATCCAGAACTCACGGACCCTGCCAATCTTCCATCGGAACTTTTCTTTGCTCCTGGCGACAAACAGCCAAACCGCAAAGGTTTCGCTCAGTTTGGCGCTTACATGAATGCCGTTGGCCGCAAAAAATACGGCAGACCTCTTGTGATTGCTGCAAGCGCAGACCTCGCTGGATCCACAAATATTTCTGGTTTCGCCAATGATTGGGACGGATCCGAAGGTTGGGGTTGGTTTAAGCGAGGAGAATCTGAAGATGGCGCTCTTCTGCCAACGGCGATTACCGAGTTTGGGAACGCTGCCATCATGTGTGGCTTGGCCAGCACTAACTTGAGTAACGACCCCGAAAACAATTTCAATGGTTATTGGGGCGCTTGCTCCACTTACGGAGCATTCTCCTACTTGAAATACGGACCAATGCGTCTCTACAGCCAGCAGATGCAGGACTGTGATTGGAAGGGCGGAAAAGTGATTTGGGTTGCGGGTCACTCCGGCCCAGAAACCGCTGAAGATTCGCGCACGCACTTCGGCATTTACTCACCTTCCATCACTCAGATGTTCCCCAAAGGCCAAGTCATTGACCTACACCCTTGGGAACCTAATGAAGTCGGGCCATGCCTCGCTGCTGCCCTGTCTGAGGACACCCCCATTATTGCACTTCACCTGACTCGCCCATCGGTTGAAATCCCCGATCGCGAGGCATTGGGAATGGCGTCCTATATGGATGCCGCAAAAGGTGCCTACATCATGAGGGATTACGATTCCACTCGGCCGAAGGACGGGTGCATTTTCCTCCGCGGCACTTCTTCTACAAACTCCATCCACATGCTCATCAAGAATGGCGCCTTTGAGGGCGATGGCCCCAATGTGAAAATTGTGGCTGCCATTTCAATGGAACTCTTTGATTTGCAAACTCCGGAGTATCGGAAGGCCGTTGCCTCCGATGCAGACTGGATTGATTCCACCTTCATCACGAATGGCGCCCGCCAATCCATGCGCCAGTGGACTGCACACCGTACTGCTTTTGATTACGGCATGGGCGCCGACTGGGATGACAAGTGGCGCTCTGGCGGCTCCTACGACGAGGTCATTGGCGACGCACGCCTGGACCCCAACAGTCTGCTTGAGGGTATCACCAAGTTTGCAGAGGAGCGGGAGCAACGACTTGCCCAAGTTCGTGGTCCAGAATCCTTGCACGCCCAACCTGCAAGTTAAGGCTGGTTGGTTTCTCTCGACCATCTCCTTGCTTCCATAGGCTCGGCCGTTCCGCCTGCTCTATTGGAAGCCGGGTTTCCAAAATTAGACCTTCGAGCAGGCAACTTCCCTCCGGGGACGGAGAAAGTTGAGATAAAAACCGGTAATCGTCGGCACTTGCAAGGTGTCTTTGTCCCCGCCGGCCCTGAAGCTCCGGTAGTCGTTCACCTACTAGAATCCCTTGGCTCTGTCACCTTCGGGACAGAACCTCTTTTGGGATATCCCTGCCTCTGGCAACTGCGAGACATGGGTTTCTCATCCCTTATGGTGGATTATCGCGGCATTGGCGCATCGGGTGGCAAGCGATCACCTCGCCACATGCGCCCCGATGCGAGAGCCATATGGATGCACGCCATTGAACGAGTTGGCGGCAACCCCAACAAAATTGTTATGCGGGCCCTCTCTCTCGGCACTCTTGCGGCAGCATGCTTACTGGAAGAGCAAGTTCTGCCGAAGGGGGTTCTTTTCATTGCCCCTGTTCGCGCCGAGACTGTTGCCAAAAATTGGTTCAAGAAATATCACGGTCCGAGGGTTGCATTTTTCGCGAGCATTCTCGGCCGTAGAAGGCCGGTTCGAGTAGACATCCAAAAGGTAATCGAAAACACAAGGGTCCCCCTTCTTGCTTATGCTCCCAAAATTGATTACGCCCTTCCGCAAAAAGAAATGCAATTCGTGCAGACAGCTTTGGTTCAAGCTGGAGGAGAATGGGTTTCATCTCCCTTCAATCACTCCGGCCATGTTTTGGAAGCCCATTCTGTTTTCTCTCAAGAAAAAGCATTTCTTGAAACTCTTTTTCCAGATTTGGCCCCCCTTGGGCTCCAACGAATTCAATCCCTTGCACCAAACAAGGAATTTTCCCCAGACATAAGGCAATGGCTCAGGAAAATAACTATGGACCATTTGAAAACTCTTACCACAGAAGCATTTCAAGCATTACTTCATTTTGACGAAAGCACAGATGCTTCCATGCTCCTCCAACTCAGAAAAGAAACGGAATCCAATCAAGTTGTACCCGGCATTCCTCTTCACCGCATCAAACGGGCCCATGGAATTCCGGTTCGCGCAGTTGGCAACACTTGGCAAGAGTGGACCAAAGGGCAGTGGGTCGACCTTGATAGCTAAAGCTGAGCGAAAGAACATGCTTAAGGCTCAGTGCTGCAGTAATTCTGGATGCAATAATCGAGGTCAGAAGAACCGGT
>DLRM01000009.1 GCA_002500505.1 Planctomycetes bacterium UBA7888
AGCTCAAGGCTTAAGGAGTGCCGAGTTAAATTTCCGCGCCACACTCCTGGCAAAACTTTGAATCTTCTTCATTCAACTTTTCGCAGGCTTGGCACTTAATCATAACCACTTTTTCTGACTTTCCGCCGATGCCACTCAAGTCGACATCAGCTTCCTCCAGAAAGTCTTTGGCCATGCCGCCAGCCATTCGACTGAATGGTTCGATTTCTTCTCTAGCCCTCTCTGGATCAAGAACGGCACCAGACCCAGCCAATCCACGGGCACCGATGCCTCGAACTATGCCCCCTGCAATCAATAAGATAAACCCTCCAACAGCGGAAAAACCGAAAGACTTCGCATTTGAACCAAAATTAGAATGGTCACCAAAATTAGAGAAGATAAAGAAAAAGGATGACAAGAATAGGAGAAACCCGATTCCCATCAAAATCGTACCACTATAGAAAGCAACCTTTCTTCCGTCAGATATCTTTCTTGCCATGTTTTCTATGGATTACTTTGGTTTATCGGTTTTAATCGCCCGGTCATTGTAGACGCAAGGCGAACTTGAAATCTAATGAAGGGCAACAAAGCCCTTCAGCCGTACTTACTGAACAGATGTAGCAACAACAGGTGTCGTAAGTCCCATTTGGCATGCCTGAAACCAAACAGAGAGCCCAGAAGCGTTGGGCACCTGTAATGTCCAAGAGCAATTTCCTGCAGCGTCTGTAACGCTCGTAGAAACCGGAATCGGAGACTGCAAATCAAGCTGGATATGCAAAGGAGCAATAGGGGTCGTGCCCAATCCTTGAACGCTAGCACCAAGCCAAGTGGTACTTTGAGCAATGCCGCCACTGTAATCAAACGTAGCTTGCTGACCTGCAACCAAGGCTGGAACATTCAAACTTGGTGAAACGCCTGGAATTAGGGCTTCGCAAGGAATTAAGCCAGAACAGTCAACCGCCAAACTCATTCCGCCATAGGAATCTGCCCATCGCAAATCAAAATCCAAAATAGCCTCGACCTTTCCGCCATATTGTTTAATTCTTCCTGGAATCTGAAACGGGTCCGAGCCAAGAGAAGCCATTGGCCAAATAGTCGTTACACCAAGACTGATGATTTCGATTTCTCCATTTGTAAAAGAGATAATTGCATCAGCCATAAAATTACCAGTGGCTGAATCGATTGGAAATGGAAGGCCACTGAAATAAAACTCAAGGTCGCGGGCATATACATCCACGAGGTGAGGCAGGAAGGGGAGTGGATTCGGAATCCAGCCGTGGACTAGAGGCGTCATGACCAAGGGGCCTGTACTTGCTTCCCTCAACTGTCCTGTCAGAAACGGTTCCACAGGCGAAGTAACCTCAAAACCAATCTCGCCAGGAATGTCAAAATAATCGTCACCGTCTAGCTTGCCGAAAAGAGTATGCATTGCAAAGTCAACTCTTGATCCACCTGCTGGCTGTGACATATCGTAGATATGGGAAGACTGTGCGGAAATTGCGGATGCGAGAAAGACGGCGGTTGTGGCGAGGCGGATTAACATGAGAGAAGGATTCAAAACACTTTTGAACCAGTTCATTCTACTAAAAACCGCTTGGAGCTTCGCCCAAAACCACAACCTTTGCTTGTCTTCAGCCCCCACTTCATAAGCCTAAATTCACAGGAAAGTACTGCCCCTGACCCCGCCCTCTCAATAAGGTTTCGAAAAGGGGCCGAATCTACAACTCTAAATCAGTCTTCGGTAAATCCGCCAGTCTAAGGAAGCGGCCGTAAGGCAACCTGCCATCATCGCACCGACTACCCCAAGGCTAAAGGGGTCAACCCCAGTCAAATGAAGCCCTCGTAATGGAGTACGAGAACGCAATGCAGAGCACCCATATCGGTCTGGCGTTGCGGCCAATCCATAAATTGCCCCCTGCGAGGCATTTGCAAAATGAGACGCAGAAAGCGGCGTCGAGAGGTCGGCGTAGACCATGTGCTGCATGACATCTGGAATCACTTCCCTTAGCTGGCTCAACATTCGCTCCTTTAGAGCCTCCTTGAATAGTTTGTAGTCCTCGCTTCGGTTTCCGTATTCCGATTCTCTCCAACGCTCAAACAAATCCCAAGGGACAAAAGTGACACACTCGCCTGTTTGGATTCCCTCTGGGCCAGAATTGTGTTTTGGATTTTTCAAAGAAGGGAACGAAACATAAAGAATCGGCGCCTTTTCTTCGGAATCTTCAGCATTCCAATATTGTGTCGTTTCTTCCCAAGTCCTAAAAAACCAGCGGTTCGCCCTTGATGCTCCAGCCTTGGCAATATCGCCTTTAAAACCGAGGTTTAAACACAAGTAAGACGGGGAATCTTGGATGCTCAAAATTTCCTGGCCCCACCTTGAGGTTCGCAGTTTCTCGGAAACCAATTTCCCAACTGTGGTCTTTGCTCCTGCTGCAGAAATCACTTTATTGGCAGGAATTTCGGTCCCATCCGCTAGCTTTACGCCCACGACACGATTGCCCTTCTCCAGGACTTCGGAAACTTCGGCCCGAACAACACATTCCCCGCCTGCTGCGCGAATCTGAGCAAGCATTCCTTCGGCAAAAACTTTTGCACCACCAACAGGATACCAAGCACCATTTCTAAAATGAGATTGAACCAAGGCTTGAACGGGAAAACTCGATCGGTCAACCGTCTCTCCTATGTAACCCCACTGCCCCGCTAAGACCAAACGCAACCGACCTTCAATGCCTAACTCGTCAAACACCTCGCTCGTAGTCATCCCCCACCAATCTCGATAAAAGAGATGTTGAACCCAAGTTAGGATTCGCGCCAAGCCAAAAGGAAGACTTTTGCACGCATAGAAAAGCTGAGAGTATTTGGAAACTTTTCTGACAAGTTTCAGATAAGCATCAATCTTATCCTGCTGTTCGGGGAAGGACGTTATTAAGGATTCCCGAAACCCTTTTCGGGTTGAAGGGAAATCAATATTGAACTCGTCTGGAAAATGAAATCGGTCATAAGGATCTCCAAGGGGTTCCATTTCTACGGATCCGGCCGTCAACCAATCCAATATCTTTCGTGGAACATCGCAAGGGCGCATTTCTCCAATTGCATGCACCCCTACATCCCACTCGAATTCCTTCCTGGCAAACATGTGCGTGTAGCCGCCAGGAACAAAGTGGCGCTCTAAAACAAGAACTCTATTACCTTGATTCGCTAACGCAGCTGCACAGGAAAGACCACCCATCCCAGACCCAACAACAATGGCATCCCACTGGGACTGAGGGCAATCAGGCCAAACCCGAAAAAGTTTGGCCCCATTTTGTTTTGGAATGACAGACACGCCGCTCAGAATAGCTTCGCGCCGACTCCTTGATTAGTACGGTCCGCCGCGAACTGCGCAGGGTTTAGAAATGCCCAGAATAGTTGTAGGCCCCGAAAGGACTGCGGATTGGAAAACGACCGGGACAGCGACTTGAACCTGCATTGGCAAGCTCAAAGAAAAGCCCCCCTGACCAGACCCGTTTAGGGTTCCGTTCATGCCCGAGATTGTTGAAGGCACCCACAACAAGTCCAGGCCAACATGAATGTCGACGTTGTACGCACCGCCGAGATGTCGAAAGCCCGGCTGGAGAGAAACGAGGGTTCGGTAGGGCCGGCCGGGATGGCTACTGGCAGTCAAAGTGAAATTTACGGTTTTGCCTGGAGTCGGCGACGAGTCAGAAGGCATTAAAGTTATGTCGCTCGAGCCAAGCGATTTGATTCCGCGCTTATGCAAAGCCCATTCGATGTAAGGAGTCCAAGCACCATTGTTGAGCTGCTGGTCTGCGGTCAACAACCAATTTCCACCCGTTGGCATGTTGGTTCCATTGGACTGAAGACTCATAGCTTCAACAATGATTTCGTCGGCGGCTTCACGACCTAATCCCATTCGCATATCCCAAAGCATGGCCGACCAGATTTCTCCATCGTCATGAACCCAACCGTTCAGGTCGTTGGGGTAACGCTTCTCGCCGTCAACACGGCGAAGGTAGTGAAGGGAACCGCCGGTGTATGAAACAGCATCCCATTCGCCGACCAAGGCGTCGTCGTAGAAACTTGCAGCAAAGTAGTCGCCGTAGCCCTCAGACATTCCGCCATTTTGACCACCACCAATTCCACCTTGTACATCATCATGCAAAGCGTGGCCATATTCATGAACAATAATGTCGGCATCTTCGGCGTCATCAACTCCGCCATGCCCATAGGTGATAATGCGGCTGCCCATGTCATACCAGGAGTTGTCAGAAGAAGTCCCATTCACATCAGCTTTCTGTTGGCGGTGATTGGCATTGTTATGACCAATCGCTTGTAGATACCGCTGGAACATGTCAGTGTGGTAATAAGTCATCACTTCTTCGAAACCGTCAGGATTTCTTTGGTAAAAGAATTGAAGGTTTGTTTCCTTTACTCGGCCCGAAGTCGGGGAAGTAGAGCACCATGGACCTGTGAGATAACCTGTCCCATCTAAGTCCTTCAACACAACCGTGAAGTACTCCGAGGCAGGGACGGCAGAGTTGCTGTCGTTGGAATCTTTAAGATTATGGTTTCCCGAAGTTTGAACTGGATTTGGAATGAAAACATCACCACTTCCATCCGCACGGCCACCATGCTGGCGAACCCGCAAATCACGCACTTCCAAAACTTCGCCGGTTTCGGCATTCACGCGGGTGTCCACATGCCAAGTTCCGTCGGCGACTACCTTAGTACGAATATCCCAAACAAGATCTTGTCCAAGCCAAGCCAAGCGACTTCCTTGAATCGAATGATATTGCTCAGCAGGCTGAGCCAGGATGGCCGTGGCTTCAGCAGAACCCTGGCTGACAAGAGAGCTTGGCATGCGAGCATCGGACAGGTCGCGTGCCTGGCCTTCAACAATCGCAGAACCGTCGCGGAACAAAACAACCTTGACGGTTTCGGCCAGCACCGGGTGCCCAAGAACCAAACGGTCGAAGGTCACGCGGTCGGCAGTTTTGGACCAACCAAGGTCGCGATCTAATTGAAGCTCTCCGCGAAGCCCCTCGGTGTCGAGAAAGCGTTGGCCAATGGACTCAAACCGTTCAATGCGTTCGACCGGAAAGCCTTGTGTAGAAGGGAGTTCCAGCTGCGCAGGGCTTTGCTGGGAAAAAACGAGGGGAATGAGTGCAAGTAGCATTTACTCACTCTAAGGCAAAAAATGAGTTTCGTCCCCCTAAATCCTCGTAAAAGCGAACTAGGTTTTTAGTTCGCCAGCAACGTCTTCACCAGCCCGAACAACCGAACCTGAGCGAACTAATTCATGTACTTTGTCTAACTCTGGCGCCAAGTAACGATCATTTTTAAGTCGAGGAAAATGCTTACGTACCAATTCGTATGCCGCCTGAGCACCGACCCCTGCAGCAGTCTCATGGTTAAACTCCCGCGCCTGAGCAGCACAATAAAGCTCAATCGCAAGAATGCGTTCGGTATTCTCCACGGCTTGCCTTAATTTCCTAGCAGCATGGTTCGCCATCGAGACATGGTCCTCTTGATCTGCGCTTGTCGGAATCGTGTCGGCACTCGCCGGATGAGCCAAAACTTTGTTCTCCGAACAAAGTGCAGCAGCAGCTACTTGTGGCATCATAAGCCCAGAATTAATTCCGGGTTTGAAACTCAAGAAGGCCGGAAGTTCATGGTTCATCGCCGGATTAATTAATGTTGCAGTGCGACGCTCGGACATATTTCCCCATGAGCAAAGAGCATTTGCGACAAAGTCCAAAGGGAGCGCAATGGGTTGCCCATGGAAGTTTCCCGCCGAGACTGTTCCTCTTCCCGGGAACACAAGAGGATTGTCTGTTGCAGAATTCGCTTCGGTCAACAAAGCACCCTCTGCATACGCCAAAGCATCTTTTGCCGCGCCGTGAACCTGCGGCATACATCGGAAGGAATACGGGTCTTGGACTCTTCCACAATCCTTGTGTAGCCCTACGACTTCAGAACCGCGCAACAAACTCCGTAAGTTATTTGCGGTTCTCCGCGCACCAGAGTGTGCACGAACGCGAGTCACTCTTGAGGCAAAGGGAGCATGGCTTCCCATCAAAGCTTCGGTCGACAAAGCACCAACAATATCAGCAGTTTTTGAAAGGTTTCTTATCCGAGAGAGGGCGCACAAGCCAACTGCGTTACTGATTTGCACTCCATTAATCAGAGCCAAGCCCTCTTTCGCGGCAAGCTGTATCGGTTCAATCCCAACCTTCTTCAATGCTCGCTTTGATTTTAAAACCCCACCATTTTCAGTGACGATTTCTCCTGCACCAATCACGGGCAAAGCGAGGTGCGCAAGGGGAGCTAGATCGCCACATGCGCCAACACTCCCTTGCTCAGGGACTCGTGGCAACCAACCCAATTCAAAAAGTCGCATAAACCATCGGATTAACCGTGGCCGAACACCTGAATTCCCTTTACACAAGGAATGCATGCGCAGAAGAAGTGCCAGTCTCTTTTCCTGCTCTGGCATGTCCGGTCCGGAACCAACTGCATGTGAAAGGAGCAGGTTGCTCTGAAGAGTGGAAACATCCTTTAAGGGAATACTCTCCGAGGCAAGGAGACCAAAGCCGGTATTCACTCCATAGACAGGTTTTCCAGCCTCCACAATCTTCTCGATTTCGGAACGCGATTCGCGGACCCGAGCTTGGGCGGCGCGCCCAAACTTCAGTTTCACTTTTTCGCCACGGGCAACAGCCCAGACATCCGAAGCAGGAAGATTTTCGCCAAGGGAGATGGTCAGCATCGAATGAGATTCTAGCACTCACCCATAACAAGGAGGCCCTGGCCTTTGGTTTACTGTAGGACCAATTCTCGGAGACCTTTCAGCTCCAGAGAAGGTTCCTTCAATAGAATCAACTCCCCCCTTCGAATCTCAAGCGAATAGCGCCCAAGGGAAAGGCCCGAAACGCTCGCCCCACCCCGACCATCGGCCTGAAGGGACTCTCCCTCCAAAAACCAGTGGACTTCAGGGAGCTTTCCTCGGCCCTGCTGAAGAGAAAGAGATATGGCGCCACTTCGGTCTTCAGGCTTTAACTTCAAGGCAAAGTCAGACATCGCATTCCGCACTAGGATTCGATCCGAAACCCAGCCTTCTTTGGTGGCAGATAGAACTAAGTTTCCGCTCCCTTGAAGATGGTCAGCCCAAGTAAAGTCAAACCTTCCTCCACGTGAAGTGATGACTTCTCGACGAAGTTGAGCTGGAGTAGGAAGTTGCGCAGAAACTCCAGGCTCCCTTAGCCCAGGAAACATCGCCTTCAAAACTTCGCCGGGGTTTGCCGCCTCTAGTACAACCTTGGCACCCGAAACACCTTTCCCTTTATCGTCAACGACGCGACCTTTCACTCTCTGGTCATTTCTAATCACGACGAATTTAACGGTCGTCGTGGAATCAGCATTCGCTTTCACGGCTCGAACCTGAGGTTTGCCCACGCCCTTTGGATGAGAAACCCGAACGTCCACCATGACATCAGTAGGCAAACCAGAAAGCTCAAAAAATGTGTCGTGTCCAATTACCACATTTTGCCAACGCTCCCATTGATATTGCCGCCCACCTGGCCGAGTGGAGCGAGGGACTACAGTAATCGTTGGCCGCGGGCCTCCAGGCCAAGAAGGGACTGTTCCGCGAATGATTCCCCCACGGGGCAAAGGTGGCAGAACAATAAGGCCTTCATTTGGTGGCAACAGGTTCAACTCTGAACGAACTGCAGCGTGTCCTTTTGCAGAAACATCCACTAAAACTCGAGGGGACTTTGAGACCCAAGGAATCGCAACCATCCCATCTTCGCCAGACTGAAACCCCTCACCCAAATCCACTCTCACGATAGCGCCAGCTAAAGGCTTATTCTCAAAACTCCGTACTTCAAAAGACAATGTAGAGGCCGCACCAACAAAAAAGTCGCGGCGAGTTTGCCCCTTAGGAAGCACGCGCTGCATGCGACCCACCATCGAGGTTCCTGCGCGAACACGAAATAGGTGAGTTCCGGGGAGCAGGTCGGGCAAAAAATAATGGCCGGCCGAATCACTTGTTGTAGACATTCCTGCCTGAGGCCCACTTGCAATCTCAATCCATACATCGGAAAGCGGGGTTCGGTTCGCCCCATAAACGCGACCTTTGAGGGACCCGCCTCGCTTCGGGATTAAGCTTGGACTTCCAGCACCCCCCAGCACTCGAAGCTGAACCTCTATGGGCCCCTCGCCGGGAAGACCTATCAATTCTTCGGGCGCCAAAGTGGCAACTTCTGAGGGCGATTGATTTTCTTCCATCAAAGCGGGAAGTTCTAATTCGGCCTCCTTATTTTCAAAAGGCAGCCCCTCGGGAGTGCGAAAAACGACCCACAAAGCGGCGACCAAGGCGGCTCCACAGGCAAACCAGGCAAGAAGCCCAAGTCGGGGGTCGGTTCTTTTCACCATCTGGCTTAGAGTATGGACGCCGCCACCCCGCTGCACCTTCCATGAACACCCGCTCCCGCACTGCCTTCACTACGGTCAAAGTCGCCTCGGCTTTGGTTCTAGTGAAGGCGGTCACCTGGCTTTTGACGAGTTCCTCAGGTGTTCTCGGCTCCACCCTGGACTCTCTTTTGGACGTCCTCGCCTCTCTTTTGGTGCTTTGGGCCATTCTTCACGCCGAAAGGCCCGCCGACGCCGGCCACCCATGGGGCCACGGCAAAGCCGAATCACTGGCAAGCCTTGGGCAAGCTCTTTTCATTTTAATTGCAGGTTGCGGCCTCATTTTTCAAGTCGTTCACCGCTGGCTTGACCCAGACCCCCCCCTCAACATGCCTTGGACCGGTGTTGCGGTCATGGTGGGGAGCTCACTCGTCACTTTCTGGTGGCTTCGAAAACTCCGAGCCGCCGCAAGAGAGACCGGCTCTCCTGCTTTAGAAGCAGATAGCGCCCATTACGCAGCAGACATTTTGCTCAACCTTAGTGTGGTCGCCGGCCTTCTTCTTTCTTTGTCGCTGAATGGCGCGCGGTGGCCCGATCTACTCATTGGCTTAGGGATTGGCTTACTCATCCTGAATACGGCTAGAAAGGTCTTCCTCTCTGGAATCGAAAACCTAATGGACCGAGGACTCACGGAAAAAGAAGAGTCCCAAGTCCTAGCTTGCGTCTCAGGTTTCTCCTCAAGAGTCTCTGGTTTTCACGATCTCAGAACCCGCCGATCGGGCTCGGAAATCTTTTTAGAAATCCACCTCGACATTCATCGACAAATGAGCTTTGTGGAGGCCCACGATTTATCAGAAGAGGTCGGGCGTGCCATTGAGTCCGCCATCCCTCGTTCACAAGTTACAGTTCACGCAGACCCGCTTTAGGCGTTAGAATGTGGGTTTCCCAAAGCCCCTCCGACCCTAAAAAATGACCGAACGCGAAGTCCTCAATGTTGCCGAATTCCACGGCGACGGCATCTCCAAGGAACTATCTGACTCCATTCACAAGGTGGCAAGCTGTCTTCCTTTGGATGTTCGATTTCATCCAGTAGACCTTTCTTTGGAGCGCCGGAGAACAGACCCCAAGGGCTCCTACAAAGATGCCGAAGATGCGATTCGCGCACATGGCGTTGCAATGAAGTATCCAACGGTGACCGAAACAGAATCGCCAAACAAAGTCTTGCGCGAGCGATTCGACTTTTCTGTGATTCACCGGCCCGTAAAATCCATCCCTGGAGTCCCCACGCGACATACAGGCAAAGTAGACCTGCACATTATTCGAATTGCTGTTGGCGGAACCTACGAGGATGCTGGACGCCGAATTGGAACCGAGGCTGCGGTGTCTGTTCGCGTGATTGAACGCAAACCAAGTTGGCACGCCAATCAATTTGCATTCCATCAAGCTAAGCGTATTGGTTCTGATGTAGTCTCTACCTCCAAATACACCATCCAAAAAGAAACCGATGGTTTCTTTGAAGAAATCGCAGAGGAAGTTGCCGCCCTCCATCCTGACATCCCTCACCGCTCCGAGCTTTTCGATGCCCTTCTCGCAAAAATGATTATGCGTCCGGAAGATTACAGCGTCGTTGTTTGTCCTAATGAATATGGCGACTTCCTTTCGGATGCCGCTTGCGGAATGATTGGCTCAATTGGTTTGGGGGCCTCGGCGAACTATGCCTTTACCGAAGGTGGCGACATTTCTCTTGCCATGTTTGACCCTGCTGGCGGAACAGCTCCCGACATCGCAGGAATGAACAAGTGCAACCCAACAGCTGCCATCTGGGCCTTTGCCATGCTTCTCACTCATTGCGGTTTCCGCGGACTCGGTTCCATGCTCGATGCCGCCGTGCGAGACACCATTGCTTCGGGCCAAACAACCGCTGACCTCGGCGGTACCCTCTCTACGGATGAATTCACGAAAGCAGTCTGCGCAACCATGCAAACCGAACTCACTGGCGCCGCCAGCTGAAACAGATTGCGCGGTCCCTCAAGCCACCCCTAGGCGCTATGCCTTCGGGGTGGCTTTTCAGTTAGTCGGTCGGGGCGGCCAAGCCCTAGCCGCTCTTGGAGTTCTCGCTCTCCTTGCGCGAATCCTTGGGATTGAAGGGGTTGGCATCTTTGCTTCGTGGGAGGCTATTTTCACTCTTCTCGACATTGTGGTGGATGGCGGAACTGGCAACGCCCTCGTTCGCCGTGCAGGCGCCCAACCACCAACCTTGCGCTCCTTGCTTGCAAAAGCTTTCCGATTTCGAATTCTTACGGCTGCGATTGCTTCCGCTCTTGTCTTCGGCTTAGCCCTTTTGGATTCGCGAATTTCTGTCAACGATCCCGCGCTTTGGATTTGCGCCCTCGGACTTTGGGCGCACCTATTCGGAACTCACGCATGCGTCTTTGCTCTAAAACTGAACTTCCGATTCCCCTCTGTATTAAGAATTGTGACCTCGGCGATGGGCCTCCTTGGAGTCCTCGCTCTTTTTCTCGCAGGCAATACAAACCCAATGGCATACCTTGCCGCCATTGCGCTTTCGCGCATGGTGGGCAACTTGGTGATTTGGCTCGGAGCTGCTCCCCTAATAAAAGCTTGGGTAGAGCAAAACGGCAACCAAAAGGAGGGTGGCGCTGGCTTTGAGCGAGAAGCCCTGACACTTGGGGCTGGATGGCTTGTTCGTGAGGCTTATGGGCGCCTGGACATCCTTGCCCTTCGCGCCTTGGCGGGACCATTTGCTGCCGGGATTTATGCACCGGTTCGAAAAACTTTTACGCTTGCTCTTCAAATCCCAGCCTTTGTCACCAATGTGGCTATGCCCGCCTTGTCTTTCCAGGCAAAATCGTCCATCGACGAATTCCACGAACATGTACGCAAGCTTTCCAATAACCTCACTCTGGTGGTCATCCCGTTGGCTGCACTGTCCGCCCCATTCGCCTACACCTACCTAGACTTCGCCTTCGGTTCGGAATACGCAGTGGAGGGCATAACAGCTTTATGGATTCTCATTGGAACATCCATCCTAGTATTCCCAGGGAGCGTGTTCACGACGGCCATCATTGCCCGAGGTCGAGCAGGCACCGCTCTTGGGATTGCTTTGGTTGCCCTCTTGGCTTGCGCAATTGGAAACTGGATTTGGGTTCCTGATTACATGGTGACTGGTGCGGCAATTGCTCGACTCTTCACAGAATCTGTTGCCCTCGGCGGCGCCGTATGGGCCTCCGCAAGGTTACGCTAGCAAGTCATGCGCGTTGGCTTCGACATTCGCCCTGCACTTTTCGGCCATGCCGGAATCTCCCGTTATGCGCGGGAACTTTGCACTTCCTTTACCGAAATGGAAGACGGCCCTTTCATGGAACTATTCGCTCCAACTTGGCGAGGAGGAAAGGTTGCTACGACTCATTTTAAGGAAGGGAAATTCAATATGCACCGTGGACTCCTTCCGGCAAAGGGAATGCAGCTATTAAACAAAGTGCCGGGCTTTGATGCCGGGCGTTGGCCCGCCAAGGTGGACGTCTTTCATTGGACTGATTACGTCTACCCCGAAGTGCGCTCGGCTGCGACAGTGATGACTTTGCATGATGCGTCCTTCGCAGTTGACCCAACGTTTCATGGTTGGAATTCCTCCACCCTCCTAGAGAGAGTTCGCAACGCGATTAACTCCTCCGACATCGTAATTGTTGTGAGCGAACCCGGCATTCAGGATGCCGAACTCATGGGAGTAGACCCCGACCGTGTCCGCGTGGTACCCAATGGCGTAAGCCCAATGTTTCAACCTGCCGGGGCAAACGAGAAAGGCCCAAAAAATGGAAGCGGTCGCCCATTCCTTTTGACCGTGGGAACCATCGAGCCTAGAAAAAATTACCCTCGTATCTTGAAGGCTCTTGAGAATTTGTGGGATCGCGATTCTGCACCAGATTGGATAATTGTTGGCAACCCTGGCTGGGACTACGCTGACTTTCTCAATGGGCTGGAGTCGAGCCGCCACCGCCAGCGAATCCGTTGGATTCAAAATGCTGATGACCAAGAACTACTCAAGCTATATCAGCACTGCACAGCTTTGGTGTACCCCTCTCTCCATGAGGGGTTTGGGCTTCCTGTCCTGGAAGCCATGGCCTGCAAAAGGCCCGTCATTATTGGAGACAACACCGCCCCTGCTTGGGTCGCTGGCGATGGAGGCATGCGTGTCCAATCTCGAAAAACAGACTCTATCCAAGAGGGAATCGAACGCATCCTGAGTGAATCGGCATGGGCTCGCCAAGCGGCCGCCGTTCTCCATCGGAGATCACAAGAATTTTCTTGGGAAGCCGCAGCAAAACAAACTTTGGCCGTTTATGAGGAGGCGGTCGCGCTGCGAGGCCAACGCGCGAAGATGGCCACAATCTGATTGCGTATCGCTCTTGATGTTTCTCCTTTAGATTCTCCATTCATCACTGGGGTGGAACGGAGTTATTTGCAACTCTTAGATTCCTTGAAAAACTCGAGTGCCACTCACGAGTTTTTATTGGTCGCTCCTCAAAAACCCCGCCACCTCCCTAGCTGGGAAGACTCACGATTCTCTTTTCATTCCACGGCTCCCTTTGGATGTAATTCCTTTTGGCGAGAACGCGGAATTTCTCGATTTGCTCGCAATAAGGGGATTCAGCTTTGGCACTCACATGTCCAAGCCATTCCTATCCTTTTAGACATCCCTAAAGTCGCCACCATGCATGAAATTTCTTGGGCGGAAACGAGTGGAGTTAGCGATGAGGGTCCCATTTGGAGACGGAGACTTCTCGCCTCTTCAGTGAGTCGTTTTGCAGATCGAATTGTTTGCGTAAGTAAGCGGACCCGCCTCAACTTCCTTTCTCTCTACCCAAGCGCTTCAAAAAAGACGGTCGTCATTCCGCACGGCGTTGGAAACAACTTTTTCGATTGCGTTGCAGACTCCAACCCTTCGACTCCCAATCTTTTTTGTCTTGCTCGACCATTTAAAAGAAAGGGGCTAGAAAACTTGCTGCGCACTTTCAGAATTTTTCTTGACCGGTACCAAACTCCTCACAACTTGGTTCTTGGGGGCCCAAAAAATCAAAGGACGCGTAGCCTGCAAGAGCTAGCGAATCGTCTAGCTCTTCAGGACCGAGTTTCTTTCCCTGGTTGGATTGAAGAATCTGAACTCCCTGCCGTATATGCAAACTCGAGCGCGTTTCTTTTTCCAAGCGAATCGGAAGGATTCGGACTTCCAATTTTGGAAGCTATGGCGGCTGGGACACCTGTGATTGCTCAGAACTCCGCCTCCATCCCTGAAGTCGTAGGCGACGCCGGCCTTCTCACGGACTTTCAAGCTCCAAGCAAGGCAGCCGATGACCTTTTCTCTCTTCTTGGACAACGAGATGCTTGGATTGAAAAAGGAAAAAAGCGAGCAGGATGCTTTCCGGTTGATCGGCCCGCCTCCACTCTCCTGAGCCTTTGGGAAAGTTGGGCAATAAGATGAGCGCAACTCATGGTTTGAAGGGAATCCTTGGGGTAGATGGAACTTCTTACACCTCAAAACCTACGGGAGCCATCCGACGCACATGCGCACTCTTGCCTCGACTTTCGAGCCTCGGCTGGAAAATCAACCTCTTCGTTCCCGAAGAACATGCGACTACTTTTTCGCATCTCGAGGGGGTGCAAACCTTTCCCCTTCCTGCTCCTCATCGACCTGGCCCTCTTCGACCTCTGGTTGCGGGAAGAAAACTCCAGCGCGCCTTTCATCAAACGAAGTGCGAACTTCTTCTCACTGAAACCCCGCCGGTCCCGCCTGGATTACCCTTCGTTTTAACTGTGCACGACTTTCATGCCTGGGATGTGCCTTTTCAATCCGGGGTGTTGCGCTCTCTTTGGATTCGGAGCTGTTTCCCTCAAGCGATTCGAGAAGCCGAATCCGTAATTGTTGTTTCGGAATTTAGCGCAAGTCGCTTGCGGAAACACTTTCCAGGCACTCCGTGCAAAGTCGTTCTCAACGGTAGCAATCATTTTCCAAGTTGCGGCGCGGAGCCTTCTTCTAAAACGAATTGGCTATCGGTTGGACCTTGGGATTCTCTTTCTCAACCCAAACTTTTTCAAGGACTTCCAGGACAAGTCACCATGGTGGGGAACTACAAGAAAGCCCTGCCAAAAAATACGGTCCTAGTTCAGCCAAGCGATTTTAAACTTTCAGAACTCTACAAAAGCTCTAAAGCACTCATCTGTACATCACCCTATGAAGGATTCAATCTCCCACTAGTCGAAGCGCTCGCCCATGGCTGCCCTGTCGCAGCAACGGATATCCCCGTACATCGTGAAGTAGGCGGGAAAGCGGCGCGATATTTCACGGCGGGTAATTTGAGCTCTCTTCGTGCTTGCCTGAAAGATTTGGAAACGAATCCACCATCGGCTCAAGAGCTTCAGGAACAGGCACAGCTCTTTTCGTGGGAACAGAGCGCTCAAAAGTTGGATTCAATCCTTCAAGAAGCGCTTAGATCAGAAAGCGCAAGAGCTGAATAATTCCCCAGAGGAGGAGAAGAGAAAGAGCCCCAACGAGAAGTTGGATTCCACTCGAAAGTTGGCCTAGGTCCCCAAGGCCACTCGACCGCCTAGAAGCGCGGGCCTCCGCTCTCATTCGTTCTCGAGCGTGATCAGAGGAGCTTAGCTCAGAGGGGGACGGCGTCGGGCTGGCTTCCGAATCGCTCTCTTCTCCAACAACAGAAAAAGCAATAGCGCCAATAGTGAGAAGGTCGCCTGGCCGTAGCTGACATTCCTTCACTCTGCGGCCGTTGTGCTGGATTCCGTTCGAAGAATCCAAGTCCGCCACGAAAATGGCACCGTTTTTGGAGCTTATTTGGGCATGGCGGCGTGAAATGGACCCGTCTTCAAGCTTGAGGTCGCATTCAGGCAAACGTCCCACCAAAAGGGCGCCCCCCAGTTGTGTTTCTTGACCAGTTTCACGGTGTCGCAACTTCATGAAGTGAATATCCTAACGAACAGCCATGCCGCAAGACTCCATCCTGTCCCTGAATCAACTCTGCCTCAAGCGGGGTGGGCGCGTTCTTGCTCAGGACCTTGAGCTCTCTTTGGGTGGTGGCGAAGCTGGCTTGGTTCTTGGTTCCAACGGTTCTGGAAAAACAACTCTCTCTGAAACCATTTGCGGCTTCCTCAAGCCGCATGCCGGCTCAGTCACCAAACCCAAGCAGCTCGGCTGGGCTTCCCAAGACCCCCGCTTCCCCCTCCGAAGCCGTTGCCACAATTACTTATTTCAATTGGCCGTGCTTGGCGGTTCTCCTTCAAAGATAGCCAAGCTGGAAGCGGACACTGCCCTTGCACGCTTTGGCTTAGACGAATACGCCAAGCGGACGATTGGCTCTCTCTCGAGGGGATGGCAACAAAGGCTGAACCTCGCGCGCGCTTGGCTTGGTTCACCGCAACTTCTTGTTTTGGATGAACCCCGCACCGCTCTAGACCCTCTTGGCACCGAACTCTTAACCCACGCTATCTCTGGAGCTTCCTGCGTACTTATTCTGGCGCCCCCTGGAACCGGAGGGGAAGAGCTCGCCTCGTGTTGTCTCAACCTAGATGAGGCATCCCAGTCATGATGGCCCTCATTCAAGCCACCGTTCGCGAAATCCTTTCTCCATGGAGTGCGATCCTTTTCTTGTTTTGGGTTTTCCTTTCGGGCCACCTTTCATTTGGTCCCCTCCCCGGCGCAGAGTCTCTTGGAAGCCTCGCCGCCTTTCTTAGCTTGATTCCAATTGTTTTACTTTTTCAAGCCTGCCGAATGGTGGAACACCGAGGGCGAGAAGCCTGGCGCTTTGAAGAAGAACTCCGGGACCCTCGGGGATTTCGCATGCCCTTTGCGGAGTGGGCAACAACAGCATTTTTGGTGGCTCTTTTATTCCTACTCGCAATGTTGCTCCACAACAAAGAAGCTGAAAAGCGCCGTGGAACAGGAAAACCTGTTTCCTATCCTCTTTTTGTCTCTCATCAAGATGACACTTGGGAACTACAACATTTGGGAGCAGCCATTCCAAACACAGCGACGGTCAGCGCACTCCTCACTTGGGAAACAGCGCCCAAAACGGATGCGGAAGGGTTTGCGAAAACTTGGGAACGAGCAATTACTTCTGAAGAAGCCCTTACGGGAATCATCCGTGAAAAACTTCCGCAAGGAGCGGTGGTGCATCCGGAATTTGCACGACTTCTTATTTCGCCACAAAGCGGCCCATCTCTAGCTCGACTATTGTTTGGACAATTCTTTTTCTTTTTGCCTTTGCTTTCTCTTGCCTTCCTTCTTGTGCGGCGGGGTGTCCGGGCGGAACTTGCTGCTATCGGTTCTCTCTCGCTCGGTGGACTTGCTGCTTGGCAACCAACAGTGGTTTTGAGCCGGGAACAATTGAGTGGCTTTGAAGCAGCCTTAGTTCAAACCCTCCAATGGGCGAATGGCCTATTGCCCGATGTCGGACCTCTATTCGCCGTGGGGCGTCACTACTTACTTTCAACAACCCAACTCCAAATCCAGAGCATGATTGCCTGGATCTTTCTCGGCCTACTCGCCTGTGTTTTGAGCTCACATCGCTTTAGAAAGAGATGAAATCACTTCTTTCTCTTTCGATTTTGATTCTTGTGGCAATGGTGGCTTTTCCTATTCAAGGCGGACCCACGATTCCAGGCGAAGACTCATTTCATGTCGCAAGCGAATGGTGGGGTGTTCGGCAAATTGAAGACGCCGTGTACCGACGGGATCTTCAGGGGGGTATTGCCAAAGCGGAAAGCCTCCTCAAAGAAACTGGGGCGCACTCCAATCTTTTACTCACACTCCTTTGGGATTTAGGAGTCAATATGAGCTCCCCGGCTCTGGAGAAGTCTGCCATGGACTCCCTCGCCTTGTCACGCCTGGCTCTTGAAAAACTTCGCTCCTTGGACTCTGTCTCCCCAAGCGCACAGACTAGCTTGGAGGTGGAAGCCATTTTCTATGGAGGCCGATATCTCCCAAACAGGCTTTTGGTGGAAAAACAAGGCCACAAACTTGCGCCCCCCTTAGAAAGCCGCTTTCCGGAGCTTCTAGCTCAAGGCTTACTCCCTACTCCGGACGGCTCGCAGGACCTTTACCGCACCTATCTCCAGAGCTCTCCTAGAGGAAGGCTGGATATGGAACAGACCCTTTTCAACGAACTCTTCGCTCAGATGAACCGCTAAAATCTGACTCCGTGGATCTCGTCCTCGAACTCCTAGACCAGCACCCGGGCCTCTTTGCCCTCGGCCTTCTCCTGCTGTGTGGCCTTGGGCTCCCCCCGTGGTCCGAGGAAATCATCATTTTGGGGACGGGATATTTCGTGGCAAATGGAGCCCTCAGCTTTCACGAGGCCATTGGATGGTGTTTTGCTGGCATATTAGCGGGCGACAGCATTATTTATTCGCTCGGAAGTGCAGTCGGAGAAAGGGTTTATGGCTGGCCACTGCTTCGGCGGCATATGGGAATGAAACAGCGCGCTCGATTCAACCGCCGATTCCGCGCTGAAGGCACAAAGGCGGTTTTCTTAGCCCGATTCATCCCCGGATATCGGATGGTGGCCTATTTTGTGGCGGGGAACTTAGGAATGCCATATTGGAAATTCGTCTTCTTGGACTCCATCGGAGCCGCCCTCACTGTCCCTATTTCCGTTTGGTTGGGCAAACTCTTCGCCGACAATTTGGACCACGCCCTCGACCTAATCCACCAATTTGAGGTTCCTCTAGCCATATCTGGAGGAGTCATCTTGCTTCTATTGCTTTGGCAATCGGGCCGTCAGCGTCAGCTTCGCTTAAGGGCCCTACTTCGACTGAGAGAGCAGCGCCGGAAAACAGGCAAAACTAATCAAAAAGTTGAGAATCCAGCCTCAGATGGGCATGACGAAAGCCATGGTTCCGGGTAGAATGCTCGGCTAAATTCAAGCGCCTACCCCTTTGAAATGGGATATGCGCGTCCCCCCTAAAACACAATCCTGATGGAACAATTGTTGACCAACCTCCCTTGGATTGGCGCCGGCCTTGCGCTTATTGGTGCCTTCCTCTTCCAGCGCAAGGTGATGTCCTGCTCTCCCGGAAATGACCGGATGCAAGAGCTTGCCAAAGCCATTCAGGAGGGCGCCATGGCCTTCCTTACCACTGAGTACAAAGTGCTCGCGATCTTTGTGGTCGTTGTCGCCGGTGCCCTCTACGCCCTTGGCGCAGATATGGGTGGCGGCATGGACACCATGGTCGCTTTCCTTGCTGGCGCATTCGCCTCCGCCCTTGCCGGCTGGATTGGCATGCACACTGCAACGCGCGCCGCCGTGCGAACAACGGAAGCCGCCCGAACAGGGCTAGCCCCTGCACTGACCGTTGCTTTTAGCTCCGGAACCGTGATGGGTCTAACTGTTGTTGGGCTTGGCGTTCTTGGCATCGCCATCTTCACCACTTGGTACGGAACAACTGAGACCGCTCTACAAAGCGTCCTTGGTTTTAGTTTCGGCGCCTCTTCAATCGCGCTGTTCGCTCGTGTTGGTGGTGGCATTTACACCAAAGCCGCTGATGTTGGTGCTGACTTGGTTGGAAAAGTAGAAGCAGGCATTCCTGAAGATGATCCGCGTAACCCCGCAACGATTGCTGACAACGTTGGCGACAACGTTGGCGATGTTGCCGGAATGGGCGCAGACCTTTTTGAGTCCTATGTCGGTTCCATCATTGCTGCCATGACCCTTGGCGCAGTAGCTACTGCCGGTGGCGCTGGCCTGATTTCCTTGCCACTCTCCATTGCTGGCGTTGGAATCATCGCTTCCATTATTGGAACCTTCTTCGTGAAGACTGAAGATGAAGAAAAAATTCATGCGGCCCTCTTCAAGGGCTTGATGATTGCTTCGATCATCCTTGTTGCTGCCGCTTACTGGCTCACCAACATGGCTGGCTTGGAGTTCGGCGAACAGAGTGGCATGGATTTGTTCTGGGCCATCACTGCTGGCCTTGCTTCAGGTGTAATCATCGGAAAAATCACTGAGTACTACACTGCTTTCGAATGCAAGCCGGTACAAGGAATTGCAGAACAGTCTGAAACTGGTTCTGCAACCAACATCATTGGCGGATTGGGCGTTGGCATGAAGTCCACCGCTCTTCCTGTTCTCGTCATTTGCGCCACCATTGGTATCGCCTTCAGTATGGGCGGTGTTTACGGAATCGCACTCGCTGCAGTCGGCATGCTCTCCACTCTGGGCATTTCCCTAGGAGTTGATGCTTACGGTCCTGTTGCGGACAACGCTGGCGGAATGGCTGAAATGGCTGAACTTCCTCCAGAGGTTCGCGAGCGCACTGATGCTCTTGATGCCGTTGGAAACACCACTGCTGCAATCGGCAAAGGCTTTGCAATTGGCTCTGCCGCTTTGACTGCATTGGCCTTCTTCTCGGCATTCGGAACCAAAGCCGCCGCCATGCTAGGTGAAGACTTTAGCCTTTCCATTACCGAACCAAATGTCGTCATCGGCCTTCTGATTGGCGCGATGTTGCCATTCCTCTTTGGCGCCATGACCATGGAAGCTGTAGGCCGCGCGGCCTTCTCCATGATTGGTGAGGTGCGTCGTCAGTTCAGAGAGATTCCTGGGATTCTCGAAGGAACCGGCAAGCCTGATTACGCCTCTTGTGTTGCCATCTCAACCAAGGGTTCCATTCGCGAAATGATCCTTCCTGGCTTGCTCGCTATTGCTGCCCCCATTGTGGTTGGCATGTACAGCGTCGAAATGCTTGGCGGTCTTCTTGCTGGCTCTCTTGCCGCAGGTGTCATGATGGCAATCTTCATGGCCAACGCTGGTGGCGCATGGGACAATGCGAAGAAGTACATCGAAAAAGGCCATCATGGCGGAAAAGGTTCTGACTCGCACAAGGCTGCAGTTGTGGGCGACACCGTTGGCGACCCATTCAAGGACACTTCCGGTCCTTCCTTGAACATTCTCATTAAGCTGATGTCGGTAGTGAGCCTCTTGCTCCTTCCGTTCTTCGTCTAAACACCGAATGGCTCAAGCGAACAACTCCTCAAAGGAGAAAACGCGCGCGTTGGCGATGACGCTGGCGCGCGCTGCCGAGGAGTTCAAGGCAGAAGAGGTCCGCGTACTTAATGTCGCGGACCTTCTCTACATCACGGATTATTTTGTTATTGCTACAACCCAAACCCCGCGCCAAACGCGAGCTATGGCCGATGCTCTCAATGCGGCCTCCAAGGAAGTGGGTTTTCACAAGGGCACTGTGGAAGGCGACTGGCGCTCCACTTGGCTATTGATGGACTTCGGAACTGTGGTGGTTCATATCCTCACCGCCGAAGCCCGCGAGTTCTACGACCTGGACACTCTCTGGGAAGATGCGCCCGAGGTTGAGATTCAAGCGGCTTAGATTTAGTTAGTCCTGGATAACGTCCGCGAGATCCTTGGAGTAGTAGCGCCGAATTCCGGCCTCCTCAAGGATTTCTTCTCGAGTGCGCAAGACTTCTTTGTGGTCAAAGACGAAGTCTTGCTTTCCTTCACGATCAAAGTTCCGCACGCTATGTTGGCCTCGATTGTCGAACTCAAAAAATACCGTCGCAGATTCCATATTTTCCAAAATAGACGCCAGGTCCTTTAGGTCTTTAATGGGTATCCCATTGACTTTACGAAGGACCGGCAAAGCCAATGGTGACTCATAGCCTTTCGCAATGCGATGCGACAGCAAGTTGTAGTTTGCCGAGACCACTCGTTGATATTCTGGCGTCGGCGACTGCNNGAGGTTGAGATTCAAGCGGCTTAGGCTCTGGGGAAATCACTTTATAGAATTCAGGATAAATGCTGTCGCCGAAAGGCGGGCATTTAGCCGTTGTGGCAAACGAGAGACCTCCTCACTCGGATCAAGGGAAAGATTGTCTAGAGAACTCCAT
>DLRM01000016.1 GCA_002500505.1 Planctomycetes bacterium UBA7888
CCGTTTCCAACGGCTCGCCCTTGGCATTGTAATGCAGAATGACGGTGCCCCCACGCAGGTCTGCTTCGAGGTAGTTTTTTGTGATGCGGGAGGTGTCAACCTTGCCGAGCTTGACCACGTCAGGGTTAATGCCAGCTTCATTCATTGCGAGCACGAACCTGAGGTAGCTCTTTTCAGTAAACTGACGGCGAATGGTGGGTAGTTGGGATTCTTGTGCCTGCCAGTAATCATTAGAATCGGTTTTATTGAGCTTGCCGATTTGGCTCTGTAGAGTGAAATACCGGGCCTGCTCTTTTTCAGTCCGATTTTCGCGTGGAGTTTTCTTTGCTTCAGCCAGTTCGGTCTCCAGTAGTTTTAGGGAGAGGACATTTTGAGCCCGAGCAATCACCTTCCAGTTTTTGACTCCCTGGCCCAATAACGAAAGCATCATGAGTGCCTCTGAATCATTGGCTTGCAGGGTCTTCTGGAACGCAACGGCCAGATCTTCGGGAGTCCGTTGGTTTTTTGTTAGGCGTAGCCCTGGGGGTTTCGAGGGACTTGGTGTTGGGGCGTTTTTTGAACAACCAACAACCAGAATTAAAGCTACAAGAATCGCCTTGCGCATGAGGGAGTTAGTTTACGTAGGTTCCTTGATGTCTCAAGGGGGGGTTATCGACAAGTATATTCCATTTATCTGCCGAGGGCTTTTTTTAGGTCAGCAGTGTAGGCTTTGGCGTTTTTGTAATTAAAGCCTACAAGTCGGTGCAGTTCCCTGCCATTGGCCTCCATGACGATAATCGTGGGAAATCCTTCGACTTTATATTTCAGCGCTGCTTCGTTGAGGGTTTTAGGCGCCTTAGAGGTGTCTCTCGGGAAGTCGAGTGCCACGAGTTCAAAATTTTGCTCAGCATAATCGAGAAACTCTTTTTGTGTTAGCACATGTTCATGCAGAGCAATGCAAGGAGGGCACCAGGAGGAACCGGTAAAGTCGACAAACACCAATTTGCCATTTTTGGCCGCACGGGTCTTCGCTTCAGGGAGATTTGCCTTCCACATTTTTTTGGCACGTGGGTCTGGAGGGGGAACTTCTACGCTTTCGGAGCTCACGCGGAAGGAATCCTGATTTTGATTACAGCCAATGCCGATAATCATGGTGAGGGGTGCGAGGGCGAGGAGGATTTTCATTTCTTCGGGTTTTTCTTCAGGGATTGGATGAATTGGGAAGGAGGTGTTCCGTTGTAGTCACTGACTCGATGAACTTCAGTGCCATTGGCTTCAAGAATGAGTACAGTGGGGAAACTTTGCACATCATATTCTTGGGAAAGAATCTGGTTGGCTTGCCGTAGATTCCCAGCCTGGGGCCGGTTACGGGGAAAATCAACGGTAACCAGCACATAACGACCCTCTGCAAAATCCAAGAAACCCTTTGTGCGCAATACCTTTCGATGCAAAGCGATACACGGTGGGCTCCAGTCTGAGCCGGTGAAGTTGACTAGGAGTTGCTTCTTCTCTTCAGTCGCACGCACTTGGGAGGCGGGGAAATCATCACTCCATTCCCGTTCCGCGGCGGCTTGTGCCGCTAAATCTACAAATTCCAGATCTGCTCCCAGCACCCAGCCATGGCCCGGGAGCTTAACACAATTATTGAGTTTTAACTGGTAGCTTCGGTCTCCCGCACTAAACAGAATGTCGACCGCCCCTTCGGGCAGAGGGGTGGCCAAATAAGTTCCCGGGCGTACCACGATGCTGGCAGCAGCTTTTCCCCAAGCAGGGTTACCGTCGCCTGAATGGGTTCGGAACACCGATTCGTGTTGTTGACGCAGGGCCGTCATCTCCATTTTTAACGGAGTCTTCATGTGTTCGAATTCCACGGTTGGGTTACCGAGAAATGCTTCAAGTTTTTTTAGTTCGTTGGTGTGAGCGGCCGTGCGGTTGATGGCAGTTATCGTTCGAATGCGCGCGCTAGTGATCCGCGCATCCACCATATAAACCTGTTTCATGCCCGCAAACAGTTTGGGCTCGGGGATTCCCCAAAGCGTATAGGGCTGAAGGTGGTCTATTTTTCCAGTTATGAACGACTCAAATACCATTTTGCCTAGATGTGCGAGTTCTCGGTCGGCTACGGATTTTTTATCGACGAGAGATTCTGCCTTAAGCTGAGTTTCCGGCCCGGCCTTTGGCTTGCAGCCTGAGGTAACGAAGCAGGCTAACCCTAATGCGATTGCAATACGCATGGGGATCAGAATAAGGGGATGGGTTCCGGGCGTCAATCGACAGCTGGCAGACGAAGGAAATATTTCAGGCCTCCTCCTGGGCGATTTCGGCAATGAACCTCTCCTCCACAAGCTTCAATGGCACTTTTAACAATAGCTTTACAATTTTAAGCCATCCAGAAAATATTAACTTAACATTTCTATGGAATTCTAGTTCCATCCTGAAAATGCAATCCACCCCATTCAAGGACCGAGTTTCAGGGTTTACTTTGATTGAACTCCTTGTCGTCATCGCTCTCATTGGCATTTTGGCGGCTATGCTTCTGCCCGTGTTGGTGAAGGCAAAGATTAAGGCTAAAGGAGCACAGGCGATCGGCAATTTCAGGAATATAACGCATGGATGGCACATGTACTCCGATGAAAACGATGATCTAATTCTCCCCGGTCGTTTTGGAAAAGAATCGGGAGGCAGCAAGAACCCCAAGAATTGGTATGAAGTGGGCAATGGCTTGAAGTATCGACCGCGGTGGGTGGCATATCTTGGAACCCAGGCTGGAGTATTCCCTTTCAAGTCCCCGAGTAAAAGCAATGACCGGCAGGATTATGATCATAAATCCTATATCAATCCTCTACGCCCGATCTGGAAGGATGAGCGCAACTATTCCTTCGGCTACAATTATCAGTTTCTGGGGAATGGCCGATTTGATTCCACCAAAAAGAACTATGTAAATTTCCCGGTGTACCGCGGTAGCATTCAGAACCACGCGGGAACTGTAATGGCCGCCAGTTGTATTGGCACCGCAGCCGGATTTAAGGAGATCGAAAGGGCGGGATACAGTAATCAGGGAAAGAAGTATAATGCTGAAGGCAACCACGGTTGGTCACTCGATC
>DLRM01000033.1:0-2094 GCA_002500505.1 Planctomycetes bacterium UBA7888
TCCCCAGGAAGTTCTGGTAGCTCCGGTAAAGGCTCCAAAGCTTCAAAGTCTTCGCCTAAGTCAAAAATTTCGTCTTTAGAGTTCGTCATGGATTTTTCGTGAGGGAAATTAAAGGGCAGCCAGTTTGGCTGCGCGATCAGCCTCGAGGAGGCCTTCAACTATGGAATCTAACTGGCCTTCCAGCACTTGCTCCAAACTAAAGTTACTTCCGATTCGGTGGTCGGTGACACGGTTCTGGGGCCAATTGTAGGTACGAACGCGTTGGCTTCGGTCACCAGAGCCAATTTGCCCCTTCCGCTCTTCTGCACGCTCTGCATCCCTTTTCGCCTTTTCTCGCTCGTAAAGCCTGGACCGCAACAAAGCCAAAGCCATTTCGCGGTTTTGCCCCTGCTGCTTGCTCTCCTGACACTTCACTTGTTCGCCGGTTGGCTTGTGAATCACTCGGACCGCAGAGGATGTCTTATTTACATGCTGCCCGCCAGGACCGGAAGAGCGCATAGCTTGAAATTCCAAATCTTCTGGCTTGAGTTCAAAGTCCATCGCTTCAACCTCTGGGAGAACGGCCACGGTGGCGGCCGAGGTATGGATTCTTCCCTGGGTTTCCGTCTTGGGGACTCGTTGAACTCGATGGCCCCCGCTTTCAAAACGCATCAAGCGAAAGACTTCGTCGCCCGTGATTTTGAAACTGATTTCCTTGAACCCCCCCATATCACTTGCGGAAGAATCCAAAACTTCGACTTTCCACTTATGTAGTTGAGAATATCGATTATAAATCTCGAAAAGATCCCCTGCAAAAATCGCAGCTTCATCTCCTCCAGCGCCTGCGCGAATTTCAACAATAGCGGGCCGATCGCCATCCCGGTCATCCTCAAGGGCACGATCCAAGATGCCTTCCTCCAACGCGGAAAATTTCTTTTCTAAGGCAGGAATTTCCTCTTCAGCCAAAGCGGCCATTTCCTCGTCTTCACCAGCAACCATTTCTCTGGCTTCCGTTAGCTCAGCAAGGACGGCTTCGTATTCCCGCCAGGGCGCGAGAGTTTTTTCTAGAGAGCCCAGCTCCCGAAGCATGGCCGGGTAACCTGGAGTGCTCGCAACCTCAGGGTCCGAAACAGCCTTCTGCAATTCGTTGTAACGCTCCTCAATTGGCGAAATCCGACCACGAATAATTTCGGTCAGATTCATAACGTCACTCCGGTCCCCGGTTGGCCGTTAGTCAGCTAAGCTTTTTTCTGCTGCTTCGCATAACGCTTCTGGAAGCGATCCACGCGACCCGCAGCATCAACAAACTTCTGCTTCCCCGTGTAAAAGGGGTGGCATTGGGAGCAAATCTCCACGTGCAATTCCTTCACGGTACTTCGCGAGGCGAACTCATGGCCACAACCGCACTTTACGTGACACTCGTGGTACTCGGGGTGGATGCCTTCCTTCATGTTTATTGGGGTTTCTAAGCCTCTGGGAACCAACGATTCTACCGTCTGTTCTCCCGAAGGCAAGCTTTAGCCTCTTCAAGGAGAGAGAGGACGGAGTCTTTGCGGAAGCCAATCACGGTGCCCATATCGCCTTCCAGGATTCTGGCCCAATTCCCAGCCCAGCCCTGAATCCCATATCCCCCGGCCTTGTCAACCCATTCCTCTCCAAGAAGGTACTTCTCGAGCTCCTCTGGTGGGATTGCTCTAAAGGAAACCGTCGAGCAGTCCACACGCTCCAAGCTTGGGCCGTTACTGATTTGCAAGACATGGCTTGTCCAAACCTGGTGTTCTTTCCCCATAAGGCTCAAAAGCATTTCACGGGCATCCACTCTGTCGCTGGGCTTAGGGTAGAACCTTCCCTCTCTCCAAACCAAAGTGTCTCCTCCTAGAATGAAGACGGGCTCCATCGCTTGGCTTTGTACAGCGGCAACTTTATAGCGCGCGTGTCCAAGCACGCGCTCCTTTGGGTCCGCTGATACGGAAGGGCCATCGGGGCCAGGATTGACCTGCCGAAAAGAAATCCCCAGCTCATTTAGAGCTTGAACGCGCCGCGGCGAGGTACTTGCCAAGACCAAAGGCAGGCCCAAGGCATCCATGGGCTAGGCCTTCTTTGTCGCCTTCTTTG
>DLRM01000033.1:2435-16039 GCA_002500505.1 Planctomycetes bacterium UBA7888
CGCCTTCTTTGCCGTTTTCTTTGCCGTTTTCTTTTTGGCTACTTTCTTCTTCGCGACCTTCTTTTTCGCTTTCGAAGCCTTCTTTAATGAGCGCGTAGGTAAACCCAAATCAGCCATGCACCCTTCAAAACTCTCATTCGGCTTTACGCCTTTGTCTGCCCAAGCATCGGCAAGGCGTAAGGCTCGTTTATTTTTAGGGTGTTTAGGGTCGCATCCAAGGGCGGCGATCACCCTTAAGGCGGTGAAGCTGGCGTAAATATCGTCGCCTTCAAAGAGAGGGTCCATGATCTCTCGAACAGAGCTTTCCTTGGGGTTTGGTTTCACCATCCCCAAACGGGCAAAAAATCGCTTGAGGTCCGGGCAAAGAGGAATCGGGTCGCCCTCCTCTCGGGCATCCAAATCAAGAACGGCGCTCGACTGGATAGGAGCCATGGTGAGATCATCAAAAAACCGCACGCGACGCTCGCTAGTTGCATCCATCATCCAGTCAATCTCCAAGTGGTTGTACATTCCAAACACTCGGCGAAGGTACTTCTGGACAACGGGTGCCTTTTCTCGGGCACCTACGATTCGCTTCGAAAGAAGCACGTCGATGACTTCGAATTCGCGAGCAACGCGGACTTCATTCCAATTCAAGAAACAACTCTGCAGGGCAAAGACTGCTTTCTCGGCTTGGGCCAAAGGTGCATCACCCTGTATCACCAAAGACATTAATCGCTCAAGAACAGTCCATTCCGCAGGGGGAGGCCCAACCTCAAAGAGGTCGCGCCGCGCCTTCGAAAGAAAGGAACGTAAACGAGTAGTTTTCGCAGCTGCCGATTGAGCCATGAATGGAAACCGCTCTACTTCGAAGAGGACTTCTTCTTGCTCGGAAGCTCGAGGCCTTGGCGTCGAAGCAAAGTCGCAACTGTTTCACTAGGTTGAGCACCTACTGACAACCAGTATGCGGCACGCTCTTCATTCAGGCTGAAATTGGATTCCGTTCCAGCGGGTTGCACTGGATCATAAAAACCGAGCTCTTCAATCGGGCGCCCATCTCGTCGAGTGCGGTTATCCATCACGCAAATGCGGAAGCACGCCCGGTTACGACGACCGGTACGCTTAAGTCGAATGGCTACTGCCATAGATGATTCTTCTTGTTGTCTGTCTTAGCGTCCTTTCGGAGCGCCGGGGAAGTTGGGCATGGAGCCCGGACGGCCAAACTGCTGAAGGAGACGTTTCTTCGATCGCCCACTCTTCATCATTTTGCCCATGGATTTCATTTGCTTTTGCATATCTTGGAAAGAACGCAAAAGCTGGTTGACAGCGCTCACATCTTGACCGCATCCGCGGGCAATCCGTTTACGACGACTACCATCTAGAAGCTCCGGATGGAGCCTCTCCTTTGGAGTCATGGAAAGGACAATTGCTTCGATTCGGGCAAATTGACCATCGTCCATGGAGTCCAAAAGGCCGGACATTCTACCCATTCCTGGCATCATGCCGAGCACCTTCTTCATAGAACCCATTTTTTTGAACATTCGGAACTGATCGAGGAGGTCTGCCATCGTGAGCTTCCCCTCCATCATTTTGGTGTAATCTTGGGCCTTCTGCTCCTCCTGAAGGGCTTCCTGAGCTCCCTCAACCAGGCCAACGATGTCCCCCATGTCCAAAATCCGGCCTGCGAGGCGGTCCGCATCAAATTCTTCCAAATCTCCCGGTTTTTCACCGATTCCAAGGAAGGAGATGGGCTTCCCACTGATTTCTCGAACGGAAAGAGCTGCCCCACCACGGGCATCCCCATCCATTTTGGTCAAAATGAGACCGTGAAGGGTCAAACTCTCGTTGAATCGTTGGGCAGACTCAACTGCATCTTGCCCAGTCATCGAGTCCAAAACAAGGTAGGTAGCGT
This sequence comes from Planctomycetes bacterium UBA7888, assembly GCA_002500505.1. Taxonomy (GTDB): domain Bacteria; phylum Planctomycetota; class UBA1135; order UBA1135; family UBA1135; genus UBA7888. Next base: position 4,327 of record DLRM01000033.1, read on the forward strand.
CGGGTTGGGACCCCGCCGATACCGCTTGAATTTCTTCCATCAGCTCCTCATCAATATGGAGCCGACCAGCCGAATCCAAAATTACAGCATCAAATCGTTGGGTACGAGCTTGCTCCAAGGCTCGCTGAGCCACCCCTTCGGGAGTCACATCCGGCCCTGGAGTTTCCGAATAAACGGGGATGTCTAATTGCCTCCCCAAAGTGACTAATTGATCAACCGCCGCAGGGCGCTGAAGATCACAAGCAGCCAACAAGACTTTGGAGTTCTTTCTTTTCCGAAGCCAAAGAGCCAGTTTTGCTGCAGTCGTTGTTTTTCCTGCGCCTTGAAGACCTGCCAATAGCAAAACCATGGGATGCCCCGGATTGCTTGGCAAGGCTGGCTCATCGGATCGCATCAGGTTGGCCAACTCTTGATGGAAAGCGTGAACGGCTTGTTGGCTGCCCTGAACCCCGCCACCAAGCTTGCTTTGGTTTTCTAATTGTTCGGCAACGCGCTTCGTAAACTCTTTCGCAACCCGAAAATGGACATCTGCCTCCAATAAGGCACGCCGCACATCACGAAGTGCTTCTTGAATTTCTTCCGAAGTTAGCTTTCTTGGGCCGCGAAAGCGGTCCAGGACGCGACCGAAAGACTGAGTGAGGTTTTCGAGCATGGGGTGGATTCAGAAGCTCTTTAGAGCCTTGGAAGCCCCGCATTCTACGGTTTAGGGACCGCTTTCGTCCAGGATGCGGCTAACCTTTGCGCCAAGAGATGCTAGTTTCTTTTCAAGGCCTTCATAACCGCGGTCCAGGTGGTAAACCCTTCGCACCACAGTTTCCCCCTCAGCAACAAGACCAGCAAGAACTAAGGCAGCACTTGCCCTCAAGTCGCTAGCCATAACAGGCGCACCAGAAAGAGAAATGGGGCCTCGAATCAAGGCACCTCCCCCGCTTCTTTGAATCTTCGCGCCCATTCGGTTGAGTTCCTCGGCGTGAACGAATCGCTCAGGATAAATCTTTTCTTCGATGAAAGTCGTCCCTTCGCAAACCGTAGCAAATGCCATCCACTGAGCTTGGAGGTCAGTAGGGAAACCGGGGTAAGCCGAAGTTTGAATGGAGTGAGCTTGGAGTGGCTGACCCGCTTGAAGTTCAATCCAATCTTCACCCGATTGAATTTCCAACCCTGTTGCGCGAAGAGCCTGCAAAAGGCAATCCTGTTCAATAGGCCTACAACCATTCACGCGAAGTCGGCCACCAGTCATCGCCCCCGCTAAAAGGAGGGTCCCGACTTCAATTCGGTCCGGTGGAAGATTCCACTCACAAGGATGTAATTCGGAAACGCCCTCAATTTCAATCCTGCTAGTTCCTTGGCCCGAAATCAAAGCACCACAAGAGTTAAGGAAGTTAGCAAGTTCCACAATTTCAGGTTCCTGAGCGGCTCCCCCCAAGACCGTTTTTCCTTCCGCCAAAGTGGCGGCCATCAAAATATTGGCGGTTCCTAAAACGGTCGGACCCATTGGCCCGGTCAAATCCAAGGAACACCCCTGCAGTCCATGAGGCGCTACTGCTTGAATAAGTCCATGTTCCACTAGGATTTCCGCCCCCAAGGCTTCCAACCCTTTCAAATGCAAATCAATTGGGCGAGGTCCCAAAACGCAACCTCCAGGAAGAGCCACGATCGCTCTTCCATACCGCGCCAAGAGGGGGCCAAGAACGCAAACTGATGCCCTCATTTGTCGAACGAGCTCATAGGGTGCCTCGACAGAGCCTTCGAGGCCCTCAAGGAGACGGCGCATGGTTTGCACATCTCGAAGCTCCGGTAGTCCATGGAGCGAACATTCGCCCTCCATCAATAAGGTGGCAGCTTGAATGGGCAGGGCGGCGTTTTTGGAACCAGAGGCCGACACAGTGCCCTGGAGAGGAATTCCTCCTTCGACCAGAAATGCGTCCATGAGGGCCAGTTTGACGACTCCTTAAGGGGAGGCCTAGAATATTCGCTTCATTTTGGAGTTCCCCCTTCCCAAAATCATGACACAAACGGAAACCGTCAGCATCTCCTCCATCTCTCCGGACCCCGCATCCTTTTTCGCCGCCCCCCCAAAGGTGCCCTGTGATTTATTGGAAGCCCGAAACCAGTTCTTCTCGGACTCAGCGCTTGCGGACAAATTCGAGAACATGGCTCGGGAAGCTCGGGAAGCCAAAAACAATACCGTAGCCTGTGCTGCCTCCTGGGTGTGCGGTCAATACGCAAAGGCCATTAGCTTTGTTGAAGGCGACGGTGAGCTTGAAAACTTCATTCGCATCTCCTCTCTTTCTGAACTTGGAAAACATGACCAAGCCGTTGAGCTTGCCAAGGTCTCCTGGAAATCAAAGGACACTGCTTTGGCTGCCGCCTCTCTTTTTGCCCTCAACGCTGCAGGCGCAAAAGAAGACATCCTAGGCAACTCCCCCAAGGCTTCCCTTTCTCCTGCTGATGCGGCTTTCTTTTCCGCACGCTGTATTGAGTTAGAAGGGGATTACGAGGGTGCTTGCGAAGCTTATGAAAAGATTCTTTCTGAAGACCCAAGCTGCTTTCACGCACGGTTTTCTCTTGCCTTCCGCCTTGATCTTTTCGGCAACGAAAAGGAAGCCTCTCGCCACTACGAAGCGCTCCTTGAGAGGCGCCCCATCCCAACGTCTGTTCTCCTGAACCTTGGTTTGATTTACGAAGAGCGCAATGACTTTGAAAAGTCATGTGGTTGCTACTCGGCCATTCTGCGCCGCGACCCAAGCAATCCTGTAGCGCGACTCTTCTTCCGCGATGCCCATGAGTCCTTAGACATGTTCTACGACGAAGACCTGGAGCGTAAAGAAGATCATCTCATGCAGGTTCTCCGCACGCCAATTTCAGATTTTGAACTTTCTGTGCGCGCCCGAAATTGCCTCATCAACATGGACATCCATAGTTTGAGTGACTTGGTTTCTCACTCCGAGCCCGAGCTCCTGGAATTCAAAAACTTTGGCGAGACTTCACTCAACGAAATCAAGCAGGTCCTTCAGGCCAAAGGTCTTCGCTTGGGAATGCGCCGCGAAGATGGTTCATTTGTCATTCCAGACGATTTTGGCATGAACGGATTCTTTGACGCTGAGAAAGAGCTCCACTGGCTCGGAGAACTAACGGATGAACAGCGCGAAGCGTTGGAAATGCAAATCTCCACTTTAAACTTAAGCGTTCGCTGCCATCGGGCTCTTGTGGAGCGCCTTAATCTGCAACGCATTGGAGATATTCTTCGCTACTCCGAAGAAGACCTCCTTGGCATGCCCAACTTCGGTATTACTTCCCTCAATGAGCTTTCCTCCAAGCTCACCGAACTAAACCTCCGGATTCGTTCGGGTCGCGGCGAAGAATACGGCCAAGACTTGGAGTAGGCTGACCTAGAGTGTTTGACTTCCTGAACGGAACGCTCGTCTCGGTTCAATCCGGCCAAGTGGTTCTGGCAACGGGAGGCATTGGGTGGTCCATCACCGCCAGCACCAAAGTCACCGCATCCTTGAAAGAAGGAACGGAGGGCCGGCTTTATCTCCACCTCGCTGTTTCCGACTCCGCCCTCTCCCTTTTTGGTTTCCCCACTCAGCAAGAACGGGCTCTGTTTCGCCGATTGATCCAGGTCTCGGGGGTTGGCCCGACAAGCGCAATGGGTCTCCTTTCTGGCTTAACTCCTTCGGAGTTCCTTGCCGCCATTGCCAACGAGGACCCCGTTCCCCTGACCGCTGCGAAAGGCATTGGTCGCAAAACAGCAGAACGCCTTGTCTTGGAACTTCGCGATCACATCGAAGCCTTACGCAAGGACGCCCCCGAAGCCAATACTTCTCCATCCACCGATTTAGCTCGAGTTCTGTGTGAACTCGGTGTCCAAGAAAAAGCAGCCCAGCTGGCGGCTCGCAAGGCATTCAACGACCTTGGCGCCGACGCCGCCTTTGAGGACCTCCTCCGAGCCGCCCTACAAACCCCTACTTCATCATGACTGCACGCATTGCCCTTCTCATGGGATCCGATTCTGATTTCCCTCGCTTGGAATCCACCGTTCAAACCCTTCGCGAATTTGGAGAAGAGCCCGAGGTCCGGGTTCTTTCCGCTCATCGAACCCCCGAGGAGGCTTGCGAATTTGCTTCTTCCGCCCGCAAGCGTGGCCTTCAGGTTTTGCTGTGCGCCGCCGGTGGAGCCGCTCACCTGGCCGGAGTCATTGCTGCGCACACTAGCCTTCCCGTCATCGGTATCCCGATGGACAACCCACCCCTTGGTGGTCTAGACGCCCTTCTTGCCACAGTACAAATGCCAGGTGGCATCCCTGTTGGGACTGTAGGCGTTGGAGGAGGTGGCCCAAAAAATGCTGCACTCCTTGCCCTTCGAATTCTGGGCTCTTCGGACAAGGAAATGGCCCAAAAACTTGATGACTTCCGCGAAACACAGCGGACGCGAGTCTTAGAGAAAGACTCACAACTTCAAGGTCGCCTTCAATCCTCATGAGCCCCCAGCCAACTCCATGGCCTCGTGCCTTGGAATGGAAGGGTGGCCTTCATCTTCTTGAGCAGACTCTTCTCCCTCAAGAAGAAGTTTGGATTGAGATTTCGGACGTCGATTCCTTAATCGCAGCGATTCGCCGATTAGCCGTCAGAGGAGCGCCAGCAATTGGTTGCGCGGCTGCTTACGGCATAGTTCTTGGTGTTCGAGAATCCCAAACTTCGGAGACTTGGCTCCAGCGCTTGAACCAAACGGCTCAAGCCCTACTCAAAGCTCGCCCAACCGCCGTGAACCTCCAAACAGGTGTTCGGCACATGCTGCGCGAGGGCGAACAGCTCGCCAATAGCGAAACTTCCTTCTCGGAGTGGAGCCCCCGGCTCCTTAAGGCTGCGCAAGCCTTCCATCGACAGGACGAACGACTCTGCGAGGCAATCGGGCGCCATGGGGCTCCCCTTCTACCTGAAGGTGGAAACATACTCACGCATTGCAATGCGGGCGCACTTGCAACAGGAGGAATGGGGACTGCCCTCGCGGTAATTTATTCTGCATTTCAAAGAGGCAACCAATTGACGGTGTTTGCCAACGAAACGCGACCCCTTCTACAAGGAGCGCGGATCACATGTTGGGAGCTTCAGCGGGCCGGCATCCCTGTCACTCTTCAATGCGACTCCGCCGCAGCCTCTGCCTTTTCTCAAAACCTAATCCATGCTGTCGTTGTGGGCTCTGACCGCATTGCCAGAAATGGTGATGTCGCGAACAAGATTGGCACCTATGGCCTTGCCGTATTCGCGCACAAGCACGAGGTCCCTTTTTACGTTGCCGCCCCTACAACCACTTTTGACTTCGATTGCCCGTGTGGGGATGCCATCCCAATTGAAGAACGAGAAGAGCAGGAACTTCACTCTATAGGTTTGACCCGAATCGCACCTGAAGGCATCCAGGTGCGCAATCCAGCCTTTGATGTGACACCCGCTCACCTAGTTACAGCCATCATTACAGAGCACGGCATCATTCGAGCTCCTAATGAGGAGAAGGTTTTAGCTCAGGCAGGAATGTAGGCCGGATAAATAGGACGCCCGCCACAAAGGGAGCTCACCTCAGCCAACACCTCAGAAAGGACAGCCTCATCTTCGGGTGAACGAAGGACTTGGTCCATCCATTGAGCCACGTTCCTCATGTCCGTTTCCGTGAACCCACGAGTCGTGACAGCAGGCGTTCCTATCCGAATTCCTGAAGTTTGCATGGGCTTTTCCGGGTCAAAGGGGATTAAGTTTTTATTCACGGTAATCCCGGCTCGATGAAGAGTATCTTCGGCGGTGCGTCCAGTAATTCCTGGACCTTCAGGACCGCGAAGGTCAACCAACATGAGGTGATTGTCCGTTCCACCAGAAACGAGTCGATAACCGAGGGAAACAAGTTCGGTCGCCAGCGCCTTCGCATTCGCCAACACTTGCTCCTGGTAGTCCTTAAAGCCAGGGTCCAAAGCTTCCAGAAAGGCCACAGCCTTTCCAGCAATTACGTGCATAAGAGGGCCACCTTGCATGCCAGGGAAAACTGCCGAGTCGATTTTCTTTTTCCACTCCTCCGTGCAAACAATCGCGCCGCCTCGCGGCCCTCGCAAAGTTTTATGAGTAGTCATCGTGACGACATCCGCAAAGGGAACCGGTGACGGATGAAGACCAGCGGCAACGAGGCCAGCAATGTGCGCCATATCCACCATGAATAATGCTCCCACGCGATCTGCGATAGAGCGAAGGCGTTCAAAGTCGATGGTCCTTGGGTAAGCGCTCGCACCAGCAAGAAGCAGTTTGGGTTGAACCTCGTCTGCTTGAGCTTCAAGCTGATCGTAGTCAATCGTTTCGCTTTCCGCATTCACTCCGTAAGAGTGGAAGTCATAGACCATTCCCGAAACGTTTTTTGGGTGACCGTGAGAGAGGTGGCCGCCATGGTTCAATTCCATCGCTAAGACTTTGTCCCCTGGCTCAATCAAGGCAAGCATGGCTGCTTGGTTCGCTTGTGACCCACTAGAGGGTTGAACATTCGCATGTTCTGCCTGGAAGAGCTGGCAAAGTCGAGTGCGGGCCAAATCCTCAACAACATCAACATGTTCACATCCACCGTAATAGCGGCGACCCGGATAGCCCTCGGCATACTTGTTGGTCAATACAGAACCCAAGGCCTCCAAGACCGCAGGACTAGTGTGATTCTCGCTGGCAATGAGCTCTACTTGTTGCTCCTGACGATTCAACTCGTCCAGCATGGCAGAAGACACTTCTGAATCAAACGCGTGAATAAGAGGGTAGGGATGGCTCATGACGAGAAGATTCTAACCCTGCTCGAAGCTACGATAAGGGCCAATGCTGAAGCTCCGCCGCCTGCTCCCTCTCTTCTGTTGCCTCCCCTTTTGGGTAGCTTGCGACAAAGCGGAGCCTGTCGCGCTGCTAGTTCAACCTGCAAAATTGGATTTGGGCACAATCCCCTTCGGGTCTTTCAACGAGGGTTCTTTTGAAATCCAGAATCAGGGAACCTCCCCATTACGCATTTTGGGAATCGGGCCTTCTGGGTGCGATTGTGCAACGATGGCCCTTCATCTTCCCGACCGACCCAACTCCAGCCCGATTCGCCCGGAATATCGCGGAATGAACTTAGTTCTTCAACCTGGCGAGCGCGCTACTTTAGATATTGTTTTGGACACCTCTCGCTATCGGGAACCCATCACCTGGAAGAGTGGCCGAATTCCTCTCATTGTTGAGGGCCACCCTCCAGTCGGATTAGATTATTTTGCCGACATTTGGACGCCTTTTTGGGTTGAGCCTTGGTCCATTCCTTTGGGGGAGATTGGAATCCGCTCCCGAGCAACGGCTTCAGCTGTTGTCCGTTCCCAGGAAGCTGAAGAATTCACCGTCTTGACGCCTCCCGACTTAGACGGATGGAAAATTGAAACAAAACGCGTCGACACAGACGCTACCTGCGCCTGGGAACTTAATGTGACTGCCCCACCAGAACTCCCTGAAGGCCCATTCCAGAAAAATTTCGTCTTGAGGACAGACTTAGCTGGTGCTCCCCCGCTGAAGTTTTCGGTTCGGGGAAATGTTCTTCCAGATATCGCCCATTCTCCTAGTCGTCTCCTTCTCCAACCCAATGGACAAGTTGTCAGCACAGTGCTCAGCATTCGCGCCCTTCCGGACGACCTCTTCCTTTCCTTGCCTCAATTTGCCTTGCTCGATTTAATCCCCGGTCTTGAGGCCCAACTTGAAACCGTTCAAGAAGGAAAGCTGTACCGCCTACATATCAAATTTTCGGGTGAAGCACCGTTGGAAACCGTAAAGACTCACATCCTTATCAAAACTGGAAACACCGAAACGCCTCAACTCAAAGTCCCTCTTTTTCTCCTTTCAAAGAAAACAAAGTCTCCCCAATAATGCGCATCTCCATTCCACTCCTCTGCCTCGGAATCGCGTACTCCTTCTCCTGCTCCCAACAGGAAAGCCCAAAACTAAACGTAGTCCTCATCAGCCTTGACTCTCTCTGTAAAGAGCGGCTGGGCGCCTATGGCCATCGCCCACAATACGCTCCAGAGATTCCCGTATCTCCGAATATTGATGATTTCGCCGCTGAGGCTCTTCTATTTGACAATGCGTGGTCCACAACTAGCTGGACCCTTCCCGCACATATGTCCTTGATGTCCGGCCTGAGCGATCGAAATCATGAAGTCGAGTTAGATTATTTTGCTCTGGACCCAAAAAGGAGAACCATCTCCCAAAATTTCCAAGATGCGGGCTATCAAACCGCCGGTTTTTTTAGCGGTCCATACCTGGATGGCAAATTTGGCTTTGCTCGCGGATTTGACATTTGGCGCTCCGCCATGATGACCCCCAGCGAACTCGCTGGGCAGATTCGGTCCTGGACAAAGCGGAGAGCACTTGCGGGCAAACCTGCTCCCACCGAAGAAGAAATTAAGGGAATAAGGGATCGAGTCTCTCACTGGGATGTCACCTCCCCCAAGGTCAATCAAGGTGCCCTAGACTTCCTTGCTTCACGCGATTCGGAGGTTCCTTTTTTTCTGACACTTCACTACTTTGACGCCCATTACGACTATCTCCCAGACACCCTCGAAAAGGGTCTTGGTGCTCGCTTTGACCCTGACTATCGCGGGAATTTTGAGGGTGCCAACTGGTACTTCAATCCTGCGGTCCGAGAACAAACTCCGCCATATGGCCAAAAAATATCTGAGCGCGACTTAGGTCACATTTTGGCTTTATATGATGCCGAAATCCACTGGGTGGACCGACACATTGGGACCATCCTGCAAGCCCTAAAAGACCAAGGGCTCTGGGAGACGACCATCGTTTGCATTGTCGCTGATCATGGTGACGAGTTCTTCGAGCATGGCGGAATTGGGCACCGCTCCACTTTATTTCCCGAACTCACCGCCATCCCCTTGTTGATTCACATTCCAAATCAACTTAAGGGCCGGCGTTTTTCAGAGTTAGTGCGGATATACGACATTGGACCCACTTTGCTGGATTACGCAGGTGTCCCACCCTTAAAGGAGGCAGAAGGCCTCAGCTTGCGCCCTGTTCTAGAGGGCAACGAAAAATTCAATCGAAGCATCCTGCAACGTGTCCCTGGAGGCCCTGATGTGCGAGACGGTTGGCGGAACGAGGAGTTCTCAGTTCAGCGAATTCTAGAAATTGACGTCCCTCTTAGCCAAAAGAACCGCCAACCGAGCTTTCGTCAGCGCTTCACTCAGAATGGGCAACCCATGATTTGGGTTTTTGATTGCAAAAATGACCCTACTGAAAAAGCTCCCCTTTCGAGGAATGACCCTCGATGGCAAAAAGCCATGGATGCATTCCAGAGTTCTTTCCTTCTTTCAGAAAAGCATCACCGTTCCCTTCCTTCCTCTGCGGTCTCCGAAAAATTAACGCCAAAAAGGTCTGCCGAAGAGGAATCCATGATGGAGCAGCTTGGTTATGGAGATTCCGGCACGGAAGATTCAAGCGAATCGAAGGGCACCATCTTGCCGTTAGGGCCCTTCCCTACCCCAGGCATTTAGCCGAGCTAGGCTTAGCTGCGTTCTCGAATATTGGCAAAGCGTCGCTTGCCTACCTGAATCATTGTTGGTTCGTCTCCAAGAGGAATCAACGCACTGGGATCTACTGCGGGTTCCCCATTCACCTTGACACCACCCTGCTTAATGGTTCGGCGGGCGTCGGAGGTGCTCGAAACTAAGCCTGCCTCCTTCAAGAGATTTGCCAATGGTAGATTGCTTTCTAACGCACATTCCGGAATGTCATCCGGAACTTGTTTTTTTCGGAATTGACTATCGAAAGCTTGGGCAGCACTTTTGGCAACAGCGGAGTTATGCAGCCAAGTCACAATCTCGTCGGCTAATCGCCCTTTCGCTTCCCGGGGATGGCCTTGGAGGATTTTCGAAATTTCTTCTTCCTCTAAAGAAGTCAACAAACGGAACCAATCAGGCATTTGATCATCCGTAACCGACATAACCTTCCCAAACATATCATTTGGCTCGGAGAGGAGTGGCACATGGTTGCCATAGGTCTTGGACATTTTCTGGCCATCAGTGCCAAGAAGAAGCGGGGTTGTCAAACAGACTTGCGGCCGGTGCCCTTCTCGCTCCTGCAGAAGACGTCCCATATGCAAATTGAACAATTGGTCATTGCCTCCGATTTCGACGTCAGCTCGAACCTGAACCGAATCCCAACCCTGCATGATTGGATAGTGCATCTCATGAAGGTGGACAGGAAGCCTCTCTGCCATTCGTTTTTTAAAGTCATCTCTTTCCAATAGCCGAGCAACCGTTCCGCAACTTGCCAGGCGAAGGCAATCAAAAAAATCCATTTCTTCAAACCACTCACTATTGCGGCGCACTTCGCAAACCTCGGGAGACAAATCCAGTACCTTTCCGATTTGGTCCAAGTAGGTCGTGGAATTGTGCTGGACCTCTTCAAGAGACAAGGGGGGGCGCTGCTCGTTCCTCCCAGTCGGATCTCCTAAACGGGCTGTCCCGTCACCAATGATGAGGACTGGCAGGTGGCCAAGCTCCTGAAAAGTCCGAAGAAGCCGAATGGGAACTGCGTGTCCAATATGCACATGTGTAAAAGTTGGGTCAATTCCAAACTTAACTCGCAAAGGGCGGCCGCTTTCCTGAGAAGCCTCTAGGTATTTCCGCAAACTCTCCTCGGTCACGATGTCCGAGACATTCCTTGAGATTCGCTCGAATGCCGAGCTTGGGCTGGGAGGGGCGTTATGGGTCACGGCGCTTCATTCTGCCTTTGCCGCCACCACTCTTTCCAGGCTTTACGCCCAGGAAATGAGAATCCCGTTAAATACTCAAGGGCAGTCTCAACAGTTTGAAGGCGTTCGCGATTCGGTGGGTCATCTAAAGCCTCACAGAGAAAACGAATGGCTGCTTCATGCTCCGAGGGCTTCAAAAGGGCCGTTGCAACCAAAACGTGGCGATCAGCTTCCGACTGAGGCAGCCGTACCGCTTTCTGAAGCGCTTCAAATGGGTTTTGTTGGATGGGTTCCCAGCCAGCGGGAAAGGCCGTCCAGCTTGCCGAATGGGCAGCGAGAGCAGGAATAGGGAAGGTTTCTTCCCCAAGATGAACGCCATCCAAGCGGAGTCGGAGCCCTAGAAGAACTTCGGCCAAGGCGGCTTGGCCCTGAGGAATATTGAGGGGCAGTTCCAAAGACTCTTCCCATGCCCCACCTGCGGGGATGCGAATTTCTTGAAGGTGAGCAGCCAGATTCTTCCCCTTTTGAATGTCCTGCTCTCCAGTAGGAATCCAACGCGTAAATTCCCAGACCCACTCAAGCAAATAGCCATCCTTTGGCATGCGCAAAGCAAGGTCTTGAGAAAATGGATTACGGAGTACGATTTGAAGAGGGACGGAGTCCCCCATGGTTACCCGTGAGGCTGTGACTTGAAGCTCAAACTGGCTTTGAAGCTCCTTCTCCACCTCTCTGACTCGTTGAAGGAACAGAATGGCGGCCTCTTGTTCCTCGATAGTGGGGGCTTGAAAAGGAGTCGAGACGAGCTCTTTTTCTTCAGTGAATAGAGAGCAAGCGGGGAACATGGAAAGAAGACCCAAAAAGAATGCCCCGCCCTTTTCGGCAAGAAAAAGGGCGGGGCGGCTTCGAACCAGAAGAACCATTCTTATTCGGCAGGCTCCTCAGGTGCTTCTTCAGCAGGAGCTTCTTCGGCAGG
>DLRM01000058.1 GCA_002500505.1 Planctomycetes bacterium UBA7888
TTGCGCCACCCAAAAGAAAAGGGAAACTTTTGCTTATCTGGTGCGTAGTTAAGGGAGAGACCCATGCCGCTTTCTTTCCATAGCCGAGAAAAGGGGGTGGTGGCAACCCACTAAGGGATTTGCCTCTTTGCTGAATCGGTGAGGCCGACATGCGCGACTTTTTTTGGGGGGAGCGCAGTCGGCCGTTTTCCACAAAGCTCTATCCCAGTTGTGGAAAACTCCCCTACGCGAAAGGGAACTCTTTCCAACTCTTTTGATACAAACATGTTAAGGGTCGTATATCAGTGCGCATCCCATAACTCCATTGTGGAAAACTCGCCCAAAGTCGGGGGAATACAATAAGCGCATGAGTCACACTACTCCACGTGCAGCCACCAGAGCTATTCGCTTCCTCTCAGTTCTCCTATTCCTTTTCGTGGCCTGGCTGTTTGATTTCATCCTGAGCGATATTGGCAATTCAAAGGGTCCTCAACTCCAAACCTATCATTCAGAAGCGGTTGACCCAGCGCTCGTACAACGTGAGCAGGATTTGATTCAGGAAACGACTAAATTGAATGGCTCCAAAAATCGGCAAAAAGAGATTCAGGAAAATCTCCGCGCAAGCATGGAAGTTGCCAAGGAAACCATGGAGCAAATGGCAGGACTTCACCGCTTAAGTTTGGAGCGAGGCATTGAGCCAAGCACAGATCAAAGCAAAGCCATTGCAGAAGCTCAACAGCGATATATTCAATCGCAATCCTCATTTGAAGAGGCGAATGAAAAAATTGCTGACTTGAATGCGAGTGCTCACGCCTTGGGACAAGAGCTCAACTACACCCGGGAAATGTTGGAGGAACAACGAAAGCCTGCCTTCGAAAAATGGCAAAGGGCTCACGATGTCCATGAGTTCAAAGCTGCTGGTTTAAAGCTCATCTTCATCGTTCCCGTTTTTCTCCTCGGCGCCTTCTCGATAGCTCGACGCAAAGACTCCCTGTACCGTCCTATCTTTATGGCCATCTTCGTTGCTTCCTTTTGGCAGCTTGGCTTGGTCATGCACGAACATTTCCCCAGCGAGTTCTTTAAGTACATTGCCATCCTCGCAGGCATCGTCATTGTGATGACCTTTTTGGTTCGCACGCTCCAATCCGCAGCAAAACCTCAACCCGCTGCTCTTTTGAATCGGCGCCGCGAGGCCTATCACAAGGAAATTTGCCCCGCCTGCGCTTACCCCTTTCCAAATGCACGTGCAACGGCCTACACCTGTCCAAGTTGCGGCACCGGTCTTTTCTCCGCTTGCTCTTCTTGTGGTGAATCCCGACATGACCTCCTTTCTTTTTGCTCGCATTGCGGATCGGATAGGTCTTGATGATGCCTGATTCTGGGTTAGTTCAGGAAGACATGAACTCACCCCTCCTTCCTCGTGCCCATGGTGCGTGGTTCATCCTTGCCACCGCCATCCTCCTGGGAATTCTCTCGGGGGAAGAGCCGGGGCGAGGCACGCTTGCCCTTTCTCTCGCAGCAATTGCCGGCTTTTGCTCCGCCGAGCGCTGGATGGCCGGCGCTCGAAAACCCGCCCTTCTTCATTTGGCGGGATTTTGTCTCGCCGGCGGCTGGGCCCTCCAAGAGGTCGCCCTTAGTCAACTTTTCTGGATTGGAATTTCTGCGGGTGGATTTGCGATTACCCAATGGTTTCTCCGTAAGCGCCGCATCGCCTTTGAGATTATTGGAATGGTCGCTCTCAGCTTGGCTCTTCCGGCAGTGAGCTTGGCTTCGGGCTGCCCCATTGGCTGGCCCCTCTTCACCTTGTCGGCACTGTTTTCTCTTCATGTTCTACATGCGGCCCTGCGCACCCAAGCGCACCTTGCCCCAAAACGCCGACCAATCGCCCGCATCGTTGGACTGTTTGGCTGCCTTTTTGTTTTGGCGCTCTTGCTTACCGGAAACTTAGGAGTTCCTCTTGCACTCGCCATTGTGATTGGCCTTGCTGAACCTTGGGCGCCTGACTGGGCACCGCTCAAAGCCAAAAGCATTGGATGGCGCGAGGCTGCCCTCTTGGCACTCATTCCCGCTAGTCTGATTGTCGAAAGTTTCCTGGGATAGCGCCCTAACAAGGGAGTCATACTGACCCCTTGAACTCCCCCGCCATCCCCCTTGCGGACTATTCCGGTTCACGCAGTGAAGTCTTGCGCATTTCATGGCCCATCTGGGTCTCCATGATTTCGCTGACTCTCAAAGGAGTCGTGGACACCATCATGATTGGGCATTTGGGCACTGGTGCCCTTGCTGGTGTTGGTTTTGCCGGAGTTCTCGTTTTTAATGTCCTTTGCTTTGGAATGGGAGTATTGCGTGGGCAAAAGTCCCTAATAAGCCAACATCTTGGAGCAGGAGAAAAGAAAGTTGCTTTCCATTTTGGTGTACAAGCTTTTTGGATTGGCCTCCTTTTCTCGGTTTTGTGCCTGATTGCCGCACTTTGGCAAGATACCTGGTATTTAACAATTGCAAGCCAAGCAAACTTATCTGAGTCTGCGTTGAGCCTGGGACACCAGTACTTTGACACTCGACTCTTGTGGGCGGGCGCCTACCTTCTTCAAATTGCGGTATCCGAATATTTTCGCGGAACGGGTCGAACTCGTTTACCCATGGCTTCAGATTTAATTTCTCAGCCACTCAATGTTCTATTTAACTATGCGCTCATCTTTGGAAAGTTGGGTGCGCCTGAAATGGGGGTGGAGGGTGCCGCCATTGGTACGGGACTCGCTGACCTTGCGTCCTTCCTTTTGCTTTTAAGTTTTGGTTGGGCAAAAGTGGCCTGGAATGATTTAAAGCTCCAGCCAAAAAAATTCTGGCGAGCTCTATCGGTTGGAACAGCAGGCGGTATTCAATTCACGATTGAGGTGGGCGCCTACACCCTTCTGACATTTTTCATTGGCTTCATCAGCACTCAAGATCTGGCAGCTCACAATGCCGCCATCAGCATTCTTCACTTTTCCTTTATGTCCGCTGTGGCTCTGGGAGACGGGGGCTCAGTTCTGATTGGAAAATATGTCGGAGCCATGCGATGGGACTTAGCCAGGAAAACCTTGCGCAGCATGCTAGGCCTAATGGTTCTAGTCATGGTGGTGATGGGCGCCTTATTTGTGACCTTTGGGCGAGAAATCATGCTCCTCTATATTTCTGACCCTGACCCAGCGCTGAAGGAGGAAACAATCCTCCTTGGAATTCGCCTTCTCTGGGTGGCGGCTGTCTTCCAAATTGGGGACGCCCTTCAAATTGCATATCGGTTTTCACTCCGAGCCGCCGGGGACCATACCTGGGTGATGTGGGCAGGAATCCTCTGCTCGTGGCTATTGACGGTCCCCCTTGCCGGTGCGGCCGTTTTCCTGATGAAAGGGGACGCGGCGACTGTTTGGTGGATGTGGAATTTTGAGATTTACCTGGGGGGGCTTCTTTTCTGGCGGCGATGGCGTAGTGGCGCTTGGCAATCCAAGCGCTTAGTCAAAGAGGCCGGCCCCGAGTCGAGGCCAGAATCTCCACTTGAAGGAAGTTTGTAGTATTTACTACACTTTTACTAATGCCCGAGAGCCAAACCACCCTGGATCGGCTTCAAATCCTTGGCTTGACCAACCATCAAGCGAGGACCTATGTGGCTCTATTGGGCTTGGGAGAAAGTGGCGCTACGGAAGTGGCGCGTATCGCTCTCCTCCCCCGCCCCAACACATACGATGCCCTCAACGCCCTCAGCGCTCGCGGAGCCTGCACCCTCTTGCCTGGGAGGCCGCGAAAATACTGCGCGACACCCCCAAAAGAGTGGCTTCCCGCCCTCGGGAAGAGCTTCCTGAGCCAGGCTGAAGCTGCTTCTGAGGCTCTTTCACAAGCGGAAACGCTTGTTTCCTCCTCCACCCAGATGCACGGCTGGCAGCCCATCGCCTCCCATCTCAAGCGAGGAATCCGCGAGGCGCAAGAGCGGGTTCTGGTAGATGCCCCCTATCAGGCGCTCAATCGATGGGGCGATTTACTCCGCTCTGCCTCGCGGCGTGGGGCTGAGGTGGCCATTCTGTGTCGAGGCGGCATTCTGCCATTTAAGCCCCTCCCTGGATGGGTCGTCCTCGAGACGGATGAGCCTGGCTCCCCCGAATCTTGCTGGGTTGTGGATCAAGAATGGGCCCTCCGGTACTCCGGGACGGGGAAAGCCACCCGAGGCCGCCGCCTTCTGGACTCTGCATTCGCCGCAGAAATTGGCAGGGGCATTCTTGGGCAACTCGCCCTGCTCGGCGACTTCGAGCCCTCTTCCCCCCACTACCGAACCCTTCGACGGCTCTACGCAGAGACCTCCCAAGTTGAAATAAGTGATACCTTGGATAAAGAATGAACATGAACAATGACATCACCCGAGCTCCAAAACAGGAGCAACTCAAAAACCTACTCGGCGAGGTGCGCCGAAAGCGCGAGACCGGTGAGCAAGAACTATCCCCCGATGTCATTCTTGAGGAGGGCAAACCCTTTGGTGATTATCACCTCGTTAAAGTGCTCGGTCGCGGCGGAATGGGCGTAGTTTGGGAAGCGGAACAAGTTTCCCTGAACCGCCGTGTTGCTCTCAAGGTTCTCCCTCCCCAATCGGGTTTATCTTCACGTGGCAAAGAACGCTTCATGCGGGAAGCGGAAGCCGGCGCTCGGTTAAACCACCGCGCCATTGTTTCGGTTTACGAGGTGGGGGACCACAACGGCGTTCTTTACATCGCGCAGGAATTGGTTGATGGGGGACTTACCGTCTCGGATCACCTTTCTGAAATGCGAAGCCGCGGCGACTTGCCCGATGGTTATTACCGCGGCGTTGCCGAACTTTTTCTCGAGCTCGCCGAAGCCTTGGAAGTAGCTCATGAGGCCGGAGTTGTTCATCGCGATATCAAACCGGCAAACATTTTAATCACGATGGGGGACCAGCCAAAGATTGCAGACTTTGGACTCGCCACTGTTGAAGGAACCGTTGACCTTTCGCGGACGGGGGAGCTTGTGGGTTCGCCGTTCTATATGTCTCCGGAACAAGCGATGTCTAACCGCATGGGTATTGACCATCGAACGGACATCTTTTCTTTAGGAGCCACTTTTTATGAAGCGCTCACACTGGAATTACCATTCAAAGGAGACACCTACCAAGAAGTCCTATCAAGTGTGGCGACATCGGATCCTCTCGAGCCTAGAAAATTGCGCAAAGGAATTCCGATTGACCTTGCAGTAATTTGTATGAAAGCTCTAGAGAAAAATCCGGACAAACGGTATCACAAAGTGGGGGCCTTTGCAGATGACCTGCGTCGCCATTTAGAGAATCGCCCGATTCTTGCGAAAGCTCCAAGCGCATTTGTTCGGCTTAGAAAGTGGGCTGCGCGCCACCCTGTTCAAACTGTTGCGGCGATAGCATTAGTTCTTGTTTCAGGTTCTTTAGCGCAAACCGTTCTATCCAAGCAGGCTGAAAGAGAAGCAGTTTTGCAACAATTAGCGGAGGCCGCCCGCAACAAGCAAGCCCTCGAGTTCATGACTGGTTTATTCGACCAGGACAACCTTGAGGCCGCTCTTCCTGGGGAAGGGGGTCGAGACTTGATTGTGAGGCTCTTGGACTTTGGTTGGAGCAGTATCCAAGATGACTCTTTAGAGGACCCCGAGTTTGCAGCGAACATCTTGCAAACTATTGGTGGGGCCTATCACAACGCGGGCTTCCCACTCAAAGCTGACGAAGTTTTGCGAAAAGCTCTGGTCGAAATCGAAGGGCTAACGGAGCAGAGCGCATCCCTACGCCTTCAGACTCAAAACGCTCTCGCCGGAGTTCTCATTGACCGTGGCTTTTTCGCTGAAGCCGAGAAACTCCTTCTTGATATTCCAAAAGAAGGGCGGTCCTTAACTTCAAACGCGTTGCTTGCTTCTTCTTGGGCTGGGTTGGAGCGATATGAAGATGCCGACAATCTCCTCTTAGAAGTTGCGCGCACCTATGAGGCTAAAGAAAAGAGCTCGGAAAGATTGCGGGCCCAAAATGTACGCGGCGAAATCTTCCTGCAGTCGGGCGACTTAGAAAGTGCGGTCTCGATTTTTGAAGAGACGCTCACGGCTCGTAGAAAAGTCGATGGCGTCCGCGCAAAAACAACCCTGACCTCTCTCATGAACCTGGCTTCATGTCGTTTCCTTCAAGGGAAACTAGAAGATTCTGCAAACCTCTTCCAAGAATGTTTCGAAGGAAGAAAAGACGTTTATGGAAACCAGCATCGAAGCACTTTGAAGGCTTTGGCCGGTCTTGCAAATATTTCTTACACGAGAAAAGACTATTCGACCGCCGCGCGGCATTTCCAGGAAGCTCTTGATGGGTATATCTTTTCGCTAGGCAAGAGCGAAATGGCGCGAGACCCTGATGTCCTCACCATCACTTCGAACTTAGGGAAAAGCTTATGGAAAGCCTCAGAAACGATTGGCGAAAGTCCTCCTTTGAAAAGTGAGGCAGAAGGACATTTGGAATGGGCGCACTCCAATGGGATTAAGCACTTGGGAGAGGATTCTCTTCAAGCGGCGCGATTCTCTTATAGCTATGCCCACTTCCTAATCATGGAGAAACGGTTTAGGGCCGCAAAACCAATTTTGGAACAGGTTCTTGCTGTTTCAGAAGCAGAACTTGGTCTTGACAACTCCTTGTCCCAGAAGTCTGGTGCAAAACTGGTTCTAGCTATGGCCGCTTCGGGTGAACCCAAACTAGCCCTCGGCCTTGCTGAAAAACTCCTCGTCTACTCCACTCCCGGGAGCCAGGAGTTCAAAGATTTATCTGCATTAAAATCGGCCTTACGGCCCAAGCCAAAGGAGGGGTAGGCTCCGGTCATGCGTTGGCCCTTCCTGACTCTTGCCCTGTTCGCTTCTTTGTCGTGCGGCACTGTGGCCCCGCTCACCCCAACCTCCGACTCAAACATGTTTCGAATCGCAGAAAACCCCCAGAAGGGTCGCCTAGCATGCCTTGAGCTCAAAGGCAGCTTTGGAGATTATCTTGGCTACGTTGGCCACACCGTGCTGATTGGCGAAACTGCTCGTGAAGTTGCCGACAATCTTTGCGCCAGCCTTTGGGATGGCTTCGAAATCCAAACTCAAATCAAAGATGATCCGCGTGGGGGAGTTTTGATTGTTCTTGAAGATGGCGTTCGCGCCAGGGCGCGACAAACTCAGCCCGACTGGCGTCGCGACCATGTCCCACTCTTATCACGCTAAGAGTGGCTCGTTTAGTTTTTCCTCTAGCCCTGAACAAGAGCGGCCACTTCTCCCGGTTTAGGAAAACGACCGGTTTGAGCCTTATTGAAAACAAGTCCGCCATCTACACGAACCTCAAATACTCCGCCATCGCCAGCAATAAGTTCGGCCTCCACGCCGAGGGCCTCTTTCAACTCTGCAGCCAGACTGGATGCACGAGGCTCATAGTTTCAGACAAGGCAGTACTTGATACTGATTTTTTTCATGACTCTTTGCCAAATCAAACATGGTGGGCCGACCAGGACTTGAACCTGGAACCTACGAATTATGAGTTCGCAGCTCTAA
>DLRM01000022.1 GCA_002500505.1 Planctomycetes bacterium UBA7888
TCGAGGTGGGAAATAATCATTCCGTTCGCTCCCGGAGAATCCACCCAAACCGCTTCGGTGAAATGCTGAAAGGCAACTCCAGCAATAGCGCCCAGACACATGCCTACAAAAATCTTGGTGTGTAACTTCACCCCACCAGAATAAGCCTGCGCCCTACCCTTATACTGAATGGATTAGGGCCAATTTTCGGTGGCAACGAGGGTTTCTTGGACTTGAGGATGATTCTCCCCCAGAAGGGGCACGAATGAGGCTAAAGCCTTCTCCAAATGCTCCCGAGCCAGGCCATCCTCTTTCGCTAGATGAAAAGCGCCGGCCAGAGCCCAATGGGAATAACCGACTTCAGTGTGCAAATTGCCAGCGTCCCTTTTGTACTGCTGAAGAGCGCGCTTTCCAATGGCCACGGCTCTTTCATACTCTTGACGATGCAAGGCCAAAACAGCCAAGTCAAGGCAATTTAAATTCATCAACATTTGATGCTTGGAAGGGTTCAAGATTCGCCAATCTTCAACCTTCATAAACCAATTCAGGGCTTCCTCTGTGTTCCCAATATCCAGAGCAAAGGCGCCCAAGCGATTCCAAGAAGCTACGGCTCGCCAGGATTCTTCCGGGATTTCCGAGTCACTGTTATTCATAACCTCCGTAGCAAGCTGAATCGCGCGAGAGTGGAAGGGTGTTTCTTTAATCGAAATTCTTGTCATGGACCAGGCCAAGTTTAGCTTAATATCCAACTCCAATTGATCATGTTCGGTTTCCAAATCCTTCAAATTTTCCAACGCAGACTCAAGGCAATCGGATGAAGACTGCCACTCCCCTTGATAGCGTAGAGCGACACCAATTCGGAGAAGCTGTTGCGAGAGTTTCAAAGGATTCCTTGAAAAAAACTCCTCGGACGAAATTTTCAATTTATTCAACTCGATCACGGAATTTTCACGGTTATCCAACCGTCGGTCTGGGTCCATGAGGCTCGTGAACTTTGTGGCAGAAACAATGGCTCGTTCAGCAGTTTGAAGCCCTCTTTTGATTTGAAAAATCATTAAGCTTGAAATAAACAAACCGCCACAAATGCTGACAAGAAAAGCGGTCATGGCTCGGTTTCGCTGTGCCCATCTCCAAGTTCGTTCAATGGGACCGGGCGGTCGAGACAAAATAGGAGCTCCCTCAAGGAAACGCTCCAGCTCCTCAGCCAACTCCTCAGCACATTGGAATCGGTGCTCTGGATCCTTATCCAGACACCGCATACAAATCACTGACAGATCGCGTGGAACAGCAGAGTTTTTGGATTTTACCGTGGGAGGGTCCTCGTTGAGGATTTTTAACAATACGCGTTCTCGCATAACGCCATCGAAAGGTCTCTTCCCAGTCAAAGCCTGATAGAGAGTTGCGCCGAAGCTAAATATGTCAGTAGAGAAAGCAAGATTGCTTTGACCATTTACCTGCTCAGGGCTCATGAAACAGGGAGTCCCAGTTTGTGTTCCCGGCTGGGTAAAAAGAATGGCCCCCTCAAGCCTAGCCAGACCAAAATCGACGATTTTGGGGTTACCATTTTTTTCAATCAAAATGTTGCCTGGCTTGAAATCTCGGTGAATCACGCCCGCGCGGTGAGCTGCTGCCAAGCCTGAAGCCAACTTGGTAAAGAAGTTGGCACACGTATGGATATCCTCCGCCGAAGCAGGCTTTTGAACGGAACCGTCCTCAAAGGATGCCTCCAATGTCCTTGAATTCGGAACAAGTTCCATGGCCAGGAAGTGAGTTCCCTCGTGCTCACCGGTCGTAATGACCTTCACAACGGAGGGGTCATCAATCCTCCCCGCCGCCGCAGCTTCCCGCTGGAACCTCGCCAAAATCGTTGAAGAAATCGAATAGATGGGGTAGAGGATTTTAACAGCGACTCGGCGATGAACGGACAGTTGTTCGGCTTCCCAGACAACTCCCATCCCCCCCCGTCCTATTTCTCGCCCTAAACGGAAATCACCAAGAAAGGCGCCTGGCTTTGGGGCTGCAGGTGTTTTCTGAAATTTTTCGGTAAGAGAAAAGTACTCATCCAGTTTTTCTTGAAGAGAATCTCGAATAGAAAGGTCGCAGGAATTTAAATACTCCTCCCTGGAGGGCTCTTTGCCTTCTTGAACTAAATCCAAAAAGGCTTGAAAGGCAAGTTCAGCCCTACTCATTCCATATCAAGAATACGCTCAGAATGAATGTCTGCCCTCATGCGGGAAACCGCGCGGTTTAAAGCCTTCCTGGCAGTAGAAACCTCAAGCCCCATTCGCTCGGCAATTTCAGCATGGCTAAAACCATTCAGGCTAAACATCACAATCTGCCTATCTCGAGGCGGAAGTCGAAAAACTGCTATCGCCATTTGGTCCCGCTCCTCCTTGCTTAAATTCTCAGTAAGAGGACCAGGCTGATTTATAGCTACGCCAATCTCTTCTGGGGTGGTGCTTGCTCGAAGATCTTCTCGTCTTTTTTGGGTTCTCATTCGGCGAGATTCGTTGCTCGCCTTCCATTTCATGCGCTGGCTTAGCAAAGAAATGAAGGCTCCACGTGTCGTAAATTCAAAATCAGGAAGGTTGCCCCATATTTCTGCAAAAACAGATTGGACTAAATCGTCTGAATCTACCATGCGCCGCAAACTTGGTTGGACATTCACAATCTTTGACTTTAGCAAATGCTCCATAAAGTAATTCAGGAACTCATTGAACAACTCTTGGTCTTGAGACACCTCACCAAAAATTCCACGAAGGACAGCATCTTCAGCCGCAACATCTTGGTCAATCCACTTGCTCACCAGGGCGGCATTCTTGTCCTTCTGAAGCCAAATTGCACAAGCAGGGCCAAGATAGGTCTCGGTGAACTGAAAAGCAGGTTCCATGAAAGGTGCTGTAGCGGGAAGGGGTGTCCAGAAAAGTACAGAACTCTAGGCTACCAGAAAAACTTGGGTGTGGCCTAGATTTCGACGCCAAAAAAGCCCTTGAGGCCAAAACCAAAAGCCATCGAAACCACCACAAACACAATCATAATTGTTATTTCACCTCCTCCAAATGGCCCCAAGGGAGCAGGAGGGTATTCAACCCAAATGGACGTCACAAAACTAGACGCATCTAAAACGGGTTCGCCAAAATAAATAATAGGATCCCTAGCATGGGCAAAATCAGACCATGGGCTTGCGGTACGAATACGCGCCAAGCGTTTGGGGTCCCCGCCCACGACAAAAGCCTTGCTCACATCATCACCAGAACGACTAAGTGTCAACGCACCTTCCCCCTCAGACTTGGCTTCCAACGTGAAGGCAATTTTCCCGACCATATTGGCGCGATTAATTAAATTGGCGTTCTCTGGCTTCAGAAGTTTAACTTCAGAAGCAGCCACGCCATCGTTCAACTCTGCCACGACCACTACGCGGTCTTCGGGCTGAAAGGGGTCAAATGCATATAGAGCATTCATCTGGAACCACACAACCATGAAGGGGGCGGCGAGAACGACCATCGGCAATGCATTCAGGCTGAGGTAGAGCATATTCCAGCTTAAAGCACCCACAACACCTCGCCCAACGGTTGGCATATCATCCTGGAAAAGGCGGATGCCCAAAAGGTTATGTTTGATTTTGTCTTTCACCGAAACAATGCCACTTTGGGCACTTACATGCGGGAAAGCCATAATGAAAAGCACACCCGTCACTGCACTAATCAAAATGACGACCGGCAAAGGCCCCATCCAGCCTAGAGCAGTATCTAGGAAATTAAAAAGCGCATCCAGGACACCCGGCGACGCCCATCCCACAAAAGAGATGGCCGCACAAATGGCAATGACGACGAGAGTCCCTAACACTTCCTAAGCTCCATTTAGCTTATGTAACCGAGCCCGCGCAAGGATTCAGTGATGGCCTCGTCCGAGGTTCCAGAACTTTCAATTGACTTGAGTTCCTTCTCAAGCACGTGCTCAATAAACTCTTCGACAGAAGAGTAACCTGCAACTTCCGCACACTTGCGGCAGCGCTCAAGGAGTTCCTTGTTGAGTTTGACTTTGTTGCCTCCGAACATTTTTTTCTCCGTTTCGATTTAGAACAGCGGTTTGCCGTCCAGCCCCTCCGGCGGGGTCACGCCGAATTGGGAGTAAAGGGTAGCGGTGATATCCTCCAAAGCCGGAGTGGCGGTAGAGAAATCGTGAGGGGTGCGTGTGGCCAGGGTCCCCTTGACCAATTCCGGGTCCATGAGGTGAGAACCAGACCAGCGCGAATCGTTATCCACGAGAATGGCCTCACCAGTGACTTTACCTTCCGCAGCGGGGTCGGATGCGCCAAAGCCTGTATTAAATCCAAGTTGCAAATCCGGTGCTAAGAAAACTTGTTCTCCAGAGAAGACTTCTGTTGCCGGGAGTACGCGGGTAAAGACTGGGCGGCCTCCATCTTTCAACTTCATTAACTTGCTCTGCATTTCAGCAAGAATAGGGGCAACTTCGGAATCCTTGATGATGCCTTTGGCCTCTCGTCCCACTCTATTCAAAATGATGCCATTAAAACCAACGGTATAAGCCTTGGTTTTGGACCAATCTACAATACTGGGGTCCCAATCAATGTGACCATCGCCACTGTGGTGAGCGCCAATGCTACCTGTTGAGCCCGTTTCTTTGAGCACCATGTAACCTTCCTGAACAAGCCAATCATTCACATTCATGACTCGATGCATGGGAGCAAAACCGTGGTCGGACATGATGATGAGTTCGGTGGAAGGCCACCGTTCACTAATCTGGGCTTCCAAGTAACCAAGAAGGTCATCCACTTGAGCGTAAATTCGGTCAATCTGCTGACTGTATTCCATACCTGCGCGAGCGTTCATGCCATACTCGTCGGCGGCTTCCAAAAGTTCCCTCGGAACCTGGCTATAACGACCAGAGGCCTCCTGATGCGGGTGTTCTTTGTCGGAGCAATGCCAAAGCATGTGACAACGCATGTCCAAGGACCCGGTGTAAAAGAAAAGCAAACCGCCTGTGCGGTCGAATTCGTTCAAAGCGAAGTCGAGCATTTTCATGCGCTCCACCAGAACGGTATCTGATTCGTTCACAAACTCAGGGGTTGTGAGTAGGCCAACCTTGTAGGACTTATACGCATCAGGGAACCCTTGGGTGTAATAAGGCCCAATTGCGTCCGCAAGGGTGGCTGCCGCATCCGAAGGGGTACTCACATCCATCGCAGGTGCCCAGGGGTCAATCTGTACGGGGGCAGCATAAACGGCAAAAGGTTTGGCGGAAAGGAAGTAGAAGCGAGTCCAGCCACTCACAGAGGACATGCCGCCCACGGCGAAAGACACTGGAACCCAATCGGACCAGTCACCGCCTTCGGCAATTCCAATTCCAAGGTCCGTTTCGGCAGCCAAAATAGGCGTGGAACCTGTGAGATCCAAATGGAAAGTCACAGGGCTCGTGGCGGGCTGTTCGGGGTCAGGAGGCCCTTCCAAGACAGTCGAGACCGTTGCCACGCCTTTGCCACCCGCATCTAAGCGCAAGGTATTCAAATCAACGGCTTTCATTGCATAGGAGCCACCGGACTTGTTCCCCCAACCGCGGTTGGTCGCAAAGTCAGAACGCTCAAACCACAAAGAGGCGCGACCGGAAGCAGCGCCGGCAAGGTCGGGAGTCCCCATGTCGGGATACACCACGGCAGTGGACTCTTCCTCCAAGGGAAAGTTCGCAGGAATCCGATGGATTGCGACCGGCACGCCTGCGTCGGCCATTACATCCCAGAAGGTTGGGAACATCCGAGTTGAGGTCTGCCCCCCACCCATTTGGACGGGAATTCCGAAAAGTTCGAAGTCCATCCAAGGATTTTCTGTTTTGCTCATTGAATTGAGCAATCCGTAGGTCGTGCGATCCGGATGAATAAAATCGTAAAGACCGTGCTTGCCTGGATTCGTTCCAGTAATAAAGTTCGACCAAGCAACGGGAGATTGAGGAGGCCACGAGGTTCCAAGGTCGGCAAAACTCCCCTTTTCGATGAGGCGAGCAAAATTCGGCATCAAACCGCGCTCCACACGCTCCTTCACCATGTCTGGGTCAAGGCCATCAACACCCAAAACAAGAACTCGCTTTTCACTGGTAGCTTCGCCGCCACAAGCGGACAAAACGAGCAAGACCAATCCAGCGTTGATGAACTTAAGCATTGATTTGCTCCTGGCTGTACAAGGGAGAGCCTTGCATATGGGGAGGAACCTTTGCGCCAAAGAGAGAAAGAGCGGTGGGCCCTAAATCCATCAGGTCAGGTTCTTCAGTTTGCAAAGGCCATTCGGAGAAAATGACGCCGGGCACTTCACGAGGATCGATGCAATGGTCCCCGGACCATGACTTCGTGTTATCCGAGAAAACCTGAGGAGGACAGGAGCCCGTTGCACAGTCCCAGGAATTTCGGTAATCCCGTTTGTATCCCATGAAGAGGTCAGGCGCCTCGAAAACATAAGGCCCCGTAAAGATGGCTTCTGAGTCAAAAACCTCACGGAAAATGGTGTCGCCAGTTTTGGGATCTCGAAGCTCCATCAACCCCGCTTGGATTTCTTTCTTCAAGGCCTGGAGCTCTTCACCTTCTTGCACAATGCCATCTCGTTCACGCGCTTTTCGATTAATAAAAAGACCCGTCAAACCCAGGGAAAAGGCGCGTGTTTGAGACCAATCCACATGCCGAAGCCACTCACCGGAGAGTTGCTTGCCGGATTCTTCATCCACAGGAGCATCGCTCTTGAGAACAAGGTAGCCGTTGTCTCGTAGCCAAGCGTTGAGATTTACTCCGCGCTTGAATTGGCAGAATCCATGGTCTGAAATCACCATAAGAAGGTCGCGGCCCTTCTTGAGTTTGGGTCGAAGTTCTCCAATAAGATTATCCGCCTTTTCGTAAATCATAGCGACCTTGTCCTTGCCCCATTCCGTATCTTTTCCAGCATTCGCAGGGTGCTCAGGATCTAAATAGCGATGGAACATATGAGAAACACGATCCGTTCCATCGAAAACGCAAACGACGGATCCCTTGCGAGTTGTCTTCAAGGCGTCGAAAAGTTGCGCTCGGCGTTCTTCCCAAATATTCAGTGACTGCTTCCAGAAGGCTTCTTCGTCAATGACGCGCTCATTCAATGCCCAAGTATCTTCCGCAAGGCCAAGGGTCGCAAACGGTCCAAGTTTTTTCGCAAGGTAAATGGAGTAAACCGTTGGATGCGAAATGGGCATGGCTGGGTTGGCCGGGTCAATTTGAATCGGAGTCATGTAGAGTCCAAATTCAGGGTTCGTGCCCATGCAATAGAAACGAACAATGCCAGAGACCTTCGGACCGCCCTTGCGCGGCTTGAATTCAAGAGTAATCCAATCCGAATACTCTTTCACGCCAAGTTCAACAGTTTCTTGTTCACCCATTGGGCCAATGGTTAAACGGAGCTTGTCGTTTTCAGAGAGAACATCCACTCGCAAGGCAATCCGCATGGCATCGTTAGTGGAATCAGGAGGGCCAGTGATGGAACAACGAATCGTGTCCCCAGTTCGCCCAACCATATTTACGTCGCCACCAGCTTCCGGGCCACCTGTGGCGGAATCCGTTGTCCAAAAAGAAAAAGAACCTTGGGTACCTTTCAAATCAGGTACGCACATGCCAGAAAGACAAACGCCATGGAACTTCTCCGGAGGAAAAGTAATCGGTACTCTAATGATGTTCGAGAATATCTTCCGATCCCCCAAATAGGCCCACCAAGGACGCCCTTTCCGAAGAAGGCGCATGCTCGACGATGTCTTCTTAAAGAAACCGTGTTTCCCAATTCGAAGAAGAGCTTTTTCGGCGGTAACGATTTCCGAGCTCGACAAGACCGGCAAATAGGTGCAAGGGTCGCGCGTGATGAAATCGAAAATATTGTGTCTTGAGGCATCTACTCCCGTTGTGAAAGAAGACCAAGCAACCGGAGACATGGAAGGATAGGCCGATTTTAATGGTCCGAAATGGCCGGCGTCCGCCAAAGCCTTGAGGTTGGGCATGCGACCCTCGTCCATAAATTTTTTGGCGAGCTTCGGGTCCATACCGTCAAAGCCGACAATGACCAAGCGTTTGGTCTTTCCCTTGATTCGCCCCTTTCCACTAAGAAGCCGTACAAGGACCTTAACTGGGTAGGCCGCGACAATAGCGATTGCCAAAGAAAGGGCACCAACCAAGACAAGTCCACCGGACAATGCAGCAAAACCGGCCCCAGGGCCAATGTAGGCGGAGGCCGGTTCAGGAGAAACGCAAAAAGCAACAAGGACCGCCAATGCGAGTCGTAACTTCCGAGGGTGCTTCATCTAGGGTTGCGACTGTGGGGTAGTCGGCTGGAGATTCTGACAGGAGCGGCCCACCCGCACAAGTGCGAGTGGGCCGCATTCAACTAAATCTAAGCCTGAGCGGTCTCTACCGCAGGAATCAGGCTGTTGCTTTCCAAGTACTCCATGATGGCCGCAAGCGACTCTTCCGGAGTTTGAGTCTCGGAATTCACAGTTACTTCAGGATTCTCAGGAGCCTCGTAAGGGTCTGAGATTCCCGTGAAGTTCTTGATTTCACCCGAAAGGGCTTTGGCGTAGAGGCCTTTTACGTCGCGCTTACAAAGCTCATCAATCCCACACTCCGCATAAACCTCAACGAAGTTCCCGCACATGGTGCGAACTTGGTTCCGGATTTCAGCGTAGGGAGAAATTGCAGCAGTCATCGAAATGACACCATTCCGAGCTAGAAGCTTGGCTACGTAACCAATCCGGAGAATATTGGTGTCACGGTCTTCTTTAGAGAAGCCAAGACCTTTAGAGAGGTTCTCGCGGACTTCGTCGCCGTCAAGGATTTCAGTATTGCAGCCACGCTTGCGCAATTCAGGCTCCAACATACGGGTAAGGGTGGATTTTCCGGAACCGGAGAGACCGGTAAACCAGAGAACGAATCCAGAATTATTACTCATTTTTCTTATTAGTTCGTGGGTTTGGGGAATTAGCGAAGTTTGCCTTCAAGGAAGGGGACCTCGAAAACTTTCTCATGCATGATTGGGCCGTGGCCAAAGTAGCCACTTTCACCAAAAAGTTCGCCGTGGTCGGCGGTGACAATGATCCAAGTATTCTTTGGAACCATGTCGTAAAGACGTGGGAACACCGTATCGTTGAGGTATCGGACCGTGTTGATTTGTCTATCGCGGCATTTGGCAATCATGTCCATATCCATAAACTCGCCCGACTCGTTATCCGAGGCAAGGTTGCCCGTTTCGTCAATTTGGTCATCAAGTTTCCGGAAAATTCCGTTCACGCCAGAGATGTGAGGCAAATCGTTTTTGTCTTCGTCAGGAAGACCATAGGGATAGTGGGTTTCTCCAACATTCATGAGGTAGAACTGAGGAACATTTCCTTTAAGACCCTTTGAAGGACGCGTTTTGTATTGCTCCTCAAAGGTATCCAACATAGCCATCATGTCGTTGTGCTTAGGCATCAACTTGAAAGTGTCAAAGTCCTTGTTCACGCCCGTTGCAGGGTTCAAGACTGGCAACGAAACCATAGCATTGGTCTCGTAGCCTTTTTTCTTCAGGTAACTGGGTAACCAAAGGTGGGGAATCATGGCCTCGAAGCCGGCTTCCGCTACACCAAGGCGGTCTTTGAACTTGTATAAGTCCTCTTTGTAGTACTCAGAGGCATAGACCTTTTCGGGACTGGTATGGGGAACTAATCCAGTGAGAAGGTTGTAGTGGGAAGGAGCCGTCCAAGCGGCATAGGAGTACCGCTTTTCGACCTGATCTAGGCCTCCGCACAGACGTGCGATGTTGGACGGCTCTGCAGCCATGAAAGAATCCCAACGGCAGGAGTCCAATGTTATGACGAGCAGATGATTCTGCTCCCGTTTTTTTCCGAAAATTCCAAGCATGGTTCCCTATTGGGCGATTAGGCTTCGACCTTTTGTGCGTAGGAGTCGATGAGAATGTCCGCAACCTCCGGACGAGAGAACTCGGCAGGTGGACGCTCGCCATTTGAAAGCATTTCACGCACTTTGGTCCCTGAGAGGAAGATTTTGTCTTCCGGACCTGCAGGGCTGGACTTGGTTGTGGCCATGCCACCCGTCAGCTTGCAGTAGAAAGAGTGCTCGAAACGAAGAGTGTTGATGCCGATTTCGCCATCTTCGAATTGGTCAAAAATATCTTGGGCATCAAAAGTGCCGTAGTAAGAGCCAACGCCGGCGTGGTCCCGCCCAATGATGATGTGAGTAATGCCGTAGTTCTGGCGGCAAAGAGCGTGCAGGATGGCTTCACGAGGACCGCCATAGCGCATGGCCTGTGGGTAAACAGCAAGCATGGTGCGATCGAGTGGGTAGTACTTGGCCAAAATGGCGTGGTAACACTTCATCCGGACATCGGAAGGGATGTCGTCAGCCTTGGTATCCCCAACCAATGGGTGAATCAAAAGACCATCAGTTTGCTCAAGAGCTACCTTGGTGAGGTATTCGTGGGCACGGTGAATGGGGTTGCGAGTTTGGAAAGCCGCAATGGTGTCCCAACCTTTTTCCTCAAAGGCAGCTCGGGTTTGAGCTGGAGTGAGGCGGAATTCATTGTGCTTTTCGTATGAAGGAAGAGCAACTGCCTGGAAGGTACCACCAATGTAGGCATTGCCTACGGACTCCAAGTAATCCCATGCTGGGTGCTCGTCATCGCCCTTGAAACACTTTTCAAGTTCGGCGCGCTTATCAGGGGTCCAGTTGTCGGTGACAGTCATGACACCGAGAAGAGTTCCATCTTCGCCTTGAAGGGCAACCTCGGAACCAACAGCGTAGGCGGAGCCATCGTCGTCGCCCTTGGTGGCGAGAACAACAGGCAAAGGCCATGCTGTGCCGGAGGCGAGGTGCATGTTGTCGCAAACGCCTTCGTAATCAGCTTGGCCCATGAAACCCTCAAGCGGGCTCATTGCGCCAGTGGCAATCATTTCGAAGTCGGAAGTTTCGCGAGAGTTAAGGGTCAGAACTGGCAAGGAGGCTGCTTTGGAAGCGAGAGCTTCGGCATTGGCGCCTTCGAGCAAGCGATTGACAAGGGTTCCACCGTGGGGTGCGATCATCTTTTTATTGAAGGGTTGTTGTGTTAGTCGAGGTAGCCCAGATTTTTAAGTTTTTGCTTGATGGCATTGAGTTCATCGGGGGTGAACTCTTCCTTTGCGCTTGTTTCGACCTCGCCCATGAGGTCACGCATGACGAAAACAATGAAGTCCGTTGCGGAAGAAAAACCAGTGTTTTCAATGACCTGCTGAATCCGCCGGTAAAGCGGACGGGGGATCTTGACGGTTACTCGGGATTCCTTTTGCATGGGACAAGGCCACAGGGCTGTGGAGCGGAGATTCTACACCAATCGGAGTGCGATTGGAGTGCAAATCTGGCTCTTTTTGTAGCCCAGCAGGAACCCAAACGAAATCGGAGCCTGCATCTCATGTTCCTATCGGCAGCCAAACCCAAGTTTCCCACCCACTTTTCCAATGGACAGGGGATTTCCTTCGTAAGCCGTAATGAAACTTCGACAATGTCCGATGGGAAGGTACACTTTCCCTCAAATCTCGTTGAGCCCCCTCAACAATCAGAACCATGCGCATCTCCACAATTGCCGTTTCTCTTTTACTGACAAGCCTTTACGCCTGTGGTGAGGATTCTTCCCCCACCTTCTCAGATCCTGTCAACGCCCTCGACGCCGCCTCTAAAGCGGTATCCGCCAAAGACATGACCACCGCTCGGGCAGGATTTACTTATGCCGCTGAGCAATCTGGCGGGAACACAAAGCTTCTTTACCAAGCCCTCATGGGCCTTGGCGAACTCCAAACCCAAGAAGGCGACCTGGAAGAAGCCTATGGCACTTTCATCCGGGTAGAAACGGAATGTGCGGACCTCCTGGATATTCATGGCCACCAACGCGTCATTGACGCCTGGCTTTCTGCTGGCCCCGGTGCCCTTTCGGAAGCCAAAAAGGCTCTCGCAGCCGCCGAAAAGAAATTCCCTAATCAAGTGGAAGCTCTCGAGCGCCAGAAGCAGGGCATCCATGCTGTGGAATCTGGGGACACCGAAGTACTTTCTAGCCTGGGTTATGTTGGGGACTGATTCGTGAAGTGTGCTCATATTAGTGTCCTTCTTGGCCTTCTGCTCCTTGGAGCGTGCGGTAAGCCTGTCTCGGACAAGCCCGGCCTCATTCTGGCGCGGTCCGACTTCAAGCAAGGTGTCCCTTCCCCCGCCGCCATGATGATTCTTCGAAACACTGGCTCTGAATGGGACCAAGAAACCCTCGTTGCCCCAGAACGTAAGGAAACTTATCAACTTGGCAAGCGCGAAAGCGACGGGAAGACCTTTCTGAAACGAATCGACAAAAGCGGAAAGCCCGAAGGTGGCCCCCTTCACTTCTCACCCGCAACATCTGAAGAAGGTGGCTGGACCATCGTTTCCGCCGCGGATGTTCACGACGATGATGTTCACTGGATTATCAAAAAGAAATCCAGAAAGCCTAAAACCAAGACCTATGAGATGGCAGGCGGCAATGTTTTTCACAAATGCATGTGGTTTCAACCCACCTTTGGGGAAGCTGGCATCTTGACTATCAGCGCCAACATGCCTTATTTGCAAATTTGGCGTGGTGGTGCAGGAGCATGGGAGGCCGAGACTTTGTGGACCGCTGAAGTCGGTGGACGGGAGCAACGACTACGTGATGTTGAAGTTGGCGACTTAGACGGAGATGGCCAAGACGAACTCGTTGTCGTCACCCATGACCTAGGCGCCATCTATGTTCTTGAGCAAACGGCAACAGGTTTCGAAGCTCAAGAAGTTCATCGTGCTGCAGAACGAACCTTTGTCCATGAAGCCGAAATCGGAGATTTGGATGGCGATGGGAATCTTGAGTTTTATACGACCCCATCTGAACCCAACCGATTTGACGGCTCTGAGCAAGCGGGCGGAATTGATTCTTACCGTTGGAACTCTGCGACCTCTACCTATGACCGAAAGCCTGTTGCCATCCTCAAGGATCGCCACGCCAAGGAAATCCTCGTTGTGGACCAAGATGGCGATGGCAAATCAGAACTTTACGCCGCTTTAGAGGCTGAAGGCCTTGAAGGCGAAAATGCAGTTGTCATTCTTCGCCGCTGGGTTTGGTCCGGCTCTGAAGTCGCCCACGATCTTGATGTTTCCTTGGAAGGAAGCATGTGCCGCTTCTTAAACCTTGGAGACACCAATGGCGATGGCGTAAAAGAAATTATTGCGTCCACCAAAAATGCGGGCATTTTTGCCGCCTTCCCAAAGGGCAATGCTTGGGTCTCCAAAAAACTCCTTCCCGGGTTCGTCTCAGGTGGTTTCGAGCACGCCACGGTTGTAATGGACTGGGATGGAGACGGCAAGGATGAGCTTTTCGTTGCCTCCGACTCTCAGAAGAGCCTAAACCTCTTCCGCCACGTTGACGATAAACCTTTCCTGGAGAGAGAGGAGCTTGCAAATTTTGCCCCGGAAGCAGGCAAAAATGACTCCTACTTCATCTGGAACATCATGCCTCTTCCCGCCGGGAAATAGCAGGCCTCGCTAAAATCGGTCAGGATGGCCATTTCACCCCCTGTCTCCCGACCGCTTTGGCTTTTTCTGGGCCTTGGTTTATTGGGGGTAGGCCTCGCTTGGCTTACTTTTTTTCATCCACAAACTCAAATCCAAGGCGACTCCCAAGCTCCTAATTTGGATTCGGGTGACTCGCAGCCGCAAGTCCCTGCCATTGTTCAAGAATCCGGGCGGCGAGTGGAACCCGACGCCCTTCAACATGATGGCTTCCTCAAATTAGAAGGAACCTTGGTGGTCCCAAGATGGACTGAACTGCAAGGTGCAACCGTTTCGCTTCAGCCACAACCGGGTAACCCGGCCCCCAAAAGAGATCTTCATCTTGGGAGAGAGGTTAATTTTCAATTCTTAAAAGTGCCCGCTGGCAACTGGATTCTGGAAGCAACTGCGGTCGGTTGTAAGGATTTTCGCGGACTCTACACCTTTAAGGATGACGGCTCCCGACATCACCTTTTGGTCCCCTTCGAGCTGGATGCCTACATTCGGGGGAGAGTGGTGGATTCTTCTGGCTTACCCTTAGAGGGTTTAGAAGTCGCCGCACTTCGCATCGTGGAGGACAAAACCTTAGCCATCACTCCAAGAACAGCCATTTGTGGTTCGGATGGTTTGTTTTCGATTCGCAACATTAGCCAGGGCCCTTACCGAGTAATCCCCGGCGGTACCCGCTACCCCGCCGGAGAAGAAAAGGAAGTTCAACTCGCAGGACAGGAAGCCTGGGTAGATTTCATTCTTCCAGCCGCTGGTTCCGCGTTGGTCCAAGTTCTTGCTAGAACCGATCAAAAGCCACTTTCCGGTCTTACCGTCACCGCCCGTCGAGTTCGTGCCCCCACCAGCAAACAGACCCAATTTGGACATACCTCGTCCGTGCGAACGGACAAAGAAGGCAAGGCTCTTATTCCCTATCTTCCACCGGGCGAATATTCCTTTTCTGCTTTCGGAAGCCGATGGCGAAGGCGCGTTGAACGCGCCAGCGTTCGGAGCGGTATTCAAACCCAGCTGGTCATTCAAGTCGGCACCATCAAGGCAAACCCGCGTCAGTGACCATCCCCTTGGAGTCCTCAAGCCAAGAGAGCCCACTGAGGGAGGCCCTTCGCCTTTCATGGCCGGCAACCCTTTCCTTGATTCTCCACTCCTTTTACCGAGTGAATGACCAGTATTGGATTCAAGATTTGGGCCGAGATGCGCAGGCTGCACTGGGAATGTGTTCCTTTGTGCTGATTCTAAATTTTGCGTTTATTCAACTTTTAAATTCCGGGATTTTGGCACGAATCGCTTTCTTTACCGGCGCAAAAAACCGAGAGGCCATGAAGTCGGTTTTTGGAAGTGGGCTGAAGTCAGGGATGATCTTGATGGTTGCTGTGGGTGTTGCTGGTTTTTTTGCAACACCGTTTTTAGTTCGCATGTTAGGCGCATCGGGAAACGTTGCGGTTCTTGCTGAGAGTTACCTGTCCAGAATCTACATATTGCTCCCATTGGTTGTTTTAAAACCAGTGACTGACAGTGTCTTTATTGGGCTTGGCAATACGGTCACACCAATGTTTCTATCTGCCTTTTCCGTGGGCCTTAACTTTGTTCTGAACCCCATGCTGATTTATGGAGTGGAGGGACTTGGAATCCCCGCAATGGGTGTTGCTGGTGCTGCCTGGGCAACTGGTATTTCTCGAGGACTTGGCGGCGTCATTGCGCTTGGCATTTTGGGGAGGGTTTGGGATTTAAGGCTTCGGATTGATACTCCCGTCCACTGGAAGGAAGTTCGCAAGATGACAAGGATTGGCATTCCTGTCGCTCTTTCAACGGCTGCCTATGCCATTGGTTTTATTGCAGTGTTAAAAACCAGCGTAGAGCCATTGGGACCGGTTGTGCAAGCGGGCCTTGGCATCGGGTTTAATGGAATTGAATCCATTGCCTATTGTGGTCTTTTTGGTCCAGCAATGGCCGTTTCGGGGATGGTTGGCCGAAGGATTGGTGGCGGAGACCCTCAATCTGCTCGAATATCGGTACGGGTTTGCTTGGGGCTCTCGGTTGGCATCTCCCTCTTCTTTTCTTTTTTATTCCTGACGATTCCTGAACTGATGGCTTCAATTTATTCCCACGTTCCGGAAGTGACTCGA
Source organism: Planctomycetes bacterium UBA7888 (assembly GCA_002500505.1). Classification (GTDB taxonomy): domain Bacteria; phylum Planctomycetota; class UBA1135; order UBA1135; family UBA1135; genus UBA7888. Next base: position 15,688 of record DLRM01000022.1, read on the forward strand.
GAGGTGGTTCTTTATCTAAGCATTGTGGCTTGGTCTCAACCCGCAACCGCGGCCGAATCTATTTTCGCGAAAGCTCTTGGGGGGGCTGGACGTACGGCAGGAGTTTCGGCGATTTCTATTGGAGGCTACTTTTTACGAATCCCGTTGGCTTGGGGTCTTGCTCATGGGCTTGGACTTGGGGCACTTGGGGTTTGGTGGGCTTTGAACTTGTCAAACTATCTGAAGCTTGCGGTTATAGTCCCGCTGTACCGGCGCGAGATGGAGCGCCTAAACACCGTTCAGTGACCTAATCCAACCCCCACCACTTCATAATTGGCAAAAAAAGGAATCATTAACCCAAAAGACTTCCCTCTGGATGAAATTTTCATGGGGCCCGAAGAATTTGGACGTTTTAACCCGCAGCGGCATGAATTCCTTCAACTCACCAATATTCTTCATTACGATGAGGAAGCAAACTTACTTGTTGCCCACCGCCATGTAGAAGAAGGTGAATGGTGGTCTAAGGGCCATATTCCAGGCCGCCCCATCTTGCCAGGCGCATTAATGGTCGAAATGCTCGCTCAAGCCGGTTCTGTCCACGCCAATTTAATTTTCCATTTTCCGGAAAACACCTTCGTTGGGTTTGCTGGCTTAGACTCAGTCCGGTTTCGAGGTGCTGTGGATCCGGCATGCGACATCATCATTGCCGGACAAGTTTCAGGAGGCTCCGCTGCCCGAAAAGCCTTTCGCTGGAAAGGACAAGTTCTCTCCATGGACGGCAACATTCTCTGCGAAGGAGAGGTATTCGGAATGGGGCTTTAATCGCCCAAGGAGTCGGGAGTTGTATGAGGTGTTTCTAGTTCAGGGGGAAGGATGTTCAGGACATCCAATTCCACGCATGAGCAAGGGCAGTCCAATAGTTTTGACAAGGATGGCTGAGTGCGACCAGACTCTCCTGAAACCACTTCCTTGATATAAGTTCCATGAGCTGATCGAATGGTGACCAACCAATCGTTGGCATCCCTTTCGAAATTCAAAATTTCAATCCAACGCTCCCTCTCCAGATTCGCACGACGATGGGCAACTCGAGAGGGCGTCGTTTGAAAGATAGCCAGTCGCCCTTCCTCAACGAGGTTTTTCAATTTCCCTTCAATCGCAATGGAATCAATCTCGCCGCCCATGCGAACCCGTGCGAGGTAGTCTTTGGGACAACGCGTTTCCTTGAGTTCCACAACTCGTTTTCTGTTGCAAAACTTAAAATTTAACACTTCAATCCGTCCTTCATTCCTTCGATTGATTTCTGTACACAACTCTTCCAGGTCAATCATTGGGCGTTTGCACTTAAGGGCTTCGAAAACAAAGGGGCGGCCCTCCCCCAACATCCTTACATCCATATCTTCCCGACCTGCTCCGTGAAATTTGTTCCGCCTTGATTTCAGCCAGGGCATAGCCACTCGAGCAATCAATTCTTGAACCGAATCCTTGGTTAATTTCCCAAAGCCTTCACAATGCTCACATCCACGGCCCTTGCATTTGGGACAGTAAAAAATGGTTTGAGGAAGATCCCGTACCAGTTTCCGATAGCGACCTTCAAAAAGAACCTTAGTTGGTTCAACAATTTTCTCAGCTTGGTGAGTCATCAGGGGCGAAGATAGGATGAGGGCATGTGGCCAGAACTGATTAGGGTCGAGCTTTTTGGAGCGGAGCGAGTGCTCTCGTCCTTTGGGCTCTTTGTTGCGATTGGATTCATGATTGGGGTTTGGATGGCCACCCGTCTAGCTTCAAAATATGGCGAAGACAAAGTTCGCGATCCGCAGGCAGTTCCTGACATTGCGTGGTGGTGTTTAATCGGTGTTATCGCCGGAGGTCGCCTGGCTTATGTCCTGGTGAATCTCCCTTACTTCTTGCAGAACCCCTTGAAAATTGTGGCTATTTGGGAGGGAGGGCTCGTGATGTACGGGGGGCTTATTTTAGCGGCCACTTTGGGCGCCTGGAAGGCGAGACAACTCGGACTTCGTGTTTCTGCTGCACTCGACTGGGGTCTTACGGGTGGCTTTCTCGGTCAGGCGATTGGGCGCATCGGGTGCCTGATGGTGGGCGACGATTATGGACGCCCAACGGATGTGGCTTGGGCACTTCGTGTTCCAGACCCCTTGCCTCAAGGCTCTCTTTTCCCTGGAGACCTGGCGGGGCAGCTCCTCCACCCAACTCAACCCTATATGCAACTGAAAGCACTCTCCCTCTTTTTGCTTGGGCTTTGGCTACTCAAAAACAAAAGGTTCCACGGCCAAGTCGCGGCAACTCTAGTGGGCGGCTATGCCATTCTTCGCTTTGTGATTGAGTATTTCCGGGGTGACTCTAACGCCCGCGGAGGCATTTTCAAGGAAGGGTTCGGCCCCGGAGAAGTCCCTCAACATGAAGTTGAACTTTTGCTCTCTTCTTCTCAAATGATTAGCTTGGTCGTTCTCCCTCTTGCGGTGTTCGCCTACTGGCGCCTCTCTAAAAACCGCTTGGCCCCTACCAGCACCTGATGTTTATTGCAGGGATTGATGAGGCGGGATATGGCCCTCTCTTAGGCCCTTTTACCGCCGGCTGGTCCCTCTTCCGAGTTCCGAGCACTGATACCAACCTTTGGGAGGTGACTTCCGATTGCGTCGCCCAAAAGCCCGGTCGCAAAGACCGCCGACTCCGAATTGATGACTCCAAACGAGTCAACACCGGCCCTCATGGACGGACCCGCCTCGAAAGAGCTGTGGCCACCTTCCTCAGTTTGGAGCCAAAACTCGGCGTCAATCTTCGCGCTTGGCTCGAAGCGCCCCCCACTGGAGACCGGAGTTGGTTCCGCATGGCGCCCTGGTTTGGTGCATTGCTTGGCCCTACCTGCCCTTCTTCCGATGTGGAGCGCGCTCATCTAGATGCAACCCTCCTCCGACGAGCTCTCCTTTCGAGTGGATGCACCTTCGAGGGGTTCGGAGCTCGAGCTGTCCCTGCAGGTGAGTGGAATCACTTGCTCAATACGCACGGTTCCAAAGCGGATGTCCTTT
>DLRM01000047.1 GCA_002500505.1 Planctomycetes bacterium UBA7888
CCCAAGTACACAAAAAAACCCGTCAATAAGACGGGTTTTCATTGTAGCGGGGGCTGAATTTGAACCAGCGACCTCCGGGTTATGAGCCCGACGAGCTGCCAGCTGCTCCACCCCGCGTCATGTTTGGGGGGAAGATTCTAGCCATCTCCCCCAGACTTTCAAGCCTCGTCTTGAGGGGGTTCAGGCAGGGGCTCCGGCACCAAATCTTCCTTTTGGGATTCGATTACCTTCTCAAGGCTCTCAATTTCTTGAATCACCTCTTCGGCTAGGCTCTCCCCCAACAAGGGGAAGGCTTGTTGGTAAGCCTTCAGAGCAAGTTCCGCATTGCCTCGTAAAGCCTCTAAACGCCCCAATAGAAGGGGCCAATGAGCAACGGCCGGTTGGGATTCTTGCAAAGCCCCAAGTCGGGAAACCGTGTCCATGCCAAGTGCGGCTCGTCCATTCCCCAATCCAGCCAACAACAACCACTCGGCATGAATACGCACCGTCGTGCTTTCTAATTCAATCTTTTCCGAATCGCTAAATCCTTCGAGGGGGAAAGAATTGAGGAGCCGCACCATACTGGCATAGTCCTTTCGCTTTTCTAATACTTCAATCGAACGACGGAGAGGCTCAAGGTTGCCCTGACCAATTTGGGCACTTAAAGCAACGAGGCGAGATTCCCGAAGTTCAGCCATGGGCTTCAACTCCAAGAGAGCTTCTAGGGCAATCGAAGTTGGAGGGATGCGACCCATTGCCTGAAGGATTTCTTTCAACAAGTGAGATTCCTTCTCTAAGGTAAGTCTCTCAGAGAGAAAGGGGGCACTGGCTACATCTCCCAACTTTTTCAATCCTTGAATTGCGCGATAACCTAACTCCGGGTGCCCAAGGAGGCCGTGCAAAATATCTAATGCTTGGGTTCGGTCCTCCATCCCTAATGCAATCGTCGTAAGAGCATCCAAGGCAGAGCTCCTTTCTTCTCTTGCAAGCTCCTCTTTCAAAGACCTCGATCTCAAAATGTCCAAAAACGCAGGCCACCCCAGGCGACCAATCGCGTCGTAGATTTGACCACGAACCAAGGCGCTATCTTCTTGAATCAAGGCTCGCAAGAGGGTGACCGTAATGGCTTGATCTTCTTCTCTTTCTGCCAATACCGGGGCGAATTCTTGGAATCCAACAAGTAAGGCAAGGCGAAACTCCGGAGTTCCAAGACTGGTTTCTTGGTTATCCACATAAAGCCGCTTGAGGTGCAATAAAACTCCGTTTAAAGCGGCATCCGCCGGTCGCACTCGCTGAATTGCTCTTGCAGCTTCAAGGCGCACATTGGGATAACGAGCTTCTAAGGCAACATCCAGAATCTGCATTCCCTCCTTGCCAAGCAGGAAATGGGGAACAAGGCGAGTAATTTGCACAAGTTCCAATTCTTGATTCTGGCGTTGAGCTTGATAGAAGGCGGTTCGCAACTTTTCAGCAGCAGGAGATTCTTCACCCACAATTGCCTGCGGCAAACCGGACATTGCCTGATAAGCAAGGTACCGAACACCGGCAACGGGTGACTGAATCGCTTCAAAAACAGCGGACGAATCTTGCTTGAGAATTCGAGCCCAAAGTTGAACCTCTCTTGAGTGGGCAGTGTCAAAAGCCTCCGCTAACCAAGCCTCTCGACCTAAATCTCGAACATCCTTCCACCATTCATGAAAAGCTCCCGCATCGGGAAACTCGTGTCTTGTAATTGCAAAAAGAGCCGACCGAGCCGAAGTGGCGCATTCGGGCTCGTTTAAGCGAGCCGCGACAGCCTCGACGAACGAGGGGTCACTCCACTCCAAGGCGGCTACTGCGTTAAGTGCACCATTCAGAGCGACCACATTGCCGACTGCGGGCTTTCGAAGAACTTGATTAAGTTGTTCTTGAAAACCATCCCAGCTCCGGGCAAGCAATTGCCAAGAGCTCTCTAACTTCACTTCAGGTGGAAAAGAATTCTTTCCGGCTGCAAGAAGCAGGAAATCAAACTGCTCAGCTGGAGGTGCGCTTTGAAGAAGGCTTAGAAAGGCCGAAGCTGCCTCTCGGCGAAGCAAAGGGTCTCCATCCTGTGCCATATTTCGAGCATGCCCTTGAGACTCTGCATTTTCCGCTAGAGATGGTGGGAGCGGAGGAAGTCCAGAGGCCTGAATGGGCAGGAGGGCGAGGGCGAGGGCGGCCAGCACTAAATTATCCTAACACCGGTTTGTGTCAGCACCTGCGACCAAAACGGCTAAGGCTTCAAGGACTGTGGCAAAGTCGCCTTCTGTGTTCAGTTGTCGCCCTGAAGAGGCTTTGAGATAGCCCGGTTCTCGCTTTTCCAAAAGAAGGCGAACTTCCTCTTCCAAGCTTTGGTCAGTTAGTGCAGGACGGGGCTCTCGAACCTGGCGCTTCAATAGGGAATCCGTGCTAGCTGATAGGAAATAAACCCTTTCAGCCTGAGCCAAAAGATCGCAACTGCTCTCATTTTCAGTTACACCCCCACCTAGAGCAATGACGCAATCTCGGAAACCAAGAAGTTCAGGGAGAAGATTAGCTTCAGCCATTCGAAATTCGGCTTCGTTCTCTGGAATCCAATCCGAAATCTCTTTTTGATGTCTTGCTTCGAGGCAAAAATCTCCGTCCAAAAATGGCATTCCTAGGCGCTCCGCCAAAGCTCGACCTAGGGTTGATTTTCCGGATGCGCGGGGACCAACCAAGACGATTGGCGGCAAGCCAGGAAGTTCCTTTGTTAAGAGTGGGCCGAGAAAATGGCGTAAAACCATTGGCATCAATTCGCTTTCGGTCACCAGGATGTACTGCTCAATCATTTGACGAAGCAACATTTCAGAACCAAAAACCGGTACGGCGCCCTCCTCCATCGCCCGCACCAAAAGCGGGGTGGCGGTTGGCGAATAAACCATGTCCAGAATTGGAATCCCAGGGCAAAGAGTCTGCCCTATTAAAGGATCGCCTGGAATTGAATCAGAACCCATTGGAGTTGCCTGCACGATGGCGGAAAATTCTTCTGTTGGGCTGTCCCCCCAAGGAGATGTACTGGCTCCAAACTCAGCCGCAAGAGAAGACGAAGCCTCTTCGCGGCGCGCACAGATGCACAACGAATAACCTTGGGCTTGAGCCTCTGCCGCAAATGCTCGGGCCGCCCCTCCTGCGCCTACCAACAGGATGGCTTTGGATGAATCTGCAGGTGGAAGGCCGGATTCTTTAAGAACATCCATGGCCGCCCTTCCATCGGTGTTCGCAGCTCCCCACTCCCCACCGGGCATCCGAATGAGCGTATTGGCTGAACCAGCTCTTGAAGCAGATTCATGGTGTTGGGCAGCAGTATCCATAGCTTGCAACTTATTTGGAGCTGTAACAGAAAAGCCCTGCCAAGCAAAATGGCAGTCTTTAAGAAATCCTCTCAGGTCATCAGTCTCTATTGTGAGGTAAATCTTATCCTTGGACTCCACTTGAAAAGCGCTGTTCCACAAGAGCGGTGAACGCGAGTGGGCAACCGGCTTTCCCAATATCCCGTACAAGGATGTGAAAGAAGAAGACAAGCCTTCGAGGGGAAGATTAGCCAACTCACCAATCTCAAATTGTCCAGGCGCAGTTGCCTGCCCAGGAGCGCAAGCGTAAATCAACGGAGCACCATGGGCCAAAGCCTCAATCCTAGTGTGCTTCCCCCCCTGCCCTTGGGCAAAACCGATGAGAGGGTATTCAGATTTTTTATACCACTCCCAAATGCGACGGGCGTCTTTCTCCGTTTCGGCCCACAGCACAATTTTTATCAAGTCACCCTCTAGGCAAGATGAATTCATCTTGTCTTCAAGCTCTGTCCAATTCGTTTCTTTGCCAGGGCGCTCGTGAAAAGAATGAATCCGGTGGGCACCGGAATGCACCTGATGGCGACCCAGAATCGGACAATCCACATAGTGAGTTTGCTTGAAGCTAGCGACCTGCTCCAACATGCGGCCTCGCCATTCCGAATCACCCTCGAATAGTCCGCCTTCTTCTTTGGGCAAGCAAGTTGCAATAACAGGCTTTGGAGAAGCGGCAAAAAGTGTTTCCAATTCCCAATCCGGTTTGGCATGGTCCAAGCGAAGCTCAATCCAATCGGCTTGAGTCCCCCAAAGCGCCATATCCGAAATGGCTAAGCGTGGCTCTTCTACGATTAGGGATAGGACTCGAGTCATGGATTAGGAAAGGGTACGGGCAAGAGCAGCGGAAATCCCGCTTGCCTGCAAATTTGCCCAAAGTTCGTTTGCCTCTTCCTCCGTCTCCACGGCCACGAAAAATGTCGAACCGCTACCCGTCATCACAAAGGAGGCGTATTCGCGGATACTCTCTGCAAAGTGGGCTAATTTCGGTTCAGTTTGAAAGGCTGCGGGCTCCAAATGATTGGGACCTGGCTCGGGAGAGGGTTGGAAAGCAGAAAATGCGGCTTCTGGAACCTCCTCACCAAGAGGCGGTGCTGACAAGGCTTGGTAAACCGCAGGAGTGGATAACGAAAGATTTGGGAAAGCTAAGACCAAGGACCTACCAGAAAAGTCGGCGGAAGCCAGAACAGTTTCGCCGCGACCTCCTCGAAGCTCTGCTCCTGATCGGCTAAAGAAAAACGGAATGTCGGAACCTAGGGATAGGGCAACTTCCAAACAGCGTTCACTCCCAAGAGATTTTGTAGCGGTTTGTTCGAGGAGTTGAAGTGCCCCAGCAGCATTGCTCGAACCTCCACCTAGCCCACCACCGACCGGAATTTTCTTATGCAGAGTCCACTGCACTTCGGGGGCTTGGCCACCGGCGAAACGCCAGGCCTTTTCGGCTCGTTGAATAAGATTATCTTCCTCGTTTGCGAGTTTGTCATTGCCAAGAATGGTCAAGGAGGGAACGCCTTGAGAAATTTCAAGTTCATCACATAAATCAATCGGCACAAACCAAGAGCGCAACTCATGAAAACCATCCTCACGCAACCCAAGAATCCGAAGGTCCCAGTTCACCTTAGCTGGAAGTTTCAACTTCATGGCAAAACCCCAAGGAGCATGTTGTCAATCAAGCGAATATCCCCTATTCGAACGGCGACAACCGCTCGAACTTCAGAGTCAGGGTCTGGCGCAAGAAAAGTTTTCTCAGCCACCACCTTGGCATATTCCACTTCTAGCCCGCCCTGAAATAGGGCCGAGCAGATTCCTTCTTCTAGCACGGAGGGATTTCCCTCTCCCAAAAGGACTGCTTTCTGGGCGGCAGTCAATGCTTGAAAAATCGTACCCGCTTTTTCTCGGTCTCCAGGAAGGAGTCGTCGATTCCGGCTCGACATTGCAAGTCCATCTGACTCCCTAACGGTTGAGCAAGATTGGACCTCAATCCCCATCTTCAACCGTTCACTCATTGCGCGAACTAAAAACAATTGCTGCGCATCTTTTTGGCCAAAGAAGGCCTCCTGTGGCTTTACTCTTTCAAACAAACGTCGAACTACAGTAAGCATTCCCGAGAAATGTCCGTGACGAAATGCTCCTTCCAAAATCTCTCCAACGGGGCCTGCCTGTTCTTGCTGGATATCTCCCTCTGGGTACATATCCGAGGCCGTGGGCAAATAAACCCCGTGCGCACCCCATGTCTGTAGAAGTTGACAATCTTCAGTTTCCGTTCGAGGATAAGCCTCCAAGTCATGGATTTCATCAAACTGAAGTGGATTCACAAAAATTGAGACCAGTACGAAATCACACTTCTTGAGAGCTTCCGCCACCAAGCTTCCATGGCCCTCATGGAGAGCGCCCATTGTTGGGACAAAACCGACTCGCGCACTCCCAGGAAGTTTCTCCCTCCACTCACAAAGAGAAGCTGAATCCCTTAGTTCGCAGATTCTGGTGGCAGAGCTTCCAGACATTCTTGAGCGCTTTTCCCTTGAAGCATAAGGCCGGGGGCAAGCTCAGATAGAGGTTCGAGAACAAACCGACGTTTGTGCAAACGCGGATGAGGAACTGACAAGGTTTCTGATTGGATTCTTAGACCGTCGTGCCAGAGGAGGTCGAGGTCCAAAGTGCGTGGCCCATTAAGAACACCCCGTCTTCTACCGCGCATGTTTTCAACTCGATGGAGCAGATTAAGCAAAACATGAGGGTCGAATGAGGTTTCAATTCGAACAACTCCATTTAGGAAATCGGGCTGGCAAGGGTCCCCAACGGGACGAGTCAAACGATAGGAGCTTTGGGAACGAATCCGGATTCCACTAATGTCCTGAAGTGAACGTAATGCAAAGCGAAGGTTGGCCGAGCGGTCTCCCAAATTCGAACCTAACCCCACAAAGACGTCTGCCATACTTATACGCTTTCAGATTTTTGCGATGTTCGGTTGCGAAAGACTTTGATGATGCCAGCAATGCTCGGGAAGAGAATAAAAGAAATTGCTAGGAGAAAGAGGGCTAGCTCAGGCTCAACAAATAGAAGGCTCAACAAAATGACAACTTCTGCGGTTCGCTGAAATGGATGACGCGCTCGAGTGAGCCAGGCAACAAAGTGTGGAAAGGGCAAATTGGAAACCATCAACACGGCAAGCAACACCAAGAGAAATGGAAGCATGCGGAGGGTGGATTCCCTGAAAAAGTGAATGAATCCTTCAGAGACAGGGAAAATGAAATCCGGGTCGGCGATGCCGAAATAGAAGAGCACAAGCCCAATCGGAAGAGCGGCGGCAGCCGGCGACGGAAGACCTAAGAAGTGAGTGTGGTCTTGAGTTTCATCGCGGTCCACTCGAAGCACATTGAACCTTGCCAAACGAAGAGCAGCGCAACTGGAATAGAGAATCGGGCCGGCAACCATGAGCCTAGGGTGAGGCATGATTTCCATTACAGGCCCTTCAAGCTGCACTAGGGTTCGCACCAAAAAAGCGGGTACCACCCCAAAGGTAACCAAGTCTGCCAAACTATCCAGTTGAGCCCCAAGCTCTGAGGTTCCTTTGGTCATTCGGGCGAGTTTGCCATCAATGGCGTCAAAGAAAACGGCAAGCACCAATAGCCAGCCAGCATGGCGGGTCAATTCGTAATCAGCGTTTTGCCCAGCTTCAAATAGCCACAATAGGGCCCCAACTCCACAAGCCAGATTGGCGAGAGTCATCAAACTCGGCAAAACAGCGACCGATCGAAGGCGAGGATGGGTTTCCACCCCAGGATTCTAGCGTGGAGGCCAGCGAACAACCCGGGTCCGGATACCGTATGATTTTTCCATGCTTGCCTCCCTCGCACTCCTTCTCTCCTTTCCCCAAGAAAGTACCGAACCCTGGCCCGTAACCGGTCTCCCTCGAGAGGACCTTGTTTGCGAAGCCATCTTGGCGGAAGCCGAAAAAGATAATCAGGTCATGGACCACTTGCGCGAACTGGTTGATGGGATTGGCCCAAGACTGACCTCTTCTTCCAATCTGAGCGAAGCCGTTTCCTGGGCGGAAGATCGTTTCCTCGATTTTGGAATTCCAAATGTTCGACGAGTCCAATGGGGTGAATTTCCCGTTGGTTTCGACCGCCGACTCATGCAAGGTCGAGTTGTCGAGCCCATCAAAATGCCTCTCATCTTGGCGACGCGCGCGTGGAGCCCAGGAACGGATGGGTCAGAACGTGGCCCCCTCCTACTTGGTCCTTCGAACGATGAAGAGCTCGAAGCTTCCCGCGGCTCCTTCCAAAATTCATGGGTTTTATTGACCGGAACAAAATCTCCACGATTTGATTCTGATGCCGACAATTTCCGCGCTCGACTCGGGAAATTCTTTGACGAAGAAGGAATCTACGGAACCGTTCGTATTGCCCGCAATGAACTCGTTCTCACGGGAGGACGATACAAAATTGACTGGAATGATTTACCCACTCGAACCCAAGTCACAATTCCTAAAGAACAGGGACGAAAGCTTGCTCAGTTCTTGGAAGCAGGCGAAGCCGTAGAAGTTGAGTTTGACCTTGACTATCAGTTCACTGAAGGGCCTATCCCGCAATGGGATGTTCTAGCTGAAATCCCCGGCTCCGACAAAGCTGATGAATTAATCATCATGGGCGGCCACTTGGATTCTTGGGACGGTGCCACGGGGACAAATGACAATGGCACGGGAGTCGCCACGACAATGGAGGCCGCTAGGCTTTTGGCTGCGGCAATGCGCGAAACCGGCCAACAACCGCGCCGCACAATTCGCTTTATGCTTTGGACTGGAGAAGAACAAGGTCTTCTCGGATCCTTGGCCTATATTCGACAGCACCCTGAAGAAATGGAAAGAATCTCCGCAGTCTTGGTTCACGACGGCGGCACCAACTATCTATCAGGCTTAAACGCAACGCCTCTACTTCTCCCTTTATTTGAAGAGATTCTTGAACCCATCGATCGAATGGTTTCTGCCTATGAGGGTGATGAGATTCGATTCCGAATCAAAGAAGTGGACACTCTGCCTTTAGGAATTGGCTCAGACCATGACTCTTACTTAAGAAGTGGCGTTCCTGGCTTCTTCTGGAATCAAGCAGGCGAATCCAACTACACCTACGTTCATCACACCCAACATGACATTTACGACAACGCAGTTCCGCGTTACGAAGAGCATTCCGCAAAAGTCATTGCCATGAGCGCTTGGCGCCTTGCCAATATGGATCAAATGCTCCCGCGAGAAGATATCTTAAATCGCAATCGAGAAAACAATCGCAGTAGCCGCAATCGGAAAATGTTGGGAGTTTTTCTCAGCGAGGACGACGGTCTCCTCATTGACCGACTTGTCAAAGATGGCTTATCTGAAAAGGCAGGCTTGAAGCCTGGTGACCGCTTTACGGAAATTGCCGGCCAAAAATTAAGCTCCCAGGGTGACCTGCGCCGCGCTTTGCGAGAAGATGAAGATATCAAGCAAATTGCAATCCTCCGAGATGGAAAAACCCTCAAGAGTACATTCAACTGGAAAGAGAAAACTGCAACCCCTCTTGAAGAAGAGATGGTTGCCGAATGACTCAAGACCAAGGGAAGGGGATGGGAAAACGTAAACAGAATTCATCCGTTCTCCTCCTT
>DLRM01000031.1 GCA_002500505.1 Planctomycetes bacterium UBA7888
CGGATGAGTTCGAAATCGCCGAGGTGGCGTCCGGGGGTGGTGGGATCAGTCAAGTTGTTCCGAACTAGGTTTCGGCGTCAGCTTCTGAGGATACAGGAATTGCCTCTTTCGGGACCACTTTCGAGAGTTGGAAAATTCCGTCTTGCCAATTCCCTCGGAGCCAGTCGCCAGGCTTGAGGGAAGAGGACCACTCAGTAGGGCATCCGTGGACAGGCGCAAGTTCCTTGGACTCGTCCATCACTTGAAGTGGCTCCACCGTCTCGAGTTGACTCGTCGCTGTTGGATTCGGGCCAGCCAAGACTTCATTCAGCTTGGCGAGGGACAAAATCCTTTCACCTAATGGCCCGCGAAGATCGTGAAGGAATTGTTCCAAACCCGCCCCCTGTTCCGTTTGACACCAGGTCAAAAAAGGAAGAATCGACTCCATCCTCTCTTGGGAAGGAATAGGGACATCCTCGCTGCATAAGAAAGGAAGGATTTCAGCTGGTGAGATTTCTTGCGCATCCATTGGGCGCCCTTTCTGGTTTTCGGCCCATTCAGAAAATAGAGCGAGGTGCTCCTTGTTCAGGGAATCCTCTTGGTTCGTGCCTCTCATCTCCCACTCGTAAAAATCAATCCACTGCCCTAAGCCACACCCGGCAGCAGGTCCAATGGGCTCTTGGGGCCCATTGTTTGGCGCTTGAATGCCAAGGTCTTCCTCTAGTTGGTCGAAAATCAATTCCAAGGGTTCCCCGGCTTCTCTTTTCGCTTCAAAATTTGTAAGGGCTGCCCCCAATTGTTCCGTGTTCAATGGCGAAGACTCACTGAGATTTCCTTGTGGTGCACTAGGATGTTCAAGTTCCATGGCCAAGAGCAAGGAGCGGAGTAAAGCTAAATCAATCCCTGTTTCAAAGGCAACGGCGTCGAGTAAAGCTTGCGAACCTTGCTCCTCAAGAATGTTTGCTGCTCGTTTCCAAGTCCACTCCTCGTGAGCTTCAAAGAGAGCCTGTAGTTTTTGCTCCGGATTCTGGATTGAGGGTGCAGGGTCAATGCCGGGGAGCAACTTTTCGCATTCACATTGGGACAATCGAGAAGTGGGACTCACACTCTTCTGCTTCCTGAGGTCGTTTAATAAGGCGGTAGTCGTAGGAGACTCTGGAAAACCAAGCATGCCTGGGAGCGGAATGAATGAGTTCGACTCCCCGGAATGCACAAACCGCCCCATGAGGATTAGATCGCCATGGGAAAGAGATTGCGGCAATAAGCAAGAGTAGGTTTGGTCGCTCCACAAGTCTGTGCATTTTGAAAGACCAGGGCTACCCCCCTCTTCGACTGTGTAAAAACTAAATGAGCATCCCTGAAGATGTTTCCACGGGCAGTTCCTGTCCCCCGAGTCTGGCGCCCAGGCTGCAATTGGGCTCGACCCCAATGATTCCGAATCTCGTTCCAAAAGGAACCACTCTAGAAACCTGAAGAGCGACCCCGGATGGTTTTCGCAAGGAGCAAACTGGGACCAAGCATCCTCCTGCTCCTTTTTCAGAACATCGTCCTCGTCCAGCTTCTGAATCAGTTCCTGGAAGAGCTGGATCGGGTTCTGTGATGAAGAAGAGTCTTGCATGAGAGGCGGGTAAGAGGGATAAAGGACCTATGGAAAGTGGTCTCATCCACCCCCTTGATTGGGTTGCTGCGGCTTGCGTCGCATTTGGATTGTGCGCGGGGATTGCCCGGGGATTTTGGCACCAGTTTAGCCGATTTCTCGTTTGGGCTGGTGCAATCCTTGTGGGCGCATTTCTTCGCCCTATTTTGGCCCATTTCTTCACGGGGCTTGATTCCGAAATCCCGGCCCTCCGCGCAGAATGGGGTTTGTGTCTACTTGCCCTCCCGGGCTTTTACCTATTGCGACGCTGGGTTTTTTCTTGGTGGGAATCCATTGCACCTGGAACACCATCTAGAATTGCGGGAGGCTTTTTTGGGTCAATTACCGGCTTATTGGTTTTACTTGTCTGGATACCGTTGCTGACTTGGTTTGGCCTCCTCCCCAAAGAAAGAGACTGGGAGCAAACTCCTAAAGCTAATGTCGCCCTCACGGCCCTCCACCATTTTGGAGAAATCTTGCCTGAGTTTCACCCCAAGCTACTCATGACAAAACAACCTAGGGCTAATTCTGAGGAAGCTAGCTCTGATGCAACTCACTAAGTTCAGGCGTCTGCGGTTCCAGCCACCCAGATGGAATTGTTAGAACATTGGAATCGAATAGAGTTCCCTGGGGTAGTCTCCATAGTTCAAAGACGGGTAGTTCTTGGCCGCCCCATTCCTCTGGTAGCTGAAAGTGAGTTTGCCCGTTCTTGATTTGAATATGAATCCGTGGTTTTAGATTCGGGTCTGACGCCGTTCGAGCGAGCGCTTGAAGGGTGAAAGCAATTCCAAGGGCAATTCCAGGTTCAGAATAAGAAGGGAGAGTTTTATAGGCTTCTTCAGGGGTCCCAAGCCCCAAGCGGGCTGCAAGTAAGACCGCAGGCGCCTCGCCTGAAAGGAGGAGGGCGGGATCCAGGAAGGTATTCTGAAAGGAATGAATCCAATCGAGGCGAGCAAGGAGAGTTTTATCCTCTTTGAGGCGGAGGTTGAGGGTTTTTTCTTCGGTGGAGCCGGGGCCGAGCATGGCCCAGCCACTCAAAAGACTTCGGACTCCGCGGAGCCGATGAAGAGTGGCACGAAAACTTAGAGTTAAGAGTTCTCTGGCAAGGATATGAGCAAAGCTGGAGGGATCTGATGACACAGGTTCAGGATAGCCATTGAGGCAGGCTCAATACAAATGGAAAGACCTCCCCATCCAAGAAGAAAGGGGAGGTCAGAGTTTGGGAAACCTAAATCTT
>DLRM01000012.1:0-1495 GCA_002500505.1 Planctomycetes bacterium UBA7888
GTGTCGGAAAGCAACAAAAATGGGAAATCATACTTTTCTGCAAACTTTGCGTTTTTCTCGGGGCCATCGAATGAGACGCCGTAAATCCGAATCCCTCTTTCTTCGTACTTGGCGAATTCATCACGGAATCCGCAACCTTGACGAGTTCATCCAGGTGTTGAGGCCTTCGGGAAAAACCACACCAAACATTTTGACCCAAGCAAATCCGCATTACTAACAAAGTCACCTTTGTGACTCTTTAGGTTAAATTCTGGAAAAGGTGACCCAACTTCAACTGAGAGGTCTGGCGTCCCGCACCCCACAAAAAAAGGGCAGAAAAGGCTCACGAGCATTTGAATCTTCATCCAACTATCCTAATCAAGCCAAGGGTAACGACAAAAATCCACTGACGCTAATTCCGCAAAATCGATGTCTTCCCGGGCTAAATCGCGTACTTGGATTCTCGAAAATGGGGAATGTCACTACCAGTGCAATAAATTACTTTCAAACGGATAAAAGCGTATTTCTCGATTTGCGAATGTCCAACCTATCACGCCGCTACCATTGAACAGACAAATATCGCACTTCCCCACCATGAAAAACATTCTCTGCTTCGGCGACTCAAACACTTGGGGATACACCCCGATTACTGGTGAAAGATATGCTCACCATGTCCGATGGACAGGAGTCCTTCGGAATTCGCTGGGGAAGGGATATTGGATTGTTGAGGAAGGTCTGAATGGCCGAACGACCGTACATAACGAAAAAGAACGGCCTTTTCGTAGTGGGCTAGATTTATTCCCTGTCATTCTTGAAAGCCACGCCCCCATTGATTTAGTCGTCCTCATGCTGGGAACAAATGACTTAAAGTCTCGCTTCAATCGAACAGAATTCGAAATTTCTATGGATATTAAATCTTTATGCAAAAAAATATTGGGGTCATCTTCAGAAGCCAACGATGAAATCAAAATCCTTCTTGTTCCCCCGCCTCCATTAAACACAATGCCGGATGAAGATGGCTTAGAGTTTACTGATGCAATCCAAAAATCACTTGGATTGGCTAACTTATACCAGTCAGTTTCAGAAGATCTCGGAATCCACTTCCTTGATGCGGGGAAAATCGTAAAGACAAATACACTTGACGGAGTTCACTGGGACGAATCTCAACATCAAGATTTTGGCGAAGCTATCTCTCGTAAAATTTCATCCATACTCGGGTGAATTCCAAAAAAAACTATTCTGATCTATGAAATCCCATACCACCAATGGGGTGTATCACAATCAAAGCACTTTGGCATGGCCGCCATCTTTCTTCGAGGTCTTCCTCTATTGAATTATCATAGCCAGCGGATTCAACATTGTGGCTGATCCTCGGTCTGCACCGTGGAACCAAACATTCATGCCCGTTGTTCCAGCAGGGACACTTTTGCTAATGCCCGCATGACCATTCGCATCCGTTGGAAGCGGCATGACTGTGTATGGCGCACTAACATAGCCTGGTCCAAAAGGAGTCGAA
>DLRM01000012.1:1847-3689 GCA_002500505.1 Planctomycetes bacterium UBA7888
CCAGCAAGGGAGTAAACGAAATAGGCCATGTCGTTCGGCGTGCAATTGTCCAGACTCACCACCGAGGTTTGGCCAGCAGTTAGTGGGTTGACCGAGAGTGTTGGGCCTGAACCATATTCGACAATCAACTCGGGTGGCGCAGGAGAAGCATCGCTCCCATACCAATAGACATAGCTGTAAATACCCGAGCCACCCAACTCGTTGCGCATTCCAAGACTCAGGGTGCCATCCGAAATATCCACTGCCCAATTTGCTGCATTGACATCAAGTGCCCAGTCGTACGGGATTAGGTCGAGAACCGGGAAGGGGCCGACATGCGTCTGCGTAAGGACTTCGTTCATACCAGGATGATTGTTCGTAGCGCCACGTTTCCAGGAATCGTCATCCACGCGATAAACACGAACCTCCGGGTTGGCGTGTGGATTACCGAATCCATATTCATGGTAAGTGCGGAGAGTCATAGCAGTGATGTTTGCGCCGGAAGGAAGTGAACTGAGATCGAATTTAACAAAGCCATCCACAAAGCCTTGACTTGCCGAACTCCAATAGGCGCGAAAGCGGTTGTCATTCCAGTTTGAATTGGAGCTACTCGCAATGCACTTTGAATCAGTTGCATAAATCGTCACTAAAGTAGATCGACCCGAATTCGAAGGCGAAAAAAAGGCAGCCGGTGTATATGCCACCTGGTTTGACTGCGTCGTGATTAAAGGTTGGGGAAAGGTGCCGTCAGCCTGCACATTTGACATTTGAGCTAAGACTGGGAACGCAAAGTAAAGAGGGGCAAAAATTGTGAGGGGAAATTTCATGGCTAAAAACTAACTGATGGTTATCGCAATGTCGCGCTAATCAGGGAGGGCGAGAGAAGTCTCGTCAAATCCCTGAAATCCAATCTAGCAGAGAAGGCCCTGGCATGGGGGCAGGATTTCAATTAATGTGAAAGATGCTCCTGAAGGAGCCCTCTATTTGCCTACAAGACTGCACTCCCTTCTCAAAACACCCCGGGCGAAGTTCTCAGAACGAGATTGACTAGTTCTTGGAACTCCTTCAAGGAAGCGGAGCCTTCAATCCGACCAACTTCCTGACCATTCTTGTCAAAAGCCAAGGTTACCGGAATAGGGCCTGGCAAATTGAATGCCTTGTTTATGCCTTCATAATCATCTTCATCAAAGATTAGGACGGGAAAGTTCTGCTGCTGATTCTGCAAATAATCCAAAACATTGGTTTGGGCGGCGGCGGCCGAAATCTCAGGAACCATCAAATCAAAGGATACGGTTTGGAGCTCCAAACCGCTGGCGGCCGGAGCCGAAGTAGCCATGAGCAAATCAGGGAGCTCTGCAACGCAAGGAGAACACCAAGTTGCCCAAAAATTCACGAGCATGGGATTCGCGGGCTTGCCCTCCTTTGAAAACAGAGTAGCCATCATTTCGTCCAAGGAAACGACCTTGACGGGATGCGGCTGCTCTCGAGCGCATGCCGCAAAAACTAAGACAAAAAGAAGGGTGCGCAAAAAGGCCATCAGCCTTTGGCTTCTTTTTTCTCATTAGCGCCTGACCGACGCTTTCTCTTGATGCCTCAGCCGTAGGGCTTCGTAAATGAGGTTGGGACCTTCTCGCCTTTAAGGATAGCTTGTATGGCTAAATCAGCATACGGGAGGAGGTCCTTTAGCTTCTTTCGACCACGAGGGTCATTGTCAAAGGCTCCAGAATATTGCAAGACCCCCTTGGTATCCACGACGAAAATGTGAGGCGTTGTTTTAGCTTGAAAAAAATCGGCAATCACATTTCCCGGATCGACCAAGGCAGGAGGAATCATTTTTTTCTTGGCCCAATGGGAACGAATTTG
>DLRM01000012.1:4075-6242 GCA_002500505.1 Planctomycetes bacterium UBA7888
TCGCGAAAGTCGCTGTTAATCGTAAAAACTGCAACGTCTTTCGCGCTGACGTATTTCTTGGCAAGTTGGTTAATCTTTGGACCAGCGGAACGAAGGGCAGGGCAGTTAAAGGAATACCAAGCAAAGAAGACCACTTTCCCCCGCAAGTCTTTCATGCGGGTTTGATGGCCATCGATATCAATCAAGAGCAAATCCTCTGGAACGACCCCCCCGACTTCCAATAATTTGGGTTTCTCGGGTTTCTTCGTAGGCACTTCCTCTTGAGCCAAAAGACTTGAGGAAAAAACACATAGGAGAAGCAGTACCGATTTCATCAGGATTACACCCTAGCACACACCACCGATATCTATTTGCCCATCTCTACTCACGCGTACACATCACCAATGGTCATTGCGACTTGGGAGAATTTATGCCGTTTAACCCCATTAAAAAACTCACGATATCGGCCAATTCCTGATCTGACATAAAAGAGCGGAGAGCCGGCATGGCAGAAACACTCGCCGGCCAACCCGCCGCCATCACTGCATTGGGGTCTAAAATAGACTGCAGAATCTCTTCCTTGCTTAGCCTATCTCCAACACCGTCTATTGCGGGGCCAATCCCCCCATCCTTACCTTGAAAGGCGTGACAACGACTACAAGACAAAATGGGATTGTTCAAGAAAACTTCTCGACCCTGAAGGGGGTCTCCTTTGGGGAGAACTTGGATATCTTGAGGAAGGCTTCCATTTCCAAGCACGGAATGTTTACCGGCCAAGCTCACCAAAGCATCCAAGCCACTCTGACTGCCCAACCGAATCAACGAGACATCATCCCAGTAGGCTGTGCCGGTGGACTTTCCCCATCCTCCAAATAAACAATTAATGCTCACTTGGTCTTGTTCGACAGAAGTTGAAAACTCCAACGTGACCTGGGTCCAGTCAGAGTCTTCTACGACAGATTCTGTCTTCTGATGAGTCGGGTGAACATTCATTAATGCGCCATGCGTCGTTCCCTCATGAGTGATTCCCTCGGTTCGAACCCAGCCACTCAACTGATATCGACTTTGAGGAATAACATCTACATCCGCACACCACGATGTATCCGCTCCTTTCTCAGAATAAATCTCCAACGCTCTACTTCCCTGTCGGCCACCCGTTTCGCTCCATGAGTAGTCCGCTTCTCCCCCGTAACCGCGCACTCGCCAGCCCCTAGGGGAATTGGGTTCACCTTCGGAAGGCTCCTCAAATCCAGGATTAGAAAAAACATTCTCCGAAGGCAACGATGATTGTTCCTCCAACAAAGGAGATGCGGCCACTAGAAAAGAATCAGCGTGGGAAGAAACTGCAGCCTGCAAGGCAAGGGAAATCCAAACATCCTTTGGTTTCTCTACAACAGCTCGACTCACCAATGCAATTCCGACTGCATCTGATTTCGGCAATCTCGAAGCTGCTAGCAATGCATGACGCCGGATTTGAGGATTCGAGTGTTCGAGTAAGCGAGAGGAGAGCAAATAGTCGGCACCTTCACTTGACTTGGGGAGAGCGGACAAACCAGCAAGGATGACAGATGTATTTCCAGACTTCCATGCAGTAGAAAACACCTCAGATTGAAGATGAGATGGGACACCTCCAATTGCCGCAAAAACCCTTAATGCCTCGACCGAAGCCCTAATTCTCCCGCCTTTCAACACTTGGAGTAAGGCATTGGCGCAAGAGGACGCGGGTTGCAACTGAACCAAATATCGCCGAGCAGCACTTCGCCAGAATTGATTGGGATGATCCAAAGCGTCAATCAACTCCTTCTTAGACGAAGAAGCTGACAGCGGAAAATCGGGATTCTCTGCATCCTTTTTAACTAAACGCCAAATCCGACCATGGGACTTGTCTCGCATGGGATTCAAGTGGGCATTCCCTTTTCCATAATCAATTTTTGGCAATCCTCGCTCTGGATTCCCTGGAAGATTGTGCAAAATGATAAATTGCGAAAAATCAGCTACCCAAATTGCACCGTCGGGACCAACCGAAGCTTGCACTGGGCAGAACCACTCATCCGTTGAGGCGCAAATGTTGAAGGCATTGCGACTTTTTAAGCCTGACTCAGCAGGATAAGTATCAAACCGGCCAACAGTGTGCGCCGTCGGCGCACACACAAAAGCGGTTCGATTAATCCAAGATTGAGGAACCATT
>DLRM01000060.1:0-44350 GCA_002500505.1 Planctomycetes bacterium UBA7888
CGACCCTCGCTCACGAAAAGGTCATGCCGGGGATCTTCTTATTGAAGCCAGCGTTAATTTTAATCATGGGTTTATTTGGTTTTGATTCGGAGGTAGCGCAGATAGGCGATGATGCGTTTCTGCACGGGTGTATGGGTGAGTATTTCAATGGCGCAAGTCAGCACCACTCGTAAGGTCGAGTTCATTTCATGGTTTTTGGATTGGGGTGAACGACAAAAGCCCCCGGCTTGGATGCCGAGGGCTGTGAGTGAGGAGGCAGATGCCTCTAGTGTTTTATGCCGGGTTTCGGAGCGAATTTCAGGAAATCGCGCCACGTCTCCCAATGAACTTCCCTTTCTTACAGTTGGGGCATGGCTTCTCACCGAGACCCCAAGTGTCAGTAATTTGTTCAGCCTTGCACTTCGGGCAGGCTGAAATTGGATCCCTAGAGTCCACCATGAATTCTTTTCCGCAAGAAAGGCACAGATGCGGCGAGTCGTTCCCAATGCAGCGAGCTAAGGCTTCATGGTTGGGATGATAGGCATATATTTTTCTGTCCACAGGCCTGCCCTCTAAATCAATGGACTTCTCGATGTAATACGGATTGCCGTCATCCCAAGATTCAACGGTATGCCCGCACCCATTGCAGATAAAGATCGTTTGCTGTGCCATAGTTGAATGATAGGTCTCCGCCGAGTTATGGGGGGGAGCTAATTCTGGGCCGCAGTCTGCGAGATGTGATCGCCGAACCTAGCCGTCTTCTTTCAAGGCGTCTAAGTCGGCCTTCATGCCGTCCAACATCTTTTTGGCACGGGGATTTTTGCCGTATGCTTCCAGGTAGGCGTCATAGCCTTTTTGGAACATGGCGGAATCCTTGCGCTTTTTGGAAACATTTAAAACAGCGGACCAGAAAGATCGGTTGAACTTAGAGGGGAACTTCCCTTCGTTGGCCATTTCGTACAAAAGGATTTCTGTATCGGGCCAAGCTTCCTTGTCTCGACGCGTTGTGCGTATCAGCGTATCGATTTCAAGGTCTAAAAGGAGGGCGTCAATCTCTCCGACTTGGACTTTCCATTCTTTGGCACCTTTCCTGGGCTTCTTCAAAGCTTCGCGCCGACCCTTGGCGTCCTCGAAGTTGGCCGCACCCATTTGAAGTTCTAGCAACAAAAGGCGGGACTCCAAGCCCGGAACACCTTTTGCAACCTTCTTGCGTAGGCTCAGCAAGTCATTTGCAGCACTTGCACCAGCTTTGAAAGCGTCCATGTCTCGACCGGTCGGCTTTCCAATTTTGTTGCCGTCGCCGTCGAGGTAGATGAGATAGGGGAATCCAGTGCCGCCATAGTCGCGCAGCAAGGCATCGTTTTCACGATCCGGAATCCGGGTCATCACACTCAGGAAAGGCACCACATCGTTTTGGGCCCAAGCTTTAAAATCGTCTGTGGAGAGTGAACCACCCTCCAATGATTTACAAGGTGGTCATGGTGAATAGGATCGCGTGAAGTAAGCGAACACAACTTTGTTCTCCCTCTTCGCGCGAGCCAAAGCAGCAGTTAAATCTTCGCTCCAACCGCCGTGGGCAACCCAGGATTCGGCGATTTTTGCTTCGTACTTGGCGACAAGGTCATCGTCCTGTGCCGCCAACGGAGCGGCCGACAGAATTCCCACCACCAAAAAGGCTGAAATGAGGCTAGCTTTCATGCCGGCATCCTAGCACGGAAGGGACGCTCGTGGGCTTTGCTTTTCGCCCTGATAGCGGATTTTCTTGAGCTTGGATGTGTGGTCGCGGCCCCCTCTCTTCGCTATTCTTTTTGGCATGACTGCCACCACCGTCTGGTTTAATCCGAATTGTTCCAAATGCAGAGCTGTGCGAGAAATTCTCACCGAGAGAGGTGTAGAAGCCGATTATCGCCACTATTTGGAGACTCCTCCGACTTTGGAAGAACTTGCACGAGTCTTGGAGGGGATGGATGGGACAGCGCAGAACATCCTTCGCTCGAAGGAGGCCGCTTATGGCGAGCTTGGGCTGGCAGAAGCTACCGATGGCGAGTGCCTGCAGGCTTTGACTGCACATCCGGAGCTTTTGAATCGCCCTATTTTGGAGCATGAGGGGAAGTCCATTGTGGCGCGGCCTGCTGAACTCGCTCTCGATCTGCTTTAGGGGCGGATTCTTCTGGAACAGAGGCTAATCTAGACAGCATGGCTGAATCGATAGACCTTCACAAAAAGCTGGAGACCATTCGTCAATTTTGGCATCCAAAAATCATTGGCGAAGCGAATGGTCAGTACATCAAGCTTGCGCGGTGCGAAGGAGAACTTGAATGGCATCGCCACCAGGAAGAAGACGAAGTCTTTTTGTGTTTGGAGGGTCAATTGAGACTCGAAATGCGAGACGAGGAAGTAGTTCTGAATCCTGGAGAATTGTTTGTGGTCCCGCGCGGCGTGGAACATAAACCTCATGCGCAACCCAATACTTCCGTTCTTCTGGTCGAGCCGAAAAGTACTCAGCATCTCGGTGAACTTGAAAGTCCAAGAGCCGTAAATATTGAGGAGCAGATGGAGTGACCGGCCCAACGGAGTCGATGCAAAGGGTCTGGGCCTCGCTTTGGATTGGCCTTTTGGGAGTGTCTACTGGGGCAGTTTTGGTCAAGCTAGCAGGCTCGGAAGCCCATCACCTGACGATTGCTTCCTGGAGATGCTTGGTCGCCGCCGCCATCCTTTTTTTGATTGCCCCTTTTCAGATTGTTCGCTCCTGGAAAAGTTTTGAAAGGCGAACGGTTGCGAAGTTAATGATTGGAGGTGCACTTTTAGCAGTTCATTTTGGAAGCTGGATTGCATCCCTCCAGTACACCTCCGTAGTGAGCAGCCTGGCCCTTGTTACGACCACACCTCTTTGGGCTGCGATTTTCTCCCATTTTCTTCTTCGTGAGTCTGCAACAAAACGTCAGATTCAAGGAATATTGATTGCAGCCTTGGGGTTAGGTTTCTTTGTCCTTAGCCAATCGTCTGCAACAGTAGGAAGTCGGCCTCTCCTGGGGAATGCCCTCGCACTTCTTGGAGCCATATCGTTCAGTTTGTATTTGATTACAAGTCGTTCTCTTCAAAAGACTCTTCCTGTCATCCCTTTCCTTTCCTCTGTCTATGGAG
Source organism: Planctomycetes bacterium UBA7888 (assembly GCA_002500505.1). Classification (GTDB taxonomy): domain Bacteria; phylum Planctomycetota; class UBA1135; order UBA1135; family UBA1135; genus UBA7888. The sequence continues at coordinate 3,124 of DLRM01000060.1, forward strand.
TTGCTGGGGTGCTTCTATTGAGTGTGGTGCTTCTGACCCAAGAGAGCTTCCTCGGCTTTTCCTCTATGACATATCTTTGGCTTTTACTGTGCGGAATTCTTCCCCAACTCATTGGGCATTCTGGTTATAACTTTGCTCTCCGTCGGCTCTCACCCCCAACAGTTTCGATTGCACTGATTGGCGAGCCCGTTCTGGGTTCGATATTTGCCTGGGCTGTATTAGGGGAAGGGGCTACCTCGGGCGAAATTTTCGGAGGCTGCATTATTCTTTATGGAATCTTTTATGCGTCCAGGAAGCCACACTTTCAATAGGAAGGTAAATAAGAGAGTAGGCTCCAGAGTTTGTTCACTTTAGTTCGCTAGATTTTTCTGCGGGCACCCAGGTGAAGCTCGTTTTCTTGGATCACTGACTTGACTAATATGTTGGCATCGCTCGGTCTACATCTCTCTGCCAAGCTGCGATGCCACCCGTTAAGTTCCTGACATCGCGGTGACCAAGTTGGGAGAGAGCAAGACAAACCTGCGCACTTCGTACACCGTGGTGACAGTAAACAATGGTGAGCGTTGCATTGCCTGCCTCTTCCTCTAGCCACGTATTTGCCGAGGACAAAGGGCGGAAAATCCCGCCTGGAATCCGGCATATATCCCACTCTTCAAGCTCCCTAACATCAAGAATGCGAAGGCCTCGATTAAGGAGGGCCTTTTCCTTGAGTTCTTTTGGGGAGATGGGTTCGATTTCCGGGGAATGGTTTTCTTCCACGGAGAGAGGATATCGTTTTCCAATGAGTGCATCTCTTCTAGAATCTCCTAGTGTTGATTCTCCTTTCTCCCACAAAAAAATTAGGTACAGAGCATCCTGCTGGACTGCCGTGCACAGGGCCAAGCTTTAAGAAGGAGGCAAATCGCCTTGTCCGAGGATTACGTCAGCTTTCGTCCACTCAGTTGGGATCCTTGATGAACTTAAGCGATTCTCTAGAAAAGCTAACCTATGATCGGCTTCAATCTTGGTCACCCAATCCAAAAATTGGTCAAGCAGTTCCGAGTCTATTTGCATATCAAGGCGAAGTGTTCTCAAAGATGAACCCAGCGGACTTTTCGGAATCCGAGTTTGATTTCTCGCAGAAACACCTAAGGATTGTCTCTGGACTTTATGGGCTGTTGCGTCCTTTAGACTCCATCATGCCTTATCGGCTTGAAATGGGCCTCCCATGGTCTTGCGGAAAGGGGAATAGCTTGTACGAGTTTTGGGGTGAAAGAATCGCCAATGCGGTAAATAGCCAGCTTGCATGTCAAGGAGATGACATTGTTGTCAATCTTGCATCCAATGAATACATCAAGGCTGTGCAACCGAATAAGATTGCTGGCCAGATTCTGACACCCATCTTTAAGGAAAAGAAAGGTGAGAAATTCCGAGTTGTGAGTTTTTGCGCGAAACGCGCGCGGGGACTAATGAGCCGCTTTATTATTAAAAATAAAGCGAAAGTGCCAGAAGAGCTCAAAGGCTTTCGTGAAGATGGCTATCGATTTCAGCCTAAGCTCTCTTCAGAAAAAGATTGGGTTTTTACGCGGCCGACCCCTTAGCCACTCTTCTTTGCGCCACGCAGTTTGATTTTTTTTCTCGTTCAAAACGAGCGAATGCAGCATCTACAAGGAGTTGGGTGAAGCCTTCATGGCCAGCAGGGTCGTTGGCCAGAATGAAGTCGGCGCTACCAGCCGCATCCTCGGGGTAATAGATTCCGCAGTTGGCGTTAATCTCCAACATGTAGGGCGTCCCATCTTCTGCAATGCGGATATCGCAACGGGCAAAGCCAGCTCCGTTTAGCTCACGAAAAAGATCAGCGGACTCTTTGCGCAATCGTGCGGCAAGGACAGGATCTTTGACTGGAGTTGTGCTTAGGCCTCGAAATTCTTTTTCGTCCCACTTTAGAGCCTCATGCTTGAAAGTATCGCCCTTAGGGAATTGGTATTGAATGGGAGTAAATGTAATAGGAGAATCGGGGTCTTGCGGATTCTCGGCGACAAGAACAGTGCACTCATCCCCCTCGATGAACTCCTCGACAAGGGCGGCGCCGTGCTTTGAAATGATTTTATTTACTTGTCGCCACAGGCCCGCTTCGGTTGTGACTTTGGAATGACGACTCAAATCCACGCTTGCGTAGCTACTGTAGTGTTTGACGAAAAGTGGGAATTTCAGTTTGCTTAAAACCTTGTCCAAGCTTTCTTCCTCGCCGACTCGCACCGATGCAGGAGTGTGGATGCCAAGCTTTCGACAAACTCGCTTGGTCTTTTCGCGCGAGGGCTCCCAGAACTCTGCATTAGCGCCTGTATAGGGGACTCCAAGCCGGTCAAGAGTTTCGACTACTTCTACGCCGGGATTGTCTTCTTCGCATGCGGAACCATCGCAAAGGTTGAAAAAAAGGTCGAAGCCGTCTTGAACAAGGGACTCAACTTCTTGAACAGAGGTTTCTTTGTCTTCGATGTACCCCAAATGCCATTCAACATCAGGGAGGAAGGGGCGAGGGTCGCAGGGCCAATCGTCTTTAGGGAAATCCTCAGAGTCAATGGCTTGATTTGTTAGGAGGCAAACGCGCACAATCCTATTTTAGCAAAATAGATTACAATGCAAAGCATGAAGTCCCCTCTCATCTTCGCTCTACTTTTGTTTTCTTCCCCCATGCTTGCGCAGACAGAACTGCTTCATGTGGAGAGTCCAGGTGGGAAAATTGAATTTGGTCGCAACTGTGTTGGCGTTGACGATCAAAATGGGGATAACGTCCCCGACTTTTTAGTGGGTGCGAATAAAGATAAATCGATTGGCATTCAAACGGGTGCGGTTCGGCTCTATTCTGGTGTTGACGCAAGTCTGTTGCACACTTTTTACGGTGAAGATGAGTGGGATCAGCTTGGTAGTTCCATGGGGAACTTTGGCGACCTTAATGGAGACGGGATAACTGACTTCGGGATTGCTGCAAGCGGAGATGACGACAACGGCGATGGCTGCGGAAGTGTTCGGGTGGTTGCCGGTGGGACTTTCCAAACTCTTTTCACTCTGTACGGGTCCTCCGCGAACGACCGTTTTGGCTCCACAATGGCCTCATTGGGTGATATCAGCGGCGATGGTGTTCCGGACTTTATTATTGGAAGTCGCGATTCAAGTTCTTCTGCAAGTTATGCTGGTGCTGCGCAAGTTCACGCCTCCGACGGGGCACTCCTTTTTCGAGTTGAAGGCCCTAACGCCGGAGACTTCTTCGGGAAGCGCGTCGCAGCTGCGGGTGACATAACCGGAGATGGTGTCCCCGATTTCTTTGTTGGTGCAAACAGATTTGATGGTGCAGCAGGGCTTAACACTGGGGCAGTCTTTCTTTTCTCTGGTTCTGACGCATCGTTGGTATTCAGGATTGAGGGCGAAGTTGCTGGCGACAAGATGGGAGGGAATATTTCTGGCGGCCATGACTTGAACGGTGATGGCGAACCAGACTTTTTGGTTTACGCTCCCGCGGATGGCCCTTTTGGAATTCAGAGCGGGCGAGTGAATGCATATTCTTCTACTGGCACGAAGTTGTTCTCTCTTTACGGCGAATCGTCAAACGAACGGTTTGGGGATGGGCTTAGTTTTGTTGAAGACATCAACGGCGATGGAGTTTCGGACATAGCAATTGGTTCTCCAAGGTCGGACATCGCTGGCACGGATAATGGCGCGATTCGTTTTTTCTCGGGTGCAACCCAGGAACTTCTTTTCTCCCACACCGGCACATCATTGGGTGCGGAACAAGGCATCAATGTCTTGCCCATCGGTGATATTAATGCCGATGGTTTGCCCGAATTCATCTCCGGTGCACCGCTCGCCGATTCAGCCTTGGGCTATGATGCGGGCCGAGTCATTATTTTTTCCGTGGGGAATCATGGGCCATCAATCTGGACGGAGTCCCTCATCGCGGGAACCACGGCTTCTCTGAAATTGCGCAATGCCACTCCAGGCTCCGTCATATTCGGGTGGTCCCTCGCTGGTGGCGGGCCGATTTCTTCACCTTGGGGAACGGCATCACTTTCGATGCCCGTTCGGGATGCCTCTGCTCAGGCAGACGCAAGTGGATATGCTTCCATTTCAAACGCAATCCCTTCCAGCCTTTCCGGCCTTTCGGTTTGGTTCCAGGCAGTTGATTTGGGGACAGGCACCTTGAGCAATGGTCTTGCCCAAATAGTGCAATAGGCCTTCTTGAGGAAGTTTTGCGAACCTCTCAAACTCTACCTGCCCTTAAATTAGGGTTTGATCTGAATCGGAATTGGATTCGACGCGAAATCGATGGGGTTCAATGTGACAAAACAGAAGTGCGCCGTTTTTCCAATTAACGAAGAGGGGATTGGACCCATCGTGTCAATTTTCGCCGAAGCAAAACCATTCGCGTCTAATGTGCCGCGGAACGATTGGAATCCCGGTCCGTTTGTCTTCTGCATGACAAATTGAGTGAAGGCGTCATTGTTTAGAGGGGCAACAATGCCACCCGGCAGAGTTGTACCTGGACTCGTTCCGCTGAAGCCTCCAACAATCCAATAATCTCGGTTTCCGCGATCCGATCCCGCAACAATGTCAAGCTCGAGAGTGTCGCCAGTGGAGGCCGTAAGCACTCCATTGCCGGGCCACAGCCACTTCTGGTAACGGCGCACCTTGAAGATTGAAGAGCTTCCCTGGGGCTGAATGTCCCAAACAACATTCCCAGCGGGATCGACTTCAATGAGGCGGCCATCTTGACCGCAGCAAATAAGAGTATTCCCATTGGGCTGCCGCTCACATCCGGAAATGGCTGACGAATACATATTTGAAGGAGGTGAGTCTGTCCAAGTCCAGTGCGATGTTGTGGGGCCAAATGGGCTAGTTGCAGGGACGGCGTAGTTTCCTTGTGCGTCAACTGCTGGGACAAGTTCTTCAATGGAGGAGTAGCGGCCACTGGGTCGACTATTCCCATTGTTGTATAGGAGGATATTGCTTTCTCCTGGATACCCATCAGGAATCCAGTTCGCATCATGCTGGCCAAATAGGAGGCGATCGGAAGAAGTCCCTCGGTCGTAGCACTCGGGATTGCCCCAACGGTAAAGAATGTCACCACCTTTTCCGTAACGCCCACCGGAGTGTCCTGCCGCTTCTGCCGTTGTCGTGGAATGGTCAATAACCCAAATTTCACTCCACTCTCGACTACTAATTAATATTTGGTCAAGTGCGGGGTTGTAGGCCACGGAGTTCAGATGAATCCAGTCACCGCGATTTACGGTCCGTGCTGGATAATTCATGCTTAGTAACTCGGGATGGTCTGCGACCACGCCATGACTGGGAAGGCTTGAGTCGTAATCTTGGACAACATGGTCCCAGATTCGCCATTGCCAAACGATGTTGCCTGTTCCTCGCTCAATTTCAATCACTCGATCGGACCAGAAGTCTTGGCCTTGAAGATAAGAAGGATTTCGACCCGCGGCAATGGCCGAACTTCGCCCGACATTCTCCCAGGCTAAGGCCAGAATGTTTCCATTTGGGAGGATTGCTAAATCGTGATGGAGATGCTCCGTTGTATTTGCGAGTTGGAAGTCCCATAGGATTTGCCCATCCCAGTCAAATTCGCGTAGGCCGCCACCACTTCCCCCTAGTGCGGCTCCGGGAAAACCAGAAATTTTGTAGAGGCGAAGAAGATTTCCCTCTGGAGAGAGATAGTTTGCGAGACCTGGGTTGGCCTGCCCTTGCCAACTATGCATATTGTTTCCTTGGATATCAATTAGGTGCGACTCTTTTGAGTTTGAAAGCGAATAAAGAGTCATGCCGTCTTGAGGGACGTACTGGGGGAAAGCTGCGAGGATGAGGGGAAGAAGCATGTCAGCTAGTCTTTATGAGTACACTTTTCGCAAGAGGTGGTTCTGGGAAGATGGATTATTAAGCAGAGGGAGGCCGCGCGAAGCCTTTTCGCCCATTCTTAGGGAACCACAATCGAGTTAACGAGGCTAAAGGATCCCGAAGGTCCTCTCGAGGCAAGTGCTTGAAACCAAATCGTGCGTCCCGACCAAGCTGGGTCGAGCGGCAGGCTCAGGCTTTTCCATCCACTTGCGTCAAGCTTGGCATCGTGAAGAATAGAAAGAGCAGACAAATCGAGTCCAAGTTCGCCATAAATAGTAGAGAGGCTCCCCGTTGAGGAAGATCCTGCAATCCTTAGGCGTGAAGAAGGCATGGAAAAACTGCCAAGTAGAACAGCGCCCGAGTTGGTGGGGTCGACCAGCGACCAAAATGGGGTGTCCTTTGCCGAGGCTTCAAAGGAAATATGTTCGGTTGTCTCGATTTCGCGAAAGGAATTTTCTTGGCCCTTAATTTCGGCGAGCAAAAAGCTAGTCAGCAGTCTGCGGTGCGCTAAATGCTGGAATTCATAAGAAAGAGAACCAAATCCCCATAGTAGATGCACATCAGGGTCTGTAGACCCAAAGTGATCGCCACCTTGAATAAGGGCCCAAACTTTTCGGTTTGCACTACTTGCTTGTTCGTACCAAGGGCGAACAATAGCGCTCCAATTATTTGTCAAATCCTGGTCGCCCGCAATGACAAGCGCACTTCCGGAGTAGTTGTCAAATGAGGCAAATCCATTTTGAGAGTTTCCAACAAGCGTCCCCTTGTAGGGCTCAAACATGACAACTGACTCGACGCGTGGCTCATCTTGCACTAAAAAAGAAAGTGCGCCACCGCCCATTGAGTGGCCGAAGGCACTCCACGCCAAATTGTTTGTCATGCCAGAGAGCCATGACGTGGTCTCCTGGGATTCGTCTTCCACCCACTGCATCAGAGCGCGAGTGTCTTTGGCTTGCCGCTGCATTTTGACGAATAGCGCACCTGTTTCGGTGTCATTCGACATAACCACAAAGCCCCAGCTTGCGAGATGGCTGCAAACATCGTCGTAATCACTCGCGGGCTCTATCCATCCATGCATGAAGCCAACAAGAGGGAAAGGGCCCTGGGAGGGGTCTGCGACTGCACCTTGCCCTTCAGTGGTAGCTGGATAGTAAATCCGGCCATAAACTTGTCCACGGTTGTAATGTGGATCATTAAAGTCGACATCACGCCAGCCGACTAAATATGGACCATCTGCACCTACATCCTGTGCGTGGAGAGGAGAAGTCGCGAGAGTTAGGGCGAAAATGAGGGTTCGACTGAGTCGCATTTTGAACCTCCACCTTAACCGGAAAGAGGATTTCTCGCAATTTGATTCAATCAGTGCCGATGTCGTTTTGGCGAGGGTCTGCCTCAAACCCTTTCGGGTACACGGTCATCTTGGAAATTACACGGTGCATCCAAAACAAGGCGACAGATGCGATAAGAAACATGAACATCCAGCAACTTGTCCAAAGGCCGGTCCACTCGAGCAAGTATCCAAAAATAATTGGGCAAACAAATCCGCCAAGGCCACCAATGACGCCGACCATCCCGCCAACAACTCCAACCTGGTTGGGATAGTATTCAGGGATATGTTTGTAAACGGCAGCTTTTCCGATTCCCCAAATGCTGCCCAGGGCAATGACAAGGACTGCAAAAATCCAAATATTTGCCTGGAAGTAAATCCGTGTAATCCCTTTGGCCAGAAGTTCGCGACGCTTTACGGTTTGTCCAACAGTGACCGTAGCTTTATGCCATGTGTCTTTTGAGGGGAGAACCAAAGTCTGATTGTCCTCCACCATCTTGGTTGGCTTTGGGTCAATCTCGTAAACGCGGTCGCTTACTTTGATGGAAGTGGCGGTGATTTCTTGGACAACACCGTCAGCCTGAGCGGATATTCCGCGACCAGGGGAAACGATTTCCATTTTTGGAATTGTCACCATAAGGCTGACAAAAATAGAAGCCCCAAGAACCCAGTACATTACAGAACGGGCCCCCAGCTTGTCAGAAAGCCAGCCGCCGAGTGCTCGGATAACGCCAGAAGGAAAGCTAAAGAATGCCGCCAGCATTCCCGCTGTAACTAGGGTGACGTTGTACACATTGACGAAGTAGGGAACGAGCCACTGTGAAAATGCGACAAAACAACCAAAGACAAGAAAGTAGTAAAGGCCAAATCGCCAGACCCGCATTTCTTTCAGGGGCTGTAAAAGTTCAGGAAGCGTTTTATTTTGTGCGGCGGGCTTTTTATTTTTAGCAAAGAGGAGAAAAATTAAGCCCATTGCCACCATCAGGCCTGCGTAATAAAGAGGCAGGGTGCGCCAGCCTTCGATGTCGTCACCGTTATGGGTCAGCTTGTTAAGGATGGATGGCGCAAACAAAGTAGTTGCCGCGGCGCCGGCGTTGCCAGCCCCAAAAATCCCCAACGCGGTGCCCTGGTTTTTCCTCGGATACCAGGCAGATGTGAATGCGATTCCAATTGAAAAGGAGACGCCTGTCATGCCGAACCCAAAACTACACAAGGCGAAACCTAGAAAGGAGTCAGCATGCGACAGTAGGTAAAGTGGGATGGATGAAAGAAAGAGCAAGCTGGCGAAAACGGGCTTCCCTCCAAACTTATCAGTCAGGATTCCGGCTGGAAGGCGGAAGATAGAGCCCGTTAAAACTGGAATTCCAAGAAGCCAGCCAATCTCGATAGGTCCCCAGTCGAAGACTTGATTGCTTGAGAGCCAGGTGACAAGAACGCCATTGAGCATCCATGTAGCAAAGCAAGTCGTGAATGCCAGGGTGTTGACAGCGAGAATCTTGTGCGAGGCAGCAGTGGCGCGGTTTTCCATGGTCAAGGAGGTTTCCTAGAAATTAGGGGCGGCAGTTTAAGAGTTTCCGAACTGTCTTTCTAGAGCTAGATTAGACTGAGCCAATGTTCCTCTCAGCGCTCCTCCTTGCAGTTCCCCAGGCTCAGCACATGGTTCACTCAGTTTCAGATATCAGCCAGGAATTTAGTTTCTACATGGATGGTCGGTTTGCTAGGCAATACCTTGACGGCTATGGTCGCGATGTTCGAAACTGGGGCAGTTTGTCGAAGCTCGACCTGTCTAATGCGAACCTATTGCTGCTGACTGAAGGCGATTCGCGGATTCCATATTCCGATGGTGCGATAGACAACGTGAATTGTTTTTTGCAGGAAGGGGGCACGGTTTTGATGATGTTGAAACCCGTTGTTCAAAAAGGGAAAGAATTTTCTTTTAACAAATCTCCAGGCTCTGTTCTCGCGAAAAAATATGGCGCAAGGATGGCGGATGTTCTCCACCTGGACCAACAACATGTATGGACGATTAAGCATGACGACAAATTGGATAATCCTCTGCTTGCTTGGCGAAAAGTAGGAGAGGGTAATTTTCTTGTCGGTAGTCGAAAACTCTTCGGTCACCGCCCAGATGCGTCGGACCCCATCAACGCCGAATGGATCACTCCACTTCTTTTAAAATTAACGAAAGACAAAAAAGTAGACCCGAAGACAGCCTTCAAGGGGCCGTGGGCAGAGCATGAGATGAGACTGGGGCCATTGGTCGTGGAGTACCATGATGGAACTGAACCCTTTGCTCGTGCGATTGGTGAGGAATATCAAAAAATTCGGCCTCACCTCGTAGAAGTGACCGGAGTGGAACCATCGGAAGGGATGATTAAGCGATTGCTGATACTCCCAACCGGCGGCGGTGGTTTTTCAAGCGGAGCACGTATTGCGATTGGGGCGTGGTGGGGGAATTACCCCAAGCAGCGGTACGGAATGGTGGAGCTAATCGGGCATGAAGCAGGGCACTCTTGGGTTTTGCCCCATGCAGAGCCGCTTTGGAATGAACCGATTGCTACTTGGCTTGGTATTCAGGTAGGCAAACGGATGGGAATGCCTAAGGCCGAAGAAACGTTGAACCGCCAGCTAGGCAAAGGCCGCAAGCTCGACCCGGATTTCACCAAAATCAATCCTTTGTCCCAAGATGCCCCCCGCGACCTAATTTGGGGCAAATCCTACTTCGTTTTTGAGGAAATGGAACGCCGCTTCGGGCCCGGTGCCATGGCAAAGTACTTTCGAACCAAGCGTGCTACGGTTTCTGCGACTCATTCTTCTTACACCATGGACGACTGCGTTGCGATATGGAGTCTTGCCACTGGGGAAGACCTTTTCCCCTGGTTTCGGAGCTTGGCTTTTGATGTTCAGGCAGAGCGGACTAAGTTTTATCCCTAAAATCCAACTGAAACAGAAAGCGTAGGGTCCGTGCCGTCAAGTAGAAGAAGGCTCAGGCTCCAGTCATCTATGTAGCGAGTAAGGATTGGATGCAAATTTGTTCCGTCCCACATCACTCGTGTGTTCCACTTGTCGTTGATTTTGTAATTCAAGCCTGCTGGCATTTGCCAGAGATCTCCATTGGGCGCATAACTTGCCGAAAGGTAGGCGCTCCAATCTTTGGCAATGCTCTTCGCCGCGCTCAAGGAGAAGGCCGAGCCACTAGTTTTTGAAGATGGCCATGCCGTGCTTTGCCCAAGAGCAATGGCCGGCCTTGTTTTTGTGGCTTTAAGAATCCTCCAATTCCAAACAGGAGCCCATCTTTCATCTCTTGGCATGTATTCTAATCCTGCCCGAAAAGAAGGAGTCCATTTTCGAACGAGCGAGAATTCAATGGGTGCCCGTGCACTTCCAGTTACGAGTACCCGCCGCATAGACAAACTCCATGGGTGGCTTTGTAATTTTCCTGCGCCCCGAACCGGAGCACCTTCTCCTGGTCATCCTGGTCACATCGGGATAATGGAGAAGTCTTCCTCTACGCCTTCTTGGGCCATCACCGAGGAAAATGAAAACAAAAGATAGAAGAGGAAGATAAGAGGCGTGTAGCGCATGAGAGCATGCATCATAAATATAACCTTCAGTGCCAAAGCTATAAATATAGGCTAAAATCATTTCATGATTTCACTTGCCGCTTTTTCCGCGTTAGCCCTGGCGTTTTCTGCCCAGGCTCGACCGCCGGAAAGCCCAGGTCCGATTCCTTCAGGATGGAAAGACATTCAGTACACCGACCCGGCAACCGGAAGCACGAACAAGGCGCGTATCTATTACCCTGCCCTCTCTGGTGGTTCCGGCGCAACCCCTGACCCTTCTTTGGGGCCATATCCTCTTGTTGGTTTCTTGCATGGCTATGGGGGTTCTGCTTCTTTCTACGACATACTTTCTTCCCACTTGGCTAGTTATGGTTTTCTTGTGGCCTCCATTGATAATGGGCCGGTTCCAACTGCGCTAGAGTGCGCGAACCTTCTTCATTGGGTTGATATCCAGTCGCAAGATCCAACTCACTGGCTTTCGGGCATGGCTTGGGATGGCGATTGGGCTGCTGTTGGCCATTCGATGGGCGGTGATGCCCTCGGTTCCTTGGTGAAGAACGAACCTCGCGTGCGAACAATCATTGGGTTGCAAGCTTGGAATGGTTCGCAAAGCTCAACTCAAATCGGAAGCTTTACAGGGAGCGCTTTTTGGATTGCTGGAACTGCAGATGCGACTTGTCCGCCATCATTTAGCAAAACCTGGTACACCCTGTGCCGTAACGCAAATCGAAACTTTTACTTTGAGGTAATTGGAATGGGGCATCTTGGTTGCACAGATTATCCATCGCCTTCTGATCCGATGCCCCCCTCTGAGCAAACTCGTGTACATAAACGAATCGTGACTCCCATTCTCCAGGCAGAAATGCTAGGACAGGACGGGCAATACGAATGGGTTGTTGGACAGGGGCTGAGTTACGGAGAACCTTGGACTCGAATGCAGCTTTGCACTTCTCCAATTTTGTGGGGAGGCTTTCAACCGACCGCTCTTGGAATTGAAATGGGCGTGATAGGTCTTTCCGGTCGCACGTGCATCTATGCAGGATCCCTCTCAACCGGGTCATCCTCGACACCTTTTGGAAACTCGGGCCTGAACCTCAACCAGGGAGGAAAACTGGGCTCGGTCCAGCTCAATTCAAACGGGTATGCCGCATGGAGCCAACTTCTTGATCCTCGTTATTCGGGTCGCACGGTTTTTTCCCAAGCTGCGGTTTTTGAATCCTTGCCGACAGGGCTCACCGGCTCGCTTTCCAAAGTTTTGACAATTCAAATCCCTTAAACTTGATAAGGAACATTTCTATAAAAAAACAGCCTATACCAAGAGGTGATAGGCTGTTTGCGAGGACGACGGAGAATTAATTCAGCGTCGCACCGAAACCAAGCTCAGTGATTGCTTTTAAGGTTGCAGTGGCATCGTAATCGCCGTTCACTTTGAGACTTAAACTTTTATTACGCACGTCAATGTTAATTTCCTCTACCCACGGTAGAGCGGCCAGGGCCTTTTTAATCCTGGAACCTCAGCGATTTGCTCAGCGCATGCCGGTGACCGCAATGACCACCGATTGGGATTTTTCTGCAGGGGCAGCAGCTGAAGTCGAAGGAGTGGCACTCACAGTTGCGTCAGCAGTTGCTGCAGGTTGAGCGCAAGCGCCCAACGCAAGCGCTGGCACAAGAAGAGCTAAGGTGTTATTTCGCATGCCATACCTTACAGCGGCCTGCCCATTCTGTAGGGGACTTCTGGGGAAGAAAAGAAGGGTTTTCTCTTCTATTTGGCCTACATAATGATTCCGGGGATAACTTGGGAGATATCACCCATGACCGCGGCTTGAAGCCAGATGGAAACGAATCGGCCACTTGCTGGAACATTTCTGCTCATAGATGCCGTGCCTGAGGCATTGGCAATCCCTGTGCCCGCAAGGGCGGGGGAGGCTAAATTTAGAGTGACCCCAAGGGAGGGAATCGTGGTGCTGCCGGAACCAAGGAGCGAATAGGCAAAGTAAACCGTACTGCTGGTGGGTGCGCCGTCGACGGTGAGTGTCGTAGTGGAGCCAGAGACAAGGTTCGAGAAGCTTAAAGTGAGGCCGCCACCTGGGTCTCCTCCGGTAAGAGATTTGTACAAATTCACGCGGCCATGACCATATTTGGTCGAATTTCCCATGTCGTCGCAGGCGTCATAAAGTCGTTGGCGAACTTGCGCAGTGCTCCAGCTTGGGTACTCCATTCGAATCATGGATACGACACCATTGGTGATGGGGGTCGAGAAACTAGTCCCACTCACGGAGTTGTAGGATTGGTTGCGAGCCGTGGTTGTGACATTGACACCAGGAGCCATGACATCGACAGCCTTTCCGTAACTTGAAAATCCAGCTTTATTGTCGTTGACATCAGTCGCACCCACAACTTCAACCTTGTCCCAATCGAAGCCAGAGAGATTGGTGTCTGAGTTTCCTGCTGCCCAAAGGAGGATGCAGTCTTTCCCGTCGCAGTAGTCTCCAGCAGAGCGAACACTCGAGGATTCCACCCCACTAAAACTCACGCTGACCGAACCTGCGCCATTATCTGCTGCCCAGCGCGCGCCTTGGGTGAGGTTGCTCATGGAAGAAGAGCCGCCACTTCCACTTGTGGTCTTGATGGGCATGATGCTGACATTCCAGCAGACGCCTACTACGCCTTTTCCGTTGTCTCCTATTGCCCCGATGCATCCAGCGCAATTTGTCCCATGGCCATTTTGGTCCGAAACGTCTCCACCGCTTGATTGCGCTTTGTCAGAAACAGAGTTGAAGCCAGGAACAAGGGATGCCTGAAGGTCAGGATGATTCAAGTCAACTCCAGTGTCTACGTATGCGGCAATGTAGCTCGAATTACCTGTCTGAATATTCCATGCATCTTCGGATTGAATGTTGCGGTGCCATAACTGCATACCGAACATAGGGTCATTGGGCTTTTTCACAATAAAACAAGTCCAGTCAGGTTCTACATACTCAAACGCGCCAGTCGCCATGAGACCGGCAGATGCCGTGTTTTCGGTCATGCCTTCAGGGACGCGCAAAATGAATTCGTCCACATCGGCAAAATGTTCAACGAGGTCGAATGGCTCCATGGAAACGAGCGCGTATTCATGGAGAGCTGCATCGCTTTGGACGGGTCGCGCGATGAGGTTTCCGGAAAATTCCAGTTCTCCTGGCCGCTCTACAAAGATGGGTTGAGGGTCCTGGAAGGGAAGTGAGAGTAAGAGGGTGGCGAGTAACACTTAAGAGAGACGAGGGGAGTGGGTGACGTGTTCCGTTTTAATCCTAACCCCTAGACAAAACAGAGGTTCCTTTTTCGACTGGCCGTCACCCCTCTAGTCTACGGCAAATCTAGAAAATGGGTGCGACCGTAGCGGTCGGTGGCGCGGACCTGAAGAGCCTTGACCTCCTTTGGGAGGCGACATTGCCACAGATGGCGACTTGGCGCTGCTTTTGAAAGTCGACGCCATTTTTTGTCGTGTTCAGCTTTGTCGCGTTCAGCGTCATCTTGGGCACGGATCTGAACAAAGTGGGGGTCAAGCTTCACTACCTTTTTCATTTGAATCCAAGACTGATCCCAAAGCTGAAGTTCGACGAGGCTTCTCTTTCCCCCGGCCCAGAAGTTGACATTGAAAAGCTGGGAGCCGTCTTCCTGAGGAAGAATAGTTGCCGTCATACTCTCGCCTTTCGTGTGGCCAGCGCCAATGTAGTCGTACTCCCAAGTTTGCTCGCCTTGGTCTGCAAAAAAACGAATTTCGGACCAGCCGTTGGGGGCGCCATCACGCATGGTTGTGAAAGGGACCCCATTGTCCGCGGGTTTTCCAGTCCACCAACTTCCGCATGTCGCACCATTCACAATGTGAAGGTGGGGCTTTTTCCCTTTCCATCCGTCTTCTTGTTGGAATTCGTCCTGAAACAAAGTATGAGTGTGGCCGGAGATAGAAAAACTCTTTTCAAAAGGCTCCAGTAAACGGAACAAAGATTCGCGATTAGAAATTTCGCCAAGGGGAATATGCATCATGACCACGACGAGTTGATCTGAGGAAATTCCTGCGAGGTCGTTTTTGCAAAAAGATAAAACTTTATCCGTTAGGAGTGCTTGGTAGCTCCCCCTTTTTTTTCCGGGATTCTTGGGGTCATCAATCCACTCCCAATAAACATCATCAATGGTAAGGAAGTGGACGCCGCCATAATCAAAGGAGTAATTTGGAGGCCCGAAGTGTCGCACATAGGTTTCGTTAGAAAGGGCATCTTCGGGTGTATCCGTATTCAAGTCATGATTTCCAACAACTTGATACCAGGGGATTCCAATGCGAGAGATACTGGTACTGATTGGACCGAAAATATTGAGATTGTCGAACACGATATCGCCGAGCGTGACGCCGAAAGCTGCATCGGATCCGACAAGCGGCTCGACTACATCGCGATCTAGAAAAAGGACATCTTGGAGATTTCTCGGTTGGGGGTCACCAAAGAAAATAGCTTCAAAGTCACGAGGCTCTTTCTTGTGGCGAAGAGGGAAGTTGATGCTCCTCGGGAGAGAGCCGGTTGGGGCCACCCCTTTGTACTTAGACTTTCGGGAACCATTGGGGCGATGGGCGTAGTAAAAGCGAGGGAGTTTCAGGTCATCTACGGGGACCGCCCAGTCGCTTGGCTTTAAAACAAAAAACTCGCAATCGCCGGGTACGGGAAGAGTCCAGCGCCCGTTCTTGTCGGTGGTTGCAACGTCGGCTCCATTGGAGACACGAATGCCAGGCAGTCCCGGTTCATTTTGGCTACGAACTCCATCAGCATTCAGGTCATGAAATACGATTCCAGTTGCTTGATTGTCGGCGGGGACCCCAAAGAAAAATCCACCGATAAGGGCAAAAAGGGCAAAGGCGACTCGAGTCATGGGGGTAGTTTCGGATATCCTGGACCAATGAACCAGGAAATTCAAGACTGCGTAGACTCCTCGTTAAAGCGCGGCACAATACTCCTCTCCCTTCTTGGAGCTCTTCTCGCTCCAAGCGCATTTGGCCAAGAAGCACCCGATTATGTATTCGTGCAGGAAGGGAACCTTCCACTTGTTCTTTCTGCGCCACACGGCGGGACCCTTAAACCCGAGGATGCCCCAAATCGGACACAGGGAGTTCTTACGAGGGATTCCAATGTGCGGGAAGTCGCGCTTGAGCTTGCCGATGCGATTGAAATCCGGACAGGGTGGCGACCTTTTGTTGTGACGACATCGATTCACCGCGTCAAGGTGGATTTAAACCGTGCGATTGAAGAAGCTGCGCAGGGGGGAGAGTTGGCTGAGGAAGTGTGGGAGATTTATCACGCTGCTTTGGAAGAGGCTTCCGGGAAAGCGCTGAAGATTGGCGGCGGAGCCGCTTTGGTATTGGATATTCATGGTCATGGCCATAAAGAGGATTGGATTGAAGTGGGACATGCGGTTTCTATTTCCAATCTCGCAAAAGATGACAAAGCGCTCGATGCTCTTCCTGAAACAAATGCCGAGTGGATTCGTGGAGCTTCGAGTATTGGCGCAACTCTCACGGAATCGGGATTTCGCGCAGTACCTTCGCCAGAAATCCTACATCCCGATGGAAAAAAATATTTCAACGGTGGTTACATCACACGTCGGCACCGAGGGGAAGGCTTGCGTTCAATCCAGCTAGAGCTTCCTTCCAGTGTTCGGAAATCAAAAAACCGAAAGGACACCGTGCCACGTATGGCTGAGGCCATCTGCTCCTTTGTTTCGCAACATTTTACGATTCCAACGATTTCCTTGGAAAGCAAACCCATACCCAAAGAAGGCTCAATTTCCGTGTTTCGAAAGCACTTTTCCAAAGTCGCTTATGTTTTTGGAATCCCCATTCTTGCTACCCAGAATGTGTCGTCCAAAAAACTGAAGCATGCTGCAGCTGTTTTGGCAGAGTATTTGGATAACGATGAAAATGGAGTCGTAGACGATGGGCGAGTTGTCTCTTTTCTCCTAAATGAGGGTGCATTTTTGGTGATGCCAGAACGGGAGCGTGAAATGAACCGCATTGGTCGATCGTTTGGAGATATTCAGCGCGCGGGCTGGAAAATCGGGCAGGATCTTTATGGGGAAGAAACGTTTCCCGAAGGGCCTCCGCATCGAAAGGTGCGAGGTCGTTTTGACGCCGCCTTAGAAGAAATTTGGCACCTTGTTTCTAATGGTTGGGCTGAGGTGTACCCCGAAGACTTTGGGTATGAACCTGGCTCTAGCCTTTGCGATGCAATGGACCTTGCACGCGGAGGCCGCTTTGAAAATATCCCCCGGCGCTATCCCGAGGAAGCTTGGTACCACTACGACGACCGTACTTGCGATTACTCCTGCATGGCTGCTGAGTACTTCTATTGGTCCTTAACGACCCTTCTTGGTGGCCAGGACTACCCAGGGCGCGCTGAAGAAATTGAAAACGAGTGGGAGTGTTCTACGCCTGAGTCCCTTCGGAAAAAGGACAAGGCGGTAGTAGAGCTACTTCTTAGGGCTGAGTTTTGTCTTCCTTTAAAGCGCCCCAATGGGAGCTATCGGGGTTAATCATTCCAGACTCATTTCCTTTAAGAGTTCCTCCACCTTTTCTTCCACCCTTGTGCCGCGCAGATTCTTGTAACGAATGCGGCCTTCGGCATCGAGAAGGAAGGTCGTTGGGTATGCAGAGACACCCCATTCTTCGGGGACCCCACCTTTGGTGGACCCATTGAATACACTCCTCCAACTCACGCCATGCTCCTCGCACTGTGCACGATAGGAGTCGGCATCTCGGTCTGTGTTGATTCCAAGAATGGCGAAGTTTTTATTTTGGAAACGCTGAACCAGCGCTTTTTCGTGGGGGATTTCACCCTTGCATGGGCCTCACCAAAAACCCCAAAAGACGATATAGGTCACTTTACCTTTATAGTCCGATAGGGCAATCGGGTTGCCGTCTACATCCGCACCAGTAAAGTCAGGAGCCTTCTTTCCTATCCTCAGTGTTCGCAAGTTTCGCAAGTAACCTTCCGCTCTTGCAGTACGCTTATCGTCAGGGAACTTTTGCAGAAAATGAGTCAATTCCTTTTCAAATTTGTCCTCATCGCTTCTGCGGAAAAGACTGGCTCGGCTGAATGCCGCATTTGCCTGAAGAACAGGAGAGGTGGCGCGACCTTCCAATTCAACCAGGGCTGCTTCAGCATTGAAGCCAGTTGTACCTTGGTTTCTTGCAATCGCGGAGGCTAGGCCACTAGCCCACTCCGACTCGCTCCATTCGTGAATGAGGGTGTAGGCCAATCCGGTTTGAATGGCGCCTGGATTTTTCCAGTCGATTCCTGATTTCCGGAAGTTCGAAAAGCACCAGAAGAGGGCCTGTCCGCGATCGTCGGGAGAGGCCAAATAGTTTTTTGCAAGGGCGCGGAACTTAGGGAAATAAGTTTCTTGAATGCCGGACTGAAGTGGAAGAGCAGTTTTTTCGCCTTTCGACCGACGCTCCTTGAGTTCTTTTCGGTAAGCGGCCATCGCCTCTTTGTGGTCACTGTCCAGCTTTGAAAAAGAAGTTGGGGAGGCTGGGATTCCCTCGACTGCTTGGCCGTACTTGGAGTCACGAGCTTCTGCGAAGGCTCTTTGTTGCTCTGCAATCCGAAGCAGCTCTTCGTCGCTCAAAGAGATTCGAGCCGAAGAAAGACAAGCAAGGAAGTGCGTTCGCTCTTCGAGCGCAACAGGGCAGCCTACATTCCCTTCGGGGCCATCGGCAGTTGCCAAAATAGCCGCTTCGCGTCTTCGATGAACTCCTGTTTTAGAATCTGGGGCGAGAATAGGTTTGCTGGGGTTCAGAAAAACAAACCAAGGAATGCCGCCATCCTTTCCAGCGCGTAAGGCGGCCGCAACTTCTTCTCCGTGCTCCATTAAGTCTTGATCAATCGAGCAATCCACGAAATCTTTAGCCAACAAATTAGTGACTTCTTCTTGCCCGAGGAACTCCTCGAGAACATCACACCAACCTCACCAAGGCGCTTCGAGGTGTACAAACAAGTTGCGACCCGATTCGGCGGCCTCTAGTCGGGCCTTTTCGAGAACATCAAAGGCATCGGCCTTTGTTTCTTCTTGGGCAAGCGCAAGGGTAGAAAGAGCGAGAGCGAAAAAGAGGGGTAGGTATTTCATGATTCTAAACCAGGGATTTCCCAACCGCTTCGATAGGGTTTATGCAGAAAACGGTCAGCATCGGGACGGCTAGGGAACGAGAGGGCTTTTGCATCAAAGTCCAATTTTTGGTTGGGGAAACGAAGGGCTACATTGCCTAGGAGGGCAATTTCGGTCAAACGGCCTGAATAGGAAAAAGGTGCACTGGGTTTCCCACGACCGAAACAGGCGTTTACCCACTGATGCCAATGATTGACACCCTTTGCTTCAGGTATGGGAATATCTACAAATTGGTCTGCGGGTAAGAGCCGCGGAATTTCATAAGGGCTTGCCATCAGTGCACCTTCTTCTCCCACAAATAAGCATGCGTTGTGGTAGGCGGAATCGCCGACACCCAGTTCGGCAAGTAAAGCATCGGGCTTTCGTTTGCCATCGTGCCAGGTTACGACAACGCCGTCATCCGAGGTCCAACGTGTAGGCCCGAATTCATAACGCACTCGCGACCAGAGAGGAAAGGTGTCATTCGTAGGCGGCGGGCCAAAACTTTCCACGTTTAAAGGATCACCCAGTTCCATAAACCACGGCGCAGGATCCATTAAATGGCATGCCATGTCCCCTTGGGCGCCCGTTCCAAAGTCCAAACGACCGCGCCAAACAAAAGCATGGTATGCACCTTCTTTGTAAGGGCGTTCGGGGGCGACTCCAAGCCAACCGTCCCAGTCCAAATGCTCTGGAACGGGGTCGGTTCCATCAGGGCGGCCCACCCCTTGCGGCCACCAACCTGCCGGGCGGTCGGTCCAAACATGAGCCTCTCGAATCGGGCCCACATGCTTACGTGCAAATAGAGCCTGGGCCCTCGCATAAGATGGATTTGAATGGTTTTGGATACCCATCTGGGTCACAACGCCGGATTGCTCGGCTACTTCCCGAAGTCGCCGCGCTTCCACAACCGTGTGGGTCAAAGGTTTTTGGCAATAAACATGTAGTCCATGATTGATTGCAGAAAAAGCAATGGGTGCGTGCATGTGATCAGGAGTAGTCACGTTGACAGAATCCAAGTTGGCATGTTCTGCGTTCAACAGTTCTCGCCAATCTTGATAGAGACGAGCTTTTGGATGTAAGGCCCCGGCCTCTTTCAGTCGCCCTTTGTCCACATCGCATAAGGCGATGATTTCAACATCGGGGTGTCCAGAAATTTCGCGGAGGTCAGTGCCACCCATCCCGCCAACGCCGATACTTGCGTGGCGGAGTTTCCCTCTCGCATAGCGTGTGGTCGCACAGCTGCCAAGCAAAGATGTGCCTGCAGAAATGACCGCAGACGAAAGAGCGGCGCTCTTTAGAAAGGAGCGCCGCGAAGGGGGGGATGGAGCCGAATGCATTACTGCTTTCTAGCAGGCTCCTAATGGATTCGGGTGGGGGAATCGGCCTCAAGGGGTAAGGGGCAATCTTGATAATGAGCGACCATCCATGTCGCTATGATTTCCCTATGCCCCTACTACAACCGCTGATAGGCCTGATAGGCCTGCTAGCCATTGCTTGGCTCATCTCCTCAAATAGAGTCTCAATTCGGTGGCGACCGGTCCTCGTCGGCCTACTTCTGCAGTGGATTCTGGCTTTTTTGATCCTCAAGACTAAGCTCGGGCAAAACTTTTTTGATGGAGCCCAATCTGTTTTTACCGCCCTGATTGGCTTTGCCTATGAAGGAGCTCGTACGGTCGTTGGCGAGGAAGCCCTTGGCCTAGCGGGTGGCGCTCCGATGCTCGCGATCATTGTTTTGGTGAGCGTCATTTTCTTTTCCTCTCTTTTCGCCGTACTCCATCATTTGGGAATCGTTCGCTTGGTTGTAGGAGTGATGGCAAGGTTGATGTCCAAGACAATGGGAACTTCGGGTGCTGAATCCACAAGCGCTGCTGCCAACATCTTTGTTGGCCAAACGGAGGCACCACTATTGATTCGCCCGTACATCAATAAAATGACGACCAGCGAGATTGGGGCTGTCATGACAGTTGGTTTTGCAACGGTCGCCGGAGGCGTATTTGCCGTTTACATCACAATGATGCAGGGAGCAGTTCCAGGAATTGCAGGCCACCTTCTTGCGGCCTCTGTGATGTCAGCCCCGATGGGATTGGCTATGGCCAAGGTGGTTTTCCCCGAGACCGGAACTCCCGAAACCATAGGCGCAGACATTTCTCAACCTAAATCCGAATACGCCAATACCGTTGACGCTGCTGCAAGTGGTGCCGGAGACGGCATGCGGCTTGCGCTTAACATCCTGGGAATGCTCATTGCTTTTCTCGGATTACTTGAACTGTTCAATGCAGGCTTAGGGTGGATTTACGAGGGGACAACTCTTCAAGGATTGTTGGGAAAGGTGTTCGCTCCCATAGCCTGGCTGTTGGGCATTCCTTCTGGTGAAACGGCCCAAGTGGGCTCCCTTTTAGGAACAAAGTTGGCGGTTAATGAGTATGTGGCGTTTCGCGAACTCATAGATCTTTCAAATGACACTGTGGCGCCAATTTCTGAGCGGTCGAGAATCATTGCAAGCTATGCGCTTTGTGGATTTGCCAATGTCGGGAGTATCGCCATTCAAATTGGCGGGCTTGGCGGAATTTGTCCAGAGAGGCGCGGGGAGATCGCGCGTTTAGGTATTCGCGCGATGTTCGCAGGCGCACTTGCTAGCTTTACAACTGCAGCAACCGCAGCCATTTTTATTTAAGGCGACTACTTCTCGTTCTGCGTAACCGTGATGCTGGAGTTGGAAGTGTCCAAGCGAAGCAGCCCGGGACCAGGCGATTGTTCAACCTTGATTTTTCCGTTGCTGGTATCAGAGCGAACTTCGCAACCCAACTTGCCAGAACAGGAAACTTTGATGGAACCATTGGATGTATCCACCACACCATCGCCAGACCAATCGCCATCCAAATGAACTTGAACGTTTCCATTTGAACTTTCAATCACGAAATTTGTCGGCAATCCGCGCAAATAAACTTTTCCGTTTGAAGTGTCTAGCTTGGCAGACCCAGAGTTTGAAACCACATTAATTGACCCATTGCTCGTGTCTGCAAGAACATCGCCGGCCCCTTCTTTCACATCGATTTTTCCGTTGGAGGAGAAGAGCTCAAGGTGAACGCCGCTAGGAACGGAGATGTCCCAGCTTGAGGAAACGCCTTTTGCCCCTTTCGGTTTTGGGACGCTCATCTCAAGCGTCTCGCCAGAGGTCTTTTCGGACAACTTAGCTTCTTGGAGTAACTCATTAGCCTCAGTTTCGCTTGAAGCATGCACCGTGATGTCCACCTTTCCTTGAAAAGAGTCGCTACCGGGATGAATGACGATTGAACCGTTATGAGCATTGACTCGTAAAGTTGAGATTCCAGTCGAAGCTAAATCAAAGCTGCGCGTTTCTTTGGAATTCGACGAGCTGCCATACTCCCAAGAGATGCTGCATGAGGAAGTAAGGAGAAGGATACCAATAAGAGAAGTAGGGACTTTTTTCACGACAACAGTCTACTTGGGAACTCAGCTTTCGGGATTTCGCTAATCTGTTGAAAATGAATTTCGAAACCGACCTCGTGGCCCATTTGGCTGGCTCCCTTCAAGGCCACCTCGGCTCCGCGCCGGATGTGGCCGTTGTACTGGGATCTGGGTGGGCTGAACGTGCCGACACTCTTCTATCCGGCGTGGAACGGCTCCCTCTTTCCGAATTGGAGCATTGGCCCCTTCCCAAGGTTGAGGGGCATTCCCCGGAACTTCGCCTTGGCACCGTTGAAGGTCGTCGTGTCCTCCTTTGTGGCGGCCGTGTCCATTCCTACGAAGGTTGGGAAGCCTGCGAGCTTGTGCGGGGTGTGCGCTCCATTGTGAAGTGGGGGACTTCCAAGATTTTGCTCCTGAACGCCGCGGGGTCCCTTCGCGAAAATCGCCCGCCCGGCTCCTTAATGCCCTTTGCTGACCACATCAACTTGGGTCTTCCGAATCCACTTGCTTCTGACCAAAGTGAGGACGGCGGTGCCCATTTCATGGATGTTGTTGATCTTTATGAGCCGGCATGGCGCGATGCCCTTCTGGCCAGCCGGCCGGATCTCATCCCTGGCGTCTACGCTGGGCTTCCCGGACCGAGTTATGAAACGCCCGCCGAGGTCTTTCGCCTTCAACAGATGGGAGCAGATGCGGTTGGCATGAGCACGATTCCGGAGGCCCTTGCCGCGAAGTCGGCCGGCGCCTGCGTGATGGCCCTATCGATGTTGACCAACTATGCCGCAGGGATTGGGGGTAGCCGCCCTAGCCACACCGAAGTTCTTGAAACTGCTATCAAACACGGATCAGCCGCTGCGGAAGTGTTGGCCGCTACCATTCAAGTCGCGCCACGATAGAATTACCCGTCGAATTTCCGGCTTCTTGTCCTTTTCGGTTTGAAACGCCGCAATTCTGTCTTAATAACCGCCACCACCCTGAACCCCTAAAAAAATGACTGTTCTCGTAACCAAAGAAGCTCCAGATTTCACTGCCACCGCCGTTATGGGCGACGGTTCCTTCAAAGACGACTTTAAGCTTTCGGATTACCGTGGCAAGAAGGTTGTTCTGTTTTTCTACCCCCTCGACTTCACTTTTGTTTGCCCGAGTGAATTGATTGCTTTTGATCACCGCATGGCTGAGTTCGAAGAGCGTGGCGCGCAGGTCATTGGTTGCTCGATTGACAGCCACTTTACTCACCTCGCTTGGCGGAACACCGATATCAACAATGGTGGAATTGGTCCGGTTAAGTACCCACTCGTTGCAGACCTCAACAAGAACATTGCACGGGACTTCGATGTACTTTTCAACGAAGCCATCGCTTTGAGAGGCTCTTTCTTGATTGACGAAGAAGGCGTGGTTCGCCACCAAGTCGTAAATGATCTTCCTTTGGGCCGGAACATTGACGAAATGCTTCGGATGGTAGACGCTCTTTCCTTCCATCAGTCTCATGGCGAAGTTTGCCCTGCTGGCTGGCAGCAAGGGAAGCCCGGTATGAAAGGCTCCACCGAAGGTGTTGCCGAGTACCTTACCGAGCACGCCGGCGCCCTTTAACCCTCGGGACCCAAGCGTTGCCCTCTGCAATGCTTGAGCGCAACCCACGAGCGGCCCTCCTTCGGGACGGCCGCTCTTCTCTTTTGTAGAGTGTGTGAGATGCGAATCTACACCCGAGGCGGCGACGAAGGCGAGACCGGTCTGTTTGGCGGCAGCCGCATTGCGAAGTCGGACCTGCGCGTGCAGGCCTATGGCGAGGCGGATGAGCTGAATGCGGCTTTGGGTTGGTGTGGAGTGATAGCCGAGTCGCCGCTCAAGGACTGCCTGAAACGAGAGCAGCAAAGGCTTTTAAGTTTCGGCGCCTGGCTTGCCACACCCTGCGACGCTTCTGAAGAAACTCGAGCGAAACTCCCCGCCTGGGAGGATTCCGCTGCCACTCTCCTTGAGGGGGAAATTGACGAAACCGAAGCTCAGTTGGAGCCCCTCAAGGCCTTTATTCTTCCTGGGGGCACCGAGCTTTCCGCTCGCTTGCACCTAGCTCGTGCCATTTGCCGCCGCACTGAGCGAGCTGTTTGCGCTCTTGCAACCGACTCAGAAATTCCTGCCGCCCAACTTGCCTGGCTGAACCGTCTTAGCGACTGGCTCTTTGTGCAGGCGCGAATGGTCAACCCAAACGACTAAATTCAGCTTAACTCTAGCCCTTCAAGAATGGGTCGAGCAATCCGGACTCCAGAGCCTCGCGCGTACACCGTTCACCCTCGGCAATGAGTTCATCTGCGCGGTGATAGTCAAATAGGCCGATATCAGGAAGGCGGGGTTCCAACACTAAGTCAGGCTGGGATAACGCAATATCGCGTTGCGCAATGGTGAGTTGGGCGAAGGCCATCGTGTCTCCAATCACATCAGAGATTCCTGGTGCACCTCGCTTTGAGGCTTGCCCCAAAACTTTTTGCCAGAATCGGGTAGCTTTACCCGCGACTTTTCCTGCCGTGTCAGCAACAAAGCCAACGGATTGATGAAGTAGCTGTTTTGATTTCGCAGCCGCTTCAGGGCTAGGATTATGAACATCCTGCGAAACTCCAAGTGCGGTTGGCCCTTCGGCATCCGGACCGTAACTATGGCCATGTAAGTCCACCGCAATCATTTTTGAAAACCCCATTTCAGAAGCAGCTGCAACAGGGACGGGGCAAACTGCGCCACCGTCCGTCAGCCAAATCCCATTCTGTTTTTGAGGAGTGAATATCCCAGGTATGGCGTAACTCGCTCGAATCGCTGGAACTAATTCACCCTCACGAATGCGAACTTCAGCCCCCGAAGACAAGTCGGTCGCTACTGCAACAAATTCCACCGGAAGATGCTCAATCATTCGATCGCCTAACAGGGAATAGAGCACTTTTTTGGTACGTTTTCCAGCAAAGAGTCCGGATACTGGAACAACGGGATCCAGAAACCAAAGCACCGATTGTCGGTCCATGCCTCGCATGAGTTCAACCCAGCCTTCAAGCCCTCCCCCAGCGTGCAAACCACCAACAACAGCGCCAATGCTGGAACCAGCAATGCCTTTCACGGGAACACCAGCTTCCTCGAGGACTTTCAGCACACCGACATGTGCAAGGCCTCGTGCGGAGCCGCTACCTAATGCAAGGGCAACACCGGACTTCCGTTTTTTTGAGCGCCAACTCATCTTGGCGTCAAGGTTACCATGACCCTGATGACTTTGTTTGATTCCTCCACCTTTCCAAGCGATTTGCAGCCCGGTGAACCCGTGCTTGTGAGTTCATGCTTGCTTGGGGAAGTCACCACTTGGGATGGCAAGCACGACTTTGTTTCCGAACTTGTTGAACTTCTCGAAAGAGCCGAAGTGGAAATCATCCCCATTTGCCCAGAAGTATTGGGTGGACTTCCTATTCCGCGGCCACCAGCTGAACCTCCAGCGGGAAACGGGTTTGATGTTTTGGATGGGAAGTCTCCCGTACTGGTTGTGGGGGATTCTCCCGAAACTGGCAGCGATGCCACCGAGGCCTTTTTGAGTGGCGCCCACCAGGTTGTAGAAATGGCTCAAGTTCGTGGAGTCCGCTACGCCTGGATGAACGAACGCTCCCCATCCTGTGGGGTTTTGAAGAGCCATAGCGGTGGAGGACTAGCCGACGGACCTGGGGTCGCTTCTGCCGCCCTAGAAAGGGCAGGGGTGACCGTTTTCCCTGGCCAGGTCTAAAACTCGCTCGTCGGTAAAATCGGGGAATGGATTCTCACTCGGACATCTTCGAAGAGATTGTCCGGCTTCGCCAAGAAGGCGTGCCGACTGCTTTGTGTACGATTCTCCTAACCCAGGGAAGCACTCCGGGAAAGGAAACCATGCGCATGCTGGTCCGGGCCGATGGTAGCACCCTTGGGTCAGTAGGCGGCGGTTGCGTTGAGGCCGAGGTCATTGAGCTTGCCCAAGAAGTGCTTTGCACGGGGCGCACCGAAACGAAGAGCTTCACCCTGAACCGCAAAGACCTTCCGGAGTCTGGATTAATCTGTGGGGGACAAGTGACCGTGCTTGTGGAACCAGTTGTTTCCCCTCGGCTCATCCTATTCGGTGGGGGTCATGTTTCCGCCGCCGCCTCCAGAGTTGCGAAAGAGTGTGAAATCCAGAGCACTATTTTGGATGACCGACCCGAATACGCAGACTCCTCGCGGCACCCTGCAGCTACGGATTGCCGGTCAGGGAGTTGGGAAGAGCTGGCGCAGTCAATCGGAACGGCCGAGCACCAGTTTGTGGTCGTTGCCACTCGCGGCCACCAAGCCGATCTCGAGGTCCTCCTCGCCCTTGCCCAGGCTGGTTGCCGCCCTCGCTACCTCGGTCTGCTTGGTTCCAAGACCAAAAAAGCCACCTTGGAGCGGGTTTTGGCGGATGAGGGCGTCTCTGAGGGGTTTATTCGGGCTATTCAAACCCCTATTGGGCTTCCTATTGGCTCCAGAACAGCTGGTGAAATTGCCGTTTCCCTGCTGGCTGAATTGGTTCAGATGAAGAACTTGGAATCCTCTCGGGAGTCACGTATCCGCGCCACGACCGCTAACTAAATAGGCGTTGAAGACGGGCTATAATCTCCCTCCTAAAATTCGCCCAGAATCTAATTCACCATGCTGATTAGCCTTTTCGCCCCCGCCCTGCTCTGCGCCGCCGCTCTTCCCCAAGAGGAAATCGTCCTCGTGGATGGGAGGATTTTATCGGTCGAGCGCATTACCTCTGAAACCTATAACGAGGTCACCTACAAAACTGCAACGGGTTCTGGCCGCAAAGATGCGGATCAGGTGCGCGAGCTCAAGCATGCCTACGGCTCTCGCCTCTTAAGCGCCTACTCCGATGGGCGTGATTTGATGGTTGACGAGCAATATGTTGTAGCCATTAAGGCCTTCAACGAAGTCTTGGACGATAAGCGCGTCATGTCGAACAAGCGCTATGCTTGGGTAAAGGGCGACACTCTTTTTCGTCAGATTCGGTGCATGTTCACTTTGGGAGACTTCGAGGGTGTAGTCAAATTCGTGGATCGCCTATTGGTGGAAGTTCCTGACACCTTCTACTACGCTGGCGCCCTGATGTACAAAGCTGAAGCATTGGAGTTGAAGGGCGATGAAGCGGGTGCTCGAGACACTTTTAAACAAATGTCGGCAGATGTAGCCGCAAAAGGTCTTCCTGCTCGCTGGGAAAAGGAAAGCGAGCTTGGCTTGTTACTTTTAGATAAAGCAAAGAGTGGTGCTGGCCTGCGGAACACACTTGAAGATTTGGTGGCCTTGACGGAAGAGTCTTTCCCAACCGTTGCCAGCCGTGCAACCGCTGCCATTGGTCTCTCATTCATTGAAGAAGAAGATTACAGTAGAGCGCAAGAGTTTTTCGAATCGATTGTGAATAGCGATGGTGCCGATGACCGTACTGAAGCCTCTGCCTTTTTTGGCCTCGGCCTTTGCAGCTATCGCCAAGGTTTGGATATGACCGACCAAGATTCTGCTGGCGAGACCTACTTTGAAGCAAATTTGAATTTTCTTCGAGTCGTCACCATGTATCGAGACAATGTTTCTTTGGTTCCAAAGTCTATGTACTACTCTTCGCTTTGCTTTAATCGTTCGGGTGGTTCGGCAAATCGCAGAAAGGCAATTTCTATTGCAGGGCGCTTGCTGAAGCGATACCCAACTTCGCAGTGGACTGCGAAGGTTAAGCGAGATTTGAATCTCCGCTAAGTTATCCACAAATATGAGAAGTTATTCACAACCGTAACTTCTTGAGAATATTTTCGTCCTTTTCTTTGTCGCAGAAGCGGTCAAAGGAAAGTGAGAACAAGCCCCCATAAGAAGTCGGTTGAAGAATTAGCCAAGTTTGGCGAGGAGATTGAGCGTTTTTTGTTGAAGCGGACTCGGGATCGCGAAACTTGTCGGGATATTGCTCAAGAGTCTTTGCTGCGCTTATTGCGCTACGAGGCTTCCGAGGGAGCAGTCGAAAACCGTCGAGCTTGGCTTTATCGAATTGCACGGAATCTATTGATTGATGAGTTTCGAAAGAAGTCGCCCAGTCAGTTGGGGCTAGAGGTGCAAGAGAAAATTTGTATTCAGCCGAAGCAATGGAAGGGGGAGCGCTATGAAGAACCCAGATGGACCTTGGCGGAGACAGAATTTGACCGTAGTGAAGTTGTTGGGATTCTTCCGAAGGCATACGAACAACTCCCTCTTTCGGAACAGTTGTATTTAGATTCCAGGTTTATTGGAGGAATGCGTTGTCGAGAAATTGCGGATTTAGAAGGTATTTCGACGTCCCACGCTCGGGTTCGTCTGTTTCGAGCTCGGCGGCGGCTTCGTGAACTTTTGTTCACAGCCGCAAAACAAAAGTTAAAGGAAAAAGAGGAGAAAATAGAATGTTTTTAGGAATTTTGATGACCAGTCTCATGCTTGTTGAACCAGGCGAAGGCGTGGAAAAATATCCCACTGCTGAAGAGCAGTTGCTTCAAGCGAAAAAGGTAAAGGCTGAGGCGCGTGGGACGAAAGGTGAGGCACGAGTTGTAGCTTTAAATAAAGCATGCGAGGCCTATGGCGCCGTTCTTGAGTATTGGCCGGAAGCTGGCCTAATCACCGCCGAGGCAGCGTTTCGCCAAGGCGAAATCCATCGTGGTCTTGGTCGGCCAGGGCCCGCAAAAGGTGCATTCGAAAGTGCAGTCGATCAGGGTGCGAGCTCTGGTTGGGAGGCGCGTGGCTTATTGGAAATTGGTCACATTCACCGTCGGATGGCAGAAATGAAGGATGCCCTTCTTTATTACGAGCGCGCTTTGAAGCTAGAGAATGTTCACCTTCGATACAAAAACGATAGTCGTGAATGGACTGGAAAGGTGCATTTGAAATTGGGGAATTGGGAAGCGGCTATTGGGTCTTTCGTTGAGTGGGCAAACAACTCCGAAGGTCCCATTGAAGTGGTCAAAGCAACAGACTTAGAAGTTGGGGCTTGGATTAAGCTTGGGAAGTTGTCAAAGGCTGAAACCCGATTGAACCAACTTCAAGAGGAGATGGGAGGCCTTGCGGAAGAGCCCACTAAAGAGAGTGCTGGTTTAGCTCGAGCAATTGAACGGATGAAGTCACCATCACTTTTGATAAAAGCCCAGGAGGAAGCCATTCAAGAGGCTACGGCTCCCATGGCAGAGAATTGAAATTTATTAGGCTTGGGCCATCACGACTGCAGCTGCCGTGGTTGAAGTATGGCTCAGAGATAGGCGAAGGCTGCGGAGCCCGCGTTCTGATGCGAGTTCCGCGGCTTTTTTATGGAGGAGGATTTGAGGAGGGGAAGAGCCGTCAGATCGGATTTCGAAATGAGTGAATTCCACACCATCTTGAGCAAAACCACTTCCAAGAGCTTTCATTGCCGCCTCTTTGGCAGCCCATCGGGCCGCATAGTGAATGGGGGGGTCGGCTCGGGAAGCGCAGTCTTCTTGTTCGCTAGGCGTAAAGAGTCGATTTAGGAAGGTCGCTCCCCCTTTTTCAAGGGCCGAACGGAAGCGGTCCACCTCGACGAGGTCGATTCCGATTCCTGGGGCGAAAGTTTCTTTCATGAAAGCAGGATAGCAGGGTGCGCTGACTGGCCTGAATGGGAATAATGGTGCCTTCCCCATGAGCATCCCCATCCTTGAAGGACTGAACCCTGCCCAACGAAGTGCCGCCGAGCATGGCGGGGGCTCCCTCTTGATTTTGGCGGGAGCAGGAACTGGGAAAACACGAACGATTACGCGGCGAGTTGCCCACTTGGTGCGTGAACGTGGGGTGGACCCAAGGAGCATTTTGGCGATTACGTTCACGAACAAGGCAGCCAAAGAAATGCGGTCTCGGATTCGGGAGTGGATTCCAGAAGCTGGTATGTGGGTAGGCACTTTCCATGCAACTTGTGCGCGCATGTTGCGCATGGATCCAGAGCCAGTAGGGCGATCGCAAGACTTCACCATTATTGATGAAGACGATCGAAAAAAATTGATTCGGCGAATCACCAAAGACTTGGGGTGGGATACTACGGTCTATAAGCCGCGCGGTTTCCAAACGATGATTTCCTATTGGAAGCGTCTTCGGATGGGGCCTGACGGAGCGGCAGAAGAAGCTGCCTTGCATGGGTTGAAAGAAGAGCGTGCCGCTCAAGTTTATGAGAAATATGAAAAGGCCCTCGCCAAACAGGATTCGCTGGATTTCGATGACCTTCTCTTAAAGGGCCAGGAACTTGTGGAATGGGATGGAAAAGGCCCGAAGCGTTGGGCGACTAAGTGGGAGCACATCTTGGTGGATGAATACCAAGACACGAACGAACTTCAATATCAGTTTGTGCGTCACCTTTCGGAAGCTCATGGGAATCTTGCCGTTTGCGGGGATCCTGACCAGTCGATTTATCAATGGCGAGGGGCGGACATTCGAAATATTTTGCGCTTCGAAGAAGATTTTCCTGGGACCCATGTTGTGCGATTGGAGCAAAACTACCGTTCCGTAGGCAATGTCCTTGAGGCGGCTCAAGCTGTTATTGCCAACAACCATTCCCGAAAAGAAAAGGATTTGTGGACTGAAAAGGAAAAAGGCGAACCCTTGACTTTGTCGGAGAGCCCCGACGAGGAAATGGAAGCCTTGGCCATCGCCGCGCGAGTGCGTCAGTGGACCAACGCTGGAACTCCAGCCAAGGAAATTGCAGTCTTCTATCGAACGAATGCTTGCTCCCGATCTTTGGAAGCTGCATTCACGCGCTTACAGATTCCTTACCAGGTTGTAGGTGGGCTCTCGTTTTTTGAGCGCCGAGAAATAAAAGATTTGCTTGCTTATGGCCGTTTGGTTGTAAACCCAAAGGATGATGTTGCCGTCGAACGGGTAATCAATGTCCCTCCACGGGCCATTGGGGCCACAACGGTGGACCGCCTTCGAGCAAAGGCTCAAGAGTTAGACGAACCCTTACTTAAAGCCCTTAGCCGGTCCGAAGTTCGAGATGCAATGGGAACTCGGGCTAAAAAGTCTTTGACCTCTTTTCTTTCGGTTTATGTCAAAATATCAGAACGAGCCGAGAGTGCTGAAAATAGCCTACGGGCTATTATTGAACGGACTGGCTACCGCCGATTCGCCGAATCGTTAGGGGATATGGAAGATGTTGACCGCCTGGAAAATATCGACGAACTTTTGGCCTTTGCATCAGAATACGATGAGCGAATGGGCCAAGGCTTACGAGGGTTTTTAGAAGAAGTGACTTTGCTTACCGACCATGACCGTTGGGAGGAAGGCGCTCAGCGAGTTTCCTTGATGACGGTGCACACTGCAAAGGGGCTTGAGTTTGACCGGGTTGCCGTTGTGGGTTTAGAAGAAGGCCTGTTTCCGCACGCCCGCTCCTTTGAGAATCCAGGTGGCATGGAAGAAGAGCGACGCCTTTTCTATGTTGCTTTAACGAGAGCTCGACAGGAGTTATTTCTTTCCCACTGCCGAATGCGTTTCCGAACTGGTGCGCCGGGCCCGCAAGCCCCTTCTCGTTTCCTGGACGAACTCCCCATCCATCTTTTGGAAGGAGAGTCCATGGAGGAGGCCTTGCCCGCTCAAGAAGCTACCGAGGGGATGAGTAGAGCTGGGAGCGAGCTCTTTCGTGTGCAAGATTGGGTCGATCACACCACCTTTGGCCGCGGCGTGGTCCAAAAGGTGTTAGGAAAGGGCATTAATCAGAGGGTGGTCGTACGATTTGAGGGCGAGCGAGACCCACGCCAACTGTTAGTGGCCTATGCCCCTCTCGCCAAAGTCCAAAGCTCATGAATTCTCTTCGCGATAAAGCCTGCGAAACCCTCGTCACCTTTTTTGGTTTAGGCCATGCCCCGGTCGCCCCGGGTACTTTTGGCACCTTGGGTGGCGTTGCGATTGCTGCTGCGGTGGGCAACTATTGCCCCGAGAATTACTTGGTGTCGGTCCTTGGGATTGCCCTTGCTCTTTGCCTGCTAGGGGCACCCTGTGGTGCATGGGCGGAACAAAAATGGGGCAAGAAGGACCCCGGCCAATATGTGTTGGATGAAGTCGTGGGCTACTTGATTGCTGCAGCGTGGCCCGTATTTCCGGGCTGGACCCATCTTATTGCCGCATTTTTGATGTTCCGACTAACCGATATCGTGAAGCCGCCGCCTGCCCGCCGCATGGAGAAGATTTCTGGCGGTTGGGGTATCTTGGCGGATGACATCGTTGCTGGCGTCTGGGCCCTCCTTCTTTTGCTTGGGGTTTCTTTTCTGTTCCCAACTCTCCTTGGTTCTTGAATAAAGAAATAAGTACTGACACGGTATCCACCAGCCGGCAATCTGCCGGGATGGGCATTGCTGCGCGTTTTACTTATGGCATTGGTGCTTTTGCACTCTTGTTCGCTGCCATATCGACTTGGATTCTCCTCAGCGCTGCCAAATCCTTGAATCAAGAAACAGCTGATGCCGCTCGCCTTGAAATGGCGAAAGAAACAGGGCGAATGCACGCTAGGGAATACGAACTTCCACCGAAGCTGTCCGGAAAACAATACTCTGCAGGGTCTGGAGTCCAAGTCCTTGTGGGTAGAGGCGAAGTTCTTATTGGAGAAGAATCTGTTGAATCCAAAGTATTTCGTGTGCGCAAGGCCAGCGAGGAGGAGGGGGTAGTCGGCCAAACTTTGGATTTGTTTGCCCCTTCCAAAGACAGTGCAAACCCTGAACAGCGCTTTGTCGTTTTGGTGTTGTTGGTTACTGCGGGTCTCGTGGGCGTCGTGATTCTGTTTGCCTCCATTACTGCGCGCCGAGTTGCATTTCCGCTGAAAACACTAACCGAAGATGTTTTGACCATCAGCCGTGGCCGTTTGAACCATAGGATTCGAACCGAAGATGCTGTGGGCGAGGTCGCCATGCTTGGCTGGGCTGTGGACCGAATGGTGGACGACCTTGTGGAAGGGCAGGAAACGCAACGAAGTCTTGAAAAAAGGCAACAAGAAGTGGAGACCCTTCGAGAAATTCGCCGTAATTTGCGGCCAATGGAAATTGATCCGCCCAAGGGCTTCAAGGTGGAAACTCTATTGGTTGAATCTGATGATGCCGGAACGGGTGATTTCGCTGACGCTCTTTCGGATGGCGAAGGCCGACCCACACTTGTGGTGGGCGCTACCGCCACTCGCGGTATGCCTGGCGCCCTTTTGATGGCCATGACTCGAGCATATTTGCGCGTTGCGATTTTGGATGGTCTTTCTCCGACCGAATCCGCTGATCGCACCAACCTTGCCCTGAATCGAGATTTGTCTCGTGGCTTATACGCAAGTGCGATGATCGCTCGTTTGAATCCCTCCGACGGTTCAATTGAATTGGTTTCTTCCGGACATAAATCTCCTGCCATTCGCTGGGATGCTGAGGCTGGGATTTTCCGGAAGCTACAGCCGAACGGAATTGCACTTGGTTTCGACCGGGGCCCCATTTTTAGGCGCTCTATGGAAACCTTGAATCTCCAGCTCAAAATTGGCGATGCACTTTTCCTCTTCAGCCCTTCTGCTTTTGAAGAGACCAATCCCAAAGGGAAGCCGTTAGGAGAAAACGGCGTTTACGCCCTAGGGAAAATCGCTGTTGAACATGGTATGAGCACTATGGAAGAGAAATTGGAGACCTTTTTGGGAGGGCAGCCCCACTCGGATTTAGCTTTTGCCATGTGCCGAGCTGTTGAACCAGAAGAAGAGAAGCCCTCATGAAAATCGGCGAATTCCAGAAACTCATCGAACAAATCTACTTCGAAAAAGACAAGGGTCGGGGACTCGAAGCCACGCACATGTGGTTTTGCGAAGAAGTCGGCGAGTTAACTCGCGCGCTCCGCCGTGACGACAATCGTGAAAACCTGGAAGAGGAGTTTGCAGATGTTCTGGCTTGGTTGGCCACTCTTGCCAGTATCAAGGGCGTGGATTTGGAAGCCGTTGCCGCAAAAAAATATGCAGAGGGCTGTCCCTACTGCCACGCAACACCTTGTGGTTGCTAATCTTGAATCCTCCTTTTGGAGGAGGGAGAGACCTCATATTTAGGGAAGGGCAAAAAAAAGTGGGACAGCCAGTTCCACCTGCCCCCTGGATGAATCCAATGTGGTGTCGCCAACTGTCCCGTAAGGTTCGAAAACCTTGTTGGTAGCCTTTGCTGAAGAGTAGGAGGGGGAAAGAGGGAGAAAGGTTCCCTTTTATTGGCATAGGAAAGGTATTCTCTCGAGATTTGCCACCGTAAGTCCTTGATTTGCCGATATTTAGCAGTTTGCGTCTCGGGCAAAGATTAGGAAGAAAAGTGGCTTTTGTATGCTGGAATGCATGAAGGCCATTCCCCTTGAAGTCACCTGTCCTTGCTGCGAGACCTTACTCAAGATTCATCCCCATTCGGGAAAGATTCTCGCCCATGGTGAAGAGGCTCTAAAACCCATTGATTTGGGTGATGTGGTGAAAAGGGTTGAGGGGCGAGACGAAAAGTTGAAAGATTCTTTTGCGGAAGCTCTTGATGCTGAGCGCAATCGAAAGAAAGAGTTGGAAGATTTATTCCGCAAGGCAGCGGATAAGGCCAAGGATTCTGATGGGGAAAAGCCTCCAGAGAATCCATTGGACGATCGCTGGCGTTAGTCCGTTGCTGGAATCCAGGTTTCTTTGAGAAACTTGTATTCTGTCCAATTAAAGCGCAGAGGCGTCACCGTTATCCAGCCATTTAAGTAGGCTTCGGTATCGGAGTTTTCGGGGTAGCTTCCTTTGAAAGTGAAGGCGGCACGAAAGCCTTTGGCGTTTTCAGGTTCGCCTTTCGGAAGTTTGGCCGATTTAAATCCAGTGACTTGGATATAGCCACCACCCATAGGGGCAAGTTTCGCCCCAAGCCATCCACCTTCGGGTTTTCGGGGCGCATTAATGGACCAACAAATATTGGGGTCGGCCTCTTGGGCAAGTAGGGCTTTTGCAAACTGAGCGGTCCACTGGGCCGTGGCTTCGAAATCTCTCATCCGCGACTCTTGGGAAACAGCAATAGATGGAATCCCATGGTAATTTCCTTCCAATGCAGCGCCTACTGTTCCGGAGTAGTGAGCGATTTTTCCAACATTGGCGCCACGGTTAATTCCAGATACGACAAGGTCGAAGCTATTGGTGGCCCCAAGGTGCAAGACTCCAAATGAAGTTGCGTCGGAGGGTGTGCCGCTGATGGAGCAAGCGTAGGTCGCGCCTTTCATAGAAATATCGTTCACAACCAAAGTTTCAGAAAAGGCGACAGAGGAATGGCTTGCTCCGGAGCGGTTTCCACTTGGCGCGCAAACGACAACTTCACCGACATCGGAAAGGGCCAAGGCAAGGGCGGAAAGACCAGGAGAGCGAATGCCATCGTCGTTTACAACAAGGATGCGCGGAGTGGGAGCTGCTTCCGAACTTTGCGTTGTGGCAGTGGATGCGCAAGCGCTTAGGCTTGCAAGAAGAATAAACAGGCTAAGGCGGTGAATCACGGTCAAAGAGAATACATGTCTCTTCGCCGGTCTTCAAAGAGATGATTGTGGCCTGTAACTTGTTTATTACGAGCGAGCGAAGGTTCGAATTCGAAAACGCCTTGCCAGATTTCCGCGCGAGGAGCGGAGGCAAGCAAGTCAGCTGTGGGGGTGATGGCTTGTGAGCCACCAGTGAAGGTGACCTGAGTGTCTCCCTGAGATTCCGTTCCAATTCGGTTGGCCGTGAACACACCAATGTGATTGCAAAGGGCGTGCCCCTTGACCCCGGTTTGAGCCCAAGGAAGTACGAGGTTGGAGCAATGGGCAACAAAGTCAGCTCCAGCGAGTGCAGCCATTCGCCAAACTTCGGGAAAAGACCAATCGAAGCATATGAGAATCGAAAATTTTGCGCCTCTCCATTCGAAGACCGGAACGCCAGCATCGCCGGGCTGAAAGAGTTCTTTCTCAGTATCGAAAAGGTGAAGCTTTCGATAGTTCCCGCGAACACCTTTTGGGGTTAGAAATGCGGCAGAGTTAAATAAAGTGCCTTGGGAGACTTCAGCGTAGCCCGAAACGATGGCGATGTCGTGTTCTTTGCAGCGCTGAATGAGCCAGTTCAAAAATAAACCCGATCCGTCGGCTGGTTCTGCAAGGCCGGAGAGGGCCTCAAGATTTGGGAATAAGTAACCGCTACCAGCAAGTTCTGGTAGTACTACGATTTCTGCACCCTCTGCCACACAGGCTTCGATTTGTGGAGCTAATCGCGTGCAGCTGAGTTTTGGATCAAGGTGGGCGGGTTCTGATTGAATGATGCCAATGCGCATCAAACTTCGACCTGCTCGCTGGTGTCGCCTAGGAAAAAGTCATTACCTTTATCGTCGGTAATGATGAAAGCAGGGAAGTCTTTAACTTCTATTTTCCAAATGGCTTCCATGCCAAGCTCTTCGTACTCCAAACACTCTACTTTGGTAATGGAGTTCTTTGCTAGGCTCGCTGCCGCACCACCAATGCTGCCTAGATAGAAACCACCATTATTCCGGCAGGCTTCGGCAACTTGACGAGAGCGATTTCCTTTGGCAACCATTACAAGAGAACCACCAGCTTTTTGGAATTGGTCAACAAAGCTATCCATTCGGTCGGCAGTCGTGGGACCGAAGGAGCCCGATGCATAGCCTTCTGGTGTTTTGGCGGGGCCTGCATAGTAAACGGGATGATTCTTGATGTAGTCTGGCAAATCTCCTTCCTGTTCCAATCTCTCACGAAGTTTGGAGTGGGCCAAATCACGAGCCACAATCATGGGCCCGCTTAAGGAAAGGCGTGTACGGACCGCATGTTTGTTTAAGGAAGCCAGGATTTCACCCATAGGTTGGTTCAAATCAACCTTAACCACTTCATCGGCGAGGGCGGTTGCATTGTCTTCGGGGAGAAAGCGAGCGGGGTTGGTTTCCAGTTGTTCAAGGAAAACACCTTTGGTTGTGATTTTGCCTTTGATTTGTCGGTCGGCTGAACAAGAAATTCCAATCCCGATGGGAAGAGAGGCCCCGTGTCTGGGTAAGCGAATCACACGGACATCGTGGCAAAAGTACTTGCCACCAAATTGGGCGCCGATTTGAGAGTCGCGTGTCATTTGAAGAATCTTTTCCTCAAAGTCTCGGTCGCGGAATGCGTGCGCGCTTTCAGAGCCACAATCGGGAAGAGAGTCAAGGTAGTGCGCACTTGCAAGCTTCGCCGTTTTTAGATTCATCTCTGCTGAGGTGCCGCCAACAACTACAGCGAGGTGATAGGGGGGGCATGCAGCAGTGCCGAGGCCCTTAATTTTTTCTTCGAGGTAGGTGAGCAACAAATCTTCACGGAGAAGAGAGGGCGCGCCTTGGTAGAGATACGTTTTGTTTGCAGAGCCTCCACCTTTTGCCATGAAAAGGAATTCGTAAGAATTGGAGTCGGTGGCAATGAGGTCGATTTGGGCTGGAAGATTGCACTTTGTGTTTTGTTCTTCGAACATGCCAAGGGGGGCAAGTTGCGAGTAACGAAGGTTGTCGTCCACGTATGTTTTCAAAACTCCAGAGGAGAGGGCGGCCCTGTCTCCTCCTCCGGTCCAAACCCGTTCCCCTTTTTTGCCAAGGATGATTGCTGTTCCGGTGTCTTGGCACATTGGCAAAATCCCTTCGGCAGAAATTACAGCATTCTTCAACAAGTCCAGCGCAACAAATCGATCATTGGCGGTAGCTTCAGTGTCATCCAGAATATTGCGCAATTGCTGGAGGTGGGCGGGGCGCAAAAAGTGTGCAATATCGTGAAAGGCTGCACGCGCAAGCTCGGTAAGAGATTCAGGAGTTACTTTGAGAATCTCATGGTCCTCGAACGAGGTCTTTTCAACATCTAAACCCTCCAGCTTTCGCCACGGGGTGTCATCCGCAGAGAGAGGGAACATGTTTTGGGCGAGCAGGTCGGTGGGGTCCGTCATGGCAGTCCTCATAAGCTACGACTGCGCCCGTTGTCAGCCATGCTATCCCCTGATACGTGCAATCTTCAGCGGTCGATTGAAGACCTTCGTTCGGGCCAAATCCTCGAAAACATCAGGTGGCATGCCTTCGGGCAAATCAACGGTTGCGAAGTCTTCGTAGATGTCAATGCGGCCGATGTGCTTGCCTTGTAGGCCGGAGGTGTTAGCAATTGCCGCCACGATTGGGCCAGGTTTGGCATCATCTCGATATCCAACCTCGATACGGAATCGCTCCATACCCTTCTCAGTAGTCTGCCCGAGTTTCCCGGGGTCCTTTTTCCCACCACGATCGGCTCTGTGGGCACCGCGTTCTTTTCTATCCCGGCGGTCGCCACGCTCCCTCGGTTTTTTCTTGCCTTCCACGAAGCTGTCTTGTCCAAAAGTTTCGTTGCTTGCAATCAGGAGCGGTTTTTCGCCTTGAGCAATATGGGCTAAAGCTGCAGCAACTTGAAGTGCATCTGCTTCGGGGTGGTCCGTGAGATAACTATCAATGAGGCGCACATTAAATTCTAAATCACCATCCGCAATGGCAGTCGAGATTTGGTTTTTGAAGCGCCCGATTCGCTGTTCGTTGACTTCGTCAGGCGTCGGCATTTTCATGGGCTCAATCTTCGCGCCCGTGACCTTGCCCAACATATGGAGTAGCCGTTTCTCTCGTGGAGTTACAAATAGAATGGCTTCGCCGGAAGCGCCAGCTCGACCAGTGCGTCCAATTCGATGTACATAGGACTCGGGGTCGGTTGGGGCATCAAAGTTGATGACATGACTGATTCGCGTTACATCAAGCCCGCGTGCTGCAACATCGGTGGCAACGATGATGTCCAATTTGTTTTGCTTGAGCCGGCTGATGATTTGTTCGCGTTGCGCTTGAGGGATGTCACCGTTGAGAGCTGCCGCAGCAAATCCGCGCGCCTCCAGCTGCTCAGCAACAATTCCCGTTGCATTTCGTGTGCGTACAAAAATCAGCACTGCATCAGTTTCCTCAACTTCAAGAATGCGAGTGAGGGCATCAATTTTTCTTCGACCACCAATGATTTGATAACGTTGATTGATGGTGTCCGCAGTCGTCTGCTTGACTTTGATTTTGACCTCAGCGGGGTTGTTCAGGTATTTTTTCGCAATCCTTTTGATTTCACTGGGCATAGTTGCCGAGAAAAGAGCGATTTGTCGCTGATCTGGAGTTTGCTCCAGCACCCAGTTCACATCTTCAATGAAACCCATCCGCAACATCTCGTCGGCTTCGTCCAGGACGAGGCACTGCAAGTTTTTCAACTTAAGAGTCTTTTTGCGAAGGTGGTCGCAAACTCGGCCGGGTGTTCCCACGACGACATGCACGCCTCGCTTGAGGGGTTGTAGTTGATGCTGATATCCCTGGCCCCCGTAAATGGGAAGTACATGGAAGTTCGGAATCGAACGAGCGTATTTTTGAAAGGACTCTGCAACTTGAATTGCAAGCTCGCGAGTAGGGCAAAGCACCAAAATCTGCGGCGAGCGAATGTCAGTGTCCAAATTTGCCAGCAGAGGCAGAGCGAAGGCAGCCGTTTTGCCGGTACCTGTCTGCGCTTGGCCAATGATGTCGCGCCCCTCGAGAAGGTGCGGGATGGCTTCGGCCTGGATGGGGGAGGGACTCTCGTAGCCAAAGGTCGAGATGGACTTCACCATTTCGGGCGGCAGTCCTAGGTCCTTGAAGTTGACGGATGACATTGTTTTGACCACAGGAGGGGGGTTCGGCCACCCGGGGGCGCATAAAATACCCTCGCGATGCCATTTGGGATGAAGGAACAAACCGAGTATTTCGTGACGTGCTCTCCCGGGCTTGAGCCGGTTTTGCATCGCGAAGTGCGTGCGCTTGGCTTTTCCAAGGTTGAGCAGCAAGTTGGCGGCGTAAAGTTTTTGGGCACCATGTTGGATGCATGGCGTGCAAATCTGGAGCTTCGCACCGCAATCCGTGTGCTTCGGCGGCTGGAGCGCTTCTCATGCCCTGACGATAAAACTCTTTATGAGACAGCGAAGGCAATCGATTGGTCTCAATTCTTGGCTTCGGAGGGCACATTTTTTGTTGATGCCCAGTGTCGTGAGTCGGCTTTAGATCACTCGCAGTTTATTGCCCAACGCACCAAGGATGCCGTGGTGGATTCGCTTCGGGGGGCTAGCGGAGAACGCCCGAGCGTGGCAAAGGACGATGCGGATTTAAGGATTCATGTTCACTTATGGCGAGACCGATGCACCTTGTCGGTAGACACATCCGGTGATTCTTTGCATAAACGCGGATGGCGAAAGTATCAGGGTTTTGCCCCTGTTTCGGAGACCATTGCGGCAGCCGTGGTTTTGCAGTCTGCGTGGAATCAGCGCGCTCCCTTGGTGGATCCTTTTTGTGGATCTGGAACGATTTTGATGGAGGCAGCCATGAT
Source organism: Planctomycetes bacterium UBA7888 (assembly GCA_002500505.1). Classification (GTDB taxonomy): domain Bacteria; phylum Planctomycetota; class UBA1135; order UBA1135; family UBA1135; genus UBA7888. Next base: position 43,873 of record DLRM01000060.1, read on the forward strand.
TGCTTCCGGAATGGCACCAGGCCTATTTCGAGTTTTCGGATTTGAAAAGTGGCCCGGCCATGATGCGTGGGCATGGGCAAAGTTCCGCGCGGACTCGAAGTCTCGCATCAAAATGCCGAAGAAGTTAAAGCTCATTGGGTGCGACCATGAGCACAAACACATTTCAGGAGCGAAAAAGAATGCGGAGAGTGTTGGGCTTGAGGACAATTTTTCTTTTGAAGTCGCGGACGCATTGGATTTTCCCTGGAAGAAAGGGTGGGGGGCTACGGTGGTTTGCAATATGCCTTATGGCGTGCGAGTGGGAAGCCCTGAAGAGTTAGATCAGCTCCACAAAGAATTTGGCGCAAGCCTTCGTGCCAACTGTTCAGGCTACGATTTTTCTATTCTTGTAGGGACTCGACAATTTGCTCACCTTCTCGGCTTTCAGAAGTGGGAGAGCATGCCCATTCAGAATGGCTCCCTTCAGTGCCGTTTGTTG
>DLRM01000060.1:44676-46325 GCA_002500505.1 Planctomycetes bacterium UBA7888
CGGGAAGAATTTAGGATTACCGATTATTCAATAATTGATATAATTCTTTTATGTATAAAGTTCGCCCTCTTCCTCTTCTCGTTTTTTTTCTTTGTTCTTCTTTGGCCACGAGCCAAACAACTTGGTACGTTGACCCAAGCGGGTCTGGAGATTTTTCAAAAATCCAAGATGCTATCGATGACGGGAATGTCATTCAGGGCGATACGGTCATTGTTCGCGATGGGTATTATCCTGAAAACATCGATTTCCGTGGCAAGGGAATTACTCTGCAAAGCGAAAACGGGCCCGATTTCACTATTATCGATGGTGGTTTTCTTGATTCTGTCGTGAAGTTTCAGAGCGGTGAAACTGTGGCGACAGTTTTGGAGGGATTTTTAATTGTGAACGGATACAGCGCAAAAGGTGCAGGTATTTACATTAAAGACTCTTCTCCATCCGTTCGGAGAAACCATATCGACTCCAATATCGCAACCAGCGAGGGAGGCGGGGTATATGTCTACGGCAGTTCCTCTAGCCCCGAGATTTTAGAAAACGAAATTCGGGATAATCTTGCCATTGACGGTGCTGGATTTTACCTCAGTAGCTGTTCCGCGATGCTCAAAGGGAACTCTGTTTTTTCCAACATTTCAAGTGGCCGTGGCGGCGGGGGCTTCCTCTCATCCTCCGATCTGTCGGTTATTTTAGATAGTAAAATTAAAGAAAACACTGCCGTTTACGGTGGCGGCCTGTATCTGAGCGATTCTTCGCTGAGTTTGGAATCAGTAAAGCTGTTTGGGAATGTTACCACTGCTCTTTATTACAATAGTGGTACAATTCATATTAGAGATTGCTCACCGGAGCTCAAACGGGTATTGATTGCAAGCAGAATCGGGAAGGTCCATACTGCCTTTTTTCTCGATTATTATGGTAACTATTGTTCACCCATGCTTGAACATTGCACCATTGTTGGACACAACTTTGCTTTATATGGAGATAACAGCCAACATCTCCCCAAGATTTTGAATTCGATTCTTTGGGGAAACAATTCCCATATCGTGTCCTGCACTCCTCTTGCCACTTATTCCTGCGTCGAGGGTGCATCTGGCCAGTCTTGGTTCGTTACAGGTTGCATTGATCAGGACCCATTGTTTGTAGACGAAGCGAATGGAGACTACCGCCTCAAACAATACGGCTCCTCTTCATGGGCCCAGAGCCCATGTGTCGACGCTGGAAACCCATTTACGACTGAGCCCGGCTTCTCTACTCGAATAGATGGTGCGGAAGATATTGGGCGATTGGATATGGGCTACCACTCAATCGCCCAAACTCTAAGTCCTACGCTGTCCGTCTCAAACTTTGTGAGCGGGCAAACCTCAACGGTGGACATCCAGGGCTGCACTCCGAACGGAACGGTCTACTTCGCTTGGTCAGCCCATAGCGGCACTCCCATCCGAACCCCCTTCGGGGCTGGTTTTGTTGGGCCTTATCACACGCTACTTTCCTATTCCGCTGATTCTTCTGGCAAGATTGCTGTAAATATTCCGGTTCCAGCTGGCTTTACTGGGTTGACGGTCTGGTTCCACGGAGCAGATCCCGGTCTTGGAGTGATGCTCCAGCCACTTGCCAAAGTCATTCAGTAAGCTTTGTTTACTGCAAAACGAGTTCCAAAG
>DLRM01000063.1 GCA_002500505.1 Planctomycetes bacterium UBA7888
CAACTGGTTTGGAAACATATTCCCCTCCATCAACATCTCCCATAAGGAAACCAGGGGCGAAACCAAGCAATGGCCTCCAATTCCCGTTTTCATCTTCTTCCCAAGGAAGCCCCCAGAGCTCTCCTGGGCCTCCGTATTGAGCGGTGAAGGTTAATCCGTTGTAGTCATTTCTTCCATTAATGTCATCTCCTTCTTCAACTTCGGCCAAGAAGCGCAGTGGGGCCGAAAAAGTGAGATTTGCGCCCAGCGAATCTTCTAGCCAAGCATGCTTGTTCCAAGAGTGCGGGCCCGTCTCATAAATGTAGTATTCCTCGAGCTCATTCCATAGTTCCCATGCGTTTTGAAGGCCGAGAGTTGAGGTTGCGCTGACCTGGGTGTCTGTTAGGAGTGGGCCACTTCGGATTCCCCACTGGTTATCGTGTTGGCCACCATTTTCTGGATCATGAACAACTCCGTCTGCGAGACCAACTCTTGCAAGGGTAGTGGCGTTGTAGAGTCCAAGGTCGATTTGGCTAAAGTAATAGGTGTATGGGGGAGAGTTTAAATCCCACTCATCGTCGTAGTAGAAATCACTTCTATCTCCACCATTCCATTCAGGCTGGCCAATTCCAGATTTTGGAGCCTCGGTCCAACAAGAAAGAGACAGGTCTCCTCCAGAGAAAAGTGTCTCGTCCGTGCTCGCAATCTCTTCTACAGGGCAGAAGCTCTGCCAAATACCTTATGTTGGCTTTTTGCGCCACAGGAGAAGTCCTGTAATCAAAGGATTCTGTCACCAACTCTGCTGGCCCCCGCAAGTGTGGCGGATAAGGTTGTGGTGCAGACTGTTGCGATTATTGAACAGTCATTTGAACTGCATCAACTCCCGCTCTGGATTGGGGTCCTGCTCGAATTGTTAGGCGAGTGTGGAAGACCGGCTTCGGTGTATTTGTAGGCGCATTTGTGCTAAATGTATGCTTCTTCCAAGTAGGAGAAAGTTGAACTTGCCAAGTTTGAGTTTGCAATGGGCTCGTCCACATTTTTTGATCTCGGAAGTCAATTGTCACTGAAGCGGTATCTGCACTACTCTCTCCACGTAACCAAAGCTTAACATCCACAAGGTCGCCATTTGAAACTGGATTCGGCTGCTGAATAGTCCCTCCATTTTCTAGCAACACTAAGTATTCCCCATGTTTTGCGTTCTGCGGGGATCTGATGCGCTTGGCCAAGGGATTGTGTGCTGCGTAGCGCCATCCAAAGCCGCCAAAGGGAGCGCTTGTCTCAAAGCTACCATTCGCTACATCTCCGTTGCGGCCGTATCCGCTTGTGATGTCGCTAGCTTGAGAATTCCAGCCCATTACTGTTTCGAGGTGGCCGACAAGATAATCAGCCATCCCCGCATGGTCTGTTTCACATCCATGCCACTGCTCGAAAACCCAAGGAAATATTGCCCACGACATATTGGGGTCGTTTCTGGAAACGATTACGTCTTCGATGTAGTTTGCTGTCTCACTGTAATCCCATCCGAAACCGTTAAACAACATGATGTGGGAATTCGGGTGGACTTGACGAAGGTCATCTAAGAAGTTCTGATAATCTTTTTTAATTCGAGAGACTGATTTCCATATATCGTTTGCGCCAAGGTTAACCACGACAACATCGGGTGTATAGCGATTGAAATCCCACTTAGGATTCGATACCCCATATCTCATGCGGTCATACTTGGAGTTGATTCCGCTAATGGTCTCTCCGCTTATACTAATATTGTGATATTCGGCATTGAAGCGTCTTGCCGTAATACCGGCATAGGTGAATTCGCACCCTTGTAGTTCATTTTGTCCTTTATTCTCTTCGTGTTCAAGTGAATAGCCTGCAAGATTGGAGTCTCCGTAAAATTCGATACGTCGAGTGGGCGGAGGGGGAGGAGAGGAAATTCCAGCGCCACCAACTCCAGCGAAACCAAAAAAAGTAGTTTCACTTCCGAAATATGTTTCTTTGACAACTCGAACATGGTGTTGCCCTGATGATAATGAGTGGGCCAATATTATTTTTTTCATTCCACCAGGCGAGACCTCCATTTTCTTTGAATTGAGAATGTCATGGTCAATAATTACACGGTACCAATTACTTTGCGTGCCAGCGTCAATCCCAATTCCTACACCTGTACCTTCAAAGTTCATGGATACAGAGGAGCCCTGCCACTCGCACCACGGTGATTTTGGCGCAGAATGGTCCCAGCGACCGACATAGACAAGATTTGGGTTGTCTGGAAGAGCTAGCCAGTCCCAAGAGTGTGCTGGGTGAAATCCTGGAAGAGTTAATGCCAGAGCTAAGAAGGATGAGCTGAACATTGATTTATAAGGCGACCGGGAAGTGTTTTTGCATATATTGAGATTAGCAAAAAATTTTAGAAAGTGCGGGTAGAGTTAAGTGTTTTTCAAATATTTTGCGACGCGATTGTGGAGTAGTTTCTGCAGAATACCTTAATTGAGATTTCTCCGGCAAAGGAGAAGTCCTGTAATCCCTGCTCCCCAGAGAAGGCTGCTAGCAATGGTGACGGCCCACTCAAGTAAATCAGGAATCCCTCCCCCCCAAGAACTCATGATGTTCGCAGCGGGGAAAAGCAATACATTTGAGGCGGTCTCTCCTATCTTGGAGATGAGGGAAGGCTCCCAGTTTGGGTCATCGAAATGCCCCAGTGATTCTAAAGATGCAAGTAAAGCCCCAAGAGTAACGACAAAGTGAAGGCCTCCCCATAAGAGTGTTCTTTTTAAGAAGGTTAGGTTGATTATTTTCATTTTTTCGTGGCGGAGATAAACAGAAAAAACTCACACTTTTCTAATCAGTCCTAGCTCCTCAGCATGTGGGCGAAGGGAGTCAATCAAGAATTGGATATGTTCTCGAAGCTCGACGCCCAATAATTCGCAACCAGCATGTACTTCTTTTCGGTCAACCCCCGCCGCAAAGCGCTTATCTTTTAGTTTTTTGAGAACACTTTTCGGAGTAAGCGTTGCGATGCCTTCTGGGCGCACAAGCGAACATGCCCCAATAAACCCCGTCAATTCATCGCAAGCAAGGAGAGCTCTGTCCATTTGGGTTTCGTAGGGGACTCCCCATGAAGTGTGGTGGGCAGAGATTGCGTGCGCTAAGGAGGCCTCTTCTCGACTTCGAAGCCAGTCAACAATGCGCTGCGGGTGCTCGGATGGCCACTTCTCATAATCAGCATCATGAAGGAGGCCTGCTAGGCCCCAAGCCTCTTCGTCTTTGTCGCCTTCACCATAGTGATGGGCAGCGGCACGCATTGAAATTTCTACCCCAAGCGCATGCCTGAGGAGGGCTTCCGATTCTGTCCATGAACAGAGATGTTTCCAAGCTTCGTCACGCGTGAGATTCATGATGGCGGCATCCTATAGCCTTCTTAACGAGAAGCCGAATTTCCCCTCAGATCTTTCTGGCCCCATCCTTTTCAGGGAAACTAAGGTTTTAGGCGAATGAAGCTGAGTCGATAGATGTCAGCATTTGAAGCGTGAGCCCAGAAATCTAGAGGGTTCACATTGTTTGAAATTGGCTGCAGAAAAGGGAGTAGGGGTTTTGAGCGCAGGCGCCGAGGAGGGTTTAGGATGTCGGTCCCCATGAAGATGGCCAACCGGCCAACAATTCACGAATTCCATGATTTCTTCCCTTCCCATCTTTCTCAGTTCAATATTGCTTGGGGCATTCCAGTTGATGCCGTCCGAGGAACCGCCTTTATTGAAACTTCTCTCCGATGAAATCGACTATTCCATGGAGAACTTGACTTCCGAAGACGGCACGAAGCCCTACTTCCTTTCCTATAGTGTTTCGGACGTCGCGAGTTCAGTAATCCAGGCAAAGCTTGGTGCAGTTTATGCAGATGACCAGAGACGTGCTCGCGTCTTGGATTTGGATTTGCGAGTTGGCAGTCATCAGTTAGACAGTAGTCATCCTATTCGAGGTCGGGGAGGTTTCGGAGGTCGGGGAGGTTTTTCTGGGTTTGGTGGTGGCGCTGAAATTGCAATCGATGATGACCCCAGTGCAGTTCGTTTTGCGCTTTGGCAGGCGACTGGTAATGCTTTTGATAATGCGAACGAACGGTATCGACAAGTCAATGCAAACCTTAAGACGATGGTGGAAGAAGAAAATCAGGCAGCAGATTTTTCTAAGGAGGAGCCAGTTCGCTGGATAGAGGAAGAGATTTCAGTTAACTTGAATCGCAATGAGTGGGCTAGCCGAGTCCAAAGAGTTTCCGCCCTTGCAAGGTCTTACCCTCTGATTTTCAGCTCATCTGTCTCAGTGGTAGGTACGGCTGAAAACCGGTATATGGCAAGTAGCGAAGGAACTCAGCTGAGAACAGGCCGAAAGCTTTTACGCGTAGTCGTCTCTGCTGGCACCCGCGCTGACGATGGCATGGATTTGGAGCAGTCGTATATTTTTAATGCTGCGAGCGAAGATCGGCTTCCCACCGAACAAGAGATGATTGTGGCTTTTCGTGCAGTTCTTGAACAAGTGATGGCCCTGAGAGAAGCACCCTTGGTTGAGCCGTACACTGGACCAGCGATTTTGCTGAATCGAGCTAGTGGAGTTTTCTTCCATGAGATTTTCGGCCACCGCATTGAAGGGCATCGGCAAAAGGATGTCAATGAAGGCCAAACTTTCACCAACATGATTGGAGAACCTGTTCTTCCAGAGTTCTTAAGCGTGGTTGATGATCCGACTCAGGCTCGCTTTGAAGACATCGATATGCGTGGTTTCTATCGCTACGATGATGAAGGAGTCCCCGCGCAGCGTGTGGAGCTTATTAAAGATGGAGTCCTGAAGACCTTTTTGATGTCGCGCTCTCCTCTTCCCGGTTTTGACCACTCGAATGGTCACGGTCGCCGTGAGCCGGGGAACTCGGTAGTCTCTCGCCAGGGGAATTTGATGGTGGAGTCCAAAAAGCAAGTCCCATTTGAGGGGCTTCGAGAGATGTTGGTAGCAGAGTGCAAGAAGCAAGGGAAACCTTACGGATTTCTGTTTGAAGACATTTCTGGAGGATTCACGATGACGGGCCGTGGGGGACCTCAAGCCTTTAAAGTGTTGCCCATCATTGTTCGCCGTATTTGGGCTGATGGTCGTCCTGACGAGCTCGTTCGTGGCGTTGACATCGTTGGAACGCCCCTCTCCTGTTTTTCAAAAATAATTTGCACTGGCGATGATACGGATGTTTTCAATGGAACTTGTGGTGCAGAATCCGGATGGGTTCCAGTAACTGCGACTTCACCAAGCATCCTTGTTGAAGAGATTGAAATTGAGAAGCGGGAACGCTCTCAGGAACGACTTCCCATCCTGCCTTCACCCATTCTTGACCCTAAGAACTAATGTTCACAACTCTCCTTTTCCTTTTCCCCCCTGCAATCTTTGTCCAGGATAACGACCCCATTGTCCGTGCCTTGATCGATGAGTTGGAGCGTTCTCAGACTCTTGTGCTTGATGACATGCCTGCTCCTTACTATGTTCAATATTCGGTCAATGATGTGGAGACTTGGCAAGCGGAGTTCACCTTTGGTGGGATGACTTCCTCTTCCACGGACCACTCCTGCTCATTGACGACGGATGTCCGAGTCGGTTCTTGGGAGCTAGACAATTCCAATGCAGGAAGCGGCGGTTTTGGTGGTTTTGGTGGTTTTGGCGGTGGTAGGCGTGGTGGTGGCCGTACTAGTGGCGGTTCTGTTTCGTTGCCTGAAGACCATGACTATGACGCCATTCGTCATGCGACTTGGTTAGCTACCGACGCCGCTTACAAGCGTGCAATTGAAGACTATTCTGATAAGAAGGCAAGTGTTGAGGATTCTCGTGGGCCTGATCGGCCTGCCGATTTCACTCCTTCTGAGCCTGTTGTCCAGCTTGCGCCCCTCCAGGCGATTACTCTCAGCCTTTCTGATTGGGAGAAGACCCTCTCTTCGGGAGCTTCGCTGACAAACAGGATGAATCGTTACCCGCAAGTTGTTGACGGCAGCTTTCGTATTTCTGCAAATGCAACCAATCGCTATGTAGTTAATTCCGAAGGGACACGAGTACGGCATGGCGATGTTCAGTATCAAGCACGCATTTCTGTGACTGTTCAGACACCCGAAGGCCTCCGGATTTCTGATGAGTTCCGCGAAATTTCAACAGATCCACGCCTGCTTGGCTCGCCAATTCTCCGAAAGAGGCTTGAGAATTTAGTCGAGGGACTTACGGCAGCCTCGGAAGCGCCACTATTAGATGGTTATACCGGCCCAGTTCTCTTTGACGATGCTGCTGCTGCTCAGTTGTTTCACGCCTTACTTGCTCGTGGGATTGCAGCCCAACCTGGCGAAGCTGGTGGCGGACGACGCCGGTTTTCTGGTGGAGAGAATCTGGAGCGTATGGTGGGGAAACGACTGCTCCCTAAACCGTTTTCGGTTTGGGATGACCCAACGGTTTCAAGAATTCCTTTAGATGGCGGACAGGGTCCCCACATTTGGGGCCATTACCTTTTTGACCAAGAAGGTGTCGCTCCCCAAAAAGTTGAAATAATCAAGGAAGGTAAACTGGAGGCTCTGCTCATGGCGCGAACACCTACTGCGAAGCATTCAGGCTCGACAGGTCATGGGCGTTCTGGCCGGGGCGGTTCCATTCGCGCAACTATCGGGAACTTGTTTGTGCACTACGAAAACGGCTTAAGTTCAGAAGAATTGAAGGAAGCTTTGCTCACAACTGCAGAAATGAGCGGTCTTGATTATGGGCTTCGCATTTCAACACTTGCCCCTGGGATGGCGAGCATGATGTCTGGAGGCAATATGCGAGACATACAGGCCTTTTTTAGGAATCGGCGTGGCGCTCGTGGCGGAAGTCAGAGCCCATTAGGTGACCCCCTCTATGTGTACAAAGTATATGTGGAAGATGGGCGTGAAGAACAAGTGCGCGGATTGGAGTTTGACTCCGTTTCGGTGAGCACTTTGCGCGATATTTTGTTTGCGGGAAGTGAGCAAATCGTTTGGAGTCAAGGAGGCTCCTCTTCTTCGTCCATCATTGCGCCCCCAGTTTTGTTTGAAGAACTCGACCTCTACGGCATCGAGGATGACAGCGGGTCGGAGTCGAAACTTCCTGCACCGCATGCACGTGAGAAGTAGAGTCTTTGGTGACCGATAGTCTCTAGAACATTTCTAGCAAGGCCCGTTAGAAAGCGGGTATTCTGGACTAATAATCATGATTTCATGTCCTCTAATACTTTCTCTTTTTGCGCTCTCTGTAGAACAAGATTATCGCTGGGTTGATGCGCATGAACTTATCGTTGAAGGGCAAGGTTGGGAAAATCTTGAGAGTCCCTTTGACCGTCTTCCTTCCAAGTCAAAAGGTGTTGTTCGGGATCCAGTTTGGAGACTTTCTAGGGATTCTTCTGGTATAGCCGTTCGTTTCTCCACGGACTCTTCGTCGATTGGTTGCCGTTGGGCACTCATCGATTCTTCGCTCGCGCTCCCGCATATGCCAGCTACTGGCGTGAGTGGTGTCGATCTTTATGTCCGCGATGATGAAGGTGAATGGCGTTGGCTGGCCTGCCCGCGTCCGAATAATCAAAATATGACCGCGACGCTGATATCTGGTTTGCCTGTGGGGTCGCGAGAGTTCATGCTTTATTTGCCTTTATATAACGGGGTGAGCTCTTTAGAAATTGGAGTTGAAAAGGATGCAACTCTGAGGCCGGGCTCAGAACGTCCCAAAGGAAAGACGCGACCTCTTGTTTTTTATGGAACGTCGATTACCCAGGGAGGATGTGCATCTCGGCCTGGAATGACTCATGTGGCCCTGCTGGGTCGAAAAATGGATATCCCTGTGATAAATCTTGGTTTTTCGGGAAACGGGACTATGGATATTTCGATGGCTGATTTGCTTGTCGAGATTGATGCGGAGATATACATCATTGATTGTCTTCCCAATATGAATGGAAATGAAGTTAGAGATAGAGTTGTTCCTTTTGTCGAGCGCATTCGAGAAAAGCGTCCCCGTGTTCCCATTCTCCTTGTAGAAGATAGAACTTTCTCAAATTCGTTTTTACGGCCGAAGTCTCAAAATCGCCACAAATCATCTCGTGCGGCTTTGCGTGAAGGGTTTTCAAAGTTGAGTCGCGATGGGGTAGAAAATCTTTACTACCTTGAAGGGAAGGAGCTTCTTTTGAACGAAGACACCGTGGATGGATCCCATCCCACAGATCTAGGATTTGTTCGACAAGCAAGCGTCATGAGAAAAATATTGAAGAAAATTTTGGTTTCGAAATGATTGAGCCCTCCACTCGATTTCTTGGTTAGGTATGATTTCTCAAAGAAAATGATTTTTTCTCTGGCCTTTTCTTTCTTTCAGATTTCAGACCTTTCCCATCGTTGGGAGGACGCGATCCCAAAGGCGTCGGCGCATGTTCTTCAAGCTGTTTCGGAGGGGGAGGGGCCAGGCATCAGCGTTGCTGTTGGGCAAGGCAAGCATGTAATATGGGCTGCAGGTTTCGGCTATGCAGATATTGAAAATAAACTAAGTGTTAAGCCAAGCTCGCTTTTCCGTGTTGGTAGTGTTTCAAAGACTCTGACTGCTTCGGCATTGATGCGATTGTGGGATCAGGGAAAGGTGGACATCGATAGGTCTTTGAGGAGCTATGTTCCGCAATGGCCCGAAAAACATTCCAGCTTTAGCACTCGCCAGGTTGCAGGACATTTGGCGGGCGTTCGGCACTATAAAGGAGTTGAGTTTTTAATGAATCGATCCTTTCCGTCTATCTCATCGAGCATGGAGATTTTTCAAGACGACCCATTGGGCTCTGTTCCAGGGACTACGTACAGCTATTCAACTTACGGATGGACGCTCGTGTCGGCTGTTATTGAAAAGGTCGGGGAGAAGCCCTTTTTGGAGGTTATGTACGAGGAGGTGCTCAAGCCCCTTAAATTAGAAAACACAATCCCTGATTGTGTCGATGAGGAAATTTTGGAAAGAGTTTTGTTCTATCAGGGTCGAGACTCTAGGTTCATTCTCACCCCTGAGGTTGATAACAGTTACAAATGGTCGGGGGGAGGTTATTTGTCTACCCCCTCGGACTTAGTTCGTTTTGGACTCCACCATTTGGAGCCAGGGTACCTGAGCAAAGAAGCGCTTGGCCAACTCCATACGAGCCAACGTACGGTTAAGGGAAAAAAAACGAATTACGGCATCGGATGGAAAATGGGCAAGCACAAGCGTTTGGGGGCTTGGGTTGGGCACTCTGGTGGTTCGATCGGAGGCACAACGATGTTCCTCCTGTTTCCAGAGAAGGAGATTTCTGTTGCGGTGGCCATTAATAACAGTGATGGCCCGGCCCGCTCATTGGCATTTTTGATAGCCCAGGAGTTTTTTCCGGTTTCGCAAGGCGATGCTCCCTCTACTCAAATGAGATAGCTTAATCGGACTGAAGTCCCAAGGATTTCATTGGTTCTCGAGAACTTCGAGACAGCCTTCCGGGTTTTCCCAGAACTGCTTTGGACAGTTTGGGCAACAAAATCCGATCACCTTCTCTTCAAAGACGATGGAGTATTGAGGGTCAATAGGTTCCCCAGTTATTGGGCAGAAACTGTTCATTGGCTCGAAAGGGCTTGTAGGGATGCTCGGAGATTTACTTTCCCCAAAATCTACCTTCAAGCGCGGAAGTGAAGTGCGAATTTGAAGAATTCCTTCAGGCGTGCATTGGGTATCCCAAAGCCAAACTTGATTGAGGCTCGGAAAGCTGCGGAGAGTTGGAAGGATTGCATCTGTTATTTCTGAGCCCACCAGATTGATTGAGGTTAGTTTTTCACTTCCTGATAGTTCCTTCAAGCCCTTATCCGTAATTCCTGTTCCTCTTAAATCTAACTTTTGAAGTTCAGGCATCTGGGCAAGCAAAGGAACAATTTTGTCAGAAATCGACGTCCTTGCCAGGGAAAGCTCTACGACCGAAGGAAGGACTGGTGAAAGCAGTTTGATTGCTAGGTTGTCATTAACCGTCTCGGCAGGTGCGGCAAAGTCCACCCAAAGCCCTTCGCTGCTTTTGGATAGTTTTTGAACATGTACCAAATGCTCCCGCAGGGTTTGGATGGCATCCTCCGGCAAGGCAGGGGATTGCTCTGGTTCACTTGAAGTGAAATCTTTTTCCGGCGCTTCTGGGAGAGTAAAGTCCTGCCCTATTTCGAAGTTGTCTTCGAAAGGAAATCCAGAATGGGCCCAAAGTTCAAATAGCTTAGTCTGTGTTTCAGTAAGTTGCCGTTTTTTTTCTGGCGGCATATGGTCTTCGTCATCCAAGGGCAAGTGCAGTCGAACAATTACTTCACTTTTCAATGGGTCACTAATTTCCAGAATGGGACCACTTTCTCCCCCTTGGAGAATCCACTCAGGGGTATCGAGGCGAAGCTCACCTTTCTGCTTGCGGGCGCCATGGCAAGAACCGCACCTTGCTTCTATCAAGGGGCGTATGTGGTCTGTGTAGGATGCAGTTGCGGTTGGCGATTCTTCAAAAGAGACCTCAGGAAGTGCTGACTCAAGAGGTTCCCATAAAAAGTCCTCTCCATGTGTCATGATGCCGCCGAAATGACCTGCAGGGAGAATGGCAAGGGCTAGCAAGTACAAAGTTCTTCGGTAGCGTTGCACTTGATTTCTTACATGAAACCAGAAACAAAGAATGCTGCCTGCAGCGATTGCAATACCTAGTCGCTCATGCCATTCCAGGACCCAGTCTTCACCGTAACTTGGCTCTTGGTGAAGGAACCACCCAGAAGTTGTTGCCAATAGGATGGACAAGGTTCCAAGGGAAACCCAGAGCCTTGGTGCAGGCTGTTGGCGCCGGATAGCCCCGAGGATTTCCACCACAGTTAGGCCTAATACAATTCCAATTGGTAGATGTACGAGCAAGGGGTGAAAGCGACCCAGTACGGCAAGGATTTCTGTCGTGTTCATTAGGCCAAAAGGGGAGTGACTACATGGCCAAAGACATCGGTTAGGCGCATATCCCTTCCCTGGGCGCGATAAACGAGTCGCTTGTGGTCAAATCCCAAACAATGTAAGAGGGTTGCATGAAGGTCATGGACGCTTACCGGGTTTTCCGTAATGTTGTAGGAAAAGTCATCTGTTTTTCCATAGACGATGCCTGGCTGGATACCTCCTCCCGCCATCCACAAACTAAAACAGCGTGGATGATGGTCACGGCCATAATTCTTCGCAGTGAGCGTGCCTTGACTATAAACCGTTCGGCCAAATTCGCCTGCCCAAATCACCAAGGTGTCTTCTAAGAGCCCGCGTCGTTTCAGGTCCAAAACGAGTGCGGACTGAGCTTGGTCAACTGCTTTGCATTGCGCACTAATTTCTTTTGGAAGATTGTTGTGCTGATCCCATCCACGCATATAAAGCTGGATAAATCGCACACCGCGCTCAGCCAAGCGGCGAGCCATCAGGCAGTTTGAGGCGAAAGAGCCTGGATTGCGGACATCTTTTCCGTAAAGGTCTAAGGTGGCCTCGTCTTCTTTGCTGATATCAGTGAGTTCTGGAACCGACATTTGCATTCGATACGCCATCTCGCCTTGCGCAATACGAGTTTGGACTTCAGGGTCTAAGTTGCGTGAGTATTCCTCCTCATTAAGTTTGCTGACTAAGTCCAGCATTTCTCGACGATCCTCACGGGATACTCCGTCGGGGTTGTTGAGGTATAAGACAGAGTCTTTTCCCGAACGCAATTTGCAACCCTGATGCTCGCCACCTAAGAAGCCCGAGCCCCAGAAACGCGCCGAAAGAGCTTGCATGTTTCCGATACCCTGACTAATTAGTACGACAAATGCTGGAAGATTTGCATTCGCATTTCCTAAACCATAAGACATCCACGACCCAAATGACGGGCGGCCCGGTTGCTGGTTTCCAGTCTGAAAGAAAGTAATGCCCGGTTCATGATTAATCGCATCTGTGTGCATCGAGCGAACCAGACACATTTCCTTTGAGAGTGCGGAGGTATGAGGTAGCAACTCTGATAGCCAGATGCCGTCCTGATTGTTCTCGTGCCGATTAAATTTGTAAATTGAAGGCGCGAGAGGAAATCGAGTTTGGCCACTCGTCATGGTTGTTAAGCGTTGGCCCTGGCGGACAGATTCTGGCAAGTCTTTATCAAAGTATTCCTGAAGGCCTGGCTTGTAGTCAAACAAGTCCAATTGACTGGGTGCCCCTTCCATGTGCATGTATATCACCCTTTTTGCTCTTGGTCGGAAATGGGGGCCAGGTTCTGTTGGCTCGCTTGCTTGCAGATTGAAGGGGCTGGCAGAGCCTGAAGCCGAGAGAATTGACTGAAGGCCTAGGGCGCCTAGCCCGGCGCCAATGGAGCGAGCGCTAATGTCAAAAAATCGACGACGAGTTAGTAATAGATTTCGCTCTTGGAGAGGGTCAAGCGGAGAGGAGTAATCCATTCTTAGTTCTTTGAAATGACCTCGTCTAGAGAAAGGATGGCATTTGCGAGCATCGTCCAGGCAGCTAGGTCGGGCGCATCGTATTTGCTTGGCAAAGGTGTTTCGCCAACATCGAGAAGTTTCTCTGCGTTCGAAGGCGAGTCCTCAAAACGAGTCTTGAATGATGCTAGAGCATCCTGCAAATATTCTGATTCTTCGGGAGTCGGGCTGCGTCCCGTGCAGCGGGCGAACATTGCTCCTGGAGAAGACCCATTGGACAAAGAGTCCTGCGCTAGAGCGCGCGCAGCTTCCACAAATTGTTCATCATTCCAAAGTAAAAGCGCTTGGAGAGGCGTATTTGTGATGCCTCGGTTGACAGAGCAGAATTCTCTAGTAGGCGCATCAAGCGTCAACAGTGCTGGTGGTGGAGAGGCGCGTTTCCAATAGGTATATAGAGTGCGTCGCCACAGCTCTTCGCCCTCTCCTCGCTCAAAAGTGCGGGTGTTCGATTGTGGCATCGCAACTTCTTTCCATAAGCCTTCGGGCTGATAGGGCTTGACTGATGGCCCTCCGAATTTTTCACGCAGTAGACCAGAAATGTAGAGGGCTTGGTCTCTAATCTCTTCCGCGCCCAGTCTTCTTCTGGGATAGGCCCATAAAAGAGAGTTGTCCGGATTTTTGGAAAGCCCGTCTGGTTGGAATTTGGATGACTGCTGGTAAGTCTTCGAGGTCACAATCAGCGTAATAAGAGATTTGATGTCCCAGCCGCTTTCTCGAAATTCAACTGCCAACCAATCGAGAAGTTCTGGATGGCTTGGCCAAGCTCCACCTAGACCAAAGTCACTGCTGCTTGACACGATACCCGTTCCAAAAATCATTTCCCAAATACGATTCACAAAGACTCGTGCTACCAATGGGTTGTCATTGTGCACAAGCCAGTCCGCCAAGCCGCGCCGGTCTGAGTGGGAGCTTTCCGGAACTCTTCCCAGCGATGCTGGTACAGAACGAGAAACGGGTCGATTGTTGTCGGGCTTGTCATACTCGCCGCGCATGAGAACGAAAGTTGGTTTTGGCGTTTCCAGTTCCTTCATCACCATAGTTAAAGGGACTATTTCGCGTAATTCCTCCAGCTCTTTTTCGGTGGCGAGTTTGTTTTCGAGTACTTTTCTATAGGTAGGGGAGTGCTCTTTTCGCCAGTCACTTGCGATACTTTTGTTTAGATTTTCGACTCCTAGGTTTCTGATATCGTTTGAGACCAAGGCCCAGACGAGTGAATCGTTTAAAGCGATGTCCTCTTTGACGGGTTGGAAATAGAAGCCCCCAGTCCCACCAGTATTAATAATTTTTAAAACGAGAGAGTGTTCCCCTCTACTGAGGTTCAGGGTAAGTTTTTCTTGATCTGGAGCTGCTCCGCGGTCGATACGGTTTTCAAAAATCATCTTCCCGTCAAGAAAGACTTGAATGCCGTCGTCACTGCCGAGTGACAAGTCCCATTTTCGTTGGCTTGGGCTATAGATTCGTTTCCCTACGAAGCTAACAGTAGTGCCGGCGGGAAGTTGATTGTTCACGGCCCCATCAAGGAGATCTCCGCGGAAGACCCAGGTGTAGCTGTCCGGAGGATACTTTTTGTAGAGGTCAATGGATGCGTCTTCCTCTGGTCCAAAAATTGTGTCATATCCTGCTTCACCTTCTATTGGTTTGTAAGGCCAAGTGGCGTACCAACGCGAGTCGGCGACTGGGAGGTTGCGCAAGCCACCTGGGCTTATGGAACCAGCTGTTAGGCGGACTCTTCCCAGGACATGCTTCGCATAAATAGATTGGTAGTGGAGGCGAACTCGAATATCAGTCCCGCCATCAAAGCCGAAGGGTTTTTCGGTTAGGAGAAGGGCTGTCCTGCCACCTGGGGTCTTGTGTGCGTCTACAGCCCAGCCTATTTCCGTATCTGAATCCAGCAAATTGACAACATCAAAGTTAAGGTTCTCCTGTTCGTGGTCAGCCCAAGCCCAATCAAATTTGAGGTCTCTAGTTTGGGAAGGGTTACGAACTGAAGTGGCTTTAGCTTCAATAAAGGATAGAACCGCATTCCCGTTTCCAGGGCGTCCGATTCGGCCGAGGGGGAGAGTTTCGTCTTGCAAGGCCTCGAGCAAGATGAGCCGCTGGTTTTTTCCCTGTGTCCGAATAATGATTTCGTGTACATCCTTGTCTGGGTTTTCCCCAGATGCCAGGACAGATTCATCGCTTTGGATAGTGAGGTTTGAGCCGTTAAGAGAACTCGCATTTGTTGTTCGACACTTCGACCAACGAACTCCGTTAACCTGGTTGGCTGAAATTAAAAACTTTTCTAATCCTGAATCGTCCTTTTCGTTCGGAGCGTCAAGCTCAGCTTGAATTTTTTGTAGTTCTTTTTCTAGGCCCTGAATATTTAGTTCTTGCTCCTTAGTGGGAACTTGAATGAAGGGCTCGAAAGCTCTCTTGGGGTTTGGTAGCTGAGAATAAAGTCCTGGTTCCTCGTTCGAGTTAAAGTATGCGAAAAGAGAAAAATAATCTTCTTGGGTTACTGGGTCAAATTTATGGTCATGGCAGCGAGCACAATTTAGATTAAGTGCTAAAAATACAGAGCCCATGGTGTTCGTTCGGTCAGCCGCGTATTCCACTAAATATTCTTCGTCAATGGCACCCCCTTCATCGGTGATGACATGATTTCTGTTGAAGCCACTCGCTACTTTTTGACTAAGTGTTGCTTGGGATAACAAGTCACCGGCAAGTTGCTCCCTGAGGAACTGGTCAAATGGCATTCCATCCCGGAAGGCATCTAAAACCCAATCTCTCCACTTCCACATTTGCCTTCCCGCGTCCATGTGAATCCCATTTGTGTCGGCGTATCGGGCGGCATCCAGCCATGGGGTTGCCATTCTCTCAGCGTACCGGGATGCATAGGGCTCCGTGTACAGAAGGCTCTGCACAAGGTTCGAATAAGCTTGAGGGTCGTGATTTGAAAGGAAATCATTAGATTCGGATGGCGTTGGAGGGAGCCCTGTAAGGTCAAGGTAAAGACGTCGAACTAATGCTTCGTTCTCAGCGACTTCGTTGGGACTGATTGAAGACGCACTTAACTTCTCAAGAATGAACGAATCAATTTCATTCCTTGGCCATGGATGCGGGGAGCTTGGTACAGGCGGCTTTTCAGGAGGGACAAATGCCCAATGCGCTTCGTATTCGGCGCCCTGTTGAATCCAAAGTCGGATCTTCTCCAGTTCCTCATCGTTCAGGCGAGGCTTATGACTATTCGTCGGGGGCATAAACTCATCTGGATCATCTGAATTGACGCGTAGCCAAAGCTCACTTTCTCCAGGGTTCCCAGGGACAATCACGGCATATCCCCCGCGGTCTGCAGTGGCCTCCTCTTGCAAATCGAGTCGTAAATCTTCCTCCCGAGTTGAGGGGTCTCTGCCGTGGCACTGAAAGCAGCGGTCCGACAAAATTGGCCGAATATCTCTTCCGAAGCGAATTTTTTCGCTTTCCACTTGTGCCTGTGGGAAAGCGGTAAATACAAGCCCTGTGACTAGGCTTGAGAGGAGGATGAGGCGGATTGGCAACATCAGTGGAGAAACATCCTAGCGTAGCTCGGAACCCAAGAGTGAGGAGGGGGTAGAACGATTTGTGGGCCCAACGATGCACTGAATAGGACGAAGTAAATGGACTATAATGCTAACTCGAAGTCTCATATTTCGTAAATAGTTGGTGAGTCGAAATCTCTGGGACAATCCTGCAGTGATTAGAGAGAACCTGAAGCCAAACTTCTTCAAAGATAACGCATTGCTTGCGCAGTTTGCGCTGGTGGTGTCTTTTCTTTTCTCTTGTGTATTGCCAGAAGAAGTGGCTAAGGAAGTTGACGAAAAGGCATACGCAATCCTTGCCGAGCGTTCCGAGGCGATCTTTGGGGTCAGTAGCGATTTTCGTATAGAACCGCCTGAAAATAGCCTGCGGCAGCAGCTACTAAATGGGGATATTGCAGAGCTTGACGACCTTAATCTCGTGGGCTGCCTTGAAATTGCAGCAGAGAATAGTCGTGAATATCAATCGCGCAAAGAGGACCTTTATCGGTCTGTGCTTGCCCTCTCTCTAGAGCAATGGAATTATGGGCCGCAATTTGACCTTGATGTGAGCGCCGTATCCGCCGATGGAGACGAAACCGTTAGAGCAGGATTGGGTGTCAATAAGCTTCTTGGAAGTGGCGCAAATGTAATCGGTGCGGTGGGGGGAAGTCTGCTGAAAGTGGCAAGTGGTGGAGCAGGTTGGGACTCCTTGAGCGATGCCTCCTTTTCAATCACGCAACCATTGTTGGGAGGAGCTGCTCGTGAGGTAATTCGTGAACCCTTGACGCAGGCAGAGCGCAATTTGGTTTATGAAGTCCGTTCATTTGAAAGGTACCGGAGTACCTTTTCCTTAGAGATTGCAACGAAGTATTTTCAGCTTATCGAAACGATAGATAACGTTAGAAATGAGGAAGACAATTTCAAGGGTTTGCTTCTCCTTAGTCAGCGCAACCAGGCACTAGCAGAAGCTGGGCACTTGAGCGACATCGAGGCAGATGAGGCGAAGCAGGATACGCTTGAGTCCGAGAACCGACTTTTGGAATTGCGCGGCGGATTGAGCCAGCAGTTAGATAGTTTTAAGCTGTATTTAGGGTTGCCGATTGGTGTTGAGTTGGGACTTGTTCGCTCTAGCATGGAAGAGTTTGAAAATTTTGAGTCACACCTAATTAATCTTGGTGAAGATAAAGCAAATCAAATTGCATTCAAGGAGCGTCTGGATTATCTGAATCGCACTGATGCCACCTACGATGCAGAACGTAAAGTTCGAGTGGCTGAAGAAGCTTTGAAATCGGGTCTTGACCTGCAAGTCAGCACTGAGCGTTCCGATGGGGGTTCGACTAACTGGTCACGGAGCCTTTCTCTAGATTTGCCCATTCGCCGTGTCCCAGAGCACAACGCATATCGAGGTAGCTTGATATCGCTTGAGGCAGCGTATCGAAGCGAGCAGGAGATGGGTGACAGCATCATTGCGAGTTTGCGCGATGAATTGCGTAAATTGCTGAACACAAAGAAAAGTTACTTGATTCAGCTCAATGCAGTGGATCTTGCACAGCAGAGGGTTGAGAGCACGGACTTGAGTTTGGCCGCTGGGCGTTCTGATACACGCTCTGCGTTGGATGCAAGGCGGGCGCTTCTGAGTGCAAAGAATGCTCTTACTTCTGCCCTTGTTGATCGCCTTCTTGCTCGACTGTCTCTTTTGAGTGAGATGGGGTTGCTGAGAATTGGACCCAGTGGATTTGAGATAGAATCCGGCCAGATCGTCCCAGAAAATGAATCATGAATACGTTCATCTCGAAAAAACATTGGATAGAAATCTCGTTAGTACATTTGATTATTGTGCTAGCCCTCGGTTCTTGCGGCTGGTTTGCGGACTCTGGTGTCGGCAATGATGCTGGGGCTGCGGTCAGGCAAGGCCCGCTTACAGTAAGTGTTATCCAGCGCGGGAACCTATCCGCCAGAAACTCCGCAAAGATTACAAATAAGCTTGAGGGGGAATCTCAGGTTCTTTTCCTCATCGAGGAAGGCAGTGCTGTATCCAAGGGACAGCTTGTTGCGGAGCTCGATGCATCGGGGTTGATTAACCGTAAGCTTGAGCAGGAGATTAGGACTGGGAGTGCAAAGGCTGCGTTTGTTAATGCTGAGCAGGAGTATCAGATTCAAGTGAGTCAGAATGTGAGTGACATTGCTCGAGCCGAACAGAAACTCGAATTTTCTAAAACAGATTTGGAGAAGTATGTCGAGGGCGATTGGCCGCAACAATTGCAGAAGTCTGATGAGTCTATTGAGCTTGCAAAAGAGGAGCTCGCCCAGGCTAAAGATCGACTTGAATGGTCTCGCAAGCTTTATGAGAAAGGATTTTTAACAAGGACTGAATTGGAAACAGATGAGCTTCAGTTTAGTCGTAGCACCATCCTCCTACAGCAAGAGAAGAGAGCTAAAAGTCTTTCAATTGAGTATGACAATCCCAAGCAGTTGGCAGTTTTAGAAGCGGCTGTCACTGAAGCAGAGAGAGAGTTGGAGCGTGTAGAGCTTCAGGCGAAGGCCCGCATTGTTGATAAGCAGTCGACAATGCAGGCAGCGAAATCAATTGAAGTGTTTGAGGTTGAACGTTTGTCCAAACTTGAAAATCAGATTGGTAATGCGAAAATATATGCTCCTGAAGGGGGGATGGTTGTTTATTCCCGCAGTGAGGGCCGCCGTGGTAGCGAGAATAGTCTTGAAGAGGGGGCCATGGTTTATGAAAGGCAGGAGCTTATGACAATTCCTAGGACAGGTGGGATGTTAGCTGAAGTGAAGTTGCACGAATCTGTCTTAAAGAAGGTCAAGGTGGGCCAGAAGTGTCGAATTTTTGTAGACGCGATTCCAGGTGTGACCTTGCATGGCGAGGTAGATTTTGTTGCACTGCTTCCTGATAAAAATAGTTGGTGGGCAAATCCAAATCAGCGCTTATTTAGGACGCGAGTTTCGATTTCTGACGAAAATATTGACATGCGACCCGGAATGTCTTGTGCTGTCGAAATTATTGTCGCCGAAATAGCCGATACGACATACATGCCACTTCAGGCAGCGTTTACCCAGGAAGGAGAGGCAGTTTGTTTTGTCGACGGAAAGGCTGTAGAAGTTGAGCTCGGTCAGAGCAATGAAAAATGGATCGAAGTCCTCTCTGGAGTTAGCCCAGGAACTGTAGTTGCGCTTAGTGCGCCTACCGACTTTTTGACTTCTAATACACCGGAAACCAATAAGGGTGATGCGGACGAGAGTGAAAGGCAGGGGAGGGCTGGAGGCCCGCATTCAGGAGACTGATTAGTCTTATGGAGCTTATTGCAGAGTTGCGTGATGTCTCGCGCGTTTATCAGATGGGGGATGTCACTGTTCGCGCCCTTGATCGGATTAGCGTCCCATTTGGAACTGGAGAATACTGGGCCATTATGGGGCCATCGGGTAGTGGAAAATCAACTTTGCTGAATGTGCTTGGTTGTATTGACCGTCCAACTGGAGGTTCTTACTTTGTCGAGGAATGCAATACAAGCGACTTGGATGATGATGATTTGAGCAGATTGCGCGGCGCGAGCATTGGCTTTATTTTTCAGTCTTTCAATCTTATTCCACAGTTAAGTGTCCTCGAGAATATTATGGTTCCACTCCTATACCAGGATGGCTCCGCAAGTGATGGGCTTGCTAGGGCAGAAGCCTTGGCAGAGCGAGTTGGTCTTGCGGATCGGATTTTGCATAGACCTTCAGAACTCTCGGGAGGGCAGCAGCAGCGAGTAGCTATTGCCCGAGCTTTAATTAATAACCCAAAAATCATTTTGGCAGATGAGGCAACAGGAAACCTCGATTCTCAAACGGCTTCTGAGATTTTGGACATCTTTTCAGAGTTGAACTCTGAGGGAAAGACAATTCTTTTGGTCACTCATGAGGAGAGCATTGGCGAGCAGGCGCAGAGAGTTCTGTGTCTCAAAGACGGAAAGGTAGACCTTATCGATTAAGGAATCATTTATGATGCACTCTGCTTTTACACGTTCGATTCGTCTAGGAGTCAAAAGCCTCCTTTTGCACAAGTTGAGGAGTTTGTTGACGACTTTAGGCATTCTCTTCGGGGTGAGTAGCGTTATTGCGATGCTTGCAATTGGGGAAGGTGCAAGTGAAGAAGCGCAAGAACAAATCCGCCGGCTTGGTAGTCAAAATGTAATATTAAGAAGT
Organism: Planctomycetes bacterium UBA7888; assembly: GCA_002500505.1. Classification (GTDB taxonomy): domain Bacteria; phylum Planctomycetota; class UBA1135; order UBA1135; family UBA1135; genus UBA7888. The sequence goes on from DLRM01000063.1 coordinate 20,207, forward strand.
GTTAAACCGTTGGAAGACAAAGTAAGCGGTCCAAGCTATAGCGCTAATGCTTATGGGCTGACTTGGCAAGACTTCGAACGGGCCTCGGAAACATTCCCTTGGGTTGAGAATTCTATTCCAGTGAAAAATATTGTGCAGGAGGTTCGTTTTGAGGACAAAGTAATTAATCCAAGGATTCTGGCAACAACTTGGGAATACCAGAATGTGACTGGTCGTATTGTGCATCGTGGCCGATTCATTAGTCAAGCAGACGACGACCTTGTGTCCAATGTATGTGTTATTGGTTATGAGGTTTCCCGCCTATTGTTTCCTGGGTTAGAGTCCATTGGCCAGAAAATAAAAATAGGGCCAGAATATTTCAAAGTTGTTGGGGTGATTCTGCCTCGTGTCCCACTCTCTGACGATCTTCCCGAAGTTGACACTTCAGTAACGAGTGAAATTTTAATTCCATTGACTACCGGCCGCCGATGGTTCGGTGATATGACTATTAAGATTCGAAGCGGGAGCCGAGAAATGGAGCAAGTCGAATTAAATGAAATTGTTCTCTCTGCTCGTTCTCCTTCTCATGTTTCGTACATAGCTGCTGCAAGTAGGGAGATGCTGGCCCGGAACCACAAGCAGAATGACTATGAGATAGTTGTTCCGCTTGAGCTTCTTGCGCGGGCTGAGGAGACTAAGCGAATTTTTAATATTGTCCTCGGTTGCATAGCTTGCATCAGTTTGCTTGTCGGAGGCATTGGAATTATGAACGTTATGCTTGCGACTGTCACAGAGCGCACTCGCGAGATTGGGATCAGGCGCGCTCTTGGCGCGAGACGCTATCACATCATGTTGCAGTTTTTGGTTGAGACAGTCGTTTTGTCGGTTGGCGGTGGAATCTTAGGGATTTTACTCGGGGTGTCGATTCCCGCTTTTGTCGAATATTTTGCGGACATGCGTACTATTGTTACATTTTCCGCGCCTATTCTTGCTTTTGGGATTTCCGTTTCGATTGGTCTAGTCTTTGGACTATATCCTGCTTGGCAGGCAGCCAACTTGGACCCCGTTGAAGCTCTTCGCCACGAGTGACAGAGCCCTCTTGCCTTTATTTGGAGAGAGCAAGAAGGCCACCCCCCCAATTTTTGATTTCCTGTTACATTGGTTTTGCTTTGAATAAGTCCATTCCCCTCCTCGCATCACTTCTGCTTTTCTCCTCTGTCGGGTTTGCCCAAACGACCTGGTATGTCGACCAAGGTGGGGCAGGAGATTTCACTGCAATTCAGGATGCGATTGCTGATGCCAATGTCCTCAATGGAGATGTCGTCGTTGTTCGGGATGGTCTTTATTTTGAGAACATCGATTTCTTTGGAAAGAATCTCCACTTGAAAAGCGAACATGGTCCTTCTGCGGTAACAATTGACGGCTTCCAAAGCGGGTCAGTCGTTACATTCCAGAGCGGTGAAGGGAGCGACGCTATTTTGGAAGGGTTTCGGGTTACGAATGGACTCAATTGGGACGGTGGCGGCATTTCCATTATGGCTGATGCGAACGGCAATACTGCTTCCCCTACTATTCGCAATTGCAATATCGAGTTGAATATAGGGAATGGAGGCGGAGGTGGCATGCACTTTCGCGATGGCTCCCAATCCTTGATTGAAAATTGTTTAATTCAGAACAACTCGACCACCCATTACCATGGAGCTGGCGTAGTGATTTTTGCCTCGGCCCCCGTGTTTAAGAATTGCACGATTCGTAACAACATCGCTACTGGAAATGGAGGAGGCATTGCTGTTTGGGATGGCTCGGACCTCTATGTGAACAGCTGTGTCTTTGACGGTAATCAGCCAGACAATATCAAGAAAATAGCTGGCTCCCCACAGCTCCTTGCCGAATACTCTCTTGCTTTGGGCGACTCGAATAAGGGGTGGTTTGGTACGGGTTGTGTCGATGCAGCGCCGATTTTTGCAACGGGACCTTCTGGTGACGCCTGCCTCAGCCAGATTGCTAGTGGGCAAGGTGTCGATAGCCCGGGGCTGAATGAGGGAGACCCTTCTTTTTACATGCATGGCACGACCCGGACAGACGAAATGCCGGATATGGGCATTTCTGATATGGGCTACCATTACCCTTTGTCAGGACTTTATGTTTCAAACCTCGTGGCTGGTCAAACTGCACAAGTTGTTGTGGCGGATGCTACCCCCAGCAATACAGTTTATTTCGTCTGGTCGTTTGTCGGTGGCGGTCCCGTTAATACGCCCTTCGGGACAGGCTATGTTTCCCCACCGTTCAAGGTTGTTCCCTTGTCCACGGATTCTAATGGCAATGTTGGCCTTTTCCAATCCGTTCCGCCGCATGTCGCTGGTGTCAACATTTGGTTTCATGGAGCTGACTTGGGCTCTCAGTCAATGCTGAATCCATTGGCGATGACTATTCAATAGGTTGACCAATTGTCTGGCCACTTGGCTGATGGCTACTTTCCCCTCAGCCGTTGCTGGAAAGTTTGTAATTGATTGGGAGTGAGGAAGCGTTGCAAGTTTTCTTGAAAAAAGGTTTCATTCTCTCGCTTGACAGCTCCCACTTCTTCATGAGGAGCTCCTGATTCCCAGAGCTGAAGCATTTCTGAATTCCTTTCATCTTTCGATACAAGAGCCTGGCGGAGCTCTTCTTCCTGGTAGGTGTCCAGCTGAAGCCACTCGGAGTATTTTTCGACTCTCGTTTCCAGCGCTGCGCCCCACTTGGCTTGCTTCTCTTTTTCCTTTGCTACGGCCTCTTCGTGTCGAATAGTGGCCAGCGTTTCTGCAAGGCGTTCTTTGGTTATTGCGGCATCGCCAGAATCGATTGAGTTTAGAGAATTAGTCAGCTTCTTTTCCAAAGACTCGATGTCGTCCATTGAGGCAAATCCATTTGAAGGGACTCTTGATCTCGATCCAGATTGCATTTCTAGCGCCGCTAGTCGTTCTCGAAGTTGTTCGTTTGCTATCTGGAGAGAGTCAATTGAACTCTGAAAATCTAAATGACCGTTGTCTTTGAGCAGAGAAGATTCCAAGGTAGGAGGAGGAGATTCCGGAACTTTTGTCAAGCTCCCTGAGACAATAGCTGCAGTCACGCCTCCGACAAGTGCTCCAGTGATTGCTGCGCGTAAAGTCGTCGAGTTTGGATTGTGTGCCATTTTTGAAGAATCAGCCATTTCGGGAGAGTAGCGAGGGCCAGAGTGTTCTCGATTATATTACGCTACGGGTTTTAAAGTTGGTTTTCAGGGGCAAACTTTCAGTTGGACACAGTTGGATGCAGCAAGCTTGTTATTCGAAATTTCTGAATATGCTTGGCACCAAAATTCAGCACCTACAGGAATCGAGCTATTCAAGTTGGCAATGAATACAGCTTGACCATTTCCATCTGCTGTCTTTGACATAGTGAATAGTATTTTCGTAGGGTCAATCAGTAGAGTGATTTCCGGGAACAAATTATCCAAAATTGAGTAGTTTCTCGAGACGACTAGTGTCACCTGGGAACCTGGGAGTAGGCCATTTGCAGACAAATTTGAAGTAGATCCTGGGCTTGTCTGGCCCTGTCCTTCTAAGGAGAAGTTTGCTTGCAATGGATTGGGGGGCCCAAAAGAGCGGTAGCCGCAGTTTTGTTCATTAGAGGCAATCGGTGTAGGGTTTGCATAAGTCACCCAGGGTCTTTGCCCTTCAAAGAGCCTTCCCGTTGAAATGTCATCGCCTTGCGGACCAAACGAGAGAAAGTCCAGGAGGCGGCCATCGGAGTGATGGAGAAAGACTTCTTCGCCATCACGATTTAGTTTGAAATTTGCATGCAGAGGTCCGTCCTGAGGGTCGTCATCGGCCCAAATTAAAAGGTGCCCTGCAGCAGGAATGCTCGTTCCGGCAGGAAGAGCCCAAAGTCCAGGGGTGCTAATGTCGTCGGACAATGTGCAGCCACTAATATCCAGGGTCGAGTTCGTCATGTTGTGAAGCTCAATCCAGTCTTCTTGCTTACCCGTTTCATCGGTGATTCCAGTCTTATTGGAAGCCATTACTTCGTTAATGCGAATTTCTTTTGGCCCTTCAACGATGATTGTGTGTGGCTTTCGGACAGTATTCCTCGGAGAAAATACAACTGCACCACCGGATGGTAAGTCACTTGCCGCTCTTAGGATGTACTCCAGCTTTGCTCCAGGAGGTTGTGGCGGAAGTGATATCCCCCAAACACCATCGTTTGCTGCGCCATCTCCATGAAGTCCATCATCGAACATGTTTTCTTGGACATAGGGGCCCACGACTCTCCATCGAATTTGAACAGATTCTGTTGTTGCCGAAAGATTTTGAGTCTTTGCTAAAACTTGAATCGAATCTGTTCCAGAGGGCCATAGAGGAGAATGTGAATACTCAACAATTTCTGGAGCAGGTAACGAGATTGCAGGATGTTGAGAGAGGAAGTCGTGTCTCCCCTCGACCATTTCTTTCAAGCCAGCGGCGGGCATCCACCATTCAGGAGAAACCGTGATTGTTAGATTGTCAATAAATTCGCTGTAGCTATAGAGGCGTTTGGGGTCCGCTTGTACATCCGCCTGTATTAGGCGATAGCAATCGGAAATTAGGGCCTGGAAATGGTTGGTATTGAGCTTTTCGTCGAGAAGAGTTCGAATGTGCGCGCAGTAATCTTGACGTAATTCGGGTATAGAGAGGAGACGATTCATGAGCGGGAATCCGGTATCGCCCTCATTCATAAATGGGCTGGCTTGGATTCTTTGCGAGATGGAGTGTCCGCCAAACGTGCTAGCACCAAAACTTTCATTCAAGTCATATTGTGCAAGCCGGAACTGGTCATGCGTTGAATCGCGGTACAGGAAGTATTCTTCGCCTGCTCGGATATAGCTGTCGGGGTCCGCAAAGACTGTACTTGTTGCGTTCAGCCATAATGCATCGTCAATGCACAAGTGCGGAGCCAGGTCTCCTTCAAGTGTCGTAATTGGGGAATTATTTAGTGCATCGCATAATTCGACAAGGTCGATCCACTCGTTGGGGTTCCCTGGATTTTTGAGGCTGTAATTGTTTTGATAGTTTACAGGGTTTGATCCTAGCCAAACTAAAGCTGAATCTCCAGCTGAGGAATTGGGAATCGCCTCGGTAGCCTTGTATCGATTCCCGTCGCTGTTTCCATATTCTCGTTTGACGAAACGACCGTCAACTTGTTCACAGTTTGAATAAATTCCCCAGTCTTCTCCATTAATTATCAACTTGACAAAGTTGGCTCTCGGAGTCGGAATGTAATCGTACATTGCGTGAGAGGTCAGAGTCTCCCTCATGAAAGTCGGATCCATGAAGCAATTGTTAAAATTGAGGGAATCGTATCCGAGTAAGTCCTGTCCAGAGACAAAGGCGTCCATGGAAATAGAGAACGACTTCTTTAAAGAAGAGCCAGTTAGGGCGTAGGAAGAATTTCCTTTGAAATGAACTCCAACATCTAAATAAGTAACTCCTTCAACAGTCAAATCAGCGGGAATGTCAATGCCAGTATCGTAATTCGCTTCAAGTTGATTCCACCAGTTTGGTTGCGAGAATCCAATCTCGAAAGTTCTTAGTGTGTTGGGGTCATATAAGTCTGCGTCTTGTGCGCGAGCCCCCGCTACGAACAAAGCGGCAATCAGCATAGATTGCAGGTGTAGAGGGAACAATTTGGACATAGCAAATCTTACTACACGAATGCAGATTGTGCCCAGTTGAGGTCCCTCTATAAAGGAGTCGCTATGGCTACTGGAGCCAGTAGTTCGCAAGGAAAGAGCTGTGGCTACATTGAAGTAGCCACAGCTTTAGCTCCTTAGCCAATAGTCGCCGCAATTGCGTTCAGCATGCTTGCCGTTCCACGGTCGGCGCCGTGGAACCAAACGCTCATGCCAGTAGTGCCTGCGGGGACGAATTGAGTCATGTTGGCATTGCCAACGGAGTCAGTACTCAGAGGAATCACATGGTAGGGGGGGCTTACCATTCCCTGTCCGTAAGGAGTTCCAATGGGTCCGCCACCTGTGAGAGACCACACAAAGTAGGCGATGTTATTTGGGGTCGCATTGTCAATGTTGACGGATGCAACCTGTCCAGCAATCAAGTTGGTTACACTTAATGTGGGAGAAGAGGAACCACCTGTTTGCTCAATTGCTATTTGGGGAACACACCAATTTCCGACAGTGTTCGATACCTTGATAACGACTTGGTCAAAAGTTCCCCCGGTCATTTGAAAAAAGAGTTCACCGCAAGCGGCTGAAAATGGACTTGTAGTAATCGTAGTCACTTCGACGCCTCCCGAGTAAAAGGTCAATGCCCCAGTACTCACCCAGTCTGCGATGAGAAGGCCGAATTCTGTAGAGTCTCCACCCAAATCAAGCGTAATGTCCATCGCATCAAAAGAAGCGGCTCCACTAGCGTCGATGATTGCAGGGGTCGTGCCTCCTGAACCGGGCTCGGCCGCGAGTGCATACCCGCATACATTTGTGTTGTAGACGCCAACAGCGGCAGTATTGGGGACTAAGGTTATACCAGCCAGGTCAGAGCCTCCATTTGATCCGACAGCATTCAGCGCGGCTAAAGAAGTTGGGCCTAATGGGAGGGAGTCCATGTCAATGACGGAGTGAGGAACTGTCATTGCGGGGATTTCTGAAACAATAGCTCTGCCGGCATTTCTAGAATTGTTATTCAGTCCGTTTGGAGCAGTAGCTTGATTTCCGTTAATGCCAATGCCATCCTCTTGCTGAGCATAAAGGAGTGGTGTCGAGCAAATTGCGGTTAATAGGATGAGGGTTTTGTATGCCATTTCAAGGGATTCCGTCTTAAAGGTTCAAGGGGTAGAGTCAAATCTAGGGACAATCCAAGTGTACAGCACGACTTGGAACTCGTGTCCGTTTTTTTGCGATGCTAAACTGCTTTTGTGAAAGCAATAACGAGAGAGCCCCTCCTTCTCATTCTATGCGCAATTCCACTGGTCCACTACGGATTCACGCTGCTGTTTTATTGCTGTGCAAGTGCTTCGCTAGGGCAATGGGCTGAGACAATGGGCTTGCACGACCCCAAAGATTTTTTTGGCGGCGTCCCGCATTATATTTCCATTGGCTTAATGGATTTGAGCTTCGCTGTTGCTCCTGCCTCAATTTTTTTGAGCGTGCACGAAAAAACGTTTCGTTTCATTGCTCTTTATGGTCTCTTTCTCGCTCTTGATATGACTTTATATTGGTTTGCAAGCCCGGATCTCGGTGGTTGGATTGCGGACTAGATAGAGGCTTTTTAACGAAAGTTTTTTGACTTCCTCTCCAACTACCGAAGTCTCGGTGTGCGCACCTTTGCAATGGTGAGTCGTTGGGGTGGCCACAGGGTGACTGGTTGAATTCCATCGTCCACGACAATCCTCAACAGGTCTTGGCCGGTGATTATCCCAGGTTGAATATCCAGGGTGTAGGTGCCGTCATGATGGTCAGTCACACCGGCAAGGGATGAACTTCCGACAGAGGCAGGGTCGTGTTCCAGGCTAATATTGGCGCCACCCGTCGATAGGGGAGTCCCATAACGGTCCCGTAAGTCAATCACAATTGGAACCGGAGCGCTTCCAGCAGTGACCACTTTTTTTGAACAGAAAACATCACTTGAATAAGCGTCAGGTCTTCCAACTTGTCCCGAGCTCCACGTTTGATACTGTTGGCGAAGTGTAATCAGGGGGTCGGGGTCACCTAATTGTGCGTAAGCCACATTCAGCGCCATATATAGATTCCCGTCGGAACAGCCCGTGGGTACGCAGGGTTCAATCGGGTCTCCCGGGCGGCCAATGAGGAGTGTTGCAATATGGCTGCTTTTCCAAGTTCCAGGTGGTGGCGCTCCGCAAGAATCGGGAAAAGGAATCGAGCATGAGCAGCGTCCGTCTCCACCCATGATTGCTGCTGCATCCATGGCATCTAATAACCGATCTGCCAAAGGGCCTGTGGAAGTACGAAGAGCTTGCTCGCATTCGATGACAACCAGTTCGCCAGCAAGACCGTTGCCCTGGACCGCGTAAACCAATGAGCCAACTTGTCCAGTGGCGCCACCGCCCCAATCGCCAGTATGCGGACCAGTAAAGGACGTCGTGTCTCCAAGCAGAGAAACAAGTCCAATTTGGCGGAATCCCTTTGTGGAATCATTGTCTTTGATTTCTTGCAAAATTTCACTGACTGGGTAACCATCCTGGAGCATTTGCCAATTGATGAGTCGGTTCGCTCCAGAAACATCAATTGCGGATTGGTGAGCGCCTGCCCCATAACCAGGAACCAAAACAGTTACTGTTGAGCGAAGGTCAAGATTGGTCACGCAAGTTGCAGTGGCAACAGCGACTTCGCCTGTAGCCAAGTCCACGACGACAATAGACCAAGTTCCCCATGCCTGAGAGGCAACGAGGCACCCCAAAAGAAGGGTGCGGAGCAGGTGGTGGACAGCTCTCATTTGCTTAGTTTACCTCAGAAATTGCGAGCCAGGGGGAATTAACTCAACATAGACTGCTTGCCCGAGAAGCCCTAATTTCTGTTCGCTTTTAGGCTCCAGATATCTTTTTCGTGCTCTGGTTTCGGTTGAGTGAGCGAGTAGGTTCGTTCATAGAGTCTGCGGTTATATGCCGACCAGTTCGGGGTGGAAATGACAACTGGATTGCGCTCTAAGGTTGCCTCCCAGGAGTTTAGTTTTGCCAAGAGTCTTTCGGCAATCTCAGGATGCTTTTCAATGAGGTTGTTGCTTTCTCCGACATCAACGCTCAAGTCAAAAAGTCTGGGCAATAAATTGTTGGCTCGAAGAAGCTTCCATGAACCATCTCTTACGGCTGATCCGCGCAAGGCCATTCGCCAAAACAATGTTTCATGAGGTGGGCCTTCCGTTTTTCCGGTGAGAAAGGGAAGCAAATTCACGCTGTCATAAATAGGGCGACCTTTCTTTTCGCGCCCTTCGCGCTCTTGCCGTTTTCCTGGTGGAGGAGGAGTACCCCCAGCAGCACTAACAAAAGTTGCCATCAAGTCCAAGGATGTTACGGGGTGTTCGTAAATGCTTGGCTTTAAGGCTGCCGGCCAGTGATAAATGGTGGGTATACGGATTCCTCCTTCAAAAAAGGTTCCCTTGCCGCCCCGTAATGGTGCATTGACCGCATGGCTGACTTCAATAGAGCCACCATTGTCAGAGATGAAAGCAATTAAAGTGTTTTCCAGTTGGCCAGTTTCTTTGAGCTCATCGACGATTGTGCCAATATTGGCATCCATGCAGTGTTGCATCGCACAGTAAATCCGTCGCTTTTCGTTTTTGATGTGAGCATACTTGGCAATATCCTCCTCCTTCGCCTGCATGGGTGAGTGGGGAGTGTTGTAGGAAAGGAACAAAAACCAAGGGTTTTCTTCCTTCGCGCTATCCCTTATGAAACTCTTGGCTTCAAGGGTGAACCAGTCGGTGAGGTACGGCGTAGCAATCCTCTCCAGCTTTTGGTTATTCCGTAGCAGGCGATTTTTTTTGAGTGTTGGCCAGTAGTTATGGCTTCCGTTTAGCATGCCGAAGAAATAGTCAAAGCCGCGCTCATTGGGGTGATGCTCCGGGACAGATTCTCCAAGGTGCCATTTCCCAACTAGGCCTGTTCGGTAGCCAAGCGTTTTGAGCCGTTCAGAGAGCAAGGGCTCATCCAGGGGAATGCCAATAAACTCCGGCTGCGTGTGTTCCTGTGCCAGATGGAGATTGTGTTCATACCCAAAACGGGACCCAGAACGGCCCGTTATGAGGCCAGCCCTGGAGGGTGAGCAGACAGAACTTGAAACGTAACCATTTGTAAAGCGAACACCATTTTCCGCAAGGGAATCCAGGTTCGGAGTTTGTATTTGAAGCGAGCCATAACAAGACAAATCCCCATAGCCCATATCGTCGGCAACGATTAGCAATATGTTTGGGCGCTCTTGCCCGAAGCAGAGATTCGGGGCCAGGACGAGGAGTAGAGTTAGGTAGGAGAGAGGTTTGGCGAGTTTCATTGGCAGGAGGTAGGAAAGGATAGCTTGGCCATTAGGGGGGAATATTTTTTTTGAATAAAGATTAAATTTCGTGTTCCTACCATTCAGTTAGTTCACCCTTAAAGAATGGAGAGCTTGAAAGAGGTTTAGCAATGTTGTCTTCCTCCAGCATAAGGAGCTGATCTAAAGTCAATAAGGGAGGGCCGATTCTGCTGAGAATGCAATAGGTGAGCATCTTCATTAATCCAATAGGAATCCTCACAAGAAGTTTCCGATTGAAGTTTGCAAGGACAATATCTTTAAATATTTTTCTATATGTATAGTGGTTTAGGCCTCCCGCATCCACAGTTTCTTCGCTGCCCCCTTCGATTGAGTGTGCAATTGCATTCGTAAAATCTGTAACATTCAACGGCTGACATAGATTTTCTCCTAATCCAGGAATAACAACAAGAGGGGAAAATTTAAATTGGCGTACGATTGTTGCAACAAAATCGTCTTTCTGGCTTGAATGGCTATCTGAATAGCGGCTTCGAAAGAGTAAGGAGGGCCTGAAGATAATCCATGGGATTCCACTAGACTTGACAAGAGACTCTGCTTCCCATTTCGCTTGGTGATATTGAGATGGGGCATTCGGCCTGACTCCCGCTGCTGACACATAAACTATTTTTTTTACTCCAGCTAATTGAGCGACCTCTAGAAGGCGTTTTGTTCCTTCAACGACAATCCTTTGGTGCGTAATTCCCTTTCGGGGATTCTCGGCGAGAATGCCGACTAGGTGGACAATTGCGTCGCAGCCCTGGATGGCTTTTTGTAAAGAATTCCTATCCCTGATGTCGCCACAGTGCCAAATGATGTCTTTGCTCAGATCTTTTGGCGCCGCTGAAACTGGACTACGAGTCAGTGCGTGGACCTGACAATTGAAATCTGAGAGAGTATTCAAAAGGGAAGTGCCGACTAATCCGGAAGCTCCGGTAACAAAGACCTTGATTTTTTTACCCATCCTTTTGGCCAAATTTTAGGAAATCGAATTGCCCTGTCAAATTTCAAGATTGAAGGGATGTTTCATACAATTGATTCATGGATCGCATTCTTGAGCCCGAGGTAATGGATACTCATGAGGAAGTGGAAAACTATGTTCTTATGAATAATCAAATTCCAAATGAGGCTTTTATTCAGAGGCTTTGTGAATTAGGGGCTTTCGGGAAAATGCTTGATATTGGCTGTGGAAGCGGAGAGATTTGCTTGATGGCTGCTGAGGAATTCCCTGATTCTGAATTCATTGGCATTGATTTGGCAGAGAAAATGCTGACGCTTGCAAATGAAAATCTGTCTAAGGGAAAAAAGAGATATTGTTGCTCTTTCGAGATTGCTGATGCGAAGGACCTCGGTTTCCCGCCCCTTTCATTTGATACAGTTTTTTCTAACACGATTCTTCATCATATCCCTGAGCCGGCTCTCCTGTTGACGGAAGCGTGGCGAGTTTTAAAGCCTGGGGGATTACTGCTTATTCGGGACCTTATTAGGCCAAGCCAGCTGGAAGGCGTTCAGACCCTTGTGGAAAAGCATGCATCGGGCGAAAACACCTATTCAAAGAACCTATTCCATGCCTCCTTGTGCGCCTCCTTGAATGTCGCCGAGTTAAAAGAAATTGCCGGGATTATTTCCCCTTCGCTTGAAGTTGTGGTCGACAGTGACCGGCACATGAGCTTGCAGGGGAGGAAGCCTGAAGTTCTTTAGAATGGGGGCCTCTTAAAGAAGCATGACGAACAAAAAATCAACTCTTCTCATCCTGACACGCAATCAACTTGGGGATGGAGATTCTGAGTTGGGTCAGAAAATCCTTGGAACCTTTCTCAGGAAGGCAATCCGACTCAATCACCTCGATACCATTGTTCTGTTCAACGAGGGGGTCAAGCTCACAATGAAAAATTCTCCAGTCTTATCTGAGATGACAATGTTGGAGGAGCGGGGCGTTGACTTGATGCCTTGCGGAACTTGCCTTGACTATTACAAAATAGAGCCATGTTTTGGGAAAGTGTCAGATATGGATTCAATCTTGATGGAGATTGACCGAGCAGATAAGGTTATTTCGTTCTAGTTAGATTGCAGACACCTGAATTTGGTTTGAGCATTTTTCTTCTTCCATTTTTTCGGTTAATCAATTCATTCAAATAGCCTCTGGGAAAAACAGTTCATGACCCTCTTTGAGCACAAGCCGAGAAATGCTCCTTTCGCCCTTTTGGCGGCCCTCCTTTTCATCAGCCCTTCGGGGTGCGCGGCTCTTTCTATGCCTCTGCAACAGTCTTTGGGGGCTTCGGCTGAAAGGGGGAAGATATCCGAAAGAATCCTTGAACTCCAAGGCGATTTGATTGAAGGAGAGGTAACTGGGAGCAATGTTGTGCTTCTTGTCAAGAATGGCGAAACGATTTATCACGAAGTAGTGAATTCCGGAAAGCTTGGCGATCGAAAGATACAGGAGGACACACTTTTTCCTATTTGGTCGATGTCAAAGCCTATCACCATTGTCGCCATGATGACTCTTCATGAGAAGGGGCTCTTTGCGTGGGATGATCCTGTTTCGAAATATCTTCCATGTTTCAAAAATTTGATGGTCAGGGAAGGTCGGGAAATACGGCCTGCAAAAGAGGTATTAAGAATAGAGCACTTAATGGCGCATCGCTCAGGTTATACGTACTACAGTTTTCCTGGGCCGATGCCCCCGGCATACGACTCTCCTCACCCAAACCAGACGCGATACCAAGATCTCCAGGAGTTTGTTGAGGTGGCTGCAAGGGAGCCCTTGGCCTTCGAACCTGGCACCAGCTACGCCTATGGTATTAATCAGGCAATACTTGGTCGGCTCGTGGAAGTTCTCAGTGGAAAGACTTTTAGTGATTATCTTACGGAAACGATTTTTAATCCCTTAGGGATGTCTCAGACGAGTTTCGTGCTTGACAGGGAACGTGCAGCCCGTTTTCAGCCTCTTTTTATTAATTCGGGAGCTCTAAAGGGATTTACCTACTTGCTGAATGAGTTGACCTATAGCCCCAAGAGTCAAGCTCACTTCGGAGGCGAAGGCTTAGTCTCCACCCTTGGGGATTACTCTCGATTTTGCGAGATGCTAGTCAATGGTGGAAAGTTTCGCGGAGAACGAATCATTTCCGAAGCCAGCATTGCAACCATGACCAAAACGACAACCCGCGATTTCGACAAGGTACTTGTGCCTGGATTTGATATGGGTTTTAGCCTTTTTGTGTGTACCGACTCTTCAAAGGAAGGGACTAGGGCTCCGAAAGGGATTTTCGGATGGTCCGGATATCACAACACCCACTTCTGGATTGATAGGAGCACCGGCCTATACGCGATATTTATGAGCCGTTCCCGCGAGTTTAATTTCCAAATACCAAGAAAATTGCGCACCGCAATTTACGGAGCATCTAACTAGCTTAGACTTAGTTCTTTTACTTGCGGGGCAGTATCTCGTGAATCCAAGAGCTCATTATCTTAAGGACTTCGGGAGAAAATGTTTCTTCAATCTTGCCGTACTCTTCCATTAAACCTGTTTTGCAATGTTGGAAGAGATGATTTAGGTCGGGGAAAGCGTGAATAGTTACATTCTTGTTCCCGCCTTTTTTCAGAGCCTCGCCGATGGCGGCAAGGTTAACTTCGCAAGGCACTTGCAAATCTTTCTCTCCGTTAAGTGCTAAGACGGGGCAGTCCACCCGCTCCAGAACGTTGGCCGGGTCATGGCGAGCAAAAAAACGAATCCAAGGACTACGTAGCTGCGCCAATGTTGCTTTGAGTTCTTTTTCTCGCTCATCGGGGTCTTTAGAGAAAAATGGGTTAGCTTCCAAGGCGGCAGTTAGCTTTTCTTCAAGCTCGGCGCCCTGGAGAGATTTGTCTAGCAAGAGGTCCATGAGCGGTCGCTGATGAGTTTTGATGCTTTCCAATTCTTCCTCGCTCGAGCCACTGGCGCGCGCAATAAGAACGCTTTGTTGAAAGAGAATTTCGGAACCAGGGATGCCGGTGCCCGCAATCAAAATAATGAAAGCGACATCTCGGCTGTCAGCTGCAACCATCGGCGCAATCATTCCACCTTCGCTATGTCCTGCAAGCCCAATGGCCTTGGAATCGATGTCCGTTCGTGACTTGAGATAGTTGACACCCGCAAGGACATCGCCTGCAAAATCGGCAGACGTTGCCATTCCGGGGTTTGGGCCAAGCGACGTGCCGCCTACACCGCGATCGTCTACTCGTAGGACTGCAATACCGGTTCGGCTGAAGTGGTCGGCAATTACCCAGAAGGGCTTGTGCTGGAAAATTTCTTCATTACGATTCTGGCCACCAGATCCCGTGATGAGAAGAACTGCGGGGTGGGGGCCTTGGCCTGGCGGCAGCGTGAGTGTTCCCGCTAAGTCCACTTCCCCGGCTTCGTTGCGGTAGGAGACTTCTTCTTCGGTATAGGGGAACGGGGGCTTTGGTGTTTGAGGTCGCCGCACTTCAGTCGCTTTTTCTACCTTGATAATTTCAAGGTCAATGCTTGTGCCTCCTTGGTGCAGAATCCCGGTGAGTTTTTTCCCATCGTCCGACAGTTCTGCCTCAAAGGCGCCGGCAATGGAGCCGATTGAAATCCGCATCTTGCGGTCTCCTAGCCAGTCGATTCGAGTTACGGGCATTTTTCCAGGCCCCTGGTCAGGACTTTCGCTATTTCCAACTAAGTGTCCGTCCTCGTCTTGCTCGAAGTTGAAGACGATGCGTAGAACAACTGCTCCCACGGCAAACTTTCCTTCCCACCTGCCAAGCATGTTCGTTGCGCTTTCCTTTGGAATACTTGGCGCATCTGGTTGCTTCGTGCAGCTCATGGGGAGCTTGGCGCCATTTTGATGCCAGGTTCCGGAAAGGGTTTGGCCGTCGCTGGACAGTTCGGCTTCCCATCGACCGCGTGTTAGTGGCACGGTCATTGACGCTTTGCCGTCTGCAAAAGAAATATCGCTCAGGGTCAACCCCCAAATGTTTTGGAGGGGTGTGTCAATGGTGCCCGTGTACCCTCCTTGCCCGTCATTTTGCAGCACCACAACCATTCCCAAACCGTCGCTTCCCGGGATTTCAATATTTCCTTTCCAGACACCGGCAATTGAAGGCTCCTGTGGGGGTAACAAGTGAATATCCCGGAATGAAACCTGAATCGGACCGCCAGAGTGAAGCTGAAAAGCAATACGTCCTGAGCGAGGAATCTCCGGGTCCTTTTCGGTGTAGTTAATCGTTGCGACATCATTCAACCAGAGGCTAGTCCTGGGACCTTCACAGCGAATTACGTAATTGTTCCATCCAGCCAAACTGATTCCATCAAACAAAGATATGGGAGCTTGGGGAGCAGTAGGGCAAGCTAGGACAAGAATTGTTAGAGAGAAGAAGGGCATTTAAGGTAAAGGGACTTGGTTGGGGCTGGCGAGATAGGCGACAAGGTCACGGACCTCACTGTCCGTGAAGGCGAGTAGTTGACCAGGGGGCATAATAGAAACAGAGGAGCGGTTTATGATTGGGTTCCCATCAGAGTCTCGTTTGATTTCGGTGAGGGGAACAATGACTCGGGTCTCTCCGCTTTGGAGAGTAATACTGTGGCTATTTTCGTCGGTGACCATGCCCGAGACCACGCGGCCATCAGCCAATCGCACGGTAGTCATGAGGTACTCGCGCCCCACTTCGGCGCTTGGCTCCACAATATTCCGAAGGATGTAATCTAAGTCTGAGCGGTTAGAGCCTGTGATATCTGGCCCAAGCGAGCCTCCTTCGCCGAACAGAGTATGGCATGCCGAACAGGTGCGAGCATAGATTGCGCGACCATTGGATTGGTCAGCTTTTGCTAAGACTGCTGGAGCGAGTTTCTTTTTCCATTTGGCAATTTCCATTTCGGCAGATTCGCTCAAGGAGGTTGTTCTACCCCAAGCAGACTCAAGCAAGCGACTTACCTCTTGATTTTGCAGTTGAGCCAGCTGTCGGCGAACGGTGGCGTCATCTAACACCGCTGGCGATACTGTGCCGGCGAGGACCTCTTTCAGTAAGACGACTGCGTGATTAGCGCGCGCCGTCAGGACGGCAATCGCCGCTCGACTTTCTTTGCTGTCGTATTCATTAAGGTATGGGAGTACATGTTGTGGCGTGTTGGGGTGGTCATAGGCTGCCAGGGCATTCAGAGCAGCTAGGCAAAGCGGCTCTTCGGGAAGGATCGCGTGGAGTGTGGGAGCCAAACCAGGGTCGCGCACGCGAACAAGTCCGCTGAGCGCATTTTCACGCTCATGTAAGTCGCGCTCGCGGTCAACCAGTACCGTGCGCATCAGTGGCGCCACCGAAATGTCACCAAAGGCTAGAGCAAGCTTGGCGGCAAGGTTTCGATGAGCAGGCATCGCTAGCAAGCGTTTTGCCGCCGCCGGCCAAGTGCTAGGCATGGGCAAATCCGGACGCTTATCCATGGCAGAATCTAGCTCAGAGAGCATGATGCCAACCTGGTCGTCCTTTGCTTTGGTCAATGCGGTGCACAATGCTTGTAGACCTGCTTGTTTGCCCAAAGCGAGCCGCCTCCACATGAATTGTTGGATAGGAGGAACCTGCGCGTCTAGCGCCAAACGGATTGCGCGCTCCGGGTCGGCCTCGGCGAGGGATTCGATTCCATACCAGTACATCAAGGGGAGATTGTGGTCGGTGGAATCTTCCGAATGGCTCAGAAGGTTAGTGGCTATGTCCCAGCGATTCAGGGGCGGAATGCGCTGCAAGCCAGCCGCCAAATAAAGTCTCACGACAGGTGAGGAGTCCTCGCGGGCGAGTTCAGAAAGGCGAGATAGAAGTTGTGGACTTGGGTTTTGATTTTCAAGGCTTAGCTGGATGGTCCATGCGCGGATGTGTTCATTCCTGTCGTCCAGGAGTTCGGTTACGAGTTTTTCATTTAGTCCGCCGCTCACATGAAGTGCCCATAAAGCACGCAGTCGGCGGGTAACATCTGGATTATTATGCAGAATGATATTGAGTGCATGCCAAGTCCTTTCGTCGCCACCGCGCTCTTGCAGAATTTTTCGTGCCGTCCGCACATACCAATCGTTTTGATGCAGTTGTAATTCGACAAGCTCCAAGTTGCTGAGTGTCTTTAATGCAACGGCTTGTGGTTTCGGATTCCCCCAAGAAACTTTGAATAGTCGGCCATTGGTTCGATCCCAAATTTCAGGGTCGTGTCGATGGCATGCCTGACGGTCATACCAGTCGATAAAGAAGACCCCGCCATCCGGGCCGTATTTCATGTTGACCCCGCGGTACCATTGGTCATTGGCCAGTAAAAAGTCTGTCGCATGACTGCCGGAGTACCCTGAGCCAACGGGTGTTGGTAAGTCGCGATTGATGCGGTTACCGAGAACGTTATTCATGAAGATTGTGTTGCGATACTCTTGCGGGAAGTTGTCTCCGAGATAAACCATCGCGCCACAATGCGCGTGCCCGCCGCCGGCGGCCTCGGTTGCATCGGCTTCGACTGGAGCATTGCGACCCCACCAGGCGTGGTC
>DLRM01000059.1 GCA_002500505.1 Planctomycetes bacterium UBA7888
GGCTCCTCGGCTTCGGGCTCCTCAGTTTCAGGCTCGGAATCGGAGGAGGCAATCGGTTCGACTTCGGGTTCATCCGCAGGAGCTTCAACTACACCTTCAAGCTTTTCAGAGGTTTCCTCTTCAGCCTTTTCCTCTCCTTTCTCTTCAAAAGGGGATTCGGTACGGCGGCGACGGCGGCGGCGGCGAGGAGCCGTGGTGGCTTCTGCCTTCTCGGTTTCCGGCTTAGCAGTTTCGGCTTCAGGTTTTTCCGATGCAGTTGTTTCTGTGTCCGCCTCGTCCACGGGATGAAGCGTAATCGCTTGATTTAACTTGGTTGTCTTATCGGCTGACTCTTCGCTCCGGGCGCGACCTCGACCGCCTCGGCGACCTCGACGGCGACGGCGACGGCGGGGAGGACTGTCTTCGTCCGTAGCGCCTCCCTCCAACTGGATTCGTCCCAACTTTTTCGCAGGGGCAGCATCTTGGAGAGGAATTTCTTCCTCCTTCAAAGGAGGAACTATGCCGAGCGGCAAGGGTGCCGTGCGGTCTTCCTCATCGAGAGCAGCCTCGGGTATTGCCTCGTCTTCCAAGCCAAGGAAGCGGTTGAAGAATGGACTCACTTCGTCTAATGCAAGGAGAGTCATATCGAGCAGAGAGGTTGCACGCTTGCGAGTGCTTGCGTCTGGTGGACGAATAAGCAAAAGGCCAGCACTGTCGCGATCGCAACCAAAGACTTTTACCAAGCCTTTAAAGCGTGCGGAGTAGTCCTGCCAGTTGCCGGTTTTGCACTCCACCCAAAGCATGCGACCATCAACGCACGCCATGAGGTCCGCTTCAAATTCGCGCTTGTCGGGCAAGGTGCCTTTAACATTAAAAAGCACTTGGAACTTAGATGGATTCATGCGAGCGCGCAGGCGGCGCGACAAAAGCCAAGCCACATAAATTTCCAACCACCCGCCAGTTAGAAACTGGGCGGTGCTTCCATCCTTTGTGGGGATTACGCGAAGCTGGCGTTTGGGCGAACGGTGATAGTAAAAATCTTTCAGCAAACCGTGCCGATGAAGCATGGTGCCGAGCTGAACGGCGGCAGAGCGCTCATGGTCGGACCAACGATCAATATCCACGCGTGTTCCATGGCCCGTTGCGACACAACGTTTCATTTTCTCATAAAACGGTGCGACTCGCGAGAAGTGCTGACCTATGTGACGAGCTAAATGCTCGAAGGCCTCGTTGCGGGCAAGATCGTCTTGACCTTCATAAACCACAACCTTCTTCCCTTTGAGGTAGTCAACCAAAGGGCCCGTTGGGGCATCTTCGGGAACTTCCTTTGGAAGACCCCGCCGAGGGTGTTGACTGCGACCATGTTGTTGCCGTCCAGAGTCTCCATTTCCGGAGTCCCCGCGACGATTGCGTCCGCGGCCACCGCGACGATTGCGGCCGTCTTGAGATGATGACGCAGCACGCTCACCGCCGAGAGATTCTCGGAGGCGTCGTATTTCATCAGTTAATGCCCGAATGTCCGCGCTTGAAGCTGCGGTGCGTCGGGCGTTCTCCGGGGAGCGGTCGGCGTTTTCGTCGCCTCCTTCCGCTCCCAAAAAGCGTTGGAGGAAGCCCATTTCCCCCACAGAGTAGCAGATTCCTATGCTTCAAGGTAGCCCTAGCCATGAAATGACTTCGCCCTCGCCCTAAAGAACACAAATCATGCTCTTGCAACTCTTTGCGCTCGCCCCACTAATTTTGGCTCCACCTCAGAAATCTCACGACGACCGGAAGGCTAATCATCTGGCCCAGGAAACAAGCCCCTACCTTCTCCAGCACGCATACAACCCTGTGAACTGGTATCCATGGGGCAAAGAGGCCCTTGCCATTGCGAAATCAGAAGAAAAGCCCATTTTCCTCTCGATTGGCTACTCGGCTTGCCATTGGTGCCATGTTATGGAACGAGAGTCCTTTGAGGACGAGGAAATCGCAAAGTACCTGAATGAGCACTTTGTTTGCATCAAAGTGGACCGTGAAGAGCGCCCCGACCTAGACGACCTGTATATGACTGCAGTGCAACAAATGACGGGAAGTGGAGGCTGGCCTATGTCCGTTTTTCTAACCCCTGACCGGAAGCCATTTTTTGGGGGTACCTACTTCCCCCCACGCGCGAAATTCGGCCGCCCTGGCTTTTTCGATCTTCTGATGGAAATAAACAAGGCCTGGGATACTCGGCGGAGCGAAATTGTGGAGGCCGCAAACCAAATGGGGGAGCAGTTGGCCGTGCGACTACCCGCCGCTCCAGACCGCGGCTTACCCAAGCCAAGCAAGTTGGGTGAACGGGAAATTAACTGGGTCTCCATTTTCAAAAAACAGTACGACTCGACTTGGGGTGGATTTGGGGATGCCCCCAAGTTCCCTCGCACTGACGACATTCTTTTATTACTTGGAATTTCTGATCGACACGACTCAGACGAAGCCCGGCGCATGGCCTTCCATTCGTTGCACAAAATGGCAGACGGCGGAATGTTCGACCAGTTGGGCGGAGGCTTTGCCCGCTACTCCACCGACGCAAAATGGCTTATCCCCCACTTTGAGAAAATGCTCTACGACCAAGGGACTCTCATTCCTTGTTACCTCGAAGCCTGGCGGCAAAGTGGCGATTACTTTTTTGAGAGAATCGCGCGAGAAAATTGTGATTACCTGATACGAGAAATGCAATCACCCGGCGGTGGACTTTGGTCCAGTACTGATGCCGACTCCGAAGGCGAAGAGGGGAAATTTTTTGTCTGGACTCCGCAAGAACTTATTCAAGTGCTTGGAAAAGAAGATGGAGAATGGGCTGCATCTGTTTTTGGTGTGACCAAGGAAGGAAACTTCGAACATGGGAAATCAGCTTTAACTTTAAGGGGGGACGAGCAAAAAAACGACTCCAAACGCTTCCAGAAAATTCGCGCAAAACTCTATTCCGCTCGTTCTAGCCGAATTCCCCCTGCGACTGACGACAAAATTCTGACCGCATGGAATGGATTGGCAATACATGCCTTGGCTCAAGCTGGGCTACTTTTAGGGGAGGACCAATACACCCAAGCCGCAGTCGCTGCAGGGAATTTTTTGTTAAAGGAGCTGCGGAGCGGTGAAATTCCCAATCACTACTGGTCGCGCTCTTGGCGTAACGGAAAGGCTCAACATGCTGCGGTCCTGGAAGACTATGCTTACCTTGCGCGCGCATTTCTCTCTTTGTTCCAGGCAACCGGCAATGAAAAGTGGCTCCTTGAAGCAGAAAGCCTTGCAGCAATCATGGTAAAAGATTTTTGGAACCCCAAAACAGCGGTATTCTTCGACACGGACGGAAATGACGAAACAGTTTTCCAGCGACGCAGCTCTCCTTGGGACGGCGCCATTCCCTCACCAAACGGAATCGCCCTGGAATCATTGGTTATCCTTCATGCCTTTACCCACGAGGCGCGCTGGAAAGAAATCGCCGATAAGGGCTTTGCTGCAGTTCTTCAATTGATGAGTCGGGGTCCGCGAGGATTCTCCGCAACAACTCGCTCCCTTTGGCTCGCCGTAGAGGAGCCCCGCGTGGCCGTGGTCGTAGGAACTGGGGACCAGAAAGCTCTTTCTGGTTGGAGAAATGCGCTCCACTCCCCTGGCACTCCTGGGATGTTGGGCGTTTTCTCTTTGGAGGCAAATCCAAAAAGCGAGAACCCTCTTTTTGCAAATCGAGAAGCAATGGATGGGAAGGCCACTCTCTATCTGTGCCGGGGCCCTATTTGCCTTCCTCCCTCAACTTCGCCAGGTGACCTTAAGGAACTCCTGGACAAGTAGAATGGGTGCCCAACATGGCGCCATCCCCAACAACATCTTCGGAAT
Source organism: Planctomycetes bacterium UBA7888 (assembly GCA_002500505.1). GTDB lineage: Bacteria > Planctomycetota > UBA1135 > UBA1135 > UBA1135 > UBA7888. The sequence goes on from DLRM01000059.1 coordinate 3,835, forward strand.
TGAGCCGCGAGTCGGTTTCTAAAATCTATCGACTCCCCTTAATGGAACTCGTTTTCCAAGCGGCAGGGGTGCACCGTAACAACCATCCCACAAACTCAATCCAATGCTCCACCCTGTTGAGCATTAAAACGGGGTCTTGCGCAGAGGATTGTTCTTATTGCTCCCAGTCCGCACGAAACGATAGTGGCCTGGACCCTGAACGATTGATGGATAACGAATCGGTGGTTGCCGCAGCAAAAGCCGCCAAGGCAAAAGGCTCGGATCGCTTTTGCATGGGAGCTGCTTGGCGTGGCATCAAAGACAACGACGACTTTGAACGAGTGCTCGAAATGGTTTCCTCGGTCAAAGACCTAGGTCTTGAAACCTGTCTTACTGCTGGCATGTTAGAGCCCCACCAAGCGGACAAGTTGCGTGATGCGGGGTTGGATTATTACAACCACAACCTGGACACATCGCCGGAGTATTACGACCAAGTTGTAACCACTCGAACCTATGAAGACCGGTTGGAAACTCTGGCTTCTGTTCGCGTGGCCGGGATTAAAGTATGTTGCGGTGGCATCTTGGGAATGGGCGAATCAGAAGATGACCGAATTGGTCTGATACACGAGCTTGCTCGTCAAACTCCACCACCGGAGTCAGTCCCCATCAACGCATTAGTTCCGATCCCAGGAACACCGCTTGCGGAAAATCCGCCCTTACCTTGGGACCAAATGGTGCGCGCAGTCGCTACAGCTCGAATCTTAATGCCCAAATCCGACATCCGCCTTTCTGCTGGACGGTCTTCCATGACAGAAGAGGGACAAGCGCTCTGCTTTTTGGCCGGCGCAAACTCTGTGTTTATGGGCGACAAATTATTGACCACTCCAAACGCAACGGAAACTGAAGACGCTGCCCTGTTTCGAAAACTCGGCTTAGAGCCCATTGCCGAGCCTACTCCTCAAGGAGTTCCAGTTTGAACAACGATTCTTTGCCGCCTGGGATTCAAGATGAGCTTGCCGCCTGGGAAGCAGCGGGGCTAAAGCGTGAGCTGACCCCCCCAAAGGGAATCGATTTCACAACAAATGACTACTTAGGCCTTTCAAGGGATTCCCGCATTCAAGATGCCGCCCTTCAAGCCATTCGCGAATTCGGTCCCGGCGCACCGGCCTCTCGACTTTTGCGCGGACACCTTCCGCCGCATGAAACCGCCGAAAAGAAGGCCGCTGAGTGGTGTAACGCCGAGGCCGCTTTGCTTTTTCAAAGCGGCTGGCAAGCGAATCAAGCTATCCTTTCAACGATTCCCCAAAAAGGAGATGTTCTTTTTAGCGACGAGCTTAACCACGCCAGCATTATTGATGGCTGTCGGCTTTCGCAAGCAAGCATTTCCATCTTTTCTCACTCCAACCTCCAAGAGTTAGAAAAGCAGCTTCAAAATTTTTCTTCGGCGAATCGGCGTTTTGTCGTTGTGGAACATGTTTACTCGATGGACGGGGACCTTGCTCCTCTTGAGGAACTCGCTGACCTTTGCGAAACCTATGACGCCTGGCTCATCGTGGACGAAGCACATGCCGCCGGCCTTTATCCCTTCTTTCTGCACCCTCGCTTGTTTTTACGCATGATTACAGGCGGCAAAGCCCTCGGCCTTGGTGGTGGTTTTGTGTGCGGGCCGAATGCCGTGATTGAATTCCTCATTAGCCGTGCACGATCCTTCGTGTTCACGACATCTTCTAGCCCAGCGACCGCAGCTGCTCTTTCGAGAGCGATTGAGCTTGCCCAAGCAGAAACTGAGCGAGCAGAAGCGGCACACCGTTCTGCGCAGCGCTTACGCGATGGGCTCCAAAGGCTTGGGGTGGAAACTCGTGGAACTTCTCCTATTGTCCCTATCGTTTTGGGTTCGGAATCTCGCGCCTTAAAGGTCGCGAGTAAGCTCCAAGATTCAGGATTTGATATTCGGGCGATTCGCCCACCGACTGTCCCAGAGGGAACTTCGCGGCTAAGGATTGTTTGCCATGCTGATAATCTTGCTGAAGATATTGACCGACTTTGTCAAACGCTTGCCCCACTCGCTCAAAATATTGAACTCCCAAAGACGGTGGAGAATTCAGAACGAAGCCTTCTTGTTTGCGGAACCGACACCGATGTTGGCAAAACAATTGTGAGTGCCCTCTTGGTTCGAGCTACCCAAAGCCAGTGCCTAAACGTGCGTTACTTCAAGCCTGTACAAACGGGTGATGACTCGGACACTCAAACAGTTTCTCAGCTTGCGGAAATCTCACAATCGGAACTAATCAGTCCCGTTGTCCAACTTCGCCTTCCTGCATCTGTGGACCAAGCAGCCGAAGCTGAACGAGTCAGCGTCACAGTGGACCAAGTCTTTCTACGCATGAAAAAAGTTTTCGGCGCGAACCCTGGCCACCACTGGATTGTAGAAACCGCTGGCGGACTTCTTGTCCCCTTCAATCGCATGGAAGACCAAAGCCAGCTCCTTCAGCGATTAGGCGCACCTGGAGTTTTGGTCGCTCGATCTGGATTAGGAACACTCAACCACACTTTGCTTAGCTTGGAAGCTGCCAGAGCAAGAGGCCTTGAAATCTATGCGCTCTTCCTTGTGGGCGAAAAGCATCCGCCCAACTTCAAAACTCTCAAAGACCGACTCGGCACCCTTCCGATTTTCCAACTGCCTCTTTTCCGTGAGGGACCAACAACCGCCCACTTGGACGCTTGGTTAGAAAACAACTCTCTTGAGTTTTTGTTCCATGACAATCGATTGGCTAAAGCTCGACTCTAAACACTGCTGGCATCCGTTTACCCAGCATGGGCTTGACCCAGAGCCACTTCCTGTTATTGGCGCGCAAGGGGCTTGGCTTGAGTTAGCGAATGGACAACGCCTCTTGGACGGCATTTCCTCTTGGTGGGCATGTTTGCATGGACATGGTCACCCACGATTGGTCAAAGCAATTACTGAGCAAGCCGCACAACTGGACCACGTTCTTTTCGCAGGCTGTGCCCATGAGCCTGCTGCTCGACTTTCGGCTGAACTCGTGGAACACGCTGCCCCATTGGCCTCACAGGCTTCTCCCTCTGGTTCTCAAGAACCGCTCGCCCGTGTGTTTTGGTCGGACGATGGCTCTACAGCCGTGGAAGTTGCCCTCAAGGCGGCCTACCAATCCCATTTGAGGAATGGCGAAACTTCGCGCACAACCTTTATCGCTCTGGAAGGTGCTTATCACGGAGACACTGTGGGTGCGATGTCCGCGAGCGAGCCTGCACCATTTTTTGAAGAACTCTCCCCCTTTCTTTTTCATGTTGTGCGAGTCAAACCAAACCCGGAAGAACTTGCCGAAGCTTTTGCCGACTTGGAAGGTCGAGTTGCGGCCTTCATTTTCGAACCGCTGGTGCAGGGAGCCGCTGGCATGAAAATGTACGATTCGAGCTTTTTAAAAGAAGCGCAAGGCCTTTGCCAAGAAAATGGAGCTTTCATGATTGCGGACGAAGTCTTAACAGGATTTGGCCGTACTGGCACGACATTCGCATGCGAACAGGCCAATATTTCCCCGGACTTCCTTTGCCTGTCCAAGGGTCTAACCGGCGGAACCATGCCCCTCGCTGCAACTCTTTGCACGGAAGCTATTTTCCAGTCCTTTGTGAGCGATGAACGCACGCAAGCTTTTTTTCATGGTCATACCTATACCGCAAATCCAATTGGCTGTGCGGTTGCTCTCGAATCTCTTCGTATCCTCCGTGAAGAAAATACGCCGCAAAAGCTGGCAGCAATCGGCGCACGTATTGAAGCGGGGCTAGCTGATTTACGCGAAAACCCCCGAGTGAAGGACCTCCGCCGCCGTGGAGGAATCGTCGCCCTCGAACTTCAAGCCGAAAAATCCGGCTACATGGCCGAGCTCGGTAGTCAATTGCGCACCGCATGCCGCAACCTGGATTCCGTCCTTCTGCGCCCGCTTGGAAATGTGCTCTACGCCATGCCCCCTGCCTGCACAACAAATGAAGAGTGCGACCGAGTCGTTACCGCTATGCAGCAGGTAGTGAACCCACTGTTGGATTCTTGAGTTTCGGAGGAACGACCCAGACTTCCCCGCCAGAATAAAATGCGGGCATGAGTGAGCCGGTCGAGGTGGTCGTAGTGGGAGGCGGAGCTGCCGGAATGATGGCTGCTCTCTGGGCAGGGCGCGCCTTGGCGGATTCAGATTCGGGGAAGATTCAAGAGGGAAAGGTCACCCTCCTAGAAAGTGGCAGCCGAATGGGAGTCAAAATCGCCGCCTCGGGCGGAGGACGCTGCAACATCCTTCCCACGCAAGCCGAATACACCGATTTTCACACTTCCGGATCTGTCAATGTCCTAAAACGCCTCATGCGCACCTGGCGGCTTAGCGACCAACGCTCCTTTTTTGAGCATGAGCTAGGTCTCCCCCTCAAAGAAGAGGAAGACGAAAAGATTTTCCCTGTTTGCGAAAGTGGCGCCGATGTTCGCGATTTATTTCGGAACGTGCTTGAAGGGATTGGAGTTTCGATTCAAAAGGATTGGAAAGTTTCTTCGATAGAAAAAACCGAGCAGGGTTTTCAGCTTGAATCAGACAGCGGCACAAGACTCGACTGCAAAAAACTCGTCCTTGCCTGCGGCGGACAATCCGTTCCAGCTTCGGGCTCAGATGGAAGCGGTTATCAACTTGCCAAACAACTCGGCCACAAGCTAACCCCAACCTATCCAGCCTTAGTTCCTCTGACATCGAAAGACAAAGACTTCGCCGAACTCTCCGGCGTGTCCGTTGAAGTCACCTGGCGAGCGATTTTAAATACTAGTGTCCAAGAAGAGCGAACCCGGGATTTGCTCATCACCCACCAAGGGTTTAGTGGACCGGCAATTTTGGATGCTAGCCATTGGTTCACCCGAGATGGCGCCGCCATTCAGATTTCGTGGGGAGGGGGAAGTTCCGAAGAGTGGGAAATGCACCTCAATGCAAAATCTCGCCGGGAACTCCAAAAAGCCTTGTCTGATATTCTGCCGAAACGGCTTGCGCAACTCCTCATCGAAAAGGTTGGCCTCCGCGCGGAAATGCGTTGCGGTAATTTGTCCCGCGGTCAGCGCATGCGCCTAGTGGACACCCTTTGTCACTTTCAATTACCTGTCAATGGAGATGCAGGGTTTGATGTTGCAGAAGTGACTGGCGGAGGCATTCCACTCAACGAGGTGAACCCTTCCACTCTTGAAAGCCGTTGCGCGCCCGGTCTTTTCTTATGTGGCGAAATGATGGACTGCACCGGCCGGATGGGCGGATTTAATTTTCTTTGGGCTTGGATTACCGGCCGCTTAGCTGGTGAATCCGCAGTAAAAAATTAAACCAACTCGGAGAGAAGAAGGGGGAGGCTCGTCTCGTACCGATGATCTGTATTGAAGTGGCCGCCATCGAAAAATTCGGCTCGATGAGCAATGTCCATTTTTTCCAACCGAGGAATTAGGCGCCGAAGTCCCCATTGAAGCGCAAACTCATCGCACTCGCCGGCATCTAGGAAAAGAAGTTTCAGTTCGCGCAAAGCAGAGGCGTTTGATTCTTCCAAGACTAGGTTCAGGGGGTCGTGCACAACCCAACGGTCCCACACTTCGTCAATTGGCTCACCGGTCTCCGTGTCCACCGGCAAATCAAAACCCAATTCCGAATCAGGATTTGGGGAATAGCATGAGGACATTGCCATGGCATCAAGAGCAGCGTGCTCGGGTGTGCCCATCGAAAGCTCGCCAGACTCCAGCTTTTCTAAAAAGGCCGCAGGGCCTCCGTAGCGCCGCCAAACATTGAGGGCTTCGGGAAATTCGCGACGATATCCCGACTCGAAGCCCATGTCAGCGGCATGACAAGCGCAAGCAGTGAAATAACCTGGATTCCGCACACAAAGAGTGAAAGCGCCGTAGCCCCCACTCGATTTGCCTGCGATTACGCGGTTCCCTTCGCCGCCACAATTGAACTCCTTTTCGACGGCGGGAATTAGCTCACGCAAAGCGTAGTCCTCATAGCGGCCAGTTCCCTCTGAATTGCGATACTGACTACCGCCCAAACGGGTTTCGCAGGATGGCCAAAGGTAAACCGCAGGTGGAATCTTCCCCGCTTGGGTTGCCCGGGCAATTCTCTCAGGAAGGGTGTCGCCCCAAAGCGAAGTCTTGCTCATGACTTTGCGACCGAAACCTGTAAACCCCATGAGTATTACCACCAAAGGGAGGCCTTCTGTGCCCGATTCAGGCAAAAGAAGCGGATTATCCCGCTCAACAGGGTCACCCAGCGGATTTCCCTTCAAAACGGTGGACTCAAAGGAAAAGTTCCGAAAAGAGGCGCCGTGAAATGTGCTCTCGAAGACCAAGCTCATGCCCTCAGCATAGCCTCCGCTTGAAGCGAACGCCCCTTCCTCGATAGCCTGAGGGCATGCGTCTCCTCCGCCCGACGCTCTGCGCCCTCGGCATCCTTGCCGCTTGCCAGACTCCTCCCCCTCCAAAGCCAATCTCGCTTGACGATTATTCGGCTGAGCTGGCCCCAGGTGAACCGGGACTTTCCCGCGTTTCTCTGACGGAAACTCCCGACTTTTCCGCTGGTTGGTTTCAGCGGGATCGCCTCCAGGAATCGATTCGCGAATCGCTTTCCTATCTTGCAAGCCCTTCCTCCAAAAAGTTTTTCCCGTTTGGACCTGTTTCCCATCCCAAAATGGTGGCTTCGCTTGAGCGCTTTTCAGAACTCCTTGAATCGTCAGAGTCGTCCGAGGAATTTGGGAAATCCGTTTCTGATGAGTTCGAAGTTTGGATGGCTCGAGGAAGAAAAAACTCTGGTGAAGTTTTGTTCACCGGTTACTGCAGACCCATCCTAAAGGGGGCTCGTCAACCTGACAGTCGCTTCCGTTTTCCGCTTTACCGCCTACCCGAAGATTTAGTGAAGGGAAAGGATGGTTCTATTCAAGGTCGGCGAACAGCGGGCGGGAAAGTTGTCCCGTACTACTCCCGCAGTGAACTTAACAAGGGCAGCCACTTAAAGGGACTCGAATTCGTTTGGCTTGATGATGCCTACGATGCGTACATAGCCCATGTGCAAGGCTCGGCCTTAATCCAACTCCCCGACGGCGAGTTTATCGAAGCTGGTTACGCAGGAAAGAATGGGCATGAGTATCAATCTGTGGGGCAAGCGCTCATTGCCGAAGGCTCACTAAAAAAATCTCAGCTATCCCTCTCTGGCCTGCGGAAGTACTTCCGCGACAATCCCGCGGAAGTGGATCGCGCTCTTTCAATTAATCCCTCTTACGTTTTTTTCCAGCCAAGCGAAGGGGGCCCTTTCGGTTGTTTGGGTCGTAAAGTTACGCCCATGCGCTCCCTTGCCACCGACAAGGATGTCTTTCCACGAGCGAGTCTAGTCTTTTGTGAAGTTCGGCTCCCTGATTTTGATTCAAAGGGAGAACTGATTCAACGGCCTCAGCGATTCTTTGCCCTAGACCAAGACCGCGGCGGCGCCATTCGTTCTGCGGGTCGCTGTGATGTGTTTATGGGAACTGGCCCTGAAGCCTTAAAACGTTCCGGCCACACGATGGCGGTTGGCCGGATGTACTACTTGTTTTTACGCTCATAGCCCTGCCACTGCGTTCGCAACGCAAATGCTCACAGTAGAGGAGAGCGGTCTTTCCTTAACTTTTCAAGACGTGTCGCGGGACCGGGCGGGACAGCGCCCTTCTTGCGGCCAAGGCAGAGCGTTGCCAACCAAAGAACTAAGTTTTCCTGGTCACAGCGGTTCACTTCTTCGTGGGCAGGTCCACCTTTTCGGTCATCGGGGACATTGTGATAGTTAGTGAGAGCCAAGGCCATTCCAGCAGAAGCATAGCCGGCTGAACAATAAGCAGTGGCTTCACATGCACCACCGTCCATTAACTTCCTTTGCCACAAAAAACCAGAAACTCTTCTTTTGAGTTCTTCGCCGGCATCTTCAATTCTCTGCAGAAGCTTGGGGTCGTAAATAGAAAGTCGGTCGCCCACTCGCGCGATGGGCCCATCTCCAGGCTGGGCGTTCGGAAGTTTTGGAGAACATTCCAAAACAACTACCGGGACTTCCTTTGGAAAGCTCTTTAGATGAATCCCTTGGAGGCAACCCACAAATCCATTCTCTTCACAACGCGTGAAATATGCGAGGGCGGGTTTTTCCATTCCAGACCGCCAAGCCAAATCTAAGCCTGCCAGAATGCTTGCGACGCCAGCAAGGTCATCGCAAACCACATTGCGGATTTTTTTCTTCGTAAGTCGCAAAGGCAAGTCCCACTCACCAATCCATCCCTTCCTCGGGGCAATGCCGCGCTTGGAGCTAAGTCGGAGACGCAGGGAGAGTCCGCCAGTCTTCAGGTTTTTCTTTCCAGCGAACTCAACAATGGCCTTGGCCGATTCCTTGCCATCCGGCGACCAAAGGTGGACTTTTCCGCCAGGCATGCGCTCACCAGGGTGGCCTCCATAAAAAGTGGCGGCAACCGCGCCGTCCCTTTTCACTGAAGTCACCACCATTGCTGGATGATCCAAATGAGCCTCAAAGGCAATGCTGGGTCGCCCCCCTTTCTTTCCAGGGACCCGAACCACCAGATTCCCGGCGGTGTCCTCTTTCACGCGCCATCCACGCTCCTTGCACCACGCGCGAACTGCCTGAGCGGGCAGGCTTTCAGAGTAGGGCGCAGTCGGACAGGGGAGAATCTGCCGAATGGCCGTTTCGCAAAGAGGGGCCAAAACCCGCTCACGCCAATTTTTTCCGCTGGAAGCGCGGGGAAGGTGCCATGAATTCGCCATGATGCGTAATCTTATGGAGATGGCCCTCTCCCTGCACCGCATCTTTCGCCAACTCGACCAAAAACTCGAGCGCTTGCGAAGTGGTGCGGACTCTCCTGAGGCCGTTCATGCACGCGAACTTCTTCAGCGGGATCTCCTACCACGAACTGCCGGTGAAGATCCTTACCTGGTAGTCGGGATTGTGGGCCCAAGCAACTCAGGGAAATCGGCCCTGTTTAACTATCTTTCGGGAGAAACCCTTAGCCCCTCCCATCCTGAAGGTGGGCTCACTCGCTGCCTATTTGGCATTACCAGCACTCAGCTTTTTGAACGCCTGAGGAATGAGCCAACCCTCCAAAGATTTCCAATGACCCATGCTGAGGGGAATGAAGAAACCATTGGGGCCGACATTGTCGAGACAAGCAGCCAACCCAACAATCTCCTTGCCCTTGCGCGGCAGGATTTCACGAAAGGTCTTTTATTAATTGACACTCCTGACTTTGATTCAGTTGTTATTGAAAACCGATCGGCAAGTGAGTCTTTGTTGACTGTTGCTGACCTCGTGATTGTTGTGGTCACTCGCCACTCTTATCAGAATCGCGAGGTTGTCCACTTCCTTCAAAATTGGCTGGATAACGGTCGCCCCTGGATTCTTCTTTATAACGAAGGCCATTCTCCCAAAGTTGATTTCCAGAACGCTACGAAGTTCATTCAAGATCTTGGTTCTTACCCTGTTGCCGTATATCGAGCAGACCATAATGCAGGAATACCTTTTGAAGTTCCCCCAACGCTGATGGGAAGTGAGTGGATTGCCGAACAAAGCGAAATTCCCTGGCCGCATCAATCTCTGAGTGAAAGCCTTTCTGAAATCCCAAGTCGCAATCAACTCAAATCTCGCGCACTGACAGCTTCTTCTGCACTGCTCCGCGACGACATCGAAGCCTTGGCCGCAAACTTGGCCGCAAAAGCCGCCTTTGCTGGCGAAGTTTTGGATTTGGCTCGAATCCACTCCCAGGATGCGAGCCAAAAGGTGGCCAATGCCGCCCTTCCTTTGGCACCCCTGCTTGAAGCATTTATCTCCACTGCCAAATCTGAACTTCCAAAGCACCTGGAAGGGTGGCGTAGAGCTCTTGCCCTGATACGAATTGCCCACCAAAGACTTCGATTAACTTTGCCGCGATTCCTTGGCGGCAATAAAAAGCTTCCGATTCAAGCAAAGGCCCAAGAGGCGATTCGTGCCACTCTTCAGCGATCCTGGCCTGAGTTTTGGAACCGACTCGCGCACGACTTAGACCGAGGGTCTTCCCATCCTGTGCGAGAGAGTGCTTCGGTTTTCATCGCCGAGCAATTGGATTTCGACCTAGTGAAAAAACGTCGTGATTCTGCTTTGCAAGAAGCAACGGACTCTCTCAATCTCGATGCCAAAGTAATCTCGGATTTTAAAGTTCGTTGCACCGAAATATTGAAGAGCTCGCTTCAAGATTCTACTGTTCAAAAAGTTGCGGTTGGCTTGCATTTGATTGGCCTTCGGGAAGGCTTTGACAACCTTTGCTTCATGACCACGAACCGCGAAGAATCTCTAGCCGCCCCTAATCCAAGTCGATGTGAGCCACTCCAAATTCAACTGATTCGCCAACTCCTCTCCCATCCTGTTATGGAAAAAGTTCAGGACGCTTGGGTTTCTCTTCAGTCTTCGTGGACCTCTGCAATTCTCCTCCAAAAGGCGCTCCAAAAAAGTTCGCCTAATCTCCAGCAAGTCCAAATCCGCGAATCTGAGGCTGCCGCAGAGTTAAGGGCAGCCAGCGCCTCCATTGGCGCGGGGCTTGCTACTCTTTCTCCTCCCTTTAGCTCTCCGGCTAATCCCGCCTCCAAACTCGTCTCTCCTGAAATTCCAGCAGCGCTTTCCCCAAGTAATTCTACTTCATGAACGATTCCAAAAAGCAGCCCTATTCCGAAGCTCCGGACCCTTTCCAGGCAGATGGCCCGGATGGGAGCCATGTTTCCCCTGAATTACCCAACGATATTCCGCCACCGCCTCAGATGCCCTCCTCGGAAAACACACCGCCACCGGCTTCCGTGTCCACTGAAAAAAGCGATGAAGTCCTTTGGGCAACCCTTTGCCATTTAAGTGCCCTACTCTCTTCCTTTCTTGGGCCACTCATTATCTGGATTCTCGTTCGCGATAAATATCCCTTGGTTGACCGCCAAGGTCGCGAAGCGCTGAACTTCCAAATTACCCTTTACCTTTACGCTCTCGTTCTTGCCGTTTCGGTCATTGGAATTCCATTCCTCATCTTCCTGCCCTTTTACGGATTCATCATGGTCATCATTGCCGCCATGAGAGTCAACAGCGGAGAGACATATCGCTTCCCTTTGACCTTGAGAATTCTTTAACCAAATTCTATTGCCTTAAAACAACTTCAAGCGGCCTGGTTTGTATCCGGGGAAGAAGTCGCTAGGAAGTTTGCACTTCAAGGAGTCTCGCAAACAGGCGCACATTACATCGCGGAAGTCCGTAGTAACCGGGAGGTCGCGACCATCGGCAAGGGCTTCGGATTTGAGCCCGCGCCATTCTCCGTAGATTTTTCCACCCTTTACTCCGCCACCAAGGAGAAATACTCCACCGCCACGGCCATGGTCAGTCCCAGTGTTTCCGTTTTCGCGAACAGTCCGACCAAACTCGGTCATCGTAATAACTAGGGTGTCCTCCATAAGCTTGCCCAAATCCGAAGAGAAGGCAGTAAGCGCCTGGGCGTAATCGCTCAGCATGGTGTTTTGTTTTCCTTCAAGGCCACCCTGTCCAATGTGATGGTCCCAGCCCCCATAATCCAAAGCGGCAACTTCAAGTCCACATTGAGCTTTAATCACTGTGGCAATCGTCTGAAGGCGCTTTCCGAACTTGCTTTGGGGATAACCACTTGATGGGTTCAATTTGGATGCCGCAGTAATCTCTTGAAAACGACGGAGAGTGTCAATGGTCATTCGACCTGACTGAACAACCTCTTCGTCGTTATCGCTACCTCCTAGAGGACGATCGCCCATCATGACGCCATCACCATAAAACTTTTCAAACTGATCCAAAGTCTTTCCGCCTTTCTTCCGGTCCATTGAGGTTGGCACAGCCAACGCTGGAAAATCTCCACGCAAAGAGCGAGGGAGCAGTTCTTGCATGGCTAATGCACGAAATTCACTGGAGTCCTTAGAAAGGGTGGTGGATAAATAGCGATTGAGCCAGCCGCTTGTGATGTTGCGTAGGCCTGGGGCGGCGCGCTCCATAAAATCTTGTGCATCAAAATGGCTTCGCGTCCCATGCGGGGAGCCCACGCAAAGGACCGGAGCAAATTGCTCTTTCTCGTAGAGAGGGGCCAAAGGAGCTAAAGCTGGATGGAGACCAAAACGAGAATCCAGAGGGACCACACCGTGCTCGGCGCCCAAACGAATCGTAGGCCGTGAAGCAATGTAATCTTTGTCCTTCCACGGGATGACCATGTTGAGCCAGTCTGCGCCTCCTCGGAGGTAAATTGCCACAATGGCCTTAGGCTTCTTTGGGCCTAAGTGGTTAAGCGTAGATAGGCGTCCGGGGAAAGCGGCAAAAGCGCCCATGGCGCCAAGTTGAAGAAGGAAGTCACGGCGGGTGTTGTTGGTCGATTTCATTGCTGCTGGAACTCCGGAGAACCCAAGAGGAGGCCAAGGAGTTGCGGCCCTAAGGCTCGCAAATCTGGTGTTTTAGTTTTCTTCAAATATGCGTCAGTCGTTTGACTAAGGGCGCGACGGGTGCGTTCACCTGCCCCCCCCGCAAGAACCATTTTGGTTAAATGATGCTGCCACAGTCGAGCAGGTACCGAGTCTGGAATTGCATCGTAAAACGAGTTAGGGATGCGGGCTCCCCTCAACTTCCCTGATGCCAAATCTAAGGCAAATTGCCAACGCAAGGCCATGACGCCTGGGTCCAACCAAGCTTCAGCGGTGTCATACCAACCTGTTGGATCGTCACAGTGATAAAGAGGCTGACCCATCTCTTCTAAGCGGGAGTGAACTGAGCGCAAATTATCTACTTCGGCATTTGTTGCACGAAGAGCGGACATGGCAAATTCCATAGGGGTTTTGAATTTAGAACGATAGTTCTCCCGCGACCAAAACTCATCACTATCCAAGATGGTTTGAATCATTGCCCGAACGTCGCCATCGGTCTTGCGGTATGTTTTGGCAACTGATTTGGTGAGCTTGGGCAATGGCCGATCAGAAACAAAGTACCGCACTAACTTCATAGCAATGAACTCTGAGGTCCCCTTGTGCTCGGATAATATCTCTAATACTTGGTCTCCCTCAATTTCTCCATCTTTCCTGTCACTCTTAATGCGCTTACCCAGAACCTTTTTGTCTCCTTCCACATGCATGTTATTTTTGAAGACAAAGACCCAATCTCCATTCCGGCCACCGTCATAAGTCCAGCCAGTCAAAACTTCTGCTAGGGCCACAACATCCTTTTGTTTGTAGTAGTTATCCACCCCCAGGGTGTGAAGCTCTAATATTTCGCGCGCATAGTTTTCGTTTAAGCCTCGCTGGAGAGCAAGCTGCACTGCATCTTCCCCCTGTTGGCGCGAGCCGGTCTTTCTCCGAACCTTGCGCTCAATTTCGGCTAATTCTTGCTTGCTCGGAGGCCGGCGGGAGGAAGAGTTGTCAAGGTAATGCAACATTGCCGGATGACGAGCGCTTGCGGCCAACATGCGCGGAAAATCACCAAGTGAATTTGCTTGAATTACGGTGCGCTCCCAGTCCGTAAGCAAATAGTTTGCTGAGCCACCTTTTGTATAGCTGACATTGAAGTGGTTCCGCCAAAAGTCACACAGAACTTCATCAATTTGATTTTTAGATTGAAGAGCGCGGGTCGCAACGGAAGCCAATAAATCTCGTTTAGGCTGACCCCGAAGCCGAGTTCGCTCCTTCCTTTGTTCGCTCGTTTCATCGTCTCGAGCTTGAGTATTGAAAGTCTGGACGATATCCGGGGTTTCCATCGTCAGCGATTCGTATTGGGACAGTAAGTCCCAAAGCGCTTTGTCGGACGACGCCTCGAGCTGCTCTTGAATCCAAGCGCTTTCCCCCATTTCAAGGATTCTGCCCACATCCCCAGGCCTTGGGCCAAAGCTAAAGCGCGACATAAGATGGGCGACACGTTCACGAGCAGTAAGCGGCTGTTCGGACTCAGGAGTTTGAGCATGAGTTGGCGCCGCAGCCAGAAGTGAAATGGAAAGGGCACAAGAAAGTCGAAGCATGGCATCCATCCTAACCCCGCCAGGAACGCAGGTTTCGCCCTGCTTAAGGAATTCGAATGAGGGCGCCAGAACGCGCTTGCTCTTCTCGAACCTGAAGAACTTGGCTCTTCTCCCCCACGCGCAAAACTGCCTTGCTGGAAACCGCATCTCCCATTTGGGTATCGGTTGCATAGGGGACCCGAATCCTGGCAATTCCATCCGCACCGGCACGAACGGATTGACTCCATTCAAAAGCATAGCCTGATTTCTGGTAATCGATTCGCATTTGAGCGGTCACGGGCGTGCCAGGTCCAGCTCTTACTTCTAATTGAGCACCAGGAACACGTTCCCACACAAAACCAGCGGGAGCAATCTCATTCTCAGGTGCCCATCGCAAATCCGGGCGGGGTTCGGGATAAGGACTCACAAAGACCAATCGCAAATAGGGTGGCGGAGGCGGACCTCCGCTGTGAGAGAGAGACGCAATCAAAGAAGAGCTCCAACCTACTCGCAGGCCACCAGCCGCTGCTTGCAACTGTTTCCAGGCAGAAGGAACCATGGAGTGAACCAAGACATAGTTCGCCCGATGGCGCTGAAGGATTTCTCGCGCCGATTCCCAATCTTGAGAGCAAAAAAACTGCGCTGGAGCGCGGAAGGACTCCTCGCCAACGTATGTCCCAAAGTTAGTCGCCACGCTTCCCAGCTGGGCAATAGATTCAATAGCATGGCCTTGATCCCAATGAGCGAGAACGGCGGAATTTGATTGTGCGTTACCGGAAAGCCATTCATGCAAAGAGCGGTAACCATTTTGACGAACGGCTTCGATTGAAGTGCGGTCTTCTTCTATGTGCGCTAGTCGATCAGCCGTGTTTGAAAGGGTGGAATAGTTCAAAACAAGAGCAAGGCCACAAACAAGAAAGGCCTTCTTCAAGTTCGGCTCTTTGACTTTTGCAGCTATCCAAACTCCGACCAGCACTGCAAGGGGAATCGCAGCGACATCGGCAAACCTTCGTTGAAGCATGGCCTGAACAATAAAAACTGGGGCCGCCACAAGCCAGGGCAGCAAACTTGTTCGCCCTCGGCTGTACGCCCAGGCAAAAGGCAAGCAGAGAACGCCAAGTCCAAGCCAACCGAAGACTCCGCCGGTTTGATATTCATCTTGACCCCAGAGCGGCTGAGATTCAGCAATGTCCGCCATGAAAATGTTTCCGCGAGCAGCCCACTCGAGGCCTTCCACCAATCCAGAAGCCGGTCCCCAATTCAATATCGCCGACAAGGAAAACAAAGCGCAGCCACTCAAAGTCGCAAATTTTGGCCACATCCTTCGCTTGGCAGACCCCTCCTGAAGAAAGGTATAAGGAATAAAGAAAAGGGCTCCAATAAAAAGCCACACCGGATGAAACCAAGACAAGTTCACAATCATCCATGGATTCGTGTCTTTCCAAGGACTCAACTCAACTGCTGGCATGAGTGCGACAAGGGCGGCCAGATGGAAACTCGCTCCAAAAACCCCTAAGCCTGGCATGGGTTTATTGCGATCTCTCCATGCGAGCCCAAGAAGAACTAATTGCACAACGCCGACATGAATTAGGGCTGCAGTCCAAGTGCCGATTGAAATGCCAGCCAAAATTCCTGCAGCCAACCCGAAGCGGTCCGCACCAACTGAATTTGACAAAACCCGCCTACGAAGAGCTTCGCCGAAGACTAAATAAAGCCCAGTCATTAAGAGGGCGATGAATGCGTGGTGGTCAGCAACACCGGGCATGGAATAGTGCACTGCCCCCCAGCACGATGCGTGAAGGGTTCCAGCGAAGATTGCGCCAACTCTTCCTGAGGCAAATCCGGCGGCGGCGGCAACTAATAGGCTTGTCAAAATCCCAAACACCATTGGGAGCGTGGACAAACTGTGTTCAAGAAAAACGCGTCGCTCCGATGCCTCAGCCGGCGCAAACGGCTTCAGCATAATATAAGCAAGGGTGTCGTAATACGCCGGCCAAGGAATCATCGCGCCTTCGGGATGATTCATTTTCAAATCGGTCTGAGCTGGCGGAAGCCCTTCCTCAAACATTCTTTCAACTCTCCGCAAATGATAAAGGCCGTCAGGCTCAACGCTAAACCAAGGGGCGGTTCCGTCGGGGCTATCAGGCAAACGGTGGAAGCGTAAATTGTTCGCCTCCCGCACCGACCAGGCGATGAGGATTACCGTTGCCAGAATGGCGAGCAGGGCTCGCGAGTTTTTCATGCTAGAAGCGTAACGAAGACACCACTTTTAACGTGAAGTCTTGGTCCTGAAGAACAAAACGGCGGTCCAATTGGTCCTCCCAGCCAGAATTAATCACGAAGAAAAGTTCTCGCCCGTCTTCGGCGATGAGATGCGTACGGGATTGGAAGCCAACCTCGTTTGACTCGTTGTCATATTGAAGCAGGTTGAAAACCGAGAGGTTGGGGGAAAAGGAGTGGTTGTAGCTCAGGCGAGCCGTACGGCTTACAAAGTCGCCACCCAACAGGTCATACCGGCCTTCGCCAAGAGATGCGCCCACGCGTGTGGCCGCATTTGGTCGCCAATTGGCAGACAAAGAAAGGTCAACAACTTCTCCGTCATACCAGTCACCGACCTGAAGATCGATCTCTCCTGATAGGGGGCGAGCAGAGGAAAAAGAGTACTCCGCTTCAAACTTCTGGTAGTGGTAGAAGCCTGGATTAATGGTAATTCCGTCAACGGGGTCCCAAGCTTCGTCTAGGCGGTCACCATCCCACGCCCAAACAAGCTCAACGCTGTCGCCATTGTTCCACTCCGCACCAAAGAATTTCACATCGTAGGCGTGGGAAGTAACGTCACCTGAAAGGTCGGTCCACCACTTCGGGCGAAGATGGAAAGAAAATTTCCGAAATGGGCTCTCGCCGCTAGGGCGCGGCTCCCACTGAATCCTTCCATACTGATAACGCTCGCCTGGGCGGAGAACAAAGCCAAGGCCAGGGTTAAAGTCGGGCTGAGAAGCATAAGTTTTTAGGCTGTATTCCCAGTCATCGCTTTTCAATAGCCCTTCTGCGCCCCAAGCAACAGAACGGGAAGCCGTGGCGTCATCCACTCCGCGAAGACCAAACAAATTCATTGCGAATCGATGTCCGGGAATGATTTCGGAGCGAGAGAAGCGAAAGTCTGCGCCAAGGACCTGGTTTCGCGCGTCGGTCGAAGGGTCGCCCGAAGTAAAAAGCCCTCCAATGCTCATTTCTCGGTTCATGCGATAGGCTGGTCGAAAAACAAACTGTTGCCCAGCTGGCACGCCTTCAGATGAAAGGTCATCAGTATCCACCGCGAGCAAACCTAAGTCCCACGGTCCAGAGCGACCCGCAACGCGAAGACCAGCTCGAATAGGAACCTCATCTCCATCCTCCGTCAAACCAATCCTTCGAGAATAAAACGGCATCAAGACTCCACCCCCACGGTAACTGCGAGCTTCACCGAACTCGAAGAGAGTGGAATCTTCTAGAAAGAAGTCGCGTTTTTCAGGAAAAAACAAAGAGAATCGAGTGAGGTTCACTCGTTGCTGATCGACTTCGGTTTCAGCAAAGTCTGTATTTAAGGTAAATGATGCTTTCAATTGGGGAGTGACTCTCCAATTGAATTCTCCTCCAAGGTCTGCAGTGCGGCTAACTTCTCCCGTGGAGAGTTTGGCATTCCGAAATTTAAGATATGGGGATACTTCAAAAGCGCCTTTGGCGGAAATATTTTCCATCCCTGTCAGTTCGCCTGCGTCACTTAAGTTAAACAAATTTAAGTTCCGACTAACTGCGGCCCATCGAGCGCGACTTCGATTGGCGCCGCGGAAGCGCTGAATATTAAAGCCCCAAGTGCCCGATTCTCCGAAAGCCATCGTTGCAAAAGGAATTGCTATCTCTGCAGTCCAACGGTCTTCGCCAATTTTTGCCACTCCTTTCCAAAACCCATCCCATTTCTTATTAAAGCGGGAACCGTTGTCTCCAATCAAAGCGTCCCCCCTGGATCCGCCTGCGCTCATTTGGAAAAAATAACCTGAACGCCCATCTTTAAATGTGTCGAAAACAAATTCGATGCGATCGTCTTCTCGAAGAAAGGCGTCGCGTTTCATATTTTGAACCACCATCTTTTCGGGTGTTGGCTCCCAGCAAGTTACTCCGAAATAAAGGTGAGTTGAGTCGCGGGCAACTCTAATTTCTGTTAGTGGGTCGTGAGGGATGCCTTGACCTGGCTCAACTTCGGTCAAGCCATCAACGAGGTCAGCCGATCGCCAGAAGGGTTCATCCAATCGCCCATCAAGGTTCGGGGCTTCTTGTAAAAACGAAGCATGCACCGAAGCCACATCCTGGTTTGGGGCTTGCTGTATCCCAGGAAACAAAAGGGGGGTAAGGAGAGCCCACATGGGGCGAGAATTCTAAGAGAGCGGGCCAGCTGCTATCGGAAGCTGACCCGCAATTTCGCCGAGTTCAGATGAGTCGATTACTGAATGGGATAGCTCACTGCGCGAGACAATCGGAACTGACCGTGCCCAACAGCAATAACAGCTTGAGTCCAAATCATCATGCCGGCGGCGGCGGCGGGAACATCCACAGAGAGAACAGCATCGCCATTCACGTCAGAAATGGCCTTGCCCAGCACCATGATTGGGTCAGCAAGAAGAACATTGAATCCATAGCCTGTGTCGGTTAGTGAAGAGCCAGCTGTAGAGGCCGCAAACCAAACCTTGTCACCTTCGTGGGAGCCGGACAATTTCCAGTCACAAGTATTACCCGAAACGATACCTTCATTGCCAAGGTCGTCCTCAATGGAAAGCATCAAAGTTACGCCACCAGACATGGCAATCAAATAACCATTATCAGAAAACCCATTCGAGTTCGCGAACGGTGCACCAATGATGATGTCATCGTGCAAATCCCCATCTAGGTCACCGGCGGGGAAAACAAACCAGCCAAAGCGGTCGTCGTTTGTAAGGCCATCGTATCGCCAAAGCTGAGCACCTGTAGCTCCACTAATGGAACGGGCTGAGCCGTTGTTCGACATGCCAGACACATCGGCACGGTTCGCACAAGAAACCAAGTCCTTGACTGAATCGCCATCCAAATCTTCAATTCGATCCAGCCTGGCGCCTAAGCGAGCGTCTGAGGTTTCGCCTTCCATGGACCAAATCGTCGCACCGGAAGAACCGTCTATTGCAAAAATTCTTCCGTTATTGCTAAGCCCATTGGAATCGGCGAATTCGCTTCCGGAGATAAAGTCCAGCACGCCATCGCCGCTAATGTCAGCAAGCCGGACGAGTATGTCGCCAATATGGGCACTATTGCTTCCGCCATCAAGACGCCAAATGGGGCTACCCCCCAAACCGGAATAGGCTTGAATCACGCCATTGCCTACACGATTCATCGAATTTGCGTTGGGAGTTGGGGCAATTACGTCTCGAACACCATCACCGTCAAGATCGGCTTGGATAACGATGGTCTCACCAAGGCGACCGTAGTTGTCAGTTCCCTCGTGGAGCCATAATGGGGCGCCGTCTACACCACTTAGAACCATCAAGGCACCATTAGCGGTCTTGCCACCAGTTGAACGATTGGAAGCGCCGAGAACAACATCCACGATTCCGTCACCGGAAAGGTCATCTGTGGCCTTAAAAACATCGCCAAGATGGTCGTTATGGTAGTTTCCATGCTCTCCCCAAATCGTGCTGCCATCAAGACCAGAAATCATGTCCACGGTTCCATTCCAATAGCGGCCAAGGGCAAAGGCATCATCGCTAAGGAACAGCAGGTCCGGAACTGAGTCACCATTGACATCTGGAACATCTGCAACTTTATCGCCAAATAAAGAGTTGTCTTCAGAGCCAAAAAGGCGCCATATTTCAGTTCCATTCGCACCAGAGATTGCCATGACGAAACCATTGCGCCATAAGCCGCCAATGCTTGCTTCGGGAGTTGCAGCAACCAAATCGGAAACTCCATCGCCGTCAATGTCGGCAACTAAGGTCAGCTGCATCCCTAGCTGGTCATGGTCATGCAAGCCAACCTGAGACCAAATCGGGTTGCCGTTCGCACCCGAAACAATCTCGACCAGGCCATTGTTCTCAAAACCGAGAGTATCTGAACCAGGAATCCCAATCGCAATATCAGGAACACCATCGCCATTTGTATCCGAAACCAATGAGCCTGAGGATCCCAGCATCTCTCCATCCGAGGCACCAAGGCGAGTCCAAAGGAGGAGACCGTTCTTTCCGCTAACGGCTTCAACTAAGCCATTGTCAATCATGCCATTTAGGCTTGAGTTCGGCTCACGGTGAAAAAAGTCCGTAACTCCATCGCCATTCAAGTCGCCTGCAAGAGAAAAGAAACTGCCGTACTTCTCGTTATCAGAAAGGCCATCGCGTCTCCACAGGAGGTGACCATCCGCGCCTGAATGAGCTTGCACCGACCCATTTTTGGATAGGGACATCGTTGAAGCGATTTCATTCTTTGTGACGATGTCCAGAAGACCGTCACCGTTGAGGTCATAAGAACCTGGGACAGCCCCCATGCCGAGAGCTTCAAAACTATCTACGCCATCAGTTCGCCAAAGAGGCGCAGAGGCCGAAGAACCTTGGGCGAAGATTGGGCTCGCGAGGATGCAAGTAAAAAAAACAAAGGGGAGATTTGGCATGTTTCTGGCAGAAAGAGAGGGGAAAGGAAGGCTCGAGTCTTGAGGGCACATCATACGCCGCCACAAAAAATGTGCGGCGTTTTTAAGGCGCCCTTTTTTAGCCTCGGGAAACCAAGTATATCACGGACTAGGGGATATTGCCGGATACCTTTAACCCGTTACAGTAAACGACTTAGGTATTTTTAGCACCTTCCTTCCCAAGCCGGATAGGGGCACTTCTGAGGGGTCCCTTAAGGCGCTCTTGGGCACACCCTTAAGCTGAAACAAAGTTGCTCGGATTTGATGGTGGGTAATTGTGTGCCTGACCTCGCCAATAGCGCTACCCACGGTTCCTTCGCCACCAGCCTTCTTCCACTTTTCCTGAAGCTCATCTTCGGTTGTTTCTGGGAAGGAGGGAGGCTCCCAAAGCCCCTTGTTCCAATTCCCTTCACACGGCCGAAGCAGAAAGCGGCCACCCGAATGGGCCACCAGAAAGGAAAGATGATATTTTTTCATTTCTTTCCGTTTTGCCGGAAGTGGCAAGTCGCCCGCAAGCCCATCTGAGGATGCACAGGTTTCTAGGATTGGGCACTCGGCACAGCTTGGGTTTTTCGGAGTGCACAAAGTTGCCCCCAATTCCATTACCGCTTGATTGAAATCGCCAGGAGATTCTTCGGGTTTGAGTTCGCCCAGACGTTCCTCCATCCATACATCGGCCGCCTGATGAAGAGCTCTGTCATTTGCGCGGAGCTTCAGTGCCTTCACCCGCGCAACGACCCTCTTTACATTGCCATCAACTACACCCACTGCTTCGCCATATGCAATAGAAGCAATTGCAGCCGAAGTGTACTCCCCAATCCCTGGTAACTCTTTCCATTCCTTTCGCGTTCTTGGGAAGGCTCCTTGTCGACGCTCTGAGACCACCATCGCTGCCTGGTGAAGCATTTTTGCGCGGCGGTAATACCCCAAACCGGCCCACATTTGTAATACTTCTTCTTCCGAAGCAGCAGCAAGTTCGTAAACATCGGGGAAAATTCGAAGGAAGCGCTCATAATAGGGAACAACCGCATCTACTCGGGTCTGCTGGAGCATGATTTCGGAAACCCAAGTTGCATAAGTGCCGGGATTCTGACGCCAGGGAAGTTTCCGCTGGTGACAACAATACCAATTCAATAATGCTTGAGTGGCGGTGGAGGACAAACGATGGATGAAGGCTGGGAAAAACTGTACTGGAAAGACAAGGAAGCGGAAGACTACGATAAACGCTATCGCGGTTTCCAGCGCCGAATGAATAACAACCGTATTCGTTCGGTTTTATTCCGAATGCTTAAGCAAGCCGGTGGAGGCTCGATGCCGGACCGAGTCGTGGATGCCCCTGCCGGAACTGGCCGATTCAGCCGAGAACTTAGAGAAGAGGGCGTGGACATGGTTCACCTGGATCTAAGCCCGAAAATGCTAGGTGTTCTCCGATCCAAACACGGAGCAGGAAAGGAAGTTGTAGGCGACCTGTATCAACCTCCTCTTTCCTTTCCACAAGGAACAGTCGTGATGAGCTTCCGGCTAATGCAACACTTTGACAACTCAGAAGAACGGATTAAGGCTTTGAAGGGTCTTTCTCGAATTGCGCCATCCGCCATAATTGCCTACTACCCAGGCTGGCATCTTAAATTTTTCAGTCGAAGAGTGCGGCATAAGCTAGGGATCCCCCATCGAAAGCTCCGGGAGTTCATTTCAAAGAAAACTATTCGCAAGGAAATTGAAGCTGCAGGTTGGGAATTGGTGGAACTTCGACAATGCATGCCCGTCTTTTCTGAAAACGTGCTCCTCCAACTAACTCGCCGCCAATGAAGTCTGCTCTTTTGGTCGTTGCAATAAGCTTTGCCTCAACGATTGTCTTGGCAAGCCTTGGCGATGCGTCGACCATTGCATTTGGTGGAGGCCCCCTCCATTCTTTGACCCTCTATGGGCTAATCTCATTTTGGCTGGGGGTGGGCGCCCGCAATGCCGATCGTTCTGACAGAGCCTTTCAGACCTCTGCATGGCTTGGATTTGGTTCGCTTTTCCTTTTATGGATTTCACCAACCTCTTCTTCCTGGCTTGCAAAGCCATTTTCCGAACTAAGCACATTCCTTGGGTTGGGGCTCATCAGCCTCCTTTTTGCAGTTCCACTTCAGTGGTTGGGGCGCCATCTATGCGCACGTGTGCGATCTGCCGCGCCAGGTTCTTGGAACCAAGCCGCATTGGGGGTGTGGTCGGCGCTTGTCTTTATCTCTGTTGTCGGCGTTGGCCCCCTTTACCTACTCCTGGCCAGCGCCGGACTTGCCGTTCTTTGGCTTACGCCATTTCCAGCTCCTGACCCCCGCATTCTCTCTGCCCCACACGCCAAATTTACTCAACTCATGCCCCTTGCATTCATTCTTGCAAGTGGCGCTTTTGGCTTGCTATGGATAGTTCCGCATCTAGAACTCTTTGACAGCAGTGCGTCGAACTTAGATGGCCTCCGCATTGCCACGATGGCCATCGCCGCCCTTATTGCCGGAGCCTTGATTGGTGCGCCCCTTGCGGAATCACACTTCGCACCAATTGGAGTGGCAACCCTGTCCGCTTTTCTCGCATGGTCCTGGACTCGTGCAGGACTACAGCTAGATCACCTAGCGGACGAAAACGTCTTCCGCATGATGATGGGAAATGATGCGATTCTCTCTTTCTTTGGCTTGGAGGATCGGCTCACCGAAGACCACTGGGCCTTTGCTCCTTATCTTGTTGTGCTTGTAGGCGTTGTCTCGGTTGCCCTTCTTGGTGGAATCACTCGCGCACTTTTTCATCAAACCTTACTGAACAAGGAAGATGTTATCTCTGCCGAGGGCCCCATCTCTGCCCTGTTCATCTCCATTGGCCTTGTCCTAATCCTGTCCGGCATTGCTCACCCCTGGATTACTCAATACCGCCCTATTGCAGCGTGGGGATGTGCATTAGCTGCGACTGTTTGTTGCTTTGCAACTTGTCCAAGAAATCTTCCGTATGGAATTCGCATTGTAATTACATCAATACTTCTGGCCTTTCCAGTTATTGCAGGAATTCCAAAACAGCCCACCACCGGTCATCCATTTGTGGACAATTTCAGTTATAAAGCCGTTGATGTGGCAGAAAACAAGTCTGCCCTTTATGCGCCACTTTCAATTGTTCGGGTCATTGAACGAAATTCTGACAAGAAACTCGGCAATCGCTTTTTAGCCGAAGGGAAAAACTTCCTGATTAGCAATAAAGGCGATGATGGGTTCTCCGCACGACAAGTATTGCTAGCTAGCGCCCTTGGAAATCCAACGAGCAGGATTCTTATCGCAGGACCCCAATCTCCCGAATCCCTTGTGACCCTTCGCAGCGTTGGGCCAAAGGAGATTCTTGTCGCCGCAAGCCCTCCTGAAATATTTCGCGCCATGGCTCTTGCATGGAATGGAGCGTCCAAAGATAAGACACTTGACCATTGCTCATCAATCGCCGACGCTGAAGGGAAATTCGGCCTCGTCCTCATCCGCGACCCTGTCCTTTGGGATGGAGGGCACAATCTTCTCCGGAGCGCACAACTTTCCATTGCGGCCTCGAAAGTGGACAACGACGGAGCTCTTGGCGTCCTGCTTGACCCAGAAAGATGTTCCATTAATCTCGTTGGCGCTATTGCGCAGCAACTTGAGAAAGACTTGGGCTCGGCAGCTGTTTGGCTCGTTCCAAATGGGTGGGATACGCCCGGCCTATTAATTACGGGGCGTGCAAAACGTGTTGGAGCACGACTCACCCACCGCGTCAAAAATGCTCTCATTGAGGCAAAACTACCCATTCATAACAACAGTGACCTAAGTTTGCTTCAAGCCGTTCCAAAGGGAAAAATATCGGAGCTTCCATCCTATTCCATTCGCGGCCCCTTCCCCCGCTTCATTTCAAAAATGCAACACACCATTTGGAAACGAATTGAAGGTGGCGAGCCAGGCAAAAGAGCGGCCAAACTCCTTCATCGCTTGATGGACTTTTCCGAGGACACGCCAGCCCATGCTTTTCTTTCATTTTATTCAAGTCACCTAGGCGGCCAAGTATACGAAGTAAGGGATACCTTTCCTGGGGCTGAGGCATGGGAAAAAACTGAACTAACAAAAGAATCCTTGGACTCTCTCTTTTTGCTGAGCAAAAAAAATACAAACTCTGATTTTCTACGAGATTTTTGGGCTCAACTCACCCCTCTCCTAGTCGAGAAACGAGAGGTGGCCTGGTGCTTTGAATATATGTCTGCCTTTTGCGACCCAGATTTGTTTCCATCTTGGGGGCAACCTGTTTTTCACTGGGCTCTTGGAAATGCCGCCCTCGAAATGCTCGATTACGAAAGTGCCATCGCCGAAGCGAATCGCATTCTTTCTAAAAACCGCTCTCACCGACGCGCCTTAATCCTCCTCGCTCAGTCTCTAAGCTCTGCTGGTCGACACCCTGCCTCGGCCAACGCCTACCGGAAAGTCATCTCTCTCGAAGACCCGGCCCCCGCTCTCCTGGTTGCCCTTGCCGAAGAAGAGCTTGCCGCTGGCTTGTTGGACGATGCCAGATCAACTTGCGCCAAAGTCCTCGAAATGGGGGGGGAATCAAGCCTTAGTAAAGAATTACGAGCTCTGATGGGGCTGCTGCCACCAGAGCCCATCGCCCATCCAGAGATGGGTGGACCGCTACGATAGAGGTCAAATCAGTCTCATGCGACGTTCATAGACTTAATTTGGGAAATTTGTCCAATCTCAGGAAGAAAAGCTTGTTATCTTGTATTTACTTGAGCGTCCTCGCTCAAACCTCCCCTTTCCCCCTTTTCCCCTCGCAATAAAAACAATGCGCACATCCTTTGCCCTCGCAGTGGCTTTCCTTGTAGCCACCCCCCTCGCAGCTCAAAACGCTCGCGCCCCTCAACTCCTCAGCAATGGAGCTCAAGTCTATGGGCCTTCGGTATGCTCTTCCGGCGACATTTCTGCTGTTGTTTGGAAAGATGCAGCCACAAATGATATCTATGCATCGGCCTCAGATGGTCGGGGTATCAATTGGTCCGCTCCAGTTCGAGTTGATGACGACACAATAAGCGCTTGGAAAGGTGTGTATGACTATTCCATAGCTTGCCGCGACGGCTCCATTTACCTCGCCTGGCGTGACGAGCGCAACGGCAAAGATGACTGCTACTTCAGCGCTTCCCATGACGGCGGCGCAACTTGGTCCGCAAATATCCGGCTCGATGACGGAAGCGCCGCTGGAGCAAAAGCTGTTGACCAGGCCATGATTGATGTTTCTGGCGCTAATGTCTATGTCGTTATGCGAGTTGACAAAATTTCTGGCACTGGCGAAAGCACTTGGCTTGCTTCTTCCAATGACCGCGGCGCAACATGGAATCCAAGTCTTCAAGCTGATAGCGACTTGGGTGATTGTGACTATCAAGACGTTTCCGCTGATGGCGCGAACGCTTATGTCGCCTTCTGTGATGATCGTAACGCTTCGTCTGATGACGACTTGTTCTTCATCATGACCCACGATGGTGGCCTTACATGGATGATGCCTGAAGTTCAGATTGATCCTTCTGGCCCCGCAAATGGTGACCTTGAAGCCGCTGAAATACACCTCAGTGTTGTTGGCCAAAATGCCGTCATCTCCTGGCTGGAAGATGAGCTCCCTTCAGCCGCTTCTGACGAAGAAGTTCACTTCATGTCATCTTCTGATGGTGGCCACACCTGGAACCCTGAAGTTATTCTTATGACTGGCTCAGATGCGGACAATCACCATATGAGCTTTGACGGCTCTACAGTTGTTGTCACTTGGGAGGACAACAGTACCGGTGCCGATGAAGCCTACGCCGCTGTCAGTTCTGACTTCGGTGCTACCTGGACCACCACTATGGTTTCTTCGGGTGGCGCAGCTTACCCAGTTGCTGCAGGCGCTGGCGATACTTGGGGCGTTGCCTGGTCCGGTCCAGCCTATCCAGAAGGCACGATGCTGGCAATCTCCCGAGACTACGGCGTAAGCTTTGGCGCTGGGGTTGACTGTGCTATTGGCTCTCCGGGTGACACTGACTATGTTGAGCTTGCTCACAACCCTATGTACAACAACTTCGTCACCGCTTGGCTTGATGATGTTCTCGGTGTCAACGATTGCTACGCAGGTGGCGCACGTTCTGCGACTTTGACCCCCGTAAGCGCAAGCTTCACACCGGGCGACAACATCCATTTTGAAGCTTCAGGATTCCCCGCTTCGGATGCAGGTAGCACTTTCGTAGCTCTAATCTCCAGCGGTACTGGTAACTACCTCACTCCATACGGTGACAACCGAAGCACTGGCCTCCTGGACAACCCTTACATCCCAAAATGGATGTCTCATCTCTCTGGGACCATTGACGCATTTGGAAATGGAACCACCGTAGTAGGCTCTTTGTCTATTCCTGGCGTGCCTGCAGGATCAACCTTCTACACAACTGGTGTTGCCTTCACAGGCGGTGGCGGCGTTGTCTTCGGTGACATTTCCGATGTAACAGAATTTGTCATCATGTAAGGTCCTTGACCTTATGCTTTGAGCCCCCTTGAAGATTACTTCAAGGGGGCTCTTCCATTTTATGACAAACGCTAAAGAACTTGAATTCTGGGCTTCCCGGTACAGGGAAAGTAGGACGCCATGGGACAAAGGGGCTGCTCACCCTGAGCTATTAGCTAGGCTTGATGAGGGCGCAAAGGAGCTCGCTGTCCCACCCAAAAGTGGGCGCGCCTTAGTGCCTGGATGTGGCCGTGGCTGGGATGCTCTTGCGCTTGCAGAGCGGGGCTGGGAAGTATTCGCCGTGGACATGGTGGAAGCCCTCAAACCACAGCTTCAGCCAGCCATCGAAGATGTCGGCGGAAAATTTGAAGTCGCTGATGCTCTTACCCTTGATGAAGGCCCATTTGACCTCATTTTCGACCATACTTTTTTCTGTGCCATCCCTCCAGAAAGGCGTCACGACTGGGGAAGGATGGTCCATCGAAATCTTGCAGCTGGTGGCTATCTTATTTCCCTTGTCTTTCCATTCAATCGTCCTGAAGAAGAAGGCGGCCCTCCTTGGAAAATGGCTTCGGAAGACATTTGCAAATCCCTTGGGGATAAAGACTTCGATCTCCTTGAGGATGTAAAAGTTCGAGCTCCTTCCTCCGACCGAGCCTGGGAAGAGCGCTGGGTAGTCCTCCACAAAAAATTGCTTTCTAAGGCTCTCCTTTAGGGTTTCATCACTTATACTTGTGGTGACCAGGAAGGGGCTCCCCTTTCCAACAGCCCCATAAGCTTGTCCTGGTGTCTTCCCTCACATCCCTTAAGCACTTATGCGCCACTTCTTCGCTCTCCTTGCCATCCTGGTTGCTTCACCCCTTTCCGCCCAATCTCAAGCTGAGTATTTCATGTATGGTGGAACCCCTTCCACCACAGACTGGGAAATTCGTCGCACCATGGATTTGGATGGCGACGGCGTCTTCTTGAGCGCTGGCGAAGCTGTCCAGTTCGCTTTCGATAGCGCAACGCTCGTCACCTATGTTGAGAATGTTTGCTACGAAGCCATGGGCGGAACCCCGGCCGTCTTTGGTGGCGGCGGTAACGACGTAATCCTCAAGATGGTTGACCTTGATGGCGATGGCGTTGCCATGAGCCCTGGAGAGGTCATCACCTTTGCAGATACTCGCGCATCCCATGGTGTTACCAACACAAGCCCTGATGGCGTTGATTTCGACCCCAACACTGGCGTGATGTATGTAACCGATGATCTTTGGAGTGGTGCGGCGGCGGCTGGTTCCGGAATCTCTTCTTATGTCGACCTTGACAATGACGGCCTTGCTCTCAGTGCTGGCGAGATGACTTTGTTCGTCGATGGCACATCTAGCTTGACGGTCCCTGGAACAGGTGGAACTCCTGTCACAATTGGCCTCACTGACTTCGAGGCCGTCATGGTAGATAGTGCGGGTGTTGTCATTGGTTTTGAGCAACAAGACCGCAACCTTTACGCCTTCCAAGACCTCAACGGGGACGGCGATGCGATGGACGCTGGCGAAGCTTGGAACTTCTGCAACCTCATTGATGATGTTCCAGGCCTTGATGTCAATGTGGACATTGCCTCTGGCGTCATGGTCCCTCCACGATGTGCCAGCACATCTGGAACGGGTTGGTACGGCTCCTTGGAATCTCTTTCTGTTGAGCACGGTGCCGGCGCAAGCGGTGCGGATGTTTACTGGATTGCGAGCACTGCATCCAACAGTTCTTGCGCAGCTGGCGCAGGCTTGGTTTACCGCGGTGAAGACCTCAACGGCGACTACGACTTGAATGATTCCGGTGAAATCGTCATGTGGCTTGACGGAGCAAACAACAACTTCATGCTTTACCCGGTCTCAACCATTTACGGTGGAGGATCACATGATGGTGGCTTTAGCTTCTTCCAAGGCAATGGTCCTTTTGGAACAAACTGGAATCAAAACACTTGCTACTTCACCCAGGACCTCAATGCTGATGGCGACGCAATGGACGCTGGCGAAACTGAAATGATGTACGCATGGGCACCTGATGGCTGCTACGCCGTTTCCATGGGCATTGTCCCTAAAGGCGCTTTTGCAACGGGTCCTGCCCAACCTTTCTTTGAAATTCTGGGTACTCCTGGAAGTCATAGCATTGGAACTGACCCATCCATCGGCTTCATCGGCGTTCCTGGGCTTGGCCAAACCTTCGACATCACACTGACTGACTCTATCCCTCTGGCCTCGAACTTCTTGGCGATTGGCTGGTCTAATACCTCTTGGAATGGAAAATCTTTGCCCTTTGACCTTACTGGCATTGGGGCTCCCGGAAACAACCTGTATGTTTCCCTGGACTTCCTCATCCCTGGACAAAACACTTCTACGGGCGAGGCCTCAAAGACCTTATCTGTGCCCAACAATCCAGCATGGGCAGGACGAGACGTTTACTTCCAGTGGCGGATTTTTGACTCTGTGGCAAACGCCTTCGGCAGCGTCACCTCGGACTACGTTCATGGCTTCATTAACTAGCCGATAATCGCCCCCCTGGGCGGACATCCGTTTAACGGGAGAAGCGAAAGCTTCTCCCGTTTTTTTGTACCTCTTCAATAACTTGGCACGGTATTAGAATAAAGTCCCATGATTGCCCTCGCCCTACTGTGTTTGCCGTATGCGACACCCGCCACATTCCCTATCCAGGACTTAGGCGCAATCGAGAAAACCTTAAAAAGAACCGCCGACAAGGCCGGGTTTGACAATGGGGGCTACGACGCTGCAAAAGCTTTAGCAAATATCCAGACTGAAAAAGCTATGGAGATTCGCTTGGAATATTATGACAAGCGTCTAGACACTTACCGGGGCGTTTATTTGAGAGATTGGTTCTATTCAGGAATGCTGAAGGCGCAATCTGTTGAGGAAACAGAACTCCTCGCAAAATTTGCGGCAAACAAAAAGGCAAGTCCTTTGCTTAGGCTTTTGTGCATTCAAGCTCTTGGCCGATGCCCTGGCCCCGTAAAGGCCAAGCCCCTCATGCACAAAAACTTGTTGAAATGCAAAGACAAGGATTTGTTTCTAGCATTTCAGCGCGCGGTTGGAAACGCTTACACCGAAGGCCGAATCGTTCTGTCTGGCTGGCGCAAAAAGAACCCCGACAGCGAGGTTCTGGACCTTCTACGAAGCGGGGCTGGGATTGGGCTTCTTTCTCTTCGAGAATTAACTACTGAAGACAGGAAGCTTCTCTTAACAAAGGGGAAAGAAGCTACTTCGAAAAACGACCGCGCCGAGATCCTCCGAGGGTTGGCGGCTCGTGGAGATTTTAATCCCGAAGAGCTGCTACCTGTTATAGAAGCCGCACTTCGCACCGAACATACTGGACTTCGCGCTGCTGCAATTGAAGCATGCCTAAAAAAGGAAATCGGCTTTTCTGTCCCCCACTTTATTGAGGCACTTGCTCGAGAAGTAGCCAGCGAAGGCAATCGCTTTGTCGTAGATTACGGCAACACTTTAATGCAATTAACTGGACTCAAACTGGGCCGAAACCCAGAAGTCTGGGAACGCTGGTGGGAAAACCAAGGAGAAGAGTGGCTGGAAAATGGTGCGAAACCCACGAGGGGAAGCATGGCCCGTCCCGAAGAAGAAACCAAGGCTACCTTGTTTGGCATCCCCATTCATAGCAATCGCGTGGTCTTTGCTGTGGATGGCTCTGGCTCGATGAATGACCCCTTTGGGGCCGGCACTGCGGCTGAAGGCGCGCGCAACGAACTAGAAAAACTCTTGAACCTCCTTCCTGAGAATTCTCTTTTCGATGTCATCGTCATTGAGCGAGAGATGATTTCCGGTCTCGGAAAATTGAGCGAAAATTCCAGAAAAAATAAAGAAAAGGCACTGGAGCTCATTGACCGATGCGAATTTAGTCAAGCATCCGCGCTTTTCGATGCTATGGAATCACTTCAAACGGGCTGGAATGCGGACACCATTGTTTTGATTGGAGACGGAGGGTCCTCCTGGGGGAAACACCAATACCCAGGCCATCTTCTCGAAGGACTCCAATTACTCCAAACACGCTATGGCACCCGGATTCACTGTGTCGCTATTGGCAAAGCAGCGAAAGTACGTTTCCTATCTAGCCTATCTGAGCTATCTGGGGGTACAATGGTGGAACCGAAAGGTTAATTCTTTCGTCCCCTCATTCATGAATACTCTCTTTCGCTTGGCCTTTTCGGCCTCCTTTTTGTTCTGCTCCGCGTTATTCGCTCAGGAGCTTGAGGTATATTTTATTGATGTTGGCCAAGGCGATGCGACACTCCTCGTTTCTCCCACTGGTCAAACTTTCCTGCTTGATGCCGGAGACAACGGAAAAGGATCAAGCATTGTTGTTCCGCAGCTGACATCTTTAGGCATAAACCACTTGGACTATGTCAGCCCTAGCCATTACCACGCTGACCACTTAGGTGGCCTGGATGAAGTTTGGAATGCTGGCATCCAAGCTTCTATTGCTCTCGATCGAGGAAACGGTGGCGCTCCAACCACTCAATCCTATACCGACTACAAAAATCGCTACGCCTCCGTGCGACAAACCGTATACCCAGGCCAGGTCGTAAACCTTGGCGGCGGTGTCACTTTGACTTGCCTCGTTTCAGAGGGCCAACTCATGGGTGGAGGTTCCGTCAACATCTCTGGGTCCTCCCAGTGGGAAAACTCTGCCAGCATTGCCTGGCGAGTGGAGTACGGCGACTTTGACATGTTCCTTGGTGGCGATCTCACGGGAGGCGGAAATGGGACTACCGATGTGGAATCCAGTGTTGGATCTATTTGCGGCAATGTCGATGTCTATAAAGTCAGCCACCACGGCTCTAACACCAGTTCAAATTCCAGTTTTATTTCTAGAATTGCTCCCGAGTTTGCAGTTATTCCTTGCGGCTACGCAAACTCCTATGGCTATCCAAAACAAAATGTCTTGGATCGAATCCATAAAAGCACTTGGGCTATCCCGGTATGGAGTTTGACTAGCGGTGTTGGGGCGGAAGGCTATGTTGACACAGGCGGAACAATCGTTTTGAACACTGATGGCAACACCTACACCGCCACCATGCGTGATGGCACTTCATTTACCGCATGGTGCGACGAACAAGCCCCAACTGTTCCTGCCACGGGCGACCTTGTGATTTCCGAATTCATGCGTGACCCTACTAAGGTTTCTGATACGGATGGAGAATGGCTGGAGCTCGCTGGAACTCGAGAAAGTGAGGCAGTTAGTGCAGATTTAGTCATTGTCTCCGACAGCGGCAGCGACTCCTTCACAATCCAGGCTCCCTTTTTGCTTGAAGCTGGTGATGAGTTATTGCTTGCATCAGACGGCTTGGCTTCCAGAAACGGTGGCATCAGACCCCATATGGTTTGGCCTACTGGACGTTTTTTCATGTCCACCACTGACTCAGCACAACTCCGCCGTGGAACGATAACCCTTGACAATGTTTCCTGGACAAGCTCTTGGCCTGGCTCTAATGGGCAGTCCGCTGAACGAAAAGATCTCTTGGCTCCAGCGTCTTCCTCTAACTTTGTGGATGGACTTCGAGTCTATGGATTAGGCGACAAGGGAACTCCTGGCGCGACCAACGATGCAGACACAACTCCTTGGAGCGGCGGCGGCAACACTTCCTACATTACCGTTACGTCTCCACCCGTGGTTGGCTCCGTAATGAGCATGATTTGGCACGCCCCTGGGGAAGTCGGACGTTTGTACCAAGGCTGGATTACTCTCTCCACAACTCCTGGCTTCAATATTGGTGGAACACATATTCCGGCCAACTTAGACGCCGGGTGGGACGCCACCCATAATCAGCCTGGCTGGTCTGGCCTCGTCCCGTCGAATGAATTCATGGTGGTTTCTTGCACCGTGCCGAATATCAACAATCTGCATGGCAAAACCATCTACGCCATTTTCGCAACCTACCAAGATGTCTTCCCGACTGGCTACCAAATCCGTACGGTTGCCACACCTGTGCAAATGGTCATTCAGTAACAGTTCCCGTAGTTCGATTTTCTTCGATTCCGGGCGAGAAAGCGACCACGATTTCTTGGACATCGGCTATAAAACAAGGGACGCCTGTCCGCCCGCATGTGATAATACCGGGGAATGATTTTTCGCTTCTTCTTCTGGGTCCTCGACCTCTTTTACCGACGCACTCTTCTTGGTGGGAAAGTTCCGCCGAGTGGGCCCTTAGTTATTGTTGCGAACCATCCAAATGGCTTGGTTGACCCTATTGTCGTTGCCTGTGTTGCGGAAAGGCAAGTAAAGATACTCGGCAAAGAGCCCGTTTTCCGAATGCCGATTTTAGGTTGGATGGCAAAACTCGCAGGAGCCATTCCTGTTTACCGTTCGCAAGACGGTCATGACACGGATTTAAACCGAGGCGTGTTTGATGCAGTTCATGCAGAACTCGCACAGGGTGAAGCGATTGTCTTGTTCCCGGAAGGCATCAGTCACAATGAGCCGGGCCTCCAAAAATTGAAAACTGGAGCAGCCAGAATGGCCTTAGGTGCTGAAGCTCTCGCGGGAATTCCACTTGGAACCAAGGTCATTCCTATTGGGATTGTCTACCGGAACAAGGCTCGGTTCCGGAGTAACCTCGCTGTCGAAATTGGAGACCCAGTTGATGTTGCACCCTTTGTGGATGTTTGGAACCAGAACTCGAAAGAAGGGGCAATCGCGCTCACAAAAGAAATCGACTCTGCTCTTCGGAAAGTCATGCTGGACTTAGAGCGCTGGGAAGATTTCCCACTTCTCGAGTTGGCAACAAAGATTCTAGATGATGAAGATGAACATCGGGTCACCCACCTTCGCAACCTTGCCATTCAGGGAAAGGAAACCTTCGAAAAAGACCCCGAACAATTATTAAAGCTAAAGGGTCGCCTTTCCAGATTTGATGCTCATCTCAAACGACTCGGCCTCTCTGTGGAGCAGTTAGACGCTTCTTGTTCCCCGCCCCGCATGGCTTGGTTTACGATTCAAAATATAGTCTCCGCTTTGCTTGGCTTACCGCTAGCTGCATTGGGACTTCTCTACTGGCTTCCTCCTACTCTCCTGATTATGCTCGCTGTCAAACTCGGGAAACCGGAAGAAGACATTGTCGCAACAGTAAAAGTCCTGGGCGCGTCTCTATTTTTCCCAATCTGGATGGCGTGTTCAGTCTGGATAAGCCAACACTATTTGCCCACAAGCACTTTCGGTCTTCCAGAATATTTATTCGCCTTTTCTCTTTTGGGCTTTTCCGGCATCTTTGGTAGTTACTTCTTGCGTCAACGAAAAGAGGCTTGGGAGGAATTTATGGTTTTAGTTCGCCTGCTCTCTATGAAAAGGCTGCGCTCCTATCTCACCAACGAGCGTGACTCTCTCAGGAAAGTGCTCCGCGGCGGCCTGGATTCATGACTCTTCTCTTAGAACAATGCGGAGATTTTCGGCGAGTCTATTTTTTACTTCAGCGATGGGCGGTGGAGTCTCTAGTTCGCACGCCAGACTTGTCATGACATCCGGATCCAATCCACATGGGTCGAAGCGGCGGAACCAATCCAAGTCGGTTGTGACATTGAATGCCACACCGTGGTAAGTCACCCAGCGACGAACGGCTACCCCTATTGAGGCAAGCTTTCTTCCATGAACCCAGCAGCCCGTATTTCTGGAGTCCCGACTCGCCTGCAGTCCAAAATCTCCCGCTGTCCGAATAAGCGCATCTTCAAGTGCATGAAGGTAGGCGTGCAAATCTCTCGCTTCTTCAGATAAAGCAAGAATCGGGTAGGCAACCAGTTGCCCCGGGCCGTGAAAAGTAGCCTTCCCGCCACGAGGTATTTCAACAACAGGCAAGTCGAGATGATTGTATTTTTCTACATCGGCCGCGCGGCCAACTGTCAAAACAGGATCAAACTCACACAACAAAAGGGAATCCTTGTTTCCATCATGGGACTCGACAAGTTCTAATTGGGTTGCGTCTGCCTCAAGGTAAGAGTAGCCGGAAAGGTCTTGAACTTCCCAGTTGGCGGCACAACTAAAGCGCATATTCCCTACTTGGCGGAATGGATGCACAGTCCATGAACATCCTCACAAGCCTCCATCAGCACCTCAGAAAGGGTGGGATGAGGGTGAATGGTCAAGGCAATATCTTCTGCTGTAAGCCCTGCTTCAATGGCGACCGCTGATTCTGCAATCATGTCAGTTACGTTTGGCCCTACCATGTGAACGCCTAATAAGCTGTCGTCATTCGCGTCCGTTACAACCTTGACGAGCCCCTCTGCCGCATGCATGGAGAGCGCTCGACCATTTGCCGCAAAATTAAACCGACCGATTTTTATATCACGGCCTTGCTTCTTGGCTTCAGCTTCGGTTAGACCCACACAAGCAATTTCTGGGTCCGTGAAAACGACCCCGGGCACCACCGAATGGTCCCAAAGAGCACCACTCTTCCCTGCAATATGGCCAGCGGCAACTAAACCTTCCGCAGACCCTTTATGGGCAAGCATGGGACCATGGCAAATGTCACCAATGGCGTAAACATGTGGAGTTTGGGTCAAGCAAGACTCATTTGTTTTCAAGAAACCATGCTTATCTGGCTTGAGGCCCGCACTCTTCAGACCCTCCGGAAGGACCGGTCTTCGTCCAACTGTAAGCAATATTTTGTCTGCCTGGATTTCTTTTTCTTTGCCTTTAGTCTCCACTTTGATGTTAAGTCCATCAGAACTTTCGGTGAAAGATTTGGCTGCAGAAGAGAGAAGAACTTTTATTCCAGCCTTCTTAGCTTTACGCTGGACAACCTTGACCAATTCGGGATCAATCCCAGGTAAAAGTTGATCCATAAACTCCACAACGGTCACTTCCGCGCCGGCTTGCCGGTAAAACATGCCAAGTTCCATTCCGATGACTCCGCCGCCAATAACGAGCATGCGGTCAGGGATCTCCGAAGGGGATAAGGCTTCGGTACTTGACCAAACATGGGGACCGAAATCGAACCCCGGAATGGGGGCGGGCTCGGAACCGGTAGCCAAAACAATGTCCTTGGCTTCCACCACAATTTTTCCTTCAGCAGACTCAACTTCAAGTTTGCCAGCGCCGACGAGGCGCGCCCGACCTCGGACAAGTTCAACTTTGCGGGACTTGAAAAGCACGCCAATTCCGCCCGTTAGACGCTTGACGACTTTCTCTTTCCAGGACACCAATTTTTTGACATCTAATTCAGGCTCTCCCACAGTAATCCCCATCTCAGCGGCATGCTTGAAGGACTCTAAAAAATGTCCGGCAGAGATGAGCGCCTTCGAAGGGATGCACCCCACATTGAGGCAGGTCCCGCCAAGTTCAGATTGCTCCACACAAACCACCTTCTTGCCGTATTGGGCAAGGCGAATTGCACAAACATAGCCAGCCGGGCCTGCGCCCAGCACAGCAGCGTCACATTGGATTTTTGTCATGGGTGGAGTGTGTATTGTGGCTCGTCAAGAAGACCCTCCCCCGCCTTGAACAAGGGGGCTGGCCTCGCCTGAGTCCCTGATTATAAACCCATGCCCGAAAGCGACCCCTCCCCTTCCTTTATGGACCTTGCCAAGGTCCACGAGGGCCTCATGGAGCTTCTCCTCTGCCACCAAGACCTCATGGTGATGGGAGAACTTAAAAGGGCCCGTGCGAAATTTGAGGAGTTCGTAGCTGGCCTTCAGGATCACATCCTGAAGGAAGAAACCTACCTTCTCCCCATTTTTTCAGATCGCGTTGACGCCCAGCTAGGTTGCACACCCGAACTCTTAACTGCAGAACATCGAAAACTTGAGAGACTCTTCCAGGAAACTCTCGATTCATTAACTTCTTTCGAAAATATTGGGGAAGTCTCTCCTCGTGAACGTGTAATTATTATTGAAAAGCAACACATGTTGAAAGAGGTTTTAAAGCACCACGACGAAAGGGAGCGCGCAGCATTTTTCCCTAATTTAGACTGCGCCATCCAAGGGGAAGAGAGGCAGGAAGTTATGCGAAAAGTTGGTTTGTTATAGAGGGCCCAAAGAGTTAGCTCCAAGCTTATTTGCAGAATATCGGGCTTGACCAGGCGGCACCGCCATCTTTTTGAAGGACACGAAGGTAAACAAAATCGCCCGCGTTCATTGCGGGTACTTGAAGATCGAAAAAGAATAGTGATTTCCCTTTTCCGTCGACTCTTTGGGCAAGCTTTTCATTGTGGATAATGTCTACATAATCAATTGCATCTGTACCGATG
This sequence comes from Planctomycetes bacterium UBA7888, assembly GCA_002500505.1. GTDB lineage: Bacteria > Planctomycetota > UBA1135 > UBA1135 > UBA1135 > UBA7888. Next base: position 41,262 of record DLRM01000059.1, read on the forward strand.
ACTCGACAGATGAGCTTCAATTCCTCATCCCCTTTTTGAACAAAGCCTCCCATGGAGGCATCGCCAAGCTGAAAGCGGAGGCCAATACGAGGCCCGTTTGTTGCATAACATCGTCGCTCTCGAAGAGCTTTCAGGATTCCCTTTCGAGTTTTGTCTTTTGTGATAATTGCTGCCAATCCACCGCTTGCGCCGGCAAGCTGTGACAAACCTGGGTGGCCGTCATGGCCATCGGTGCTGCCAATAAACCCCAATTGGTAACCACGGCCAAGAGCGTCCCGAACATAGTTGCCTTTTATTGCAGAGTAGATTCGGCCCGGCGTGTCGGCAGACTCCGATGAACCGTGAACAGAAACGATTTCGGTAATGGGTTCGCAATCTGGGTCAGGGGGAATGCGCCAATCGGTTGGAACAGGGCCGCCTGCGGAATGGTGTGCAATGGTGATGCCTCCAACTTTTTTGACTTCCTCCCAAAGCTCCTGAGGAGTATCCCACTTCTCATCCGCTGAAGACCATGGCACACCTTCTGTGCCTGGGAATAAGACGTGGCGGTGCCCAGAAACCCAATTCGTCCACTCGTAACCTAAAAATGCAACGAAGCGACCTGGCTCATTCCATTTTTCAGAAGCCGTTTTTACCGACTCCCACATCTCTGGGTTCTGGTCTAAGAATTTCATTCCCCAGTGATCGTGGTCGGTAATACAAACCGCATCAAGCCCAGCAACATTTCGGGCATAGTGATATACCTCATCTAAACTTCCTGTACCGTCCGAAAGCGCTGTATGAACCTGCAGGTCTGCCCAAAGAATGTTCTCGACACCCTTTCGAACAACCATGGGGTTTGAAGTAGCTTCACCAGCAGGGCCCACGCCTTTTACCGTATAAACACCTTCTTGGGAAACCACCAAATCAACCCCCCCGCTCCCGGCATGCAAAGAAATCGGGCCCGAGAATTCGATTCCAGTAGGCAGGTCAAAGAAGATGTCACCAAAACTACCTAGCGCCAAATTACCCGTTGCGTCTAGATAGGAAACATGCATTCGCACGGTGTCTCCTGGCTCAGCGGCCGTTGGAAGAACAAGGTGCATGCCGACAGCGTCTCTGGGAAGCACTTTAACTTCTAATTTTGTGTCCCGAACTAATGCTCGAATACCATCCCCATCCCCGTCAACAGAAAACCAAAAGGCCTGACTTTGCTCAGAATAGCGGTCCGCAAGGCCAGTGTAATTCAACACGACGCGATCCGACTTTTTAAGTCCACCTTTAGTAAACCGAATCACCATCAACTGTTGGTCAATGGTTTCCGCCTCCCACCCAACCCCTTCTGAGTGAACGGTGATTTGGGTTGAACCAGGTCGCGTAGCTGCTTCTTGTGCAAACCGAGGGGTTGACCAACCCCAAAAAGGGGAAAGCTGGAAAAAGAGCATGCCTCCTTCTGGAATCCCATGCTCGCCCGCCTCGTAAATAAGTTTCCAATTCCCCACGCCTCCAGCAACAACCTCCATATCAGATTGACTTTCCTCTAGCCATGCCCGCCCGCCGCCGTCTGATTCGTGACGTTCCGCAGCAATATCGGCTCGCATAGCTTCCAAAATCTCAGGACGACTGCCTGGATTCTGAGCAACAGCGGCTTGAGCCAAAAGTAGGACCGAAAACATTGACCAATATCCTAACTTAGCCATAAATTGTTAGAAACAAATGTAATTTCTGAGGCTTTCTTTTTTCAAAAAATAAATAGGCGATGGCCTCCCTACCGGAAGGCCATCGCCTGGGTGGACGTTTCCGAAAACTACTGGAAGGTTGTGTTCTCAGGGTTAGACAAGCGGAAACGCATTCCTTGTCCTGGCTCATCACATATTTCAACGCCCTGGAGCCAAATGGGCTCTCCGGCGAGATTTGGGTCGTTTGGGATGTCCTTTTGAATGGTCAATCGATTTCCAATGTACGGGTAATCGCCAGGGAAGCGCGAAAGAGGCTTGGAAAGATTCACGACAGCGTCAATGTTTGGAATGTAGGAAGGGCTGCTACCTTGGAAACTAAAAAGCATCACAATAGAGCTTCCGTCAAAGCCCCACTGGCATTCCATATAGGCCGTTCTCCCGATTTCCCAAGTGCTTGGGTGCAAAGTGAGCTCCCAGTGATCATCTGTGCTGTATGGAGCGTGGGGCATGGTTTCAAAAACGCCATCCACTGCGCCATTTAGGTTGATGTCTTCTTTGCCGTCATCTAATCCGCCACCATCGGTGTCCACGTCCAAAGGATCGGTGGTTGTACTGGGGTCCTGATCACCTTGGAAAACATTGAGGTCGGTGTCTGGGCCAACCATGGTATCAGTCAGTCCTGTCTCCAAACCATCCCATAGTCCATCGCCATCGGTGTCCACGCGGATTGGGTCAGTTTCGCCCTTTCGGGTTTGAGCCTTACCATTCAGGTTTTTGTCTTCTTCGTCGTCAGTAAGCCCATCGTCATCGGTGTCCTGGTCGAGGGGATCAGTCGAGTCGCTCACCTTCGCATCCGGAACAAATACGTTCATGTCTGTTCCGCCATAACAAATGTTGTTATCCGGAAGTTCTTCGTCGCCATTGCTCTGACTCACCTCCGTTCCATCTTGAATGTGGTCACCATCGGTGTCCACGCTCAACGGACTGGTACTGTGAGCAACTTCTTCGCCATCAGAAAGTCCGTCATCATCAGAGTCCTTGTCGAACACGTTGGTGGAATCGGCAAGTTCTTGATCGTCGGTGCGGCCGTCGTCATCAAAGTCGCCACCTTCGCCAGTAATCCACCATCCTTGTCCGTGGATTGTCCCCACCATTGTGCGCGGAAATCCATTCGAATCATCGTGGTGGACCTCGGTTCCAGAGTTCTCTTCAAAATGAAGGTAGAGAATGGCATTTGCATCACCGAAAAAGCTATTTCCAGTTGCGTTGTTGGCGCGAGCGACATCGGAAATTCGAAGGCCGGTAACTTGGTATCCATTGCCATGACCAATAACTGTGTCTAAACCAGCGGAGAAGGCGATGGGGAAACCATTTCCCATACCTGAGGCATGCACATTACCATCTACCTGAATTTCCCAGTGATTTGAGGAATCGTGCACAAAGCGTACGTGATGCCATTTTTGATCTCGTGGGAAGGCGCCAGGCGCAGTAGAAACAACTTGATCTACGGAACCCTGATAAATCGCTGAAATGGAGCCGTCAGCGTGCACAGTGAGCTTCTTTTTTTCCCCACCTGGACGGTTCTCAAAGCGGCTAAAAATATCGAAAGCGCCAGGGTTGTTACACCAGGTATTGGCACGAATTCGAGCTTCCGCAGTGAATTCTGTACCGGTGGCCATGATATTTTCCCAGCCGAAGGTGATAAAAGCGTCACCAGACCGATTGTCTAGCTGAAGTGCATTGTCTTGGGCGACCAAGCTGGCGCCAGAAGAAAGAAGCAGAGAAAGAGTAAAGGGAGCGATAATGCGCATCTAAATGAGGGGGTGGGGGTGATTTTCCGAGTAAGGAATCCTCAGTCTAATTGAGGATTTAAAAACAGGCAAGAGCGACTTCCTACAAAAAGTCCTTCCCTGGGTGTTTTTTGGGGGGGGTATTGACTGAAGAGGCATATCTACCACTCAATTCGGACCATGCCATCCCCTCCTGGAAGGGAAGCATCTGAGGAGCCTGAGCCACTCCAACGGAGGGCCGGGCCGAATATTGGGGTGGAATCTGCGCCGTTCGAGCCGCCGTACAGAGAGCCTGTTTCGGCCCCATTTCCGCCATCGGCGACCAAATTCGCGCCATTTAAGGGGTCTCCATCCCAATCCACTTTAGTGGAATCGCCATTGTCGGCGAGAACACCAAGGCCAACGACGGAATCTCCACCAACTCCAACGCTGAAGTCAATGATCTGACCTGGGATGACATCCACTTCGTATTGGAAATAGGACGCCCCATCTCCACCATTAAAGATAGGAAGGCCCTCGCCTCGCGAAGCCGCTCCGCCACCTGCGCCAACAGCAGAAATCCAGACACGGTTCACTCCTACAGGAACTGTAAATGTGTAGTTGCCCGGAAGGAATTGATTCAGGCGACCGTGGCGCTCTGGGCTCTCGAGGTCTAATAGTCTGTTTTCATGGTCATCCGTAATAATTGCCAAATTGTCAATATCGTTTGCATTGGCATCAATTTGCATTTGAAGATCAGCGTCTTGGGAATCTACATAGTCAGCCAAGGCGGACAGAGCGGCATCCACATACTGGCTCAAAGCTGCAATCTCAGCAAGGATTAAGGCTTCAAGCGCATCGTCGCCAGAAATCCGCGCTGACTCTTCGATATCAACATCTTGAATACGGTCGCTTTCTTCGGCATCAACATCTTGAATG
>DLRM01000024.1 GCA_002500505.1 Planctomycetes bacterium UBA7888
AGATGGGGCATGCGAACGTTAAAGGACCTAATCAAGCAGGCGCCTTAGAGGATTTATATGCCTACCCCCATGGAGCTTCATGGTGTGGGGCTTTAAATATGATTGGTCACTTATGGGAGTGGTGCGAAGATGGGAATCCAGGCCCATCGCCATTCAATTCTTTGGGAGGACGTGACCCAGTCGTGCCATCGGAGAAACTCCATACTGCTCGAGGTGGGGGCTTTGATACCGAGCTAAGTGCAGTCCTTGATCGAGATATGCGCCGTCATTGGGATTCAGATGAGGCAAAAGAGGAAATCGGTTTCCGCCCAATTATTGCGGTGGATTTGCGCGGACCTTCCTTGGGCTCCGTATACCAAGTTACTGTGCCCGGTAAGTACCGTGAAAATGAGAGAATGAAAACGTCTGCTCTTGACTTTGGAGAACGGATTGAGGTCCTCCCTGGTAGAGATGAAGAATTTAGAGTACACGGCATCCAAAAGAGCGTGCAGTTTCTTTCCTTTATTGTTCCTAAGCGAGATAGCCCCGACTTGAAACTTCATACCGTTACGGCCGTTGTTCTAGATAAATTCAAAAATCCTTCCGAAATCAGCATCTCGTTCAAGTCTTGGAGTATTGAGGCAAAGATAGAGGATGCGCTCATTAAATTAGATAAAACGATTGCCGGCCTCAGCGAAGAAGCTGGCGTAAATGCAGAGTTCAAGAGCTGGCGTAACAAGGTGGATGTCGACAATAAGAATAAGTTGTTCGGTGACGTTGAGCAGTTCAACGCCATGATTCGAAAGGCCGAAGGCAATCGAGACGCCCGAATCGACAAAATTTTGAGGGCCGATCGCCAAAGTAATCAAGGTAACGAAGAGAAAAAACACCAGCGGAAGCTTTTGACGGACATGTGGAATGAGGAGATTGCACTCTGGCGCCAGGACAATCTCGACCAACCAGGGCTTTCAGTACTCCCTGAATATGCGGATGACTTTGAGAAGTTAGACAACCAAACGGTTTACCGCCAGTTAGAAAAACAAGGCGGACGTATCCTAAAAAGGTTGAAGCATAGAGAGAGCAACCTCGCATTTTTCTGGATTCCAAAAAAAGACAACCAGGGTGGCTTTTACATTTCTGAGAGTAAAGTTTCCGTAACAAACAAAGTGCTTTTATACGATGACGCCCTTTCTTGGTGTGAGAAAAGGGGGCTTACTCTTCCCGGAAAGGATGAATGGGAATTTGCTGCTTATGGGCCAGAGGGGATGGGGAAGACTTTAAAAAACTTGGAAACCTACCCCACCAATTTCGAGTACTGGGCTGGCGGATTGGGATGGTTAGAAGGCCCACCCGAGTGGATTAAAACCCCATGGCGAGGAAATGATTTCTTCGTTTTGGGAGGGGTTGGGCAAGAAAAAGAGCAAAAGGTCGAGAAAACAGAGCCGTATCGATTCCGGGCCATCTATTCCCAAAAAGGGAAGTAAATTCCCTTCCGTCAATCCTCTTTTGGTTCGGGCGGCGTGGCGAGCCACGCTTCCGCATCGGCTAGGGCAAGAAAGTGAGCTTCCTCCTCAGTTTCACCTCTCTTTGCAGTAAAGATATTGACGTAAACGGTGTCCTTCGGGAGCTTTAGTCCAAAATCCGGAAGCTTCTTTCTTGGGATGAGTCTGCGCTGAATGGGTGTGTGTGTCATGGCCACATTATTTTACAAAGGACTCATTGCTGTCACCCTTGGTGCTTCCAGGAATAAACTTCCGCCAGATTCAATGAAGCTTTTCTTTTAGGGCGATTCCCGCACGGCTAGGATTTCGCCCCATGGGACACGACACTGATAAGGCAAACACGGATTACATTTCTTACAAGCTCGGCCAGTGGGTAGAAGCGCTTCGCTGGGAGGATCTCCCCGACGCGGTCATCAATGAGCTACGCCGCTACCTGCTAGACAGCATTGGCTGTGCGTTTGGCGGCGTTCAGACTCCTGATTGGGGGATTCTTCGGGGCATTGCTCAGGATGAAGGAGGTTCAGAAAAGTGCGCTCTTCTTGGAGAAGGGGGCAAAGTTGCTCCTCTTCAGGCTGCCTTTCTGAATGCCCTCTCCATTCGTGCCCAGGATTACAACGACATCTATTGGCAACAGGACCCCTGTCACCCAAGTGATTGCCTTTCAGCGCCCCTGGCTGGCGCGGAGTTGGCCGAAGCTGGAGGTAAAGAGTTTTTGCTAGGCATGTTGGTGGCTTACGAAATCGAACAGCGCCTTTGTGAGGTAAGCTTTCCAGGTATTCGAGAGCTTGGGTGGCACCACGCAACTTTGACTGCCTTTGCTGCCGCCTACGCCGCTGGAAAATCCCTAGGGCTAACCGCGGAGCAACTTCAGCACGCCGCTGGTATTGCTGGCGCAGCCAACGTGACTTTGGGAGCCGTTACGGCCGGTCACCTCACCATGATGAAAAACACAGTTTCTCCCATGGCAACTAGAGCGGGTTTAGAGGCGGCTTTCATGGCAATGCGAGGATTCTCTGGGCCCGCCCACATCTTTGAGGGCAAAGAATCGCTAGAGCATGTCATGGACTCGAAATGGAAGTGGGAGATTTTTGATGATCTTGGAAGCGAGTGGAGAATTTTGCAGTGCGGTATGAAGTTCTTTCCCACCGAAGCTCTAACTCACGCTCCGATTTCTTGCACCATTTCCATTTGCCAGGATAATGGATTGGCGGCTGATGATATTGCCGAAATTCGCATCAAAACTCTGACCAAGGCCGCAGACATTTTGTCGGATCCTGCAAAGTACCGGCCTACTACGCGAGAGTCAGCAGACCATTCTTTGCCCTATTGCATCACGATGGGAATTATGAATGGACGAGTTACCCCAGATTTGTTTGACGAGGAGATTGTTCGAGATCCTCATGTGTTGGATCACATTGACAAAATCAAGGTTTTTGCCGAGCCCGATTTTGAAGCGGCCTTCCCCAAAGTCCAACGCTGCCATGTGGCCATTGACACCACGGATGGCCGAAACTTTGAAAAACAAATTGATTGGCCGAAGGGAGACCCACGGGACCCCTTGACTGATTCCGAAATCCGAGCCAAGTTCGATGCTTTGGCCCAGGGGCTTTCAACTGAGAGGGGTGACGAAATTTGGAATGAAGCGGCCAAACTGCCGGATTACTCCAAGGTCGCAAACTTTGTCGCCTTATTGAAGATTTAGTCTTCGAGTTTTCGGTCTCTTTTGGTTTGCCCTCGGCGTTTTTTTGTCTCGAGGCGCTTCCGGTCCGCAGACCGAGGCTTCTTGGTCGGCTTTCGTTTTTTTGGGCGAAAGTTTTTGGCCTTTAATTTCTCAATCAACCTTTCCCATGCGAGTTCTCGGTTCTCGAATTGGCTTCGCCGCTCGGTGGCAGTAACGGTGACCCCGCTGGGGGGATGGACAATTCTTACCGCGGTTTCGACTTTGTTCCGATGCTGGCCGCCTGGGCCGCCAGAGCGGAAAAAGCTGACTTGAGATTCTCTCTCAAGGGTTTCACGGTCGGTGGGCCAGGCTTGTGTCACTGGGGAGATTTTGCCATGCCCCTATTTCTACTCAAGTGGTATAGGCAGGTTTGTTGTCAGAAGGCAGAATACGACATCCTAAAATTGCCAGAAGGGACAGCACAGATTGATTTTTTGTGCTACCCTTTGGTGCATCCCGGGGGGCTTCGCTCTCCATCCCCACCCCTAATTCGAGTTAATCCCCATAATGGAATCTGAACGTCCGCAAGTTGAAAGGACTGATCTCTTGCTTTGGCTCGCAATTGCGCTTCTTGTTCCCGTTGTTTACCTCCTTGCCTCATCCACTTGGGAGATGAATGACGACGCATCAAAATCCGCAGGTGCGAATGCTGGCATCGCGGAACCTGTCACCGAGTAGGTTTCCTTCCCCATCCTCCCGTCGTCTTCTCTTATGGAGAAGGGGCGGGAGGTTTTATCATGATGGGCATGGTTCACAACATAGCCATTATTGGTTCTGGCCCAGCTGGGTACACTGCAGCTCTTTACACCGCCCGCGCAGGCCTTGCGCCGCTCTTGTACGAAGGAATGCAGCCTGGAGGCCAGCTCACTATTACGACTGAGGTCGAAAATTATCCTGGATTTCCCGAGGGTATTACGGGACCCGAGTTGATGGACAAATTCAAGGCACAGTGTGGTCGTTTCGGAACGAACTTCAAGGAGTTTGCCAATGTCAAAAGCATTGACACTTCCCGCCGCCCCTTTGTGATTGAAGATGAAATGGGCGGATCCGAAGAGGCCCATGCGATTATCATTGCGACTGGTGCTCGTGCCAAAATGTTGGGTTTGGAAAAAGAAAAGGAACTCATGGGCTTTGGAGTTTCGGCTTGTGCAACTTGCGATGGCGCCTTTTTTAAAGATGTTGAAATCGCAGTTGTGGGCGCTGGCGATACCGCAATGGAGGAAGCTACCTATCTCACGCGCTTCGCATCGAAAGTGACAATCATTCACCGTCGGGACTACTTTCGTGCATCCAAAGTGATGCAAGAACGAGCTGAGCAAAACCCAAAAATTGAATTTAGGCTTTTTCGGCAAGTGCAAGACATTTTGCATGGAGAGGATAAGAAAGTGACAGGCCTCATTCTGGAGGACCCTCGAGATGGTTCTACTGAAGAGATGGCCTGCCAAGGGCTCTTTATTGCTATTGGGCATGCCCCCAATACTGATTTTCTCGGTGAGGATATCGCCAAGGATGATGTGGGATACATTCTTCCCCAATCTGGCATGTCCACCAGCGTAGAGGGCATTTTTGCCGCTGGTGATGTGAGTGACTCCATTTATCGCCAAGCCATTACTGCGGCCGGCGCAGGTTGCGCTGCGGCGATTGAGGCCCAGCGATGGCTTGAAGAAAAGGGAATCGAATAAACCCAGCCCTGGGTTTAGGGCTCCTGCACCGGAGGTACAAAGGAATGCACAAGGCTGGACCAAGCCGCCGCCTCACGAGCAAGAGCGTGTCCTTGTCGAACTTCTTCTCGGCGGGCTGCCGCATCGAGGAGGGCTTTGTTGGGTTCGTCAAGAAGAGCAACAAGTTTTCTGCGAAGATCTTGGTCGTTTCCAAACAAGTGTTTTACACCTGGGAATTCTCGATGGGCTGGAATGTCACTTGCCAGAAGGGGCCTTCCCATGAGCCCAGCTTCCAGTAGGGCATTCGGTGCGCCCCCCTCGGATTTGCTTGTCGAAAGAATCACCTGTGCTCTTCGAAAGTAAGGAGCCAATTCTCCCCGCGGGATTGGTCCGAGCCAACGGGCAAATGTGTGCTTTTTGCACAAAGCCTGAAGTTGTTCCGCAACCTGCTCTTCTAAAGCCTCTCCGGCAATCCATAGCCGAAGTTGAGGGCGTTTCTTGGCAAGTGGAGCCAAAGCAGAAATTCCGCGCAGAGGGTCTTTTACCGCGCGAATCCCCGTGGGCATGAAAATTAATTCACATTCGGAATCCAAGGTCCGTGGTAGTTCGGGACCAGGAGGTTTCGGCTCTGGCAATGGGGAGACCGCTTGAGGGATCACGATGACTTTGTCGCCACAGTTTGGGAATAAATCTCGCACTCTCCGCGCGGCATGATTACCAAGGGTAACCAGGGACTGCGCTTCAGAAACCGCTTCGAGGGTCGCATCGCTTGGCTTCCCATTGAGATCGGTTCCAGTGAATAAAATTACTAGGGGAATGTTGTCACGCATGGCAAAGGCGCATGCGGCGGGCCCCGAATCAGCGGCGTGAAGAGCAATCAATAAGTCGAAGGTGCCCGGAGAGAACTGGGCCGTTTGCACCGAATCCAAGCTCAGCTCATGACCAGAGCGTTCCAGTGCATTTAACAACCTAGCAGCGGTCGTGCTATTCCCCCTTGGCGCCGTGGGAGAACACGGAATGAGCATCCCAATCCGCATTGCGGTTAACCGACGGAGAGATTGACCAAGAAGTCGGTATTGTCCGAAGATTTCTGCATTCGGCTCACAAGGAGCTCCATTGCCTCGACGGGGTTCATGTCGTTAAGAACTTTCCGCAACAGCCAGACGCGCTGAAGCTCGTCGGGTGTGAAGAGTAAATCCTCTTTTCGCGTACCGGAGCGGTTGATGTCAATCGCAGGCCAGATTCTCCGATCAGCTAATTGTCGATCCAGGACCAATTCCATATTGCCGGTACCTTTGAACTCTTCAAAGATGACCTCGTCCATCTTTGAATTCGTGTCAATCAGCGCCGTCGCTAGGATGGTTAGAGAACCACCGTCTTCCATATTTCGAGCAGCACCAAAAAAGCGTTTTGGCTTTTGAAGGGCATCCGCAACGAGTCCACCGGTCATGATTTTGGAGTTCGAAGGAGCTTCGTTGTTGTAGGCACGTGCCAAGCGGGTAATGGAGTCCAAAAGAACTACGACATCGCGACCTTGTTCAACCATGCGTTTGGCTCTTTGAATCACCATTTCCGCAACTTTGATATGTCGAGCAGGAGACTCATCAAAGGTGCTTGCAACGATTTCACGGTTCTCACCGGTGACGGTTCGGCTGAAGTCCGTGACTTCTTCCGGGCGCTCATCCACAAGCAAAATAATGAGGTGACAATCCGGGTGCTTCTGAACAATTGCATTAGCGATTATTTGAAGAAGCACAGTCTTTCCAGTTCGTGGTGGAGCCACAATCAAGCCGCGCTGTCCCTTGCCAACTGGAGAAATTAAATCAACGATGCGCGCTTCAATACCGTCTTGTTCCGTCTCTAAATGAAGCCGTTCCTCCGGATATAGCGGAACTAGATCCCCAAAGGGTGCATTGGCGTATTGCTTTTCAGAATCTTCCCCAAAAACAGAAAGGACATCGTGCAAGACCAAGAGGGCGTTTTCGTCATCCGAAATGGGGGCAAGGACTCCGCTAACCTCTTGGCCAGAAACTAAGTTGTGCTTCTCGACAAGAGAACGATGCAAAAGGGCATCGGTGTCCGCATTTGGAGTGTAATCGTTTACACCATGACGCAAGTAAGCGTGACCTTCAGCCTCAATATCCAAGATTCCCTTGGTGAAAAACACCCCGGTATCTTCCATCCGTTGGCGAACCAGTCGCCTCAGGAGCGGCCCACGCGCCATACCGAATGCACCCTCAACGCCAAGCTCTTCACCAAGTTCTTGAAGTTCAGGGAGGGCAATCGAAAGAATGGGGGTCAGATGGTTTTCTGCTTTCTTTCTTTTGGTTGCAAAGGATTTAACATTCTTCTCGGACCAGGCTTCTTCTGGCGGGTGGGGAAGTTGCGAGGGTGGGGGGAAAGCCCCCATCCGTTTTTGGGTTTGAGCTCCTCCACCACCTCGGCGGCGGCGATTACGGCGATTACGGCGGCGGTGGGGTTTAGACGAAGGTGCTGGAACCATCGAGAATTTCGTTTGGTTGGGACCGCCTGCGGAATACTCGGCAGGGAGTCAGGGTTGGGAGGAAGGGCCGTTTTCCGGCCAGCGTTCCTGGAGGGGCCGGGGGGCCAAGCTAAGAATCGTCCCCAAATGGGGGGCAAGAGCGGAACGAAGGGCTTCCAGGTCGCCCGTGTTCGCAAGGATAGCATCCGCGCAGGATTTTTTGGTTTCTAAGGGAATTTGGGCAGATTCGCGAGCTTCCCACTCCTCTGCCTCCCATCCATGCCTTGCGCAAGCTCGGCGTTGTCTTTCTGCGCCCTCGACCTCAACAAACAGGAGGAAATCACAGGCCTGATCCAGGCCGCTTTCTAATAAAAGGGGGGCATCTAAAATCGCCCAAACAGGAAGTCCAGTCTGCTCCAGCACTCGTAACTTGTTGAATAATAACAACCTTACGGCAGGATGGATAATCCGCTCCAATTCAACTCTAGCCCCTGGGTCATCAAAAACCAGACCCGCAATGATTCGGCGATCTAAGAGCCCATCTGGCCGCAATACCCGCTCACCAAAGATATTAGCCACCTCCAGAGAGACCCTTTCATCCGCCAAAAGAGTTCCCACTTCGGCATCCGCATCCAGTAATAAGGTCTTTTGGCCCAACATTTCGGCAAGAAAGCGGGCAACAGTGCTTTTTCCGGAGCCTATACCCCCTGTGAGCCCAACAATGCGTAGGCCTGGATGGGGATTCTGGGGTGTCATTAGTGGCATCTTGGCTCTTCCTTGACCCCTCGGCAAGCGGCTCGTAAAACCTTTGTTCCTTTCAGGCCCGGAAAGGCCTAAAATCTGGCCCCACCTGCTTCAGCGTGGTCGTCTGGATTCCATAAACCCTCATGCATCCTTCCTCAAGCCCTTCCCTGAATTCCCGCAACAGCGGTGCCGCTCAAGTTAGCGTCATGTGGATGATTGCCACGTGCGTCATCCTCGTCTTCGTTTCCATCTTTGCCTATATGAGTCAGCAACAAGCTGTCCAATGGGAAAGTAGTTACAACGCGGCTCTTGCAAAAACTGCGACTGCAAAATCTCTAGCGGATAGTAATTTTGACATTGCTGTAGAGATTTCAAATGCAGTTGGTTTCGTTCCCGCCGAGGGCAGCAACGCATCTGTTCTCGCAATCAATACAGCTCTTGAGTCTCTTCAGGCAACCTTTCCAGAGGCTGCCGATGCGAAAGATATTGAAGGTGCCATTCCCATGGTTGTTCGGGAGTACGTTGCCAAGAACAATTCGCTTTCTGCTGTTCAATCCCAACTCAAGCAAACGAAGAACGACCTGGCCGCACGCGTTTCCGCAAACCGTTCTGCTATTTCTGAAAAGGAAGGCGTGATTCGTGAATTGCGTAAAGAGATTGACGGCCTGAATGAATCTTTTGGAGAAAACATTCGGAAGCTTGAACAACAAAGAGACAACTTGCGCGACCAAGTGCGTGACCTCGATGGCCAAGTTTCGAGCTTACGGGTCAAGATGGAGTCTGAGAAGAGAGACGCAACCGAGAAAATGCGGGTCGCCCAGCAGCGTCGCGACATTCTTCGCGACGAGTTGAATACCGTTGACCGCAGAAGGGACACCCCTGATGGCACGGTCCTCATCGCCAATGCTCGCATTGGCAAAGCTTGGATTGACCGTGGGCGTGTCGATCGTATTCGCCCAGGCATGCAGTTCGCTGTTCAATCCTCCTTAGACCGAAGTTCGAAGGGCCAAGTTCGCGTACTCTCTGTTGAAGACAACCGCTCAGAGTGTGAAATCCTTCAAATGGCTGACCGTTTTGACCCCATTGCTTCAGATGACCTCATCTTGAATGCGGTTTACGATCCTGCACGCACACCGGTTGCCGCTCTCTTGGGCAACGGCTTTAGCCAATTCTCCGAAGGTGACATGAAAGTGAAGCTCGGCGAAGTGGGCATTGCCACCGTGATTGAGGTCACTAACGAGGTGGACATCCTCATTCTTGGAACCCCTTTCTTTGATGAGGACACCGGCGAGATGATTCCTTGGGCAGACCATGAAGCCTACAAGCTGGCTCAGTCCCTTTCCGTGAAAGTGGTTCCCTTCCGGGATGCCATGGTTTGGTTGGGCTTGTAATTCCAGCGAGCATTCTCCCCCGGGGGCTGTCGGCGTTTTCCGACAGCCCCTCCTCTTTTCTAGAGGAAGTGGGATAATCTCCACCCAGCTGTTCTGCCCATGACGCACCTCCCTGAAAACCCAGAAGAAGTCCGAATGCCTTTCTCTTCGCATTTGGAGGAGCTTCGCAAGCGCCTTTTTAGATCTTTATTGGTTGTAGGCGTTCTTTTCATGGGCGGCTGGATGCTTTTGAAGCCGCAGCTTCAAGCCATCTTCATTCAGCCCCACAAAGACGCCGTTGCCGTGCTCGTCGAAAATGGTCATACCATGGAAGATCGGCTTTCCATCCTCTCAGCTGCCGAACCCGTATTCTTCGATTTAAAAGTTTCCCTCCTAGCTGCTCTTCTTATTGGCCTTCCGTGGGTGATTTGGGAAATCTGGTCCTTTATTGCGGTGGGGCTTTTCCCGAAAGAGCGCAAAGTCATTTCTAGCTACATTCCCTTTGGCTTACTTTCCGGAGTTGCGGGCACTCTTTTTGGATATTTCTTCATGATTCCCACGGTCCTTCGTTTTCTTTACGAAATGGTGAATCCGGATTTGATGGTGCAGGCTTATCGGCTCTCCGATTACTTCTCCATTTTCATGATGTTTACCATCGCTTTGGCATTGGTGTTTCAACTCCCACTCATCCTCTTGGGTTTGGGTGCCGCAGGTTTAGTAGACGCCAAAACTCTTTCGAAGTATCGGCGGCATTTCATCTTGGGCGCCTTTGTGGTTGCCGCCATGGTGACCCCTCCTGATCCTTTCAGCCAAGCCCTCATGGCTGCACCCACGATTCTCCTCTATGAGCTAGGTATTTTGTTGGTGCGCCTCAAAGCTCCGAGTTCGCTTTCTGACGAAACATGAGCACCTTACCCACTGGTGTTGTCCTTTCCATAGGGGAAGAACTCTTGGAAGGGAGAGTGCTGGATACCAATTCGCAGTGTTTGTCTCGGGAACTTTTGAGCCTCGGGGTTCAAGTGCGAAAGTGTTTCACTTTGGGCGACGTTGCGGGTGATTTGCACTCGCAGTTAGAAGATTTGCGAGGGCAAGTGCAATTCGTTGTCTCGTCCGGTGGCTTGGGGCCCACGGCAGATGACCGAGTCCGTGCGGAGGTTTCTGCGTTTTTGGACGTTCCTTTGGAACCTATTCCTGAAGCGATTGCCCCATTGAGGGCCGTTTGGGCGCGCGCGCATGAAGGCGAGCCTCCCGATTCTTTTTTGAATCAAGCCCATGTCCCACTCGGCGCAACACCCATCCGAAATCGCGTCGGCACTGCTTGGGGTTTTTCCTGTGACCTGGGTCAAGGCACGCATCTCTTTTGTTTGCCAGGCCCTCCGCAAGAGTGTCGCTCGACTTTTTTTGAAGGGGGAGGGCGGGAAGAGCTAGAAGTTCTTTTGGGAGGGGAAGATTTCCTCGCTTTGGGCACCTTTCACACCACAGGTTTACCAGAATCCAAAGTGGAAGCCTTGGTGCATGATCTTATGACGCAAGAGGGGAATCCAAGAATGGGAATCACGGCATCGCCGCGCAAGGTTTCCATTTCGGTGATGGCTTGGCGAGAGCCTGGTGGCAAGTCTGCCACGGAAGTGCTGGAGGGAACAGCAGCCAAGCTTCGCACCCGTTTAGGAGATTTACTTTGGGGTCGCGACGGACAAACGCTTGAACGAGTGGTCGTTGGAGAGCTACTTCAGCGGGGGGAAACGGTAGCGACTGCGGAATCTTGCACCGGTGGCCTCCTTGCGGCAACACTGACCAAGGTCTCCGGAGCAAGCGAGGTTTTCGGCTTCGGCTGGAGTACCTATTCCAACCAGGCAAAGATGGCTCAGCTTGGAGTGGACCCCACTCTCCTCGAAAGGCATGGTGCGGTCTCCCAGGAAGTCGCCTACGCCATGGCAGAAGGCGCGCGCAAAGCTTCCGGATCCACCTGGGCCATTTCTGCGACTGGGATTGCCGGTCCATCTGGAGGAACAGAGGGAAAACCGGTCGGCACTGTTTTTCTCGGATTAGCGGGTCCCAAGGGTTCCTTCTCCGTTCACCGTCGCCAATTTTCTCGAGCGGGGAGGGAGGGGGTTCAACTGCAAACAGTTCGGGATTGCCTGGAGCTCTTGCGCCGAGAACTCAAGGGCCTCCCCCGGTTGCCCTCGGTCTAGGGGAGCCGTAAAATCTCCCTCCCAAACACTACCCGATGGTGTAATTGGCAACACAACAGGTTTTGGTCCTGTCGTTCCAGGTTCAAGTCCTGGTCGGGTAGCCATACCGACCCCGAAGGTTTTTACCGATATTCAAGCATCAACTGGGGATCGGATTAGGCGCGGTAAACGCAGAAGCTAAAGTGGAGGTTGTTTTCTTCCTGGATAGGGGAGTCCGAAACGAGAGTCCATTTGGATTCATCTGGAAGGAAGAACGTATCGCAGTCGAATGAGGCGTGAACGGCCGTGAGGTAGACGGTCTTGCAAGCAGGGTGGTTGAGGGCCTCTTGATATATAGCCCCTCCGCCAATGACAAAAACCTCCCCATTGTGTCGAGTTTGCTCGAGAGCCTGATTTAGAGAGTGGGCGAGTTGAGTATTTTTTGGCAGGATTAAGTTCTCTTGTCTTGAGAGAACAATATTTTTCCGATTTGGAAGGGGACGAAATTTATCAGGAATGGAATCCCAGGTTTTTCTGCCCATAATGACGGTATTGTTTCCTTCGCCGATTGTCGTTTCCCGAAAGTGCTTCATGTCCTTGGACAACTTCCAGGGCAGACCGCCATCTTTTCCAATGCCACCCTTTTCATCCATCGCAACGATGATGGAAAAGTCCATCAAACGGAGACCTCAAACTTGATAAAGGGTGCGTGTTCGTAATCGTGAAGAGTGATGTCTTCGAATACCAAGTCGTTCATGGGTTTGTTGGAAATTTCCACCCTTGGTAACTCTCCAGGTGTACGGTCCAATTGTTTCCGGACCCCATCCACATGATTCTTGTAAATATGTGCATCGCCAATAGTGTGTACAAAACAGCGAGGAGTCATGCCAACTTCGTTGGCTACAATCATCAGCAATAAGGCATAAGATGCGATATTGAAGGGAACGCCCAAAGCTAAGTCTGCCGAGCGTTGGTAAAGCTGGAGATCCAGCTCACCATTGTTCGTGGCGTAAAACTGAAACATGGTATGGCATGGCTGGAGGCGCATTTTGGGAAGGTCTTCCACATTCCAAGCACTCACCAAATTCCGCCGACTTGTAGGGTCTGATATCAGCAATTCAATGGCCCCTTGAATTTGATCAAAACCCCGGCCACCCCAACTCCTCCACTGAGCGCCGTAAATCGGGCCAAGTTCTCCGCTTTCGTCCGCCCACGCATCCCAGATGGGAGTGTGTTCGGTGAGGTCGTCATGGATATTGGTAGAGCCCTTCAAAAACCAAATTAGTTCCCGAACGACTGCAGAAAAAAGGACCTTTTTGGTGGTTAGAAGGGGAAAACCATCTCGGAGGTCGTATCGGCTCTGGGTGCCAAAAACGGAAAGAGTGCCCGTGCCCGTACGGTCAGCACGCTCTTCGCCGCTCTCAAGGACTTGGGTCAGGAGGTCGAGGTATTGCTTCAAGGCTTGTCCCAAAAGGGGGTGATATCGGTTAGCATAGGGAAACTGCCCATGCGGCCGAAATACACATGATCATCCCCTCCCTTCTTTTTTCTTTTCTTCTATTCCCCCAACAGCCCGCTCCACAAGGCGTCCCCTCCGATGCTCAGAATTTAGAATATGGCTCGGTCATTGCTTGGACTTGGTTGGATTCCTCAGGGACTCCTCATTACAAAGTCTCATTAGATAAGGGTGATACCTGGGGTCGCACGCGAGAGACTTCCTACAACATCATGCTCCGCTATTCGGAGTTTGATCCTGTCGTAGATGGTGTACTTTCGGTGCCCGACGAGCTGACTGCTCCCGAAAATAACGAGCTTTGGATTGTTCAATATGAAGCCAAAGGTATTGAACCCTTCCGCGATGAGATTCGTGCTATGGGGGGAGTCGCTCACCGATTTCTTGCCAACCACGCAAACATTTGGCGCATGGATTCTGAAACGGCGTCGAAAGTTTCCAAACTCCCCTTCGTGCGTTGGGTTGGAGCTTTCCACCCTGCTTATAAGTTGGAAGACGAGCTGTTAGTTGCCTTCTTGAAAGGCGAACTTACCACTCGTCGCTATCACATAATTGTGGGCGAGTGGGGTGAGGTCGATAAGGATTCGCTAACTCAAGCTCTTTCCGCAATGGATGCCGAAGTGATTTCTGCAATCCCTCAAGGTTGGATTGTGGATGCTCGCCTTACGCCCGGACAACTTTTGGCTGTTGTAGCACGCAATGAAGTCGTTGGCATTGATCGTATGGGCGATCCCGAAACGGATATGAATATTGTGCGTCAAAAAATGGGCGCTGATTATATTGAGGGGATTGGCGGCTGGGATGGGACCGGCGTTCGTGCTGAAGTTATGGATGGAAACCTTGCTACCGGTTCTTGGATTACTCACTCCACAATTTGGCATGGAGCCCATTCGGGGTCCACTTCCCACGGAACATCAACCTATAGCATCAACTTTTCGAATGGTGCTGGAAACTCCAACCATCGCGGTTTGGCTCCTGATGCGCAAGGCATTTTTGCGGACTATGGTTCCTATGGGAACCGCTACACCCACACTGCTGAGCTAGTAGACCCCAACGACCAATACCGTGCGGTGTACCAATCCAATTCGTGGGGCGATTCCCGAACGCGGTCCTACACATCCAAGTCCCAGGAAATGGATGACATCATCTACATCAATGATATTGTGATTACACAATCGCAATCCAACGCAGGAAATCAAGATTCAAGACCCCAAGCATGGGCAAAGAACGTCGTGGCTGTGGGTGGAATTTACCACTATGGCAATACCAATGACAATGATGATGACTGGAGTTACGGTGGCTCGACTGGTCCTGCTGAGGATGGTCGCATTAAACCCGATTTGAGCGCCTATTACGATCAAGTCGAAACAGCCGCGAGCAGTTCCTTTGGTGGGACTTCCGCTGCCTCCCCAATCGTAGCCGGCCACTTCGCTCTATTGCATGAAATGTGGCACGACGGTGTCTTTGGAAATGCAGTTGGGTCTGATGTGTTTGATAGCCGTCCTCACAGCACGACTGCGCGGGCTTTAATGATTAACTCTGCGTGGATGTGGCCTTCGAATCAGGCTGATATCAGTCGTATGCGTCAAGGTTGGGGTCGCCCCGATTTGCAGCACATGTACGACAACGCTCTTAATACTCAATGGGTCGATGAAGGAGTTGTTTTGAAAGATATGGAGTCCTACACAACTCAGGTAGATGTGCCTCCAGGGCAGGGCGAATTCCGGGCAACCATGATTTACATGGACCGCGCAGGAACGACTTCTTCATCTTTGCATCGGATTAACGATATGTCTTTGCAGGTGACGAGCCCAAGTGGCACCGTTTACTGGGGAAACAACGGCCTCTCTAATGCCAATGTTTCTAGTTCAGGTGGAAGTTCGAACACTAAAGATTCTGTTGAGCGCGTGATTGTTGCGAACCCTACTTCGGGAACTTGGACCGTGACGGTTCATGCCGATGATATTAATCAGGACACTCACCCTGAGAACGGAACTTCACCCCCCGATGCTGATTTTGCTTTGGCGATTACACCTGCCTTGCCCATTGGTGGTAATGACACCATTAACTTGGTTGGGCCTACGATTGCTTGGCCGAGCACTACTTTGACTTGGACTTGGTCTGGGGTTCCCCCTGGAAGTACTTACTACTTCGCATACAGTCCGAGCAATGCTGGAGCGGTATACCAAGGCCATGACTTTGATTTGGGTTTTCCTCCCACCGTTTTGGACACCGGTACTGCCTCGAATAACGGGACAGGCGGTTTTACGGCTCAAGTTCCTGCGGGAACATCAGGCCGAACCGTTCACTTTGAGGCAGTGGCGACGATCAACGGTAATTGGTATGACTCCAATATGTTGACTTTGTCGATTCTCTAGGGAACTTCCGACTCCTCCCTCCTCGAACTGAAGAGTCCTCACAGAGGACAGCTCAACGGAGAAGTGTAAAAGAATCTAAGGCGAACTTTTCTTTTGCAATTCGTTTTGCTGAGCTGAGTTCTTCCGGCGTCCAGCTCCCTTCGGCGAATGTGTATTGCGTGCCCTGTTCAAAAGCTCGGACGAGGCGGGGGATGTCCGGTTCTGCGCCTAGGGCACCGATTCGTGGTGTTTCCTGGGGAGCGGTCAGGACAAGGCTTCCGTGAAAGAGAACCCAGCCCTTGCGGCGCCGCGCGGCGGAGCCAAGGAGTTTGCGGCCTTCGAGGGCGATGTCGAGTGGGGAGGAATCTTCAAAGCACCATTCCGACTGTGCAATGTCGCTTGTCATCACAGATTCTTTTCGCAAGGAAACAGTTTGGCCGGATTGCTGGGCCAACTCGTTTAAAAGGCTCGTGTGCAGAGTCTCCATCGATTCTGCGGGATCTCCCGTAAAAACTCCCGTTTCAGGAAGACAGATGGAATAGGTTAGCTCATGTTCGTGGAGAATAGCTTTCCCACCCGTTGTTCTTCGCACGATTTCACATCCCCGTGCCCGAGCCGCATCGAGTGGTAAATCGCTTGCCTTTTGGAAATAACCTAAGCTCAAGGTGGGTTTGGACCAACGGTAAAAACGCAGTGTGGGCAGAGTGCGTAATTCCAAAAGCGCTTCATCCCGCGCCATATTCAACGCACCATCAAGCGGAGGGTCCAAGAGGAGGCGCGCAGTTAGCCTCCCGGTGTTCATCATTTTGTTGCCCAAGTCAAGATGGGTTCTTTTACAGCGCGGGCTTCGTCAACGCGACTCACGGGCATGTTTTTTGGAGCGGCGTGAAGAGCCGAATTTCCCGCTTCAGCTTCTTGAGCAATCTCAATCATCGTTTGCGCGAAGGCATCTAGGGTTGCTTTGGATTCCGTTTCTGTGGGCTCAATCATGATGGCTTCGTTCACAACCAACGGGAAGTAAACCGTAGGTGGATGGTAACCCCGTTCAATCAAGCGCTTGGCGATATCAATGGTGTGAATTCCATTCTCACGCATAGTTTTTTTAGGTCGGGCAACAAACTCATGAGTACAAGTGCGGTCGTAAGGTACTCGCCAATGCTCACGAAGTTTGATGCGTAAATAATTTGCGTTTAGTACGGCGTTCTCAGCCACCCGTAGCAGCCCTTTAGCGCCCAGGCGGCGAATGTAGGCCCATGCACGCAAAAGCACACCAAAGTTGCCGTGGAAGGCCCGCAGGCGGCCTATGGAGGCTTCTGAGTCTTCGATGAGGCGATAACCGTTTTCTTCTTCCACGACGCGTGGGTTAGGAAGATAAGGGCGAAGCTCTTCCGTCACGCAAATGGGGCCGGAACCTGGTCCACCACCGCCATGCGGAGTTGAGAAGGACTTATGCAAGTTCAAGTGCATCATGTCCACTCCGAAGTCACCTGGCCGCGTGACGCCCATAATGGCGTTGAAGTTGGCTCCATCCATGTAAACCTTGCCACCCGCTTCATGAACGGCATCGCAAATTTCGCGAATATTCTCTTCAAAGAGACCCAAGGTGTTTGGGTTTGTAATCATTAAGCCTGCTGTGTCTGAGCCGAGATGGGCGCGCAGGTCTTCGCGATCCAGAAGACCGCGCTTAGATGATTGAATTGTGAGCACTTTGAAACCGGCAAGAGTGCAAGATGCAGGGTTTGTGCCATGTGCGCTGTCGGGAATAAGAATGACGCGGCGTTTAGTTTCTCCTCTTCCATCCAGGTAAGCCCGCAAAATCATTAAAGCAGTGAGCTCGCCGTGGGCTCCCGCTGCGGGATGAAGGGTTACCCCGGGAAGGCCCGTCGCCTCGGCAAGGTCGTTCTGTAGTTCCCACATCAGGGAAAGTGCGCCTTGAACTTCGCCGTCGTCCTGCCAAGGGTGAAGGCCATTCCAGTGGCTTCGCCCAGCAATACTTTCGTGCAGGGCGGGGTTGTACTTCATTGTGCACGACCCCAAGGGATAGAATTGGGTCGAAATTGCGAAGTTCTTTTGACTCAAACGAGTGAAGTGGCGAACGATATCCATTTCGCTCAACTCTGGAAGGGCAGGGGCTTGTTCGCGAACTTCGGCTTGAGGAAGACCCGCAATCGCAGCTTTGCGGTCCGCACCCGAAGTGCGAACGCAACGGCGACCAGGGACCGAATCTTCAATTAGGAGATGGACAATGTCGAGGTTCATAGGGAAACCTCCAAACGGAAAGTATTCTGCGCTTGGTCGCAAAGTCGTTTGATATCTTTAGAGCGCGTGCGTTCAGTGCAAGCGAGAGTAAAAACGCCCTCCATGTCTTCATACCAACGACTCATGGGGAGGACAGCTTGAATGCCGTTTTGCGCGAGAGTTGTTTTGAATTGGGCAACGGCTGGATTGCCGCCCGCAGCTCGGAAGGCAACTTCATTAAAGAAGGGTCGGTCAGGCCACGCAAGCTCTATGCCGTCCACGGAAGAAAGCTCTTCAGCTAACTGAAGAGCGCGTTGGCGAGAAACGCACGCAATTTCTTCTAGGCCTTTTGGGCCAAGTGCGGCCAAATGAATGCAGCCTCGGAGAGCCATCAACGCATTGTTAGTGCATATATTTGAAGTGGCTTTTTCGCGGCGTATGTGTTGCTCCCGCGTTTGGAAAGTCAGGGTGTACGCCTTTCGGCCTTCTTGGTCTAGAGTTGCGCCGACCAGCCTTCCGGGGATTTTGCGCACAAACTTCTGACGCGTGGCAAAGAAACCGAAGTGAGGACCACCGTAGCCCATGGGGATGCCCAAGGGTTGGCCTTCACCAACCACAATGTCGAAACCGGCGTGGCCCGGAGAGCGCAAAAGACCTAAAGCGATGGGGTTTATCGAAGCCACCGCAAGAGCACCTGTTTCTTGGCAGGATGCGGCAACAGGATCTAAGGCTTCGACATTGCCAAGAAAGTTGGGTTGTTGAACGAGAACCGCTGCCGTTTGGGAATCCACAGAGCCATTCCAATCGGTGACTCCATTCCGAAGGGGGGCTTCAACGACTTCGATATTCTGGTATCTCAGGTAAGTTTGAATGGTGGCTCGTGCATCAGGGTGGAGCCCTTTGGAAACAACCACGCGTTTGCGGCGAGTGGTTGAGGTTGCAAGTAGCAAAGCTTCTGCACAGGCAGAAGCCCCGTCGTACATAGAAGCATTCGCCACATCCATGCCGCAAAGTTCAGCCATCATGGATTGGAACTCAAAGATGCATTGCAATGTGCCTTGCGAACATTCTGGTTGATAGGGTGTGTAGGCGGTTAAAAACTCCGTGCGGCCCGAAAGCTGATCCACGACAGCTGGCCATGAGTGGTCCCAAGTTCCGCCACCGAGGAAACAGCTTCCTTCCGCAGCAGGTCGGTTCCATGACCCTTTTTCTTTAATCCTTTCATCCAAATCTTGCTCGGTCAAGCCACCTTCAATATCCAAGGCTCGCTTGAGTCGGATATCCGCAGGAATGTTCCCGAATAGATCTTGAAAATCCTTGGCTCCAATCTCGCCAAGCATTTCCTCTCGCTCTTGATTGGTGTTTGGGATGTAAGGCATGGTTGCTTAGGAGGCGGCTTCGACGAGCCTCTCGTACGCCTCGGCGTCAAGAAGGTCTGTGACAGAATCAGAGCCCGTCACTTTGATTTTTAAAAGCCAGCCGTTCTCAAAGGGATCCTCTTGGAGTTTGGCCAAGTTTTCGGCAAGTGCCGTATTGACCTCCAAGATTTCTCCTTCCACAGGAGAGGCTAAATCAGAGACGGCTTTGACTGATTCCACTTCGCCAAAGGTTTCCCCTTTGGAAAGGGAATCCCCTGCGTCGGGAAGGTCAAGGTAAACCAACTCGCCGAGTTGCTCGATGGCGAAGTCGGTAATGCCAACAGAAATAGTGTCGCCGTCGAGTTTTGCCCACTCGTGGCTTTCTAAGTAAAAACGATCTTCAGGACGCATGTTTGAATCAGTCGCGAGAACGATGGGGGACAAAAGGTAAGGGGGAGACTTCAACGGGCATTTCTTTGCCGCGGAAGCTGACCGTGAAAGGGCCCTCGAGGTTTTTTTCGACGAGGGCCGTTGCGATGGGGCAGTCTAAGTTGGCCGACCAAATTCCTGAACAGATGACGCCCACTTCGCGGCCCTCGCAAAGAACGGGATAGCCTTCGCGGGGGACGCGTTTTTCGGCGGTGAAGCCAATGATCTGTCGGGTGGGTTCAGGAAGAGAACGAAGGGAGTCAGAACCCACGAAGTTGCGTGTTTTCCATCCGCGCACTCCAAAACGAAGGCCCGCTTCAAAGGGGTTCACGGCCTCGTGAATTTCGTGGCCATATAAGGGGAGTCCAGCTTCGAGACGGAGGACATCGCGAGAACCTAAGCCAACAGGATGAGCACCTAATTCCAACAGGCGTTCCCAAAGAGACACCGCTTGATTCGCCTCGAAGAAAATTTCGAAACCTTGTTCGCCTGTGTAGCCAGTGCGCGCAATCATGATGGAACCGATTTTTGGAAGCTCAAGAGTGGCTAAATCTAAAAAAGCGGGACAAAAACCGGAGCGACCCGAAAGGGCTTCCAGGATTTCGCGCGAGCGAGGACCTTGAAGGGCCAAAATTCCACCACCATCCTCCGTGACATCATGCAATGTCGTGCGCTTCATTCGTTTAGAAAGAGAATCGTAATCCCGCTCGCGGTTTGCTGCGTTGACGACCATAAAGAACTCTTCTTCGCCAGTGCGGTAAACGATGAGATCATCCAGAATTCCGGCATCATCGTGTAAAAGAAGGCTGTAGCGCGCTTTAGAAACGGCAAGGTCAGTCATTCGCGCACCGAGAGCCGCATCCAGTTCTTGTTCGGCATGGGGGCCTCGGAACCAAAAACGTGCCATATGAGAAACATCAAAAATTCCCGCATAGGTACGGACGGCTCTGGACTCTTCCAATATCGAACCGTAATCCAAAGGCATTTCCCATCCAGCGAAAGGAACAAGCTTGGCGCTCGCAGATAGGTGAGCGGCGTGGAGGGGGGTGCGGTGAAGGGTGGAGGATTCGGACATGAGGCCAGATTCAAACCTGTTTGGTTGCCCATTCAGGGTTCCGTCCGGCCGCAGTCCATTTACCTGAGAGTTTGGCGGCACGGCCGCTTGCCCCTTCGGTGTCCGGGGATTCCCGGAGCTCTCCCGCAACTTTCGCTCGGATGTGTATTATCCTCTTATCGAGGGGTGATGGCAATAGCGTTGATGGCTAAGTTGGCCCCAACTTCTCCCGAGAAAAGCTCTGGATGCCATAAAGCCTCTGTTTGAGAGGGTTTTCGTCCACTTGCTTGACGGTTGAGGGCACTTTCCCTAAGATTTGCGGCTCCCTTGTCCATCATCAAGGTTTAATAATCATGTCTCGTAAGTGCGAAGTTAGCGGAAAAAGTACCCGAAGCGGCAAGACAATTGCCCGCCGTGGCCTCCCCAAAAAGAAAGGCGGCGTTGGTCTGAAAACTACAGGCCACACCAAGCGGAAATTTAAATCAAATATCCAAAAGTTGCGTGTACTGCTTCCTAATGGCACTGTACGGCGTATGAAGTTGGCAACATCTGTTATTAAGAAAGGTGAAATAACTGTCAAAATTGATGGTGTTGAGCAGACTGTTCCCTTGGTAAAGGCACTTCGCGGCCGCAACCGTGAGTTCGTAAAAGACAAAGAATAAGTTCAAATCTTCTTCCAAACTTCGCCTAGAAACTTAATTTTCTTTAGTTTCTAGGCGATTTTTTATTCGACACAGCCGAAGGAGACCTTTATGAAGGTGTACAACCTTCTTCGGGGGACACCTGTCCTCTGACTGAATTCAGACTAAAC
Source organism: Planctomycetes bacterium UBA7888 (assembly GCA_002500505.1). GTDB lineage: Bacteria > Planctomycetota > UBA1135 > UBA1135 > UBA1135 > UBA7888. The sequence continues at coordinate 21,390 of DLRM01000024.1, forward strand.
CATTAATGGAGTAACCATGGCAGCTAAGAAAAAACGCAAGGTCGCCAAGCGCAAAACTACTAAGCGCAAGGCCACCAAACGGAAAGCTACGAAGCGGAAAGCCAAGAAAAAGGCCACGAAGCGGAAAGCTACGAAACGGAAAGCCAAGAAAAAGGTCACTAAGCGTAAAGCAAAGAGAAAAGTAGCTAAGCGCAAGACCAAGAAGAAG
>DLRM01000041.1:0-11550 GCA_002500505.1 Planctomycetes bacterium UBA7888
CCCAACCATCTAAGTAAACGAGGTAATCCCGCTTCCAACCCACGGGCAAGGGTGGCAGGAGGCTGGCGTCAAAACGGATATCTAGCGCATCACCCGACCCCATAACAACAAACATATCCTCGGCATCTCGAAGAAGAGGTCGAACGTCCCCAAGCTTGGTGTAAACACCTGGATGCTGATTCCAACGGGGAAATTTCTCCAGCTCATCCCACTGAAACCACTCGAGCAATAGTTCGGCTGACTTCTCTAGTTCAACGGGCTTACTGAAACCGCGTTGCCACAAATCGGCCGTTAGGGGCTCCAAACTAGTGACTCGAATAGGCGTATCATCCGAGTCTGTTGCAAGTCGAACGGAATCCCAATAAAGCCGAAGAGTACTCGACAAACGGATTCTTGGATCCTCACGAACTAAGAACTCGCTAACATCCAATACCATAGTCTTGAGCTTTCCAGCTGGGAAACCGATTGTGCGTTCTACGGACTTCCAGCCGCCCTTTCCATTGGGAACTTCAAGAAGAGGTGGCACGAATTCAATTTCGGGTGTCCGGCTGGATGCCATATTCACACTCGCCACACTCCAATAGAACCAACCTGTCATTAAAAGGCGTAGCTTTTCCGCTTTTAGGATTTCAGGGTCTTCAAATTCAATCACTAAGCTGTGCGGAGGGGTAAGCCCTAAAAACTGGCCCCCCCATGGCCGACTGGAATTCACAGTGGACTGATAAGGTTCAAATGGAACTGCAAAATCCAAATCAATTTGCCCAAGAGCTTGGGTCCAGTCCCTCCCATCACTCCCAACAACTGAAGCTGGACTCAGTGGGCTCACAACCGAATGGTTATGGGCTTCCGGGAAAGGCGGGAACTTGAAACGCTCGTTTGGGTAAACCTCGGAGTAGTCTGGGTGATCTAAAACATCGAGACGAGCTCGATCTAAATATGTTACTTCGCGAAGCTCCTCCGTAATCTGAATGTCGAGTGTTCCATTTCTTTCGACTAACTGTTCGCCACTTACCAGAACAAACTCGTCGTGGTCTGGAGGAACAAAGAAACCCTCGGAAATGGGGAGTCCTAATGGAGTTGCCCCAATGACATCGGAAATAAACTCATATGTTTCGCCATTCCATGTGTAAAGGAAGGGACAAGAACCTGCAAGTCCTTCTTTCTGCACAAGGATTAAAATATTTTCCTTTGGAATATCTACTTCAAATTGTGTTACGCCATTGGGCCAAGTAATTTTCACCCAATCTGCTTGCTCCTGACCCTTCAAATCCAAAAGCATTGGTTCGCCATTCCAAAAAATGCGGCCGTAATGTCCCGCAACGCGGTATTCAGCAATAGCACCGACTGCGCGGCGATTATCTGTCGTTCCTCGCAAAGCCAAAATGATGCTCGATTCAAATAGAGAAGGCTGAACTAAGCTCACGATTGGAGCCTCACTTATCCGAAAACCTCCGCCTGGAACACCAAGCCAAGAGGATGACTCCGAAAACTGAATATCAGGTCTACCATCACCATTGAAGTCTCCAACTTTTGGCTTTTCAAGGCTACCCAAGGAAGAAAACTCAAATTCAAGGACCTCAAACTTCCCGCCGCGCAAATTGGAAAGGACAAGCACTTTTTCCTTTCCGCCGACCAAGAAATCGACATCTTGGTCTGTGTCCAAGTCTTCACTTATGCACCACGAAAGGGGGCCAACACCCAAAAGTTGGGCTGTCTCCGTAATGTCCACGAAACTCCCATCTTTTGCGAGACCATCATTTCTCCAAAGCCTTGCCCCGAAATCCCCTACCAACAACAAATCCAAATCGCCTTCGTGATCCTCGTCCACAAAGAGAAGGTCTTGAGGATTGGATTCCAAGCGAGGAAACTGAAGCCCCTTTCTGATGAGATGACCTTTCTCTTGCTGAAGCAAGAGAGCTTGGTTTCCTTTCATCGCAACAAAATCTAAATCCCCATCTTTATCCATATCAAATCCACGTAACTTTTGAATGGGCTCTGCCCAAAGTCGTTTCGCCGATTCAGATTTTGAGCCCGTCGACAAAGCTTGAATCCCGTTCGAACCCCAAACCAAGACATTGCCCTCACCTATAGAGACTGGTTCCCCTCCCTTGTTCCCAGGGAGCGCCCAATCGTCTAATAAATCTATGCTCGAGCACTCCTCTCCCTGAGCCCCTGCAGGCTTGGGTTCAGGAACAGGATGGGCGAGCATAAAACTCCTTGAGGACGACGCAGATTCCTCAAATCGGACCGGGCTTGGCATCTGGAGTTTTCCGTAATTCCCCTGATCGAGTTGGGTGGTAGTCAAGGCCACCACACCAGTTGCTTGCAAGCGACTGAACTCTTTTAGAGTTTCCCGTGACTTCGCAGAATCGCCACCCTCCAGTTGAAATCGACTCAAACGATAAAGAGTTGCTAGGTGCCAGCTATTTGTGTTTTCAATTCCAATCTCTACGAGCTCCAGAAAGAGCTTCTCCGCTTTAGAATTCCCTAAAGCAGCCTCAGCAGCGGCCAGATGAAACAAGGATGGAACATCTTGGGAGTCGTACTGGCATGCGAGCTCAAAGTGCTTTACTGCGTTCTCGTAGCTCCCATCAAGCAAATCTAGGCGGCCAAGATTGTATTCAAGACTCGCCGAACCCTTCATTCCCGTTGAGGCTCTACCCAAATGTTTTCGCGCTTCCTCAACATTCGCTGAGGCTAACTCCAATATTCCCATCCGAAGTGAGTCCTCAGGAACAGGGTTTCGAGAAACCAAAGGCATTAAGACTTCTCGAGCCCGTTCAAACTTTTGATCTGCGAAGAAAATCGATGCTTTTTCACGTGCAACTTGAGTATCAGAGCTCAACTTCCCTTTTGGGGAAGATTCGGAACCGCAACTGGAGAAAAACAGAATCACCGGCAACGAAAGCAGGAAAACGAAGCGCATTACAGGGGCCTCTTGTGAGGGCTAAGTGAAGTTGGGGCACCTCGCCCCTCTAAAAGAAGGACTCTCGAATCGGCTTGAATCTCTCCAAAGCTTTCCCAATGCCCGCCAGGCCAAAGAACCTCGACTTGAGCGGTTTCCGCATCACCCAATCCAAAGATGAGCTCCGGAGGGTTGCAACTCATGTAACCAGAGCCCAAGGCCAACACTTGGCTGCATGGGCCTTCGGGTGTTTGCACGATGACTTCGGCGCCAACCGCCTGATATTGGCCGGTCGTGGCCCTCAATTGCACTTTCAAGAACCCTCGTGGTTTTTCTTGGATATCATTTCTCAACAAATGGAATCGATCCAATTGCATTTCATTCAAAAACAAATCTAAGTCTCCATCATCGTCAAAGTCAGCGGCAATCACAGCGCGGCCATCTCCGACAAAGTCAGCGCCACTTACATCGGACAAATCCGAAAATCCGCTTGCCCCTTGGTTTAGCCAGAACTTATCGCGTTCATATCCACTAAAGGAGCGGCCTTCCGAACCAAATTGATTAAGGCCCGCAGTAAAGGCCGCATTGTTAGCGATTTGCTTCAACCGAATTGTCGGTTCCATTTCCACTTCAGCCGAAGAGGAAATGACGTGCTGCCAGTAATAACTATTGGAATCCCCAACTCCAGATCGAGTGATGTATCCATTTGTGCAGAAAACATCCAAGCGGCCATCCAGGTCGAAATCATTTGGGGCGCAACCCCAGGCCCATCCCCCGCCAATTCCACCCAACGAATCTGGAGCGTGCTCAAAGCCTCCATTCTTCTGCAACAGAAGGGAGTTGCCACGAGCCATCTTCATTATTCCATCCATGCCCTCGATATCGCAGTCCAAACGCTTCAGAATTCTGTGCGCAACGGGGGATTCCATATTGGCAACATATAAATCTAAGAGCCCATCGTTGTTCAAATCAGCCCACGAGGCACTCATTCCAAAGCCGAGATCCTGAGTCGTGTTCTCTTGCGAAATATCCTTGAATTTTCCGTTGCCTTGATTTTCCAAGAGGGAATTTCGACCAAAATCATTGGCCAAATAAATGTCCTGGTCCCCGTCGCGATCCCAGTCCGCAGCAGCAGAGGCAAAACTCCATCGGTTATCATTCACGCCGGCGACATCAGCTACGTCCTCAAATTTTTCCCCATTAATATTCCGAAACAGGGTATTTGGCTTGGCATTATCGGCCATACTCCAAGCATTATTGAACTCCTCGTTAAAACGGCCATAATTGCACAAAAATAAGTCCAAAAAACCGTCCATGTCGAAGTCAAGAACCATCATGGAGTAGGTATTGGAAAGCAAATTAAGTCCCAATTCTTTTCCACACTCCACAAAGTTGCCTCCCTCATTTCGATAAATGCGAAGAGGGTTCCCGCCTACTTTTCCGTCGGAAAGGACATACCCTTCGCCGCCAACAGCTAAATCTTGGTCGCCATCGTTGTCGTAGTCAAAGAAAACAGCACCCGTTCCATCGCCTGGGTAAAGCAATCCCCATTCCATGGCGACCTCATCAAACTTGCCGTCGAGCCGAGCAAGGTAAAGGAAGTTCCGTTCTCGAGTTGGAACATAAAGATCCCACATTCCATCTCCATTCACATCCCCGCAAGCCACCCCATTCCATAAATGGGGTCCCACAAACGCAGAGCCGAAATAAGCAACTCCAGCAGATTCCGAGACTTCCACAAAAAGTGGTCGCTTGCGAACTTGGCTCTTAAGAGAATCGATTTCTGCCAATCGAAGAAACCACTTCCCTCGGTCTTTAACGATTTGGGAATCAAAGAGCATCGTCGTCGAACGCACATGCCCCTTTATGTCGAGGCCTCGAACGAATAATTCAAGTTGCGCAAATCCCCACGGAGGTCTTCCAGGCTGGAAGTCCGCACTAAGAACATTCCATCGAACAGCTTGAAGTTCTCTCCAACCACCAAAACCCAATTCAAATCCATTAACAAAACCTGCGGCGTCTACCTTAGAAGCTGAGGTCGGGTCAAAAAAAAATTCCTTGCTTTCGAGAGGAAGAGTACGAAGAAAATCAACCGAGAGGTTATTTGGGCCATCCCCCATAAAGTCTCCGCTCAACATGCCGCCAAGTAAGTCAAAATAGCCCAATTCCATTCTTTGAGCGACATTGAAAAGCTGGTCCTCTAGTTCAATCGAGTATCCTTCGCATATGGCAAGATCTGCAATCGGGGATTCGGGGTAAGGGACAGGAAAGCCCCCTGGAAGGTCGGGAAAGGTCGATGTGCTAAATGGGGACGATTCGCCTGAACATTTGCAAAAAATAGCTACAAAAGCCACCAAAAGGACAAGATGGATTGTTTTTTTAATCAAAACAAGGTAAGCGGTCGGGTCAGCAGAATGGCTGAAACCGAAGCAACTCTATCTTATCTTGCCCAAGTGGAATCACTTTCACAAAGAAAATTAGACTTTTTTCCTCGTTAGAATCCCCCACCCCCGATGCAGCCCACTCCCGAACTTCATTCCGTCGCCAGCTCTTTCCTTGTGGATGGAGAATTGGTTGATGCCGAGAATTGGTTTGGTGGCCATATCAACGACTCCTTTTTGTTGAAATTTCTTTGCCCCGACGGCGAAAAGCGGTTTCTCCTGCAAAGGGTGAATGGCCATGTTTTCCCCGAGCCCACCAAGGTGATGGAAAATGTCCAGCGCATCACCGAGTTCGTTTCAGTCCGTGCACCAGAACTTGCCTTTCTTTATCTCGTACCCCAAAGGAACTTGGACCCCTGGCATGAAGATTCTTCCGGAGATTGTTGGCGCCTGTACCCCTTCATGGAAGAGACCACTGCCTTGTTGAAAGTCGAAAACGAATACCAGGCACGGACAGCTGCCTTCGCCTTTGGGCACTTCTCGCGACTTCTTTCAAATCTTCCGGACCCCCCCCTCCACGATGTCCTTCCTGGATTTCACGACACACCCGCTCGAATTTGCGCATTAATGAAAGCGACAGAGGTCGAGGGGAAACACTTGCTTCAAGAGATTGGGGACGAGCTCGAGTTCGTACAAAGCCATGAAGACACGGCAGGGACCCTAATGGAGCTCTTAAAATCTGGCCAGCTCCCCACTCGCGTAGTGCACAACGATGCCAAAATTTCAAATGTACTTTTAGACCCCAAATCCGGAGAAGCCGTCTGCGTGGTGGACTTGGATACTGTGGGACACGGCACTTCCCTCTTTGATTATGGGGACATGCTTCGAAGTATGTGCTCTTCTACAAAAGAAGATGAGCAAGACCTCGGCAAAGTAGTTGTGGATTCTTCGCTTTGCTCAGCAATCAAGAAAGGGTATCTCGAAGGGGTTGGGTCTATTTTCTCCGAAACAGAAAAAGAGCTGATGCCTTTGTCCGGATTTATTATCGCACTGGAACTGGGGGTCCGTTTTCTGACCGACCATCTGAAAGGCAATGAATATTTCAAAGTCACTCGACCTGGACAAAATCTAGACCGCGCAAGGGTCCAGTTTGAGTTAGCAAAGGGCCTTAAGGAACTCGCCGAATCCTAACCCATTCCCAAATAGTTATTTCCGGCGTGAGATTTCTCTAGCTCTCCTACGTCGCAGGTGCGTGCGCCAGAAGCAACGAAAGGGTCCGCTTCGGCTATGGCGCAGGCCGCCTCATAGGAAACCGCTCGAATAATCGCCAAGCCACCGGTCCCGTCGGTGAAGGGTCCACAAAACTCTAAATCTCCCCTGGCCTCAAGCTGCTTTAGGTGAGCAACATGGGCTCGAACGAGCTCCTCGTTCACCTCAACACCTTCTTCGGCAGTAAGAAGAATGACATAGCGAAGATCCGTATTTTCAATCATTTCTGAATTATCCAGACTCCAGGCTCGAACTCAATAGATGCGCCGTGGAATAATAGTGCGCAATGAGTTCTACAACCAGCGGCAAGGGGGCTACCCAACCCTGCAATCTATGCGAATCCAATCATTGGAAAGTAGTCTTTGAAGCAGGAGTCGCTCAAGAGGGCCGCATTGTTCGCTGTCTGCAATGCGAACTCCTTTATGTCCACCCTCGCAAACGCATTGAGCTTAAAGACTATCGCGACCGAGGGGGCGGCGACGATGCGGGTTGGGAACTTAGTCCATCGAGCCTGGAACGACAAAAATCTCAACTGCGAGACTATCGCGCAACCTTGAATGATGTAGCCCAGCATGCGCCGGGCGGCAAAGTTGTTGAGATTGGTTGTTCCAGTGGCACCCTGCTTGCCGAACTTCAATCTCGGGGGATGCAATGCATGGGACTTGAGCCCAATGGCCACGCCGCCCGTTATGGTCGCGAGACTTACGGACTGGATATCCGAACTCATATTTTGAGTGAAGCCAATATAGAAAAGGATAGCTTTGATGCCGCCCTCCTTCTCCATGTGATAGAACACCTCGAAAACCCCCTCGAAGTCCTTTGTCAAATCCGCACACTCCTCAAACCAGGCGGGTTGTTTGTTCTGGAAACTCCTCGCTACGACACATGGAGCTTCAAACTGTTCGGCCGACGTGAGCGTAATGTGGTGGACAACTGGCACCTCTACTTTTTCACCAAAAAAACTCTATCTGCCTTGCTTGAGAAGGCTGGCTTCATCATTGAGAAAACAAGCTCGCCAGGGCGAACGGTGAACCCATCCAGACTCTTTATTGTTTTAGGGAAATCCCTTCGCCTTAGCTCTATAGAAGCCCTGGGGCAATGGCTCGCCAAGCGCAAACTCAACGAGTTGCTCAGTTTCCCCTTAAATCTTGGGGATATTCTTCGAATTACCGCGAAGGTACCAGCTAGCCACGCTCAATAAGCATCGCAATGCCTTGGCCGCCGCCAATACAAGCAGAGGCCATGCCCAGAGATTTATCTCCACGCTCAAGCTGATGGCAAAGAGTCAAGAGAAGGCGCGTACCGGTAGCGCCTAAAGGATGCCCGATGGCGACAGCGCCGCCATTGACATTGCATTGATCTCGATTCAGCCCGAGAGCCTTTTCGCAAGCAAGGTATTGTGCAGAGAAAGCTTCATTGATTTCGAAGTAGTCCACATCTGAGACAGCAACGCCACCTTTTTCGCAAGCGGACTGAATCGATGGCACGGGTCCAAAGCCCATCGTTTCTGGCTTGACTCCACTAATTCCCCACGAGCGAATTTTTGCAAGCAAAGGCCAAGATTCAGCAATCGCGCGTTCTTCAGTGGTAATGATGAGGGCGGCAGCGCCATCCACGATTCCTGAAGCATTGCCAGCGGTTACCGTTCCCTCTTTTCCAAAAGCAGCGCGAAGTTTGCTCAAGCCTTCGAGGGTTGTACCTGGCTTGATGTGGTCATCTGTGTCCACAACAACTTCGCTGCGGCCCTTCTTTACTGTAACGGGAACAATCTCATCGGCAAACAAACCATTTTTCACGGCGGCAGCTCCGAGCTGATGAGAGCGTAGGGCAAATTCGTCTTGCTCTTCTCGACTCACACCATATTCCTTCGCTAAGTTTTCTGCCGTTTGCGCCATATAGAAACCACAATGGGTATCCATCAAGCTCGCAAAGAGAGAGTCCTCAATTTGAGGAGGCATTCCAAAGCGCATACCTTCGCGGGCGCCGCGAATGACATGTGGAGCCTGGGACATACTTTCCATGCCACCAGCTAAAACAACTTCGGAGTCTCCACAAAGAATTTGTTGAGCGGCATCCACAACAGACTGAATCCCAGAACCGCAGAGTCGATTTACGGTTAGAGCAGGAGTTTCAATGGGGATTCCAGCTTTGAGCCCTACGTGGCGTGCTCCGTATAAGGCATCCGCACTAGTTTGAAGAGCATTGCCCATAACAACATGGTCAATTTGTTCAGGAGAAACACCTGAGCGCTCAAAGGCTCCTTTTGCAGCGATTGCACCAAGTTCTAGAGCTGAAAGCTTTTTGAAGAGACCGTAGCCAGGAGTTCCAACATATTCGGCCATGGCAGTGCGAGCACCGCCGACAATGACAAGATTTTTAGTCATGATTCGAGAAGAGTATTACCAATTCGGTTTTCGTTTTTCAGTAAATGCCTTGAGGCCTTCGCGGGCTTCTTCGTTTGAGAAAAGAAGTGCAAAGTTATCGGATTCAGAAGCTTCACCCTCTGATTGGCCGACTTCGAGGCCAAGACGAACAACTTCATTCGCTGTCTTCATGGCTAAAGCACCCCGGGAAGACAAAGTTCGCGCCAGTTCGAACGTCTCTGCTTCCAAGTTTTCGGGGTCGGCTAGGCGATTCACCACACCTACACGATGTGCTTCTTCTGCACTAAACATGTCGGCACTCAAAATCCACTCCCGTGCAACTCCGGCGCCGGCCAGCTGAGCAAGACGCTGCGTTCCACCGAAACCAGGAATCAAGCCCAAACTTGTTTCAGGAAGCCCAAGCTTGGCCTTGGAAGAAGCAACACGTAAATGACATGCCATTGCCAGTTCCAGACCGCCACCCAAAGCAAAGCCATTCACCATGGCAATCACAGGCTTGGGACAAGCTTCAATGGTTGCAAAAGTATCTTGGCCAAGGTGACTAAAGTCCCGAGCCTCCAAGGGCGTCATGTCCTTCATCTCAGCAATGTCAGCACCAGCCACGAAGGCCTTGTCCCCACTCCCGGTCAAAATTACAACCTTTACATCTTCCGATTCTGCACAATCAATGATGGCGTCCCGAAGAGAAAGCAAAGTTTCAACATTTAAGGCGTTTAAAGCGGACTCTCGTTCAATGGTTAAGCGAGCAACTCCGTCATCTAGGATTTCCAAGGAAACAACTTCGTTTTCCTCAATCAATTCTTGTTCTATTTCTTCGGTCATGCTGTTGCCTTTTCTCGAACGGACATTTTCGTAATGGTGCACTTTTCAACCGGAGTACTGTTCTCCGCTCCAGTCGTTTGCACCGCAGCAACTGCATCCAAGGCATTTCCGCCATCTGTCATGGCGCCGAAAGCCGCATATTGACCATCCAGGAAATCGGCGTCGCCGTGACAGATGAAAAACTGGCATGATGCGGAATTCGGATCATTCGAGCGCGCCATGGAAATCACGCCACGGCGGTGACTGTATTGCTTGTCGGCGTTAAATTCACCAGAAATCATTCCGTGGGGTCCCGAACCCGTGCCGGTGCCCTGAGGACAACCGCCCTGAATCATGAAACCAGAAAGTACGCGGTGGAATATTTTCCCATCGTAGAACCCCTCGCCCGCGTAGCGGAGGAAGTTCCGAACAGTTGCTGGTGCAGCAGAGGGCCAAAACTCAATCGTGATTGTGCCGGACTCGCGATCGCCAACAGCGACCTCAATATCCACGCAAAGATTCTCGAGTTGGGAGTTATCGTATTCGTTGTAGTCAGTCATGTTTACTTGAGTCGTTTCATTATGTGGTAGCCGAATTTAGAATCTTCAGGGTGGTACTCGCAGATCCCTACCTCTCCAACTTTTAGAGAGAATGCTGTCCGAGAAAAACCCGCAACCATTTGTTCGCGGGGTGCCGAGCGTGGCGGCATGGATGCCATTAATTCTTCGCGTAGCTTTTGCAAGGCACTCATCATTTCCTCTTGGGTAACTTCATCCTTTGCTTGCTTGTCGCGATAGTCTTCGTTTGCCTTTCGCCACTTATTACTGGCATCGAAATTCGCCCGTTCAAATGAGACATCAAAGGCACCCGTATTCAAGAGAGTGTAGAGTCCGGGCTGAGTATCTCCAGGGCGAACGGGGTCGGCAGAGTATTCCCGTATGAGTGCGTTAAAGTCTTCACCTTTTCTGGCTCGTTCTGCAATTTCATCAGCCAAAAGTTTGGCTTCTTCCTTGCTTCGCTCCGCCGTGATTCCTGGGTTTGCACCCTTAAAAGAAACCAAGCAATGCTGCACGCTCACCTTGGCTGGTTCATCACCGAAATCGGGTTGAGGCCGAGCGATTTTCTCGCCACGTGGAGCTTTCCCTTCGTGGACAACAGCGTTTTCTATCACTAGCTTTTGAAGTGGTTTGGAATTTTCGCGCCCATCGCGCTGTGTTTTTGCCGAAGCAATCGCTTCCAGGGTTTTCACACCGGAGGTCATCATTCCAAAACTTGCGTATTTTCCATCAAGGTTCCAAACACTTCCACTTTCAGCACAAATAAGGAAGAATTGACAAGAAGCACTATCCACTGACTGACCTCGGGCCATGGAAAGAACACCGTAGTGATGCTCCCAAGGCTTTTCTTCAGAAAATTCGCCTTTGATATCTCCATAAGGACCATCCCCCCCACCGGTTCCGGTTGGGTCACCACCCTGAATCATGAAATCGCGAACAACGCGGTGAAAGCCAAGACTGTCATAAAAGCCTTCGTCGCAATAGCGCAAAAAGTTTCGAACCGTAATCGGTGCCTTTTCGGGCCAAAACTCAAAAGACATCTTTCCAACATCTTCTCCTCCAACCGTGCAAGACATTTCCACCCAGTAGTTGGCTAGGGCATCGTCTGCAATTGGACCTCCTGGCTCAAAATTAAACTTGGGCTCGCGCTTGGGAGTCCAAGGTTCGGCAGGATTTGATGCCGGCACGGGCAAAGCAGCATCGCTTTTTTCAGCGCGAAGTTTCTCCAAGGCAGCTGCAGCTTCGGCTTCGGC
>DLRM01000041.1:11859-62750 GCA_002500505.1 Planctomycetes bacterium UBA7888
CGGCAGCGGCAAAAGCCGCGGCGCCCTCCTCGGAAGAAGCTTCCCGAAGGACGGAAGGCTTGTTGGAATTTCGACTGTTAGATGTCGAACTGGAACCATCGTTACCTGGCGCGCAGGCAACCATGAGAAAAGAAAGAAGAAGTATGTTTTTGTTCATCAGTTTCGTTCAAAGACGGCGGACATTCCTTGGCCACCGGAGACACAAAGGGTGGCGAGACCACGGTTAGAGTTGCGACGCCGCATTTCGTGCAGCAAGGTGACCACAAAACGGGCACCTGTCATCCCAATGGGATGACCTAAAGCAATGGAGCCGCCGTTCACATTGAGGCGCTCCGATTCGATGGGCATTTCTTGGAGGCAAGCCAACACCTGGGCGGCAAAGGCTTCATTCAATTCAACCAAATCAAAATCATCCCAACTTAGGCCCGTTCGCTCCATAAGAGCGGCGGTTGCTGGCACGGGGCCCATACCCATTCGCTTGGGATCCGTTCCGCAAACGTGGCTTGCGCGGAAGGTGGCCAAAGGAGTCATCCCACGGCGGTCAGCCTCATCAGCCGCCATCAAAACAAGAGCGGCGGCGCCGTCGGTAATACCCGATGAGTTTCCAGCAGAAACGGTGCCATCTTCGCGATTAAACACAGCAGGCAACTTTGCCAACTTTTCTAATGTCACTTCTGGGCGTGGATGTTCATCGGCATCAATCACTGTGTCGCCTTTTCGGCTGGAAATAGTGACGGGAACAATTTCTTCTGCCATGCGCCCGGAATCCATTGCGGAACCTGCGCGTTGTTGACTCTGAAGTGCGTATGCATCCTGTTCCTTGCGCGAAATGTGTCGTTCTTGAGCAAGCAGCTCGGCAGTCTCTCCCATAAGCATCCCAGAAACTGGGCACAAGAAACCATCTTGGTACATCAAGTCCACGACTTTGGAATGTCCCAATCGATAGCCCGAACGCATCTTGTCCAAAATAAAGGGCAAGCGAGACATGGATTCCATTCCACCAGCCATAGCAATCTTGGCTCGACCTAGGGCAATGTCGTCAGCCGCTAACTGAATAGACTTCAAGCCAGAAGCGCAAGCTTGATTAATGGTGGTCGCGGAAGAGGATTCGGACAAGCCGGAGCGCAGGGCAACCTGCCTAGCGGGATTCGGACCGCAACCTGCTTGGCGACCATGCCCAAAAAACAGCACTTCCACCTCGGGTCCCTCAAGACCAATGGCATCTAAGGCCCCACGAGCGGCGACTTCGCCCAAATCCACGGCAGATTGGGAAACAAGACCCCCCATGTATCGCCCAATGGGCGTACGAAGAGCGCTAACAATGACAACTGGGGAAGCAGACATGGGCATCCGGAAGGGGACCGGAAAGCGGAGATTCTACCCTCACGCCCGAACACCGCTTCGCTCCAATGGAGCCGTCTTGTTAGCCTTCTTCGAGGTGCAAGTAGCGCTTCACCTCTTCAATTTCCTCAAGGACGAGGTCCCGAATGGAGAGGACACCCAAAAGGGTGCCGTCATCTTCCAGAACGGGTAGATGCCGAATATGGTGCTCACGCATCAAAATTCTAGCGAGACGAATGTCCATATCAGCTTGCGTGGTCACGATGTCCAGAGTCATCACATCAGAGACTTGGACCTCGTCCACATCTAAATCATTTAACAAAACCCGCTTTAAAATATCCCGCTCAGTAAACAAGCCTGCGAGGTGGGACCCTTCCATGACGGCAGTGCAGCCGACGTTGGCTTGCGCCATTGCCTTGGAAGCATCACGAACGGTCGCGCTGGGCTCAACGAAAACCACCCTCTTCTGCTTTCCAACTAAACTCCTTAGCTCAGACATAAAAACCTCCTTTTTGTCTCCTAATCAAGCTTAACATGTTCCAACCCTTTTATGGGGCAGAACTTGCGGCTTTTCAAGGAAGCCATTGGGGGGGGGAGCTAAGCACACCAAATCCGAGCGGGATTCTCTCCGAAGCCATAGCCAAAGTGGCAGAGGTCCGGAAGGTCCAAAACGGTGAACCGAGCCTCATATCCGGGGGCAATACGACCCAAGCGATCCCCTGCTCCCAAACTCTGGGCAGCATGAAGGGTCATGCCCGCCAAGGCCTCCAAAGCCGTCATTTTGAGCCGGATTCTCGCAAAATGGGCTGCCTCGGGAAGGCTTGCGGTATAGCAAGAACCCGGATTGAAATCGGTGGCAACGAACCAAGGCACCCCAGCCTTCAGGAGCTTTTGGGCAGGAGCATCGGCATCTTGACGCAAGTAGTGAGGCACAGCGGGAAGGAGGCCAGCACAAGTTTTCCCACTTGTAACCAAGGCGTCGAGGCCAGCATCCGAGAGAGTTTCGAGGTGATCAACACATTCTGCTCCGAGAGAAACTGCCAACTCTGTTCCCCCCACATTGACAAACTGATCGCTATGAACGCGGAGAGCAAAGCCCAAGTCGCGTGCACTATTCAAATAGCGTTCAGCCCGCAGCAAGCTGAAAGCATGCTCCTCGATAAAAACATCTGCGGCTCGGGCTAGGCCTTGCTCCCACACTGCTGGAAGTACTTCTTGACAAAGAAGTTCCACATACTGGTCCTTTTGATTGGCGTATTCTTCGGGCACCATATGGGCACCCAAAAAAGTTGGGAAGACCTCCATGCCTGTTGCTGTAGAAGCGGCGCGAATCGCTCGAAGGGATTTCAATTCGTCCTCCAGGCTCAAGCCGTACCCGGACTTCGCCTCACAGGCAACTGTGCCGTGGGCCTGCATGCGCTGAAAATGGGAAATGACCTTGGCTGTGAGTTCTACTTCGCTGGCTTGGCGAACTGCACGAACGCTGGACAAAATTCCGCCACCCCGTTCGGCAATCTCAAGGTAGGAGAGCCCTTGGGCGCGCCAATCAAATTCCTCCGCTCTCTCGGCGGCAAAGGCGGGGTGCGTGTGGGCGTCCACCAAGCCCGGGACCAGAAGACCACCACCGCAATCGACAACTTCCTTGCCCTGCCATTGGGACCTCAACTCTGGCTCAGGACCCAATGCGGATACCTTTCCATCTAATACAGCTACCGCCGCATCTCGAATCACGGGAAGGGATTCCAAATCTGCGGCCGCAATCACTCCAACAGAGCCCGCATCCATCGTGTGTAACTCACGAATGCCAGTCAGAAGAAAATCGCAGTGTTGAAGTGCCATGAGAAGACATCCTACTCCCCATCTTCGAGGGGTGGTAATATCCTTCAAGTTGATTCTCCCGGCCCTTCTCATTTTGTTCGGCGCCATCGCAGGTGGCCTGCGAAGCCTTCTCTCCTCGCCCATTCGCGGCTCACTCCTGGATGTTCTTCCCCGCGCACGCCAAGAGAAGTTGGAGCAACGCATCGAAGAAACTTCGGAGCACCTAATTGCAACAGCTGGCCTTCTTCGATTGGCATGCGTTGTCGCAACCGCAACTTTATTAATCCAACATACAGAGCTTTTAGCGCCCACTTCAAAGTGGCCCGTTTGGGCGGGTGCAGCCCTGTTCGCCGGCATCCTCTTAGAAGGGATTCCTTCCTTTGTTTCGCGGGGCCGAGGCGTTCGCCTTGTCCTACTGGCTCTCCCTCTTCTTCGACTCCTTTCTATTCCGCTTCGCCCAATCACTATTCTTTTGCATTCCACTCTCCGCTTTTTGGGCGCTGAGGTTGGGCAACGCATGCAAGACCAACTTGCCGCTGACCTTGTTGAAGTTGCTCGTCGCCAAGAACGTGAACGAGAACTTGACGAATCCGAGCGCAAAATGATTGCGCATGTAATTGAACTTCCTGAAACGGATGCTGCGGAAGTGATGACTCCTCGCACGGACCTCACTGCCATTTCTGCTGACTCCAATATTGAGGAGGCTCTTCGCATTTCTCGAGAGGACGGACACTCCAGAATCTTGGTTTACGAAGAGGACGTTGATCACATTTGCGGCGTTTATTACATCAAAGATTCCCTAGAGCTTTTTGAAAAGCACGCAAACCCAAGCGAATTGTTGGTCAAATCCCAAATGCGGAAACCTTATTTCGTTCCAGAAACGATGCGTGTCCCCGCTCTCTTTGAAGAACTTCGCCGCCGCCGCACACATCTTGCCGTTGTTGTAGACGAGTACGGCGGTACTGCGGGCGTGGTGTCCATGGAGGACCTCATGGAAGAGATTGTCGGGGAAATCGAAGACGAACACGACCCCGAAGATGAGTCTCTCTTCTTTGAAAAAATCGGACCCGACGAACTCTGCGTGGATGGCCGCTTTGGTCTTGCCGACCTCAATGAAGAATTTGCCTGCAACCTCCCTGAAGATGAAGACTTCGACACCCTTGCAGGACTTCTCTTTGATCGACTTGGTTGTATTCCTAAGACAAACCAGACGCTTCGCCTGGATGACCTCTCCTTCCAAGTGTTGGAGGTGGACGACCGGCGAATCCGAAAGGTCCGAATCTTAAGAACAAGTCAAACAAGCGACGATTCACTCTCATGAAAAGGCAGACCACGCCGGCCATCGTTCTCCGTCGCTGGCCATGGTCGGAAAGTTCGCTCGCCCTCCGGATTCTCACCCCAGGCCATGGAACGATTACCCTGAGAGCAAAGGGTGTTTACAAGGCAACAAGTGGAAGCATGGGCGTTCTGGACACTTGGGCCCTTGTTGAGGTGGACATGGGTGGTCCCCCAAACTCTGACTTTCAGCAGCTTTACCGATGTCGGCTTCTGGACCGAATGTCTGGACTGTCTGAAAGCCCTGAAAAACTAGCCGCTGCAGGCCTGTTCGGAGAGCTCGCTGAACTTGCTGCCCCTCCCGGACAAGATTCCGGCCCTGTCTTTCGTTTTTTACTTCGTACCCTCCAAGCAATTCATCAAGGATTCGACTTGGATGGCCTCCTATGTTCTGGCCTCTTGGAAGCTCTCTCCCACTTAGGCCTTGACCCTCAATTAAAGGTGGAGCCAGAGACAACAGACGCTCTTTGGTTTCACCACGAAGCCGGTGGGGTGCTTCCCCCTAATACACCCCGCCCGGAGGGACACTCGCGACTCATGAGCCACGCTTTGAGGACCCTTCTCCTTGAGTGTCCTCAAGAGCCGGCCGCTGCTGAGGAAGCTGACCCTGCTCTCTTGGAGGAAGCCTTTACAATCTTGGGCGAGTTCCTCCACTTCCACCTGGAAAGACCACCCCGAGCTTGGAATGCTTTACGCCATCGCCAAGCTGCCCTGAACCGTTGAGATTCTTCCGCCCCACTACCCTCCTCCTGACCCTTGGCTTATTGTCTTGTGCTCAGCAAATCCTCCAGCCTTACGGTGCTAGCGAATTGGATCAGCTGCGAAATCACATATTGACGGGTTCGGAGATTCAGATTCAAAACCGAACCACACTGGAAGGGAGCGAACAATCTGAAAGAGTTCCCCACGTCGAGCTCTCGCATTCGGAGTTCCTTGCTGCTCTTGAAAGCGCCGACAAGTCCAGAGTTTCAAAAGTTTGGTCTTCGGTCTACCGCCTTGAAGACACTGACTTTGATCGAAGCTCCCAGATTGCTTTCAACCTTCTTGTCGGTGATATTGCCTACTTTAAGGAAGATTGGGATCAAGCAATCCTCCGCTACGAAGCCTATCTTTTGTACGGCGGTGCTGCGGGTACTTCCGAAGTTGTCGAGGAACGCCTTTACTACATGGCCTTGGCACTCCTAGAAGGAAAACGAAAAGCTCTGGGTATTTTTTCGGACCGGTATCGAGGTGTCGTCACTCTCCAAAACCTAGCCGCGTGGGCACCCAATAGCCCTTTTGCTCCTCGCGCAAGAGTGGCTGCAGCAAACTACCTTTTTGACTCTCGAGACTTTGACGAAGCCAAGTTGGAGTACTTGGGTCTCTTGCGCTATCACCCGACATCCGAATACTCAGACCTTGCAACGTTTCGTATTGGCCTGTGTGGATATGAAGTCATTCATGGTCCAGAGTGTGATGGCGAACTGATTGAGTTGACCATCAATCAGTTCCAGCAATATTTGCGTGGATGGCCAAATGGGATTCACAAAGATTCGGCTACCAACGCTATTTATGTTCTTCGAGCCACTTTGGCGAAGCGTGAAATCTTGATTGGTGACTTTTATAAAACCATCGACAATACCCGAGGAGCACGACTTCATTACAAGGCCGCTCTTGCGCTTAAATTTGAAGATGCCATTCAAGAAGCTCGAGCTCGCTTGGAAGAACTTCCCCCGGATGATGGGGCCTTGCCTGGAGAGGAAACCGATTCTTCATCGTGATTCGCGTCATTCTTCTTCTCGGACTAACCGCCACTTGCTCATCTTGCGGTTACACACTTCTCCAGCCCGGTGTTGGAGGTGGTGCAACCATCCTCGTCCCCCCCACGGAGAACTCGACTCGCTGGCGCGGGGTGGAAGTCCAATTCACGGAAGCGGTTCGCTCAAATCTCCAGCAACTTCTTCAGCTTCGCTTCAGCAACCAGAACCCCGACCTTGTCCTCCAAAGCTCCTTAAAAGAAGTTTATCGCGGTGCCCCAGTACGAGGCCGAACGGGAGGCGCCATCATTGGGACCGCAACCGTGGTGTTGCAATGGACTCTCACTGACTCTCAAGGAGACTCAGTTGCGGGTGGCACATTAGAGCAAACCCTTGAATACCTTCCCTCTGGAGATGAAGACGAAATTCAAGCAATTGAAGAAATCCTCGATTGGATGGCCGAGTCGGTCGTAATCAAGGTACATGCGGGTCTTGACTCCGCGGCTAACTAGAAAAATGGACAACCAGAACCCCGAAAGCAACCAGAACCCCGAAAAGCAAAACGCCAAACGGAACATTGGCCCCGTTTTGCTTATCAGCAGCATGTTGCTCCTCTTGCTCATCCTTTATGGATCGGACACCCCCGCTCGCACTATTTCTGAAGATGAGTTCTGGTATCGACTCTACAGCGACCAACTCGAGAGCCCTGAGATCAATAGCCCCTCCAAAATTTCGGCTATGCTCACCGAAACTGGTGAGAATGGGAGACCTGTTCGTGTCGCAGTTACGCTTCCAGACACCGCCGATGTCAAGGACCGCGTGCGCGAACTCAATGCAAAGGAGTTGGAATCCACTCTTGGCGAAAAAGAATTGAACGACAAAATCGCCTCAGAAGAGATTCAACTTCTGAAGGGGTATCCTATTCGCCTCGTCGAACCCCTTGACTCTGACAACTTAGGCGGCGAAACAAAAACTTCTTATCGCTTTTTTGTGGATTGGGCCGACTCCAACGGCCTTCACTATTCCGAGATTGTAGGAGCCAATGGGGATGCCAACTTTGCAGCTCTCTCCAGAACACTACTCGCTCAAAACGCTTCCATGGAAGAAGGGCTCAGCTTTGATTTAGCTAAAGGCCTCGTTACGGAGGAGCACAACTCTACTCTCCTTTACTTCTTTTCCACCTTTGGCCCTATCCTTCTCCTCATTGGCCTTTTTTGGTTTTTGTTTGCCCGCCAAATGCGCGGCCAAGGCCAGGGCATGATGTCTTTTGGGCGCTCCCGTGCCAAGCTTCACAATAAAGAAAGTGACACTCAAACGACTTTCAAGGATGTTGCGGGCATTGATGAAGCTAAAGAAGAAGTCGAGGAGATTATTCAGTTCCTAAAGAGCCCGGACAAGTTCAAGAAGTTAGGGGGACGAATCCCTCGCGGTGTCCTCCTGGTGGGCCCTCCCGGAACAGGGAAAACCCTGCTCGCCAAAGCCATTGCAGGAGAAGCGGAAGTTCCTTTCCTTTCCATCAGTGGGTCCGACTTCGTTGAGATGTTTGTTGGGATTGGAGCAAGCCGCGTACGCGACTTGTTTAAACAAGCCCGCAGTTCCGCCCCATGCATTGTTTTCTTGGACGAAATCGATGCTGTCGGCCGCAAACGCGGGTCTGGAATGGGCGGCGGTCACGATGAGAGAGAGCAAACACTCAACGCCATTCTTGTGGAAATGGATGGATTTGGTACCGATGACGGCATCATTTTGATGGCAGCAACAAACCGGCCAGATGTGCTTGATCCTGCGCTCCTTCGTCCTGGTCGCTTCGACCGCGAAATCAGGATTGATCTCCCCGATGTTGCGGGGCGTGCGGCCATCCTTGGTGTTCACGCAGCTAACGTCACCTTGGACCCTTCCGTGGACCTCGGTGAAGTGGCCCGCGGCACACCAGGTTTCTCAGGCGCAGAAATTGCTGCATTGGTCAACGAGGCCGCAATCAATGCTGCGATGGCGGACCGAGAAACCGTGACCCAAGAGGATTTTGAAGAAGCCCGCGACAAGGTTCGATTTGGTCGAGAAAAACGCTCACGAGTTCTAGAACCCGAGGACAAGCGCATTACGGCATATCACGAAGCCGGACATGCTGTTGTAAATGTCTTGCTAGAAAACACCGAGCCCTTGCATAAAGTCACCATCATTCCCCGTGGCATGGCACTGGGCTCCACGATGATGTTGCCCGAAAAAGACCGACTCCATCTCTCTAAGAAACAGATCGAAGCTGAGCTTGCCGTCCTATACGGTGGACGCGTGGCAGAAGAGCTATTTTGTGACGACATCACTGCTGGCGCATCCAGCGATATTAGTCGTGCAACTCAAATGGCGAAAATGATGGTGACCGAATGGGGAATGTCTGAGGTCATCGGCCCCGTCAACTTGGCTGAGCGAAGTGGTTCGGAATTTTTGGGTACGGAATTCATGGTTGGCAAAGATCACTCCGAGGAAACGGTTCGGGAGATTGACGAAGAAATACGGCGCTTCCTCGCAACGGCCCAAACCATCGCACGCAATACTCTCATGGCGAACAAAGAAGCCATTGAAAGAGTCACCGAAGCTCTTTTGATGCATGAAACGGTTTCTGGCGAGGAGGTCGAGAAACTCATCGCTGGTTCGGTTACTCCCAAAGACTTGCGCCCTCAAGAACCTCCGCCACCCGTTCCAGCGCAAGAAGATTAGACTGCTTGGGTCTCATGGACCCCTGGACGCTCCCGCACTTCGAACATCCGCACCATGCCTGCCCATTGGGCAAGGGTTGGTGGAGAGGGCCTGCCCCCCAATCGGAAGAGTGCATGGAAATTTTGCGAGAGCTTGGTCTCTTGGTGAACGGACCACTCCCGGACGGTTCTTGGTCTTACTTTCCTAGCCCCGCCCTCGCGCCCGACCCTGCTCTCGCTGCCGGAGATGTGGAAGACCCTTCTGTTCGAGCCAACTGGATTGGTCTTCGCGTTGCCGCAGGGATGGATGCCCTCAGCGCTCCACTCGCCAAACCTCAGCTTATGGTTGTGCTGAATCTCACGGAAGATTCCTTCAGTGATGGCGGAAAACACCTCGATTCGGCTCAACTCCTTTCCACCGCCCAAAAAGCCTGCGAAGCTGGGGCGACTTGGTTGGATCTTGGAGCAGAGAGCACTCGCCCTGGAGCAAAAGCCGTGCCCGCAACCCAACAAATCGAGCGCCTTTTGCCCGCCATGGACCTTCTTCGAGGTTTTGATGTCCAGCTATCCGTGGACACTCGTTCTGCTGCGGTGGCAGAGGCGGTTCTTTTGGCCGGCGCACATATGATGAACGACGTAAGCTCCCTGGAAGATCCGGCTATGGGTGGGGTTGTTGCCCACCATGGTTGTGATTTAGTGCTCATGCACATGAAGGGGACCCCAGCCGACATGCGCCAACACTGTGACTATTCCTTTCTCCTTGGAGAAGTTCTAGACGGCCTCGCAAGACGAGCCGCGAAGGCTATACGCGCGGAAATTGCCCCTGAAAAGTTGGTACTCGACCCTGGAATTGGTTTCGCAAAAACTGCAGAGCAAAGTTTGGAACTCCTGGGTCGCTTTGATTCCTTCCGGGCATTGGGCTTTCCCCTCCTTTCGGGACCTTCTCGAAAATCCTTCCTGTCCATCCCACTCGGAGATGTGTCCCCTGAAAACCGAGAGGGTGGAACGGCTGGAGCTGCGGCTGTGTCAGCGGCTAAAGGTGCATCCATCCTTCGTCTCCACGACGCTGGGGATCCCTGGGATGCCACGCAAACGGCATGGGCTTGTGCCACGCATGCACAAGGAGTCGCCCAATGATGCCCCTCCTCGCCTTTGGGAAGAGCGAACTTGGGATGGTTATCGAAATCATTTCCCTGACGGCAGTCTTCTATGGTGTCTTGCGCTTCCTCCGAAGCACGCGAGGCTTTGGAATCTTGCGTGGCCTTGCCGTCTTTTTCGTTTTCACTTTCTTGACCTTTTATGTGTTGAGTTTTTATCCCGGTGTTCCGGTTTTGGGTCATTTGCTCAAACAAATTGTTCCTTATGTGGTTTTGATTCTGTTTATTTTGTTTCAACCTGAACTTCGTCAAGGGATTTCTCGATTCGGACGTGCGGGCATGTTTCGTTTTCTCCGTTCCGACACCGTAGTCGAACAAACACTTCCCATGATTGTGATGGCTGCCCAACGCATGGCCAAGGAGCGCATTGGCGCCCTGATTGCCTTTGAGCGCGAAGTTTCACTTGCTCCCTATCGCGAAAATGCGGTAAATGTGGACGCGCCCGTTTCCTCTATTTTGTTGGAAACCATTTTCTTTCCGGGAAGCCCGCTCCACGATGGTGCGGTTGTAATCCGAAACGATGAAATTATTTCTGCCGCATGCCTGTTACCCCTTGCTGACGCTGGAAAGGAGTTGGGGCGACTTGGCACGCGCCACCGTGCCGCACTAGGCCTTTCGGAAGAAACCGATGCCATTACTTTGGTGGTCTCTGAAGAAACAGGCCAAGTTTCTATTTGCTCTGCAGGAATCCTCCACCGCCCCATTCCACACGACCAACTTGAGGATAAGCTCAATGAGCTACTTCTAACGGAAGCGCCGATCAAAAAAGAAGCGCCCCTAGATGAAAAGGAGGAGGAACTCCCAGCATGAAACGCATTCGCCGTTTTTTCCTTCATGACATGGGCCGAAAGACACTTGCCCTCATTCTGGCATGCACTGTTTGGTGGTTGGTCAACAAACAGATTACCGTTCAAGCAGATGTCCCCTTTCTTGTTCGAGAGACTCAATCCACAGGGCTTCCTGAGCCTGGAACCTTAGAAATTCATCCTCCTGACGGTTGGCAATTAGCCTCCCCAACCCCCGGCACAGAAGTCCGTTTCTGGTTCAAGGGTGCCCGATCCCGCTTGGATCAGTTTTTGGAATCTGAACCCGCCGCACACTTTGACGCCAATACAAGCTTCAATGTTGCTGGAACCTCAGGCCAATCTAATTTCATCGAAGTCAAAGCTTCGGACCTGCGCTGGAGACGTCCCGATGATGCACGCGCTCTTCTTGCGCCCGTTGGCTCTAGCCAACACGTCCTCAACCTTCGCTTTGACCGCCGTGTTGAAATCAAGGTGGACATTCAACCTGAGATGGTTCAAGTCGAGGGCGACCCAGCTGACGGCCATCGTGAACTTCTAGAGCACCTCACACTTTCCACTTCGTATATCGTTCTGCAGGGCCCCTCCAGAAAAGTGGACGAGCTTGTCCAAAGAATCCAACTCTGGCAACAGGGCTCTACTCCACCACCGAGCATTCTCGAAGCTTTAAAGATTGAGGGTGCGCGTGGAGATGTGCAGCATCGGTTAGCCCTTCACCCTTCTCAGTCGCAAAGTGGAATGACGATGACACCTGAATTTGTCGAAGCCACACTGCCCGTTCGATTGAAGAGCCTCGAGCCTGTTGCTTTTGTGCGCGATCAAATTCAAACCCTCGGCTCGGCCCCTGAAGGTCTTTGGGAACCCCACTACACTGCCCGAACTTGGATTGCTGAGCTGAGTTATCACCCCGACCTCGTTGGGATTGAATTCTCTGAAGCTTGGGTTCAGCGACACCTTCGATTATTCATTTCTCTTCCGGAACTGCCAGCATCCGCTCAGGAATACGACCTTCCTATTCACTGGACACTTGTGGACATCGAAGATCGTAAGTTGGAAGAACTTCTCCTCCGTACTTTGAGAGTCCGCCCCGAACAGGACTCCGAAGCAAAGGTCCGTATGACTCGGGCTGCCAATCAACAGTGACCCAAAAACTTTTTGGAACCGATGGAATGCGTGGAGTTGCGGGCGAAGAGCCCCTCACCATGCCCACCCTCAAGCGACTCGGCCTAGCTCTCGCACAGCAGCTCGCCCAAGGAGATCATGTTCTCCTTGGACATGATGGGCGTGAGAGTGGCGAAACCATTGCCGCCGCCATGGTTGAAGGCCTCAATGCTGGCGGGATTCATGCAGATGTGGTTGGACTCGCACCTACTCCTGGAATAGCTTTCTTGACTGCACAAGGTCCCTATACCTCTGGCGTAGTCGTTTCTGCGTCCCACAATCCAGCAAAAGACAATGGAATCAAATTGCTCTCTGCGGATGGTTCCAAGATGCCAGATGCCGAGGAAACCAAACTCGAAGAAGCTCTACTCTCTTTGGAGGAGCTTCCTGCCGCGGGCGGTGGGGAATGTCGCCGCACCAAAGGAATGCTTGGAGACTATGTTGCGTGGCTTCGAAACGATGCCTTCCCCGAACTGGATCTTACGAATTGGAAGGTCGCCCTAGATTGCGCCAATGGTGCTTGCTCCCAAGTAGGCCCTCGTGTTTTAAAGGCCTTTGGTGCTGAAGTTGTGGCGACCCATGACCGGCCCGATGGAATGAATATCAATCAGGATTGCGGCGCCCTCCACCCCGAAGTTCTCGCCGCTCTCGTAAAGCAGGAAAGCTGCTGTTTTGGTCTATGCCTCGACGGAGATGGTGACCGTGGAATTTTTGTCGATGCCGCGGGACGCATCTTGGACGGTGACGCCATTCTTGCAGGACTCTGCTCGTTGATGACAAAGTCAGGTGAACTCGCAGATTCAACTGTAGTTGCAACGGTTATGAGCAACCTTGCGCTCGAAAATTGGGTCAAAGATTGTGGCGCAAAACTGCACCGAACTCCAGTAGGCGATAGACATGTAGCTGCTGCTCTACGTGAGAACAATTGGAACTTAGGTGGTGAAAAATCGGGCCACATATTGTTTGGGAGTGAGCACGGATTTCGTGGCGATGGCCTCTACACTCTCTTGCGCGTGTTGTCTTCGCTTCAGAAACTGGATATCCCCCCCGAAGAATTTGCCAAAGGGTACACAGATATGCCACAAGATTTGTGGAACCTACCAGCAACGAAAAGAGTGCCCCTCGAAGAGCTATCCCGACTTTCTTCAGAAATGAGTGCAGTTGATTCTGAACTTGAGGGACGCGGGCGCACCGTGGTTCGATTCTCTGGAACAGAACTCAAACTCAGGCTCATGGCAGAGGCAGAAAATGATGAACTTGTCCAAAGTGTCTTAGAGCGCCTTCACTCAGCCGCCGAAGAAGATGGCATCCTTGACAAAACTTAAATCCGGCAATGTCCGAGCAAAGCGCCACTCTTGCCATTGAAGCTTCGGGGGATTCCCCCTCTCTGGCCCTCTCGTGGAGCGAAACCATCTTCGAGTCGGACATGGATGGTCAACGCGGGAAAGCATTAGTTCCTTCGATTGACGCTTTGCTCGAAAAGGCAAATTGCCCCAAAGGCTCATTAGGGAAAATCATTGTGGGCGTGGGCCCAGGTTCTTATACCGGCCTCCGAATCGCTTGCTCTGTTGCACGAACCCTCTCATGGGCGCTTGGGATTCCAGTAGATGGTGCCTGCAGTTTTGAAGCAGCGGCCATGGAAACAATGCCAGGTTCCACGGTTCACATTCTCATCGATGCCTACCGTAAAGAGTTCTATCACGCGAGCTATCGGAGAACAGAAACTGGAACAGAACTCATTCAAGAGCCTCGCGTAATACAAGCTTCAGAACTTGAAGCGTGCGTCCCTGATTCAGCTATCCTTTTGAGCGACGGCACTCCTTGTAAAACTCAAGCGGAGACCTTCCCCCTTAAATCTAAAGCAAGGCATCTTCTTCAAGTGAGCTCTGTTCTTCCCCCTGAGCCCCTTTATTTACGGGCATAAAACAACGGTGCATCCCTTTTGGGAATGCACCGTTGTTGAGACCGGAGCAGGCTTAGAGATCCTGTGGGCGAAGGGTCTTGCGGTTGTTCGCGGTTGCGCGAGATTCGGCACCGGCGATGGCTTCACGCACGTAGGCATCCAATGCACCGTAGAAATCACCAGAAACATTACAGGTATTTACTGCGTTCTTGGTGCGGCTCTTGGAGATGATTAAGTCGAGAGCTTTCTTAGAAGCCTTCTTGCCTTTCTTGGTGGTATTCCGCTTGGCGGTCTTCCGGGTTACTTTCTTAGCGGCCTTCTTTTTGGTAGCCTTCTTTTTGGTTTTCTTCTTAGGTGCCATGTTTTTCTTTGCTGAGTCGGTGAGACCGACGGTTTAAAGGAGAATTGGAACAGCAGTCAACGACTGCAACGGCGGAGATTCTGACTTGTTGAATGCTCCAGGTCAAATCTAAAACCTATAATTCTGGCTTTATTTCCCAATTTAAGGCAAAATCCTTCACTCATGCGATTCTCTCTCACCGCAACCATCCTTCTCTTGTTGGGATGTTTTACTTTGCAATTGCCTGCTCAAGATATCGGAGAAGCTAAGCCAAAACTGAGCCCAACGACAGTCAAGGTGCTCGAACGGTTGGAGTGGTTTCCACCGGAAGAGCAGGCTAGAATCGCTAAAAGAGCGTGGCTAGAGGCACTTCAGCAAGAAAATGTGCGTCTTCAAGCATTACAGGAATTGGAAGATTGGTCTAAGCGTGCAGAATTGCCGACCCTTGAGGCCAACCCGAATCTCGCCTGGGATGCAAACACTTACGCACCCGCCCTTAAGCTCAAAACCCGCATTCTGGGACCAAAATCAACAACTTGGAAAAAGGCGAAAAAAAAGTTCTTCTCCGCAGAAGATCTTCCTCAAAGAGAGCTTCGTTGGGAATATGACTTTGGCAACAATGCTCTCCGAAAGCCACTGACTCCGCCAACTCCAGCTCAACTATTGACCGAACTTCTTGAGGGAGAATGGCCAAAAGATGGCCGTGTGGGCTCCCTTGCTGTGGCTCGAATTGACGATCAAAACAAAAGGGACCCCCAAGCGTTTTACTTTGCCAACCACTATCGAGACCGTGATGGTCGCATTTATTCTGGAATTCGCCTCTCTGATGTTTGGGACAGTGGAGCTGAGTTTGAAGTTTCTGATGCCGAGGCTATTGCTTGGCTCCGTACTGTTGGAAAAGACAATAGTTATCAATCTCCCATTAGCGCCAGTGACCACGACCCCATTTATGCCCGAATTGAGTCCTCATTCCAAGATTGGCGAGAGTACCAAAGCCTGCGCATAGCCATTGCTTCTCGATTAGATTCCACCCTCTCTCTCCCATGGCGCTACACAGGACTAGAGAAAGTGCTCGACCGGGCCTGGGGCCTCATGGAGTGGTCTCCGGATCGAATGCGGAAGCTCATCTCGCAATGTGAGACTCGTGAAGTCTTCTTCGAAAGGATTCAAAAGCTATGGGAAAAAGAGGGCATAGAACCCGAAGTCCCTGAGTACCCTTTCGAGTTAATCCAGGAAGCAACCCGCAGGGTTCTTCGCGAAGAGGGCCTCTTAGGGCTCGGTCGCCGCTGATTTCTGGAACTCAGACTAACTAAGGGGATATCCTCTCCAAATGACTTCGCGGCACCGCGCCTGGGCGGGCATTCACCTTAACGCCTTCCGAAAAAATTTACAGCTCATTCAAAAGCTGGTCGGCGAGGCGGAAGTGTGGCCCGTTCTTAAGGCCAATGCCTATGGTCATGGCGCAAGGCAAATGGCCAAGATATGCCAAGAGCTTTGTGCGGCGCGATTAGGTGTTGGAGATAGTGGCGAAGCCCTTGAGCTTCGAGAAGCTGGGATTGAAACCCCCCTTCTCGTTCTTGGCACGGCCATTGATTCGGAAATCCCCGATCTGTTGGAACACGATATCGAGGTTGGTCTACATTCCGAGAGTCGCGCCCTCACGCTCGCTGAAATGGCGCGAAAGTCTGGAAAACCACTTGGAGTGCACTTGAAGGTGGATACTGGAATGACTCGCCTTGGTGTTTTGCCCGAAGCCGCCCTTCGTGTTGCTCGCGCAGTTGTGGCCGAGCCTTTCCTCGAGTTGCGTGGACTTATGACTCATCATGCTTCCCCAAATGGCTTCCGCTCCACAACGACCCGAGAACAAGAAACTCAATTCAAAAACACCGTTGCAGAACTTCAAGATGCGCAGGTTCCCATTCCATGCATTCACTCTGCAAACTCAGCAGCGATTTTTACGGGTAGCCCACCTTTTGGCAACGCAGTCCGTCCCGGAATCGCTCTCTATGGAGTACTCCCCCTCTCTCTCGACACAGACTTGCGCTTGGAACCGGTGTTATCCCTTCATGCACAGGTCGTCTTTCTGAAAGATGTCCCCGCCAGCGCTTCAGTGGGTTATGGAGGCCTATGGAAAAGCCCTCGGCCCACTCGCCTCGCAGTTCTTCCCATTGGTTACAACGATGGGCTCCCCTATCGCCTTGGTGCGCAAGGGCGTGGATGGGCACTGGTGCAAGGCGTACGCTGCCCCATTGTGGGAGCGGTATCTATGGACTACTGCACCATTGATGTCGGCCATGTCCCCGGGGTAGACATTGGAGACACCGCCACTCTTCTTGGAAAAGATGGTGAGGAATCCCTCACGATTCAAGAACTCGCTGATGCGGCGGGAACCATTCCCTACGAAATAACCTGCTCGCTGGGCTCTCGCGTGCAACGCATCTATAGCGATTCGGAGACGCAGGCCCCAAAACTGAGTTTGAGCGAATGACCTGGTCAACCCTGACTCGTCGGTCGACCCTTCTTTGTTTCTTTTTTGCGGCAAGCGGCTGGATTCCTCTTCCCATTCCAACCTCTTTATTGAAACATGCGCAGACCTTGCTCCCTGAGGGCTCTGTTCTTTCTGCTCACTCCCTCCAACTACGGTGGGCCTCTGGCGAAATTGCAGGCAAGGAGCTTCAAGTTCATACAGATGACTCCAATGTTGTCACTATTCGTCGAGTGAAGCTTTTTTTCGACACCCTACCTTGGAGCGCTCACTTCCTGGAACCGCGAGCCATCCTTTTGGAGGATGGAGAAACAAACCTGGATCTTCTTCGTCCCATTGTGGAGCCCCTTTTCCTTGAACGTGAGGCTCAAAGTGAGCCGCCGTCTCTTCGCGTTTCGATTCAAAACCTTTCGGCTTCAACAGCCCTTGCGAGTGGGGACCTTTCCTTCACAATTCTCGAAGCGCTAGGGCAAAGCTCTTCTCAAGGTGTCCAACTTCAGGGAAATCTTTCGACCCCTTATGGTTTCGCAGCACATGCTTGGTTCGAGCATCGCGCTAATGAATTCTGGAACCTGGATATCGACTGTCCCCCCACTGAAATCACTCATCTTGATTTACTACCAGCCGAAATTCGCGGAGATTCCTTTGAACTCAAAGCTCACATAGATTCTTCGGATGCCCAAGTAAATCTCCGATTAGAAAACACAACAGTGAAGGTGACGGATCCGCCAATGAACTTGGAGTTGGAAGAAATCACAATCAAGGGGCCTCTTTCAAGTGGAATTCAACTTGAAGCCGTGGGCCGCCTGCAGGGAACTCCACTGCGAGTTGAGGCTTGGATGCGGCGCGACAAAAACAAAGACTGGGCGGCGCGGCTCGAGGGGGAAGCTCACGCAATTGTTTTGGACAAAGACCGCATCGATTGGATTCAACAGCTGGACCCTGGCACTGCAGAAGTCCTCGAGGCCCTTGAACTCGATGGCGCAACTTCAGCAAATATCTCCTGGGACTGGAGAGGCGATGGCGATGGCCAATGGCTCGTCCATGCTCCTTTCCAAAATCTGGGAATCACGTACCGCGGTTTCTTGGAGGAAGATGGGGACCGCCCCTCCTTCCCCTACCCCGTTCAACAATTGTCTGGAGATTTTTTGGCGACTGGACGACGCCTTCTCTTCCATTCCACTGGCAGCATGGGTTCTGCGCTACTTCAAGCAGAGGGCACAGTGCTCATCACAGATGGCCCTGTCCAAATGGGAATTGATTTGGATGTGAATGGGCTCGAAATGGATAACCGTATCACGAGCGCTTTGAGCGGGACACCTGAAGCTTCCGCAATCTGGCGCGATTTAGGTGGACCAAGCGGCGGGGAGGCAGATTTAAAACTCCGGCTCCGACGCAAAGCAGAAGATGAATTCGTTCGCGTGGACCTAGAAGGCGAAGTGCGTGGAACAACTCTCCGCCCTTCCTTTCTTCCCATACCGATTGAGCTGAATGGCGCATGGATTCATTGGGCTCCCGGGAGTGCAGAGTTTGCGGGACCGGTGCGCGCATTGGGTAGCGAAGATTTGTTGGTAAGGGGCGAAGCACGCTCCGTGCTCAACGGAAATCTTCCGGCAATCTCCATGAAAGCCGTGACCGAGAAGGGGCTCGCCCCTGTTGTCGAAGATCGCCGTATTCTGGAAGGCTTCCTTGGATTACCTGAGGGTATGTCTGGGTTTCAGATTGAGGGACCATCCAGGTTTGACGTGGGCGTTCGTCGGCCTGGAAGTGATTCACAGGCTCAGGTTCTCATTGAAACTGAGGGTAGAGGCATGAACTTGCGTTGGGATTCCGCCAACACGAACTGGGAGCATTTGGTTGGTGATTTCGCCCTTGCAATGGACGGTAAACAACTTCTTTTCTCTGCACCGGAAATATCGGCCCAATGTTGTAACGGAGAGCTGCTAGTTTCCGGAGAGCTCCTTCATTTTGATCAGGAAGAACGAGGTCTCGGCACAATTGTTGCCAACAATTTAGAGGTGAAGGACGAAACAGTTCGCTTCGCGCGAGCCCTGGCTGGTTTGGACCCCGAAATGAACCAACCGATTGCCTGGTCGGGAATCGTTCACCTTGTCGCTGAGCTCAACTTGTTGGAACCCGGGAAGAACCGTGGGCGAATTCAACTGGACCCTCTGGAAGTTAGGCAAGGAGTTCTCCTCCCTTCAGAAGGGGCATCCTTGCGGGGTCGCTTTAGACTCAAGGACACGACTCTCGTTCAGGGTGAAATCGACCTCACGGGTGTAGCTGGCAATATGGAACTCCATGACATCCGCTTGGAACCCTTGGATGATGGATTCCTCTTGGAGGCGGACCTGGATTCCCCAAAAGGAATCGAAATCTCGGATCGATTCGCAGCTCTTTTAAGCCCCGATGCTTGGCAAGCCTTTCAGCGAATTGGGCTTCGCGGTCGAGTCGGCGCTGATGGTGTAGCGATTCGCTTGAACTCAAGTCCCGATGGGTCCTCCTTCCGATTAGACGGAAGTCTGCTCCTTCGTGAAATGGGAGTGGATGCGGCACCAGTTCTCAAAGAGGGCTTCGGGGTTCTTGAAGTTCAGAACTTCGAATGGAAAAATCCCCAAGAGTTTGGCGGGGAACTCCATCTGAAGAATGCTTCCTGTAATGTTGCTGGATTTTCTTTCTCTGATGCAAGCGGAAACCTATCGCTTACGCCAAGTGAGCTCCATTTCGACTCCTTTGAGGGAAAATTGCTCAATGGAACGGTGGGCACTTCTTCTTTTGTTGAGGAAGGTGGGAGCGGGGAAGTTCAGACTGAGGGTCACTTGCGATTAGGGCTCCAGAACAATGCCCCTATTTCTTTTTTACTTTACTTGGACTCCATAAGTTTGGCCCGCTTAAGAGAGGAGCTTGATTTAGAGGGTGACCTCGCCGGAAGCATGAGTGGTCGTTTGGATTTTACAAGCGAATCGCCGAGCCCTCTAGACTACAAAGGCATTGCAAATTTGTCCGTGAATGGTGGGGTCTTAGGAACCGTTCCTGTCCTTTCGCGAATGTGGGCTGTTGCCGGAGTTCGGCCCCCAATCTTCAATAGTGGAAACTTCACTCTTAGAGCGAGGCCCAATGTACACCGCGGCAGGATCCGACTCGAAGAGTTCGATTTGAAACATGAACTCTTGCAAGTGCATGGAAAAGGTTGGATTGGATTGGACTCCTATTTAAATGTGAAGGCAACCGTGCGAAGTGGGATTGTTCCTCTTCTAGGCTGGGGAATTCCGCTCATTTCTGACTTGTTCTTCGACCCACTCGTAGAACAGGACATTATTGGTCCGGCGGAAAATCCAATCGTAACCCAGAGACTGGCCAGAAAACTGGACCGGGAACGAAACAAGAAAAGAGTCCCCTTTCCTCTTTGGATTCCTGGGTTCCAACATGAGGACTGGTGGAAGTCTCCGGCATTCCCAGCCACGCACGATTAGAATTGGACTATGTTTCATGTCATCATCATGGCTGGTGGTTCAGGCACACGATTCTGGCCAGAGAGTCGGCAGCGGCGACCAAAGCAACTGCTTCCCATCCTTGGTTCAGAGCCACTGATTGCTGAAACGGCAAATCGGCTCTCCCCTATGGTGCCCAATGAAAATATTTGGGTTGTGACAAATGAAACCCAAGCCGAAGGCGTGCGCAACGCACTCCCGAATCTTCCAGAGGGAAATATTTTGCTGGAGCCGTGCGCTCGGAATACTGCACCCTGCGTCGGGCTCGCATCTGCCGTGATTCGGGAACAGGATCCTGAAGCAATACTTGCCTTCCTCCCAGCTGATCACCAGATTTCTCCACCCGAAGATTTTCAGCGGGCCTTGCGAGCGGGGGCGGCGGCGGCAGAGGAGAAAGGAGTATTCGTTACTTTTGGTGTCCCTCCAACACATGCAGCAACGGGCTATGGCTATATTCAACGCGCCGAAAAAGTTGGGGAACATGAAGGGGTTTCTTGTTTCAAAGTTGACTCCTTCAAAGAGAAACCGGACCCACAAACTGCTGAAGAGTTTCTGAGAGATGGGAACTACTTGTGGAACTCGGGCATTTTTGTATGGAAAGCCTCCACAATTTTAGATGCAATTGAAATCCATATGCCGGATCTTGCAGGGGGCCTCAACCGCCTCATGGAAGCCTGGGCTTGCGACGGGTGGAAGGAAACGCTCGCTCGTGAATACCCTTCCTTCCCTTCTGTCCCAGTAGATATTGGAATTATGGAGAAGGTGAATGGAGTTCAAGTTTTGGAGACACCATTCCATTGGAGCGACATTGGATCCTGGCGCGCACTCTACGATGAACTCGAAAAAAATTCCGATGGAAATGTCGCTGTGTTTCCGAACGGAGGCCAGCTACTTGAACAAGACTCCAGCGGCGTACTCGCATATTCATCGGAAGATCAAACCATTGCCGTACTTGGACTCGAAGATGTAATTGTTGTGCGAACGAAGGATGCAGTTCTTGTTGCCAAGCGAGACCGAGCCGAGGATGTAAAACTGTTCACAGACCACCTCCGAGAAGCTGGAAGGGATCAACTTCTGTGAGGGGTCGTGTTCTCGCGGTTGATTATGGTGGCAAGCGGACTGGGTTAGCAGTCTCAGACCCCATGCGCATTGTCGCTACGCCTCTTGATGCGGTGACAAGCGTTTCGCTTGAAGAAACTGTGGAAAGTGTGGCACAGGTTGCGGGAGACAAAGATGCAAAAGTGGTTCTTGTTGGGATGCCCTACCTGCCCAATGGTCATGAGGGTGAGCAATGTGCAAGAGTGAGGCTGTTTATGCGCGCACTCCGTGAAAGACTTCCGGAATCCGTTGCAATTGAGGAAATTGATGAACGGTTCAGCTCCCACGAAGCGCGCCGTCTCCTCAAGGCATCGGGAAAGAAGCGGAAGGACCTGAAGGATATTGTGGACTCCACTGCTGCCATTGTTCTTCTTCGAGAATTTATCGCCACCCCCTAAGCCAGAATCTGATTAGCTTCGTTTAGCCAAATGATTTCAAGAAAGGAGTTGCGGAATTATTTTATTTTATGGCCCACTAAACTCGGTCAGAGTCTACGATTAGGGCGGAGAGTCACTCGGGTGACCGCGCGTGGGAATTCCCGCTCGAGGAAAGTCCGGGCTTCATAGGACGCAGTGGTGGCTAACGGCCACCGGGGGAAACCCTAGGGAAAGTGCCACAGAAAATAAACCGCCTAAGCAACCTCGGTTGCCGGTAAGGGTGAAATGGCGAGGTAAGAGCTCACCGCACGCTTGGTAACAAGCGTGGCAGGGTAAACCCCACTGGAAGAAAGTTCACATAGGGAGGGATGGCGTTGTCCGCGCCACTACAACCTCCGGGTAGAGCGTTTGAGGCTAGCGGCAACGCCAGTCCCAGAGAAATGGTCACCCCCTCTAAGGAGGGACAGGATCCGGCTTACAGAGTGGCTCTCCGCCCCTCTTCCTCTATAGCAATGCGCTGTCGTGGCAATGATGGAAACCCACAGCCGCCATGTGGCCATTCTGAACAACCGTTCATGTTTGCCTTCTGTTTGCCCCATCCATGGTGTTACTTTTCCACAATTATCCCACAAGTTGGGGATTTCTTGCCAAGAGGGCTTGCAAGGGCTTGCGCATACCTGTACAAAAACAAGGGGATGGAGTTTGTCTACGTTGTTCCACGCAAAACCCTCCTGGGTGACCAGGAGATTCACGGCCTGTTGCCCTTGGCACCAGCCGAATTGGAGGAGCGTTTTCTTGCACCAGCTCGCGAAGAAGGTTTCTTCATTGAGCGCAGCTGGGTGGAGACCCACCCAGAATTCAAACAACCCATTCCTTATGTAGCCGTCATGCATGGAGAAGAACTCTTTTGCTTGACTCGGCTCCAAACTCAAGGCGAAAAACGACTCCACGGAAAGCGGAGCATCGGCGTTGGGGGACACATAAACCCCTGCGATCACCCTGAAAACGGTGGCGAATTGTTCACCAACGCTTGCCACCGAGAGCTACACGAGGAACTCCTTCTCCCGGATGTTCCTCTCCCTCTTACCCCTCTTGGAATTCTCAACGATGACCGGACCGATGTTGGCTCCGTTCACTTGGGATTGGTTTTTCGCCTCGATGCCTCTGAATTTGAGGTCGCTGTTCGCGAAACCGATGCCATGGTTGGTGAATTCGAACCTCTGGACTCTCTCACTTCGCTCGCTTCTGGGCCTGAATCCCCCTTCGAGACTTGGTCCTCACTCTTGCTCGCTTCGGGTGCCCTTAAGGGTTCCGCCACCTCTGTTTCTTAATCAACCCCCGAAACCAAAACACTCAAATGGTCCGCCGCGCAGAAGATAACGAAATTGATGTCATCGAACTTATCAAGCAACTTCAAGAGGCTCGCTTCCAGCCTTCTGTCCGGTTGGTCTTCAAAGACGGCCGCGAATTTGACGGGGCCATTACATATCAAGAGCGTTTCGGGACTGGTCGCCTAATCAATATCCAAACTGAGTTCTCCACCGAATACAACGTTTACGACCTAAAAGAGGTCATTTACTAAAAGACCCAAACGAAGTCGAGTCCGCCAACCCGAAGGGCGACGGACTCGAAAAAGGAACGGAAAGTTCCTAGCGAAGGAAAGTTGCGTAATCGGCTTCGTCGAAGCCAAGAATTGCTTTCTCGCCACGTGCCAACAGAGGGCGCCGAATCATGTCCGGGTTCGACCGGAGCAAATCAACAACCTCTTTCTTGGTCTTGAAGGTGGCATTTGGAATGTCTTGTTCCTTGAAACCCTTTGAGCGGGCATTGAAGGCAGTCTTCGGATCTTCGGCATCAACCGCCTTTTCGAGCAATTTCTTGGCCGGGGGTGTCTTCAGAATGTCCACGGCTTCGAAATCGATGCCTTTCTTCTCAAGGTAGGAAACAGCACGCTGACAAGTTTTGCAGGTGCCTTTGACGTAGAGCTTTACGGGGCTCATGAGCTTTATCTGACCTAGGGGCTAAGGGTTAAGGTTTCTGCCCAAAAGGGGCCTAGAAACCAACAAAGGGTCCCGTAGTTTACCCAAAAAAGATATTCTTGGCTACCCCTCGCACGCCAATGCCCCTAAGCCTATTCCAAACAAGAGCTTGCGATGGTCTAGGCTACTCCGTCACCTGGCTCTTGTTGAGTGGACATTCCAACTAATTCCATTAGAACCCTCACAAGGTTGGCAGCGAAGGTGCTCCGAATCACAACGGTCACGCCAATTTCCCTTGCGGCATCCAAAAGATCCTCCCTCTCATGGGAACTGTAAGCCAAAATTGGCAAGTTAGCGGTCAATTTGTTTTCCCGTAACTCCTTGGCTAATAAAAGGTTATCTCTGTTTTCGTCTTCCAAATCTAGGACGGCACCTATGCTCCCTGGAGCCGTTAACTGCCCGAGCAAATCCCCATCCCAATCAGGTACACGCCCTTCCCATCCGAGGGCCTGAATGGCGGGGTCAATCTTTCCAATGAAAAACTTCTCGCTAAGAAGTAAATGGAAGATTGGCGGAGAGGAGGATTCTTCGTTCAAACGTCTTGAGACAACTCAGCCATTACAATCGGCGCAAAATCCAATTTTGAACCCAGATTCGCAGAAAAAGTCCAAAAAAAGTCCTGAACGCCTCTTAGATAGCTCCGCTATCCTCTTTCTCAATCGGACCTTGAGTCCTTTTCTCGATGCCACTTCTCCCATTCCTCCTCATCCTGGCCGCGCAAGACGCTGGTACTGTCGAAGCGCTCCATTCCCTTGGCGGCCCTAGCCCTGGATCGCTCCTCGGCTACTCAATGACCTGGGTGAGCGACCATGATGGCGACGAGCTCCCGGACCTTTTTGTTGGGGCTCCGGGAGTGGGTGTCCGAGCAAATGGCGCCGGGGCTGCTTTTCTTTTCTCGAGCAAAGATGGTCAAAAACTCCTCAGCATCATGAGTCGAACCGAAAATGCTCGCCTCGGAAGTGCCATTGCGGAATTAGGCGACTTAACAGGTGACGGCGTGAGGGACTTTCTTTTGGGGATTCCAGGAATCGTCGGGGAGGGTCCAGAGCAAGGGTGTGTACGCTTCGTCAACGGCAAAAGCGCTCAAACCTTTAACCAGATCACAGGCGTTCAGGCCGGAGAAAAGATGGGAACCTCTGTCGTAGTTCCAGGGGATTTAGATGGAGATGGGACTCTTGACTTTATCGTTGGCTCCCCTGGTTTCGGAGGCAAGGCCGGAAATGAGTGCGGCGCTGTGCGCGCCTTCTCGGGCCGCTCTCGCGAGATGCTCTATGAGATTGAGGGCGCCAATCGGCGAGGCCAGTTTGGTCAGTCCCTAGCCTCTCTTCCGGACATTGATGGCGACCAAATCCCAGACTGCCTTGTAGGAAGTCTTAGCTCCGGCGAAGTCACAGTCCTCTCAGGAGCCTTTGGTGATGTCATCCATGTCATCAAGGGGAATCCCGCCAACCAATTCGGAAAAGCGTTCTGTAGCATGGGCGACCTCGATGGAGACCGGGTTCCTGATTACGCCATTGGGGAGCCGCTTGCCGATGGTGAAGAACCTGGCTGTGGCAAAGTTCATATTTATTCGGGAAGAAACGGAACCATCCTACGCACTATCGAAGGAGCAGTACCCGATGCAAAGCTCGGCTCCTCGCTCGCACCGCTTGATGTGGGTAGCCGAAATGGGGGTCCTGACTTGTTAGCCGGCGCCCCCGGGAAAGAGAGCGGCGGAACTTGTGTCCTCCTTGACCCTTTGTCTGGCGCTCTTCTTATGAACTTCACTGGCTTCTACGAAGGAGGGGAGGCCGGACATGCTGTAGTTGGACTCAACCGAATGGATCCCTTGGGACTCACTCCCTCTCAAGCTATAGCCAAAGAAGGTGCCCTTTTGGCTTTTAGTGCCCCGAAAGCAGCGGGAAGCGGTGGAGCAAACCACGGAAGCATCAGTTTCTTTCGGTGGAAGCCGTCCGATTCCGATTTGGAGGAAAGTGATGCCGTCGGTGGCCTCTTGGCATTCTCTGCCACTTCAGCATCTGCCGCAGCAAAGGATGTCTTAGAAAATGACCTTGAATTTGATCAAGAGAAATGGAAGAAAGTTTCTGACCCTCTTGGAAGATGGACTCTTTGGTCTTCGGTAAAACCAGACCTTGCCAAGGAAACCGCCGACCTCCTTAACCGAACCTATGCGCGCCTGGATACCTGCTTTGGGAATTCTGGGCTGGAACAAGCTCTC
Source organism: Planctomycetes bacterium UBA7888 (assembly GCA_002500505.1). GTDB lineage: Bacteria > Planctomycetota > UBA1135 > UBA1135 > UBA1135 > UBA7888. Next base: position 37,855 of record DLRM01000041.1, read on the forward strand.
CCAATTACTTTGGTTTTAGCTGGCTCCATTAAAAGACAAGACCAAGTAGCCGACGCATTACACCGGGCTTTTCAAAAAGACCATCAAAGAAAGTGGATTGAAGAGGGGCGCATGTGGCCCAATATGCTCAATCGAGAGCTCCTTTTTGCCCTTGTTCGAAACGACCAATCCACCAAACTAATCAAGAGACCTGAAGTTCAGCTCATGCATTTCGCTGTTCACCTTGAATTCACTCGTCGTTTCTCCGCCTTTCCAGCGTGGCTTCCAGAAGCGGTCAGTTATGGGCTACAGGATGAGCTCGTAGGCGAAATTTATGGCTACAGCAATCGCGAGGGTTGGGAGGAACTCTCAGACGATTATCACTCAGCGTGGCGAGAAAAAACCGCAGATCTACTTAATGCAGAATCGCCTCAACTTCCATCTCTCTTTGGGGGAGTGAATCAGCCGTTTGACCAGAAACGCGCCTATGAACGACTTGCATTCGGCCTTTGGCTCATTAATCAACCCCCGGAAGTTCTGTATTCACTTTCCCTAACCCTAATCGCTAAACGTTCACGTCTCCTTTCTCCAAACAATGAATGTGGGATTAATGATGCGACTCAAGTCTTAGTTTTGAGAAATACCCTGGACGGGAACCCAATCCCTCGAATAATTAAGTATTGGGATTCGGTTTCGTTGGCTGGTGGACCTAGAGCACGAAGAGCTTCTGCAATTGCAACAATTGAAAATGTTGTCGGGGAAAGGGGGTTGCTGGCGCTCGTAGACAAAAAGGGCAGCTTTCGTTTAATTACAGATCTCAACAAGAATGCCGCCAGCAAAGTCCTCGCTGATATTTCAACCGGAGTTCGCATTCTAGAAAAAACCTTAGGCAAGCTCCCTCTAGACGAAGGGGAAACTCCACCAACTGTTTTCTTGCTTCATGACGGAGCCAACTACCGTTATCTTTGCGATGAGGCCGCAAAAGCCACGCCCGGAATTGCGGGCTACTTAAGGGTTGCGAAAGAAAGTGTCGGCTTTACGTTGCCGCGGCTTCCTTTCACCGCTTATTTTGAGGACAAAACCACACAGGAAGAATCGAATCCAACTCTCTCAGCACTGCACAATATTGCCCATCTCTGGCTACGGAAAGCTTATGGAGAGCTCCCTCTATGGCTGAAAGAGGGAATCGCCACAGGCCTGGAAGAAAAGGTCTCAGGAACTGTGTATGGCAACTGGAATGTTGGAGGCTTCATTTGGCAATGGACTCACGGCTCCTGGAGAAAGCGCGCAAAAGAGTTTGTCACAGGAACAGATGATGTCGTCGAAGCATACGATTGGACTGATACCCCATTTGGGACAGAGCCTCCTATGGTCAAGATGGTGCGCCCGACCCTCTTTGATCTTTACTCTTATCGCGCCACAACCTATCGGGAAGAAATGGCGCACATGGCCTTCGCTTTCGCAATCTATGGGCTCGAAAAGAATCCGGGTGGCCTCAAGAAATTCTGTAAAAATCTCAAAAAAGAGTATGACGCAAATTGGATTACGGTGGGCCGATTTGAGCCTTCTGCCGAATGGACTGAGGGGGCTGTACTTAAAGCCTTTGGCAAAAATTACTACGAGAAATTCCCCGAGTGGTGGCTCGAGCAATAGAGGCTTAGCCTACTTCACAAAGTCAATTTGAGGAGGCTCAGGAATGAGCCCTTCTTTGTAGGCACGGTCAAGGAAGAGGCGGATGGACTCACGCCCGTCATCACCGTAATCCAAAGTACGGTCATTGACATACATCGCAATAAATTCGTCCGCCAACTTGAGGTCAAGATTGCGACCGAACTGCAACGCGTATTCAACAGCTTCCTCGCGGTGCTCTAAACCGTAAGCGATTGAGGCGCGCAAGTATTCGGACACGCGCGGAATCATGTCGCCTAAGTCACGGCGAATGGTGTTGCCGCCAAGTGGTAGTGGAAGACCACCAGTTTCATTGCCCCACCAAACGCCGAGGTCTTCCAAAAGAACTAGACCTTGGTCTTGGAAAGTGAGCTGACCTTCATGGATGATTAGACCGGCATCGAATTCGCCGCGCTCCACTGCAAATGGAATTTGGTCAAATTCAACCACCTCAAAGTCGTAAGCCCCAATCCTCATTTGTGCCGCAAGGTGAGCGGAAGTCCATTCGCCAGGAATGGCAAGTCGCTTGCCCTTACCCTTGCCCAAGTCGCTCAAATCAAATTCTTCCCGGGCGACAATGCGGGGACCATAACCCTCTCCCATGGAGGCGCCGTGGTTGAGGAGACAATACTTGTCCGAAACAAAAGCATATGCGTGAATGGAAACCGCAGTAATTTCATATTCACCGCGCATGGCCCGTTGGTTCAAAGACTCGATGTCCTCTAATTTATGCTCGAAATGAATATCACCAGTATCCAAATGATTCTTGGCAAGCGCATAGTGCATGAAAGCATCGTCGGGATCCGGGCTATGGGCAAGGATGAGTGTCTTTGAGGCGGTTTCAGACATGACAGCCGAGTATTCTACATCCCCACAAAGAAAAAATGCAGAGCCGCCCGAGGGCGACTCCGCTTGGGGATGTTCAAGGATGTACCCAGGGAGAAAGTACTATCAGGAAAAGGAAGCTTGCTGAAGAATCAGCAGCGCAGGAGGAAATCCTCCATTGCGCGGCGCAAGTCGCTCAGACCAAAATTTTCATCGCAAAGAGCGAGGTAGACGGCCTGTTCGAGTTCACGCGGTGCCCGTGGATTGAGCTCCCTGGGGCGTGGGTAACCCAGGAAGAAGGAAAGACTCATTTCTCTCTCATCGGAATCGATAGCCGAGTCGTCTGTTCCGGCGAACTCCCAAGGTGCTTGGTCGAAAGGCAAGGCACCACAAAGCAGTTCGTAAACCATGATGGCTAACGCCTGAGCGTCGCCCTTGGAGTCATGGCGAAGGAATGGGTTGTAGTGGGGAGTTCCGACCAAGAAATCGGAGCGGTCACTGGAGGGGACTGGGTCCAGAACCCGGACTTGATCATTTTCCGTAATGAACAAATTCTCAGGCTTCAAATCGCCATGGCAATCCCAATGGCCACTCTCAACATGATGCTCAACGATTCGAGCCGCTTCCACTAACCAGCGAAGCTTGACGCCTTCAAGGGAACGAATCTTTTCACGCAAGGTTGAGCCTTTAAGAAGTTCCATCGCCAAAACAGGGCGACCTTCAACCTCGAGAACTTCACGCAGGGCGACAACGCCTTCACCTTCGGCAGCGCGAAGCTTGTTTGCTTCGCCGCGAAGAAGTTCGTCCACTTCGTGGTTATCCAAGACTTCTGCTTGCCCGCCTTCAACAGGGTCCAAGAAAAGGGCTTCGGCTGGTGTTTCGTCTGGACTGATGCGCTCGGGCGAGCGCTCACCAGTTACTTCGCCAAAGCGAGAGAGATACCGACCGCCACCACTTTCGTCGCCAATCTTGAGGGCTATTGTTTTCCCTTTGGAATCTTCGGCAGCAAAGACTTGCGCGAAAGCGCCACGACCGAGGAATCCAATGACCTCGTATGGTCCGATGCGTTGTCCTGTTTCAATGTGAATCATCTGTTCATTACTCCTTGAGTACTCCTTTTTCGGCCACAGCGCCCCCTCGCCTTAAGATGGAGCACAGGAAAACCCCCTCCCCCGCCATTTTGAGCCCAAAATCCGCACCTAAACTCGATTTAGAAGCCCTCGAAAAGCTCCGCTTATCTGGTCGTATTGCTTGTTCTGCAAGAGAGTTGGCTATTTCCAAAGTCCTACCAGGAGTCACACTGAGGGCTGTTATGGATGAAGTGGAAAGTTTTATTCGTGATTCCGGCGGAGGCCCCGCATTTCCCGCCCAGACCAGCCGAAATGCCATTGCTGCCCACTATTGCCCCGCCCCAAACGATGCGACGGTTTACCAAGAAGGCGATGTGGTCAAGGTGGATATTGGTGTCGAAGTGGATGGATGGGTTTCCGACAACGCAGAAACGAAATATCTCGGCGAAGACCCCGCTCTCCACAAACTTGTTCGGGCTTCACAAGATGCTCTTGAAGACGCACTCAGCCTTGCGGGGCCTGGTGTCATGGTTTCGGAACTTTCCAAGGCGATTGAATCTGCCATTACCCGCCACGGCTTTCGCCCCGTGTACAACCTCACTGGGCATGGCGTAGACCGATGGAAGGTGCACTGTGCTCCACAAATTCCACCTACTCCCGACCGCCACAGGGACACGCAACTATTACCCGGGATGGTGATTGCGATTGAGCCCTTTGCAACGGATGGGGAGGGGACGGTTGGCGACAAAGGCCGCGCCGAAGTTTTTATGGTCCTCCGAAGCCTACGCAAGATGAAAGGAGTGGACCGTGATGTATGGGAAGTCATTGAACGCATGAATGGGCTCCCCTTCGCCCGTTGCACTTTCCCTCCTGCCCTTCGAGGAGAGAAGTTGGAGTCCAGCCTACAAAGACTTCTTCGAGTTGGGTCTATCATGGCATTCCCACCCCTCGTTGACCCGAAGCCTGGCGTAATGATTTCTCAAGCAGAACACACTGCTCTAATTCTTGAAGATGGCATTGAAATCATTACGGGCACCCCACTGGAAGGATGATTGAAAAGGAAGAAAGCTCATTTTCTGACCTATTCTCAAAACTAGGTATCAAGGGAAGTGGTGTCCCTGAACCAACTTCAAAGAAGCCTTGTGAACCGGAATTAAAATCTGTGGTTTTGGCTTATGAAAAACGATCCGGTAATAAAGTGGTCACCACGATTAGAGATGTCCCGGAACCCATTCGCCAAAAAACATTGCAAGAGCTCAAAAAAGCCTTGGGCACCGGCGGGTCTGTTGTCGACAATTTACTTGTCATTCAAGGTGACCGCCGAAAGGATCTCGTCCGGCTATTAGAAAAACGGGGCGTCAAAGTTCGCGGAGAGCGCGGGTGAGCCAAAAAGGGCTGGTCAGCCTGACTGCAGCTGCAACCGTTGCAAAACGCATGCAATGCCCCTCATTATTATTAGCCAGAACCAAAGAACGCCCCTTCTCTGATTGGAGAATCCGAAGAGGTTAGTTCACAGCGCCTTCGCGCACAGCCTCAATCCGGCGCTCGCCGAAACGGTCGGCAGCTCGGGCGACACAGATTCCTTCTTCTTTTGAAATGGCAAACATTTCTTTTAGATTGTCGTAAATCTTGTCCATCATTCCGAGTGCGCGCTGTTCTTCATAACCTTCAGGTCCGAGTTCGTTATAAACATTGATGAGCCCACCAGCATTTACCACATAGTCAGGACCATAAAGAATGCCAGCTTCTTTTAAAGCTTTGCCATGGCGATCTTCTAGCAACTGGTTATTCGCTGCACCACAAACGATGCGGGACTTGAAACCAGGAATCGTTTCATCATTGATGGAACCACCCAAAGCGCAAGGAGCGTAAACGTCACATTCAACTGATCGGATGGCATCGGGACTCACAACAATACCGCCTGTAGCGGCGGCAACCTTTTGGGCGGACTCGTCAAAAATGTCCGCTACAACAACTTTTCCACCGGCATCAGCGATTAACTTCGCATAAGCAGACCCAACCGAGCCGGCACCTTCAATCGCAATCACTTTGTCCGTTATGTCGGAAGAACCATAGGCCTCTTCCATGCAAGCTCTCAAGCCAATGAAACAACCCCAGGCAGTGTAAGGCGAAGGGTTTCCAGACTTACCGGCCAAACCAACAACGTGTTGAGTCTTGGAGTTCACTGCGGCCATGTCCTCGACTTTTGTGTTCACATCTTCAGCCGTGATGTAGTTGCCGCCAAAGCTCTCTACAAACTCACCCATAGACTTGAACAAGTCGTCTGTTTTAGCAGCCGGATCACCAACAATGACCGACTTTCCACCGCCAAGATCCAACCCGGCGCATGCCGCCTTGTAGGTCATCCCCTTGGAAAGGCGAAGGACGTCGAATATGGCATCGCCCTCCGTCTCATAGGCCCACAATCGCATACCGCCCAGTGCCGGGCCGAGAACGGTGCTATGAACAGAAATAATGGCGTGAAGTCCAGTAGTAGTATCTACTGCGCGTTTGACGCTTTCGTAACCTTCCGTTGGGATGTCCGTGATTTCGAGCATTAACTTATTTGGCGGGTTCGAGCCGCAAGTGCGGTTCTGTATTATCACCAATTCTAGGGAATCTCCAAGTCCTCGGGTGCGGCCAAAGCCCCGCAATGCGCCCTAAGTACTTGCCTCCTAAGCATTAAGCCATAAGGCAGAAAATGTAAGCTCTTCTCTTAAAACTGGCTTCACTCTTGAACTACCCCCTCCACCCCGTTTTTCTCGCTGTTTGGGCGACCGGCCCCGACGCCGCACGGGACCAAATTTTCTTTTTTGAGGGCATGAGTTACCCACATGGAGAGCCTCCGATTGAGCTAATCCCTCCCGAGCGGCTTCGGCCTTGGGCCAACCTTCAACCGCAAAGTTCACACTCCAAACGACTTGCAGAGCTAGGGCTCAGTGGCCCCGAATCCGCACAGTTTCTGCTTGCTGAAACTCGGACCCCCGAACTCTTGCCTCTACTCGAGGGTCGTTTTGTGGTTCTCGCTTCGGGTCGCGAAGCTTTCTTGGCGCGCTTTCATCGTCTTCTTCCCGAATCTCAACCACCAACTGTTCTGGATTTGGAGCAGCTAGCCCTCTTTTTACACCCTCAACGAGGGGCACGCTCGTTCCAAGGTGTTTGGAAAGCATTCCTTGGAGCCGAGCCCCCCCGAGAGCCCCGAGCTGCCGACATTCGCCGACTTTGCGAGGCTCTCGTTTCTGCTCACTTCCAACGCACCCCCGCGCTGAGGCAACTCTGGGCGCGTAGCTTTGAAAACATCCAGGAGAGCTTGAGTGGCGAGGAAAGCGGAGGAGCTTCTTGGCTAGAACTCTGTGCAAGACTCCTGAACCAACCGAGCGACTTCAGTGGAATCCCCGAAGGCGAAGAGCAACTTTTTGCGCACAGTCTTTCCGATGGCTGCCTACGAGATGATTTAGAGGACTCACCCTTCGAAGCCCCAAGTGCCCTCCGTAGTATTCAGCCAAACTTCTTGCAGGAATACCAAACTCATTTTGCGGAGCAAGAGCCATTAGAACTCCGCAAGGAAGAGAACTGCGAGCTTGAATCTAAAGATCTGCAAACTCTTGAATCCTTTTTTGATCGACTCCCTCGGCATTTCGCAAATGGCTCTGAAGAGCACACCTGCCCTGAGCGGCCTGGGCAACGCGCCCTTGCTCACGCCGTTCGCACGGCCCTTGAGGGTGGCGACTTTTTGCTTGCCGACGCCCCTACGGGAACGGGGAAAACCCTGGCCTACCTTGCCCCTCTTATGCTCTGGGCCACGCGAAACAATATTCGCACGGGGGTCTCCACCTACACCCGAGCACTACAAGAACAGGCATTCTTTCGGGAAATCCCTCGTGCGATGAGCCTTCTCAAAGAAGCCGGGCTCCAGGATGAACAACTCCCTCGGATATCCATGCTTAAAGGTCGCGCCAACTACATTTGTGGGCGAGCCATTCGGGATGCCGCCCCCGGCCTCGGAAATGGGTCTACTGTCTCTCATGTAACTTGGCTTCGCCTCGCCCTTTACTACTGCGAGGACCCTTCGGCGGATTTGGACGGATTCCCTATCGACCCGGGAATTCCTTTGGGCCACCTTGGCAAAGTTTTGCGCAGTGCTCGACGAACCATGGACTCGGTGCGCTCTATTCCGCAATGTTGCGTGGGCCGATACGCCAAGCGTTGCGCCGCAGGAATCCGAACTTTACGCGCAGACCGCTCACATCTCGTGGTCACCAACCATGCTTTCGTTCTGGCACGTCCGGAATATTTCCAGCACATCATTTTTGATGAATGTGATCACCTTCATCAAGTCGCAACCTCTGCTCTTTCATTTGACATCGAGTTTGATGAAGTCGTTGCCTTGTGCGATGAGCTCACCCGCAACCGTGGGCGGGACGCCGCTCCCATGGTTCGACTTGTCCGCATGATGAACAAACTCGCTCCTGGCGACTCCACAGACGCTCTCCGCAGCGCGGTTAAAAAGGCAGACAAAGGCCTTGGATTATTAGAGTCAGCAGCCTTGGAATGCACGCGCGAGCTTCGTGTATTTCAGGATTGGCGCAAGAACTTTGGGGAAAAGCTTTCCGCTGAAGAACGCCCTTTTTTGTTGCATGACTTTCTGGACACTGGGAAGGGTGACGAATTGGCCACTGCGTTGAACAAACTAAAAAATGCCGTAGACCAGTTGGATAGCGGTCTTCGAGAATGCATTGAAGAATTGGGAACCGTTCCTTCGCGGAGTGCGCCACGACTACGTTGGGCTTTCCGAAAGCCCCTTGAGCTCCTTGCCCATTGGCGCGAGGGCTTGTTTCTTTGGTTGGGAGGCAAAAGTGACGACCCGGCAGAAGGCGAAAATGACGGGGCCGGCGACTTTAGCGATGACTTCCTTTATGACGCCGTCTTTGATGGCCAACGAAGGCGTCCTCTCCTGTCATTGAAGTGGCTGCTCCCTCAAAAATGGTTAGGTGAAACTTATTTGCCCACTCTCCAAAGTGCGGCCCTCGTTTCAGCGACAAATCGCCTGCGAGGCGGCTTCAAGGCCATGCGGGGATATTTGGGCCTGGATATTTTGGAAGAAGACCGCGAAGTGCGCCAAGGTCGAGTCGTTCATGATTTCGCGGGCCCACCAACTTTTGACCCACGAAGTGCTTTGGTTTGTGTTCCTGAAGATGCCCCAGATTATGGTTATTCCGGAAACCGTAAATTGGAGTGGATGGACTATGTTCAAGATGTATTGCTTTATCTTGGCGAGCGAGCGGGTGGGCGAACTTTGGGCTTGTTTACGAACCGTATGGTTCTTCAACAGGTCGGCGAACGTTTAGAACCAGAGTTTGCGGCTCGAGGTATTCCGCTCTGGTGGCAAGGCATGCCTGGGCTCACGAAAGAGGAGATTGCTGAGCGATTCCGATCCCAAACAGATTCCGTCTTGTTGGGTCTGGACACTTTTTGGTATGGCGTCGATTTCCCAGGGGAAACTTGCGAGTATGTGGTGATGACCAAACTCCCATATGGTGTTTTGGATGACTACCACTTCGCCCAAACCGCACGTCTGGGATATGGCCGTCAGCGAAATCGGATTTATCTACCAAAAGCACTTGCTATGTTCCGGCAAGGATGTGGCCGTTTGTTGCGGAACGAATTCGATACCGGAGGGATTCTTATTTTAGATCGTCGAGTTTTAGATAAGCGTCATGCACCTTTCTTGCAAGAACTCCCCGGTGGCGCTGAGGATTGGGAAGAACCCAACATCATGGCTGCAAGTACCGATGAATGCTTTCAAAAGCTTTTTACACACATGCACCTTGGAGCGGAGCTCAAGCGCCGCGGGCTGAACGAAGATTTCTCGACCTTCAGGGCCGACCTGCAAACGAATGCCTAAAATCTAATCCGTGAGAATCCTCTTCCTCTGCACTCAAAATGCCTGTCGCTTCCAAATGGCAGAACATTGGGCTCGCAATAGGTGCCCTGAAGAAATTCTTGGCTCCTTCCGAGATGTACGGAATTCAATCAGAGACTGGGTTGCCTCCCTCCTGAAAACAAAAATAATCGCATGACCTCCCCAGAATCGATTGCCATTGGCCACATCCATCTCCGCTGGGGCGGCACTGAAACCGTGCCCGGAGAATCTATAGCCGTTGAATTGGCCGAGGCCGCTGACTGCCGAGAACGTTGGGAATCAGACGGCGCCCTTCATGCCCTTCAAGCCATCTCCCCTCTCTCTGCTTTGCCCTTAGAAGAGCGCAACCGACTTGGCATTTTGGCTGTCGGCCCAGGCGCCGCCTTAACTGGCCTGATTGCAGAAGCACTCGGGTGCTCTCGAGTGGACTTAGTCCTTCACCCCGATGACCGCGCGGCTTACCAGGCTGCCGGCGGAAGGGCAACACTCCATTCACGCCTTGAGGGAGTCCCCGACGGTCGATTCTTTCACTACGCCCTTCAAGGTTGCGGAAACGGGGAGCCCGATATGAACGACTCCAATCTTCTTCGCCGTCGGCTCAAGCCCGAAGGCACGCTCACTCTTTTTGGGTTTCCCGAATCCAAACTTATGGAAATATTCCAAAGTTATTCCAAGCTAGGTTTTTCACTCCGCGGCTCTGGCTTTCAAAGCCTCTCTATGGTCTAAGGTTGCGTTGCAGGCAATACTTATAGCTTATTTGCAATCGTAACCGAACCCACAAGGGTTGCCGTTTTGGAATTTTCCCAAAGGCTTCCTGAAGACCAAAGGTCAGCGTCCCAATCCAAGGTTGCAGTAGTCGAAGAATCCAAATCACCGTCACTTGGTGTAAGAGTGAAATCAAACTCAACTTCGACATACCCATCCCAGATATCAAACCAATCGACTTCTTTCGTAAAGCGAAAAACTCCGTTCGGATATGTTGCGTTTGGGGGTGTATAGATACCTCTCAAATTATTAAAGCGGTCAAGATCTACAATCCAACTTCCATCGTAGTTATTCCAAATGGTTTCATAAATCGGGAAGTCTAGGTATCCATCGAATCGGACATCATGAACATCTGAACCGGAATCTACGATATGTATGGCGACAGGGTCATTAATGCGCATCGAAGGAAATCCCCACGAGTCCAAGCCCATCCCTTCGAGGCGAGATTTCCAAGCGGTTGCGTCTGAGTAGTCGGAAACAGTGAATTCATAGCCCCAGGGGCAACTGGGTAAAAGGAGTAAGGCGGCGAAGGGAAAATATTTCATTTCAACCATTTTGCGTCCTTTAACTCCTCAGGGAGACAGTTCATCGTGACTTTCCCTTGTGGCATGTCATGCGCATGCTGGTAACCCTCTGCCCAACCAGCCTTTTTCATGAGTTTTGTGGGTGCGTTACGCAAATGCATCGGAACGGGATAAGCGTAGCCCTTTTGAACCAGCTGGCTGACCTCCTTGAATGCCTTATAAAGAGCATCCGATTTCTTAGCCTTTGCTAAATATATGGCGCATTCGGCGAGCGCCAACTCGCCTTCTGGGGCACCAAGAAAGCGAAAACTATCCCGAGCGGAAACTGCCACCTTCAATGCATTGGAGTCTGCGAGCCCAATGTCCTCTGTCGCCATCCTCTCCAATCGGCGAGCGATGTACAACGGATCCTCTCCGGAGCGCAACATGCGCACAAGCCAATAAAGAGCGGCATTAGGGTCGGAAGATCGGATGGATTTGTGCAGAGCGGAGATTAAGTCAAAGTGACTCTCTCCGTGTTTGTCGTAAAGAAGAGCCCGACCTTGAAAAACTTGTTCTAAAGCTGAATCTTTTAGAGGTTCAGCAACATCGGATTGCCGGGCGATGTGCTCGAGGGCGACCAGTCCTCTTCGAGCATCCCCACTGGAAAAACGGGCAATAGCAAGAAGTTGGTCATCCGTAGAGGTGTGCTTTCGGGCACCAAGCCCAAATGAAGTGTCCTCTAGAGCTCGTCTAAACAAAGAAATCAGATTCTCTTCATCTAATGGTTTCAGAATATGAACAGTTAGGCGCGAAAGGAGTGGCGCAATAACTTCAAAGGACGGATTCTCCGTAGTGGCTCCGACCAAAACAACATCACCTCGCTCAACAAAGGGAAGAAAGGCATCTTGTTGTGCCTTGTTAAAACGGTGAATTTCATCCACAAACAACAGAGTTCCCCGACCGGATGACTCCCGCAATCGCCTCGCTTCTTCCATCGCATTCCGCACATCTTTTATACCTGACAGGACTGCCGAAAAAGACTGGAACTCCAAATCAGCCTTCTTGGCAATAAGAAGAGCAAGAGTCGTTTTTCCCGTTCCAGGAGGGCCCCAAAAAATCATGGAGGACCATTCCTCAGTTTCAAAAGCGCGGCGAAGAGGGGAATCTGGACCGAGCAGTTGGTTTTGACCGAGGACTTCGTCGAGGCTTTGCGGCCTCAACCGTTCGGCGAGTGGAGCGGTGCTGACCGCTTTCATCGCAAGTTCCAACTCAAAATCGCAGCGGCAGTAGCGACATTAAGCGATTCTACGCCGCGAGTTAAAGGAATCGAAAATACCTGGTCGGCTACGGCACGAATTTCTTCGGGAATACCTTTCCCCTCCATTCCTAATACGAGGGCTCGAGGTTTCGTTTTTGAAATCGAATGTTCTTCAATGGAGTCACCTCCTGCATCTGCAACCAATATTTGGATTTCTTTCTCTTGTGCGGCATGCAAAAATTGCTCCCACGGAATGCGGTCAAAAACAGGAAGTCGAAAAGTCGTACCACTCGCCCCACGCAGTGCTCTTGGCGACCAAACACTAGCTCCACCTTTCAAGCAAACCAGAGCCGAAGCGCCCAAGCCAGCGGCAACCCGAACAATAGCTCCAGTGTTGCCTGGCTCTTGAACTCCTGCACACACCAAGAGATAGTCGCCCTCGTGAAGACCACCTAAAGTACTCTCTAAATCAAACTCAGGTTGGTTGCAGACAGCAAGCAATCCTGGTGGGGCATCTAAATCCGAACCCTCGGAAAGCAACTTGGCTTCACAAAAGGCCACCTCCGCACCAATGGCACGAGCTTGTTCCAAAACAGGCTGCCAAGAAGAATCTTCGAGTCTTTCTTCGGAAACCAAGACCCAGTGAATGAGAGCCTCTGCGGCTAGAGCTTCTTCCAAAAGGTGAATCCCTTCCAATAGAAGCTTTCCTCGCTCCTTCGAAGCACGAATAGCCCGTGCCAGCTTAAGCTTGGAATTCTGTGGGGAGCGAACGACTTCAGTCACGGCGGCATTCTAAACCTTACACTAGGCGGGAATGAGCGAAGCCCCTGCCCCTGATGCCATTGTCCTCCGCGTAGACGCGCGGCAATGCGATATCGCTCGTCCAGAAGACCTGAATGCCTCTAAGCCCGCCCTTCTTCGCGGGCGCCTATTCGAGGGAAATACCGAAGATCGCATGCCCGTTGCCGTGGGAGACCATGTGCGCCTCACTGAATCGGATGACGGGCTCGCTGTGGACGAAGTCCTCCCGCGCCGAAATACCTTTGCGCGGCGTGCCTCTGGCGAGGAAATTCAAAGGCAGCTCTTGGCAACCAATTTCGACAAACTCGTTCTGGTAACCTCATTCGGGACTCCTTCCTTTTCGAGCATCATGGCTGACAGAATTCTTGTAGCAGCCAGCTTTGCTGGAATTCCCGTTGCTTTAGTCATCAACAAAACGGATAAAGCGAAGCGCGGAAAAATAAAGAAGGTCATTGCCACCTATGAAAATGCAGGGTATTCGGTTCTCTGCACGTCTGCTGAAAAGGAGGAGGGGATAACCGAACTCTCCAATCTCCTCCGTGGAAAAATTTCTGTTCTTTACGGATTGAGCGGTGTTGGAAAATCTTCTCTCCTTAACTGCTTAGAGCCTGGCCTTGGCCTAAGAACAAAAGAAGTTTCTTCATCTCTCAAGTCGGGTCGCCATACGACTACCTTTGCCCGCATGTGGCCCTTAGAAATGGGAGGCGCTGTGATTGACACTCCCGGTGTCCGAGTTTTCCGCCCATGGGGAATCCCGCCACACGAGCTACGCCTTCATTACCCTGAAATGCTTGCTCTTGGAAGCGGGTGCCATTTCCCTGATTGCACTCATCGCAATGAGCCTGACTGTGCAATTCTCTCCGCTCTGGAAACAGGAGAGCTTCCTGCTTCTCGTCATCGTTCATACATAGAGATGATGGAAGAACTGGAATCCGTGTACGGAGGTACTGGAGAAAACCCGGCGTGAGCCTAATCTAAACTTCCTGGCCAAGGGATTCGCCTGCGACGGCGACAACGCGTTCCACAACTTGACCCAAGATGGCATCGGGTGTGCTAGCGCCAGCGGTGAAAGCAACTGAAATTGGGCCCTCAGGTAGCCAGTCTTTTTTTGTTTTGATTTCCCCGGTGTGTCGTTCACGGTATTCAAGGCAATCCACGCTAATGCAATCCGGGCCTTGGATGTGCCAAGCAGGGACTCCGGCGGCGTCCCCCACCCTTGCAAGGTTTCTCGTGTTTGAAGAGTCATATCCGCCCACAACCAAAAATAAGTCTGGGCTGGAATCCACAACCGCCGTTGCGGCGTCCTGATTCTCTTGCGTTGCCTGACAAATGGTGTCAAAGTCGCGAAAGCGGTCGCTTAATTCTTGTTCGCCCCATCTCTTCAGGAGAGCCTGCCGCAAACGCTCCGCGATCGAGCGAGATTCGCTAGCAAGCATAGTAGTTTGATTGATTACGCCCACGCGTTGAAGGTGTGGTGTTGGCTCGAAATTCTTTCGAACAGCTTGAGGGTGCAGCCCACTTAGTAACTCCTGCGCATCGAGGGTGCCTTCCAGATACCTGGCCAGAATTTCTGCTTCACGCATATCATGGACGATAACAAACTCTCCGCCAAGGCTTCGGACTAAAGAACAAGTTGCGCGTGTTTCGTCATGCCCAACAGTTCCGTGCACAACAGTAGTAAAACCTTCGCGAACATATTTTTCGGCACGCTTATGAGGTTTAATCACCCAAGGGCATGTTGTGTCTACAACCTTTACCCCACGGCTCTTTAGGTCTTCCATTTCCTCAACCATGGCGGAAAAGGCTGGCACAATCACAACATCGCTTTCATTTAATTCCTCGAGAGCCCCTGGAACGGATTGCTTCCCTTTCAAAAACTGAATCCCCATCTCACCCATGTCGTCATTTACTCGAGGATTATGAATGATGGAGTTCAATAGCCACATGGGCTTTCCTTGGTACTCTTTGCGTGCGTCGTTCACCATTGCCAAAGCGCGATCCACACCCCAACAAAAACCGAAGGACTGGGGCATGAGGAGACGAATGCGACCCACTTGAAACTCACCTTCTGCGCGAAGCTGGTCCACGAGGGTGCTTCGGTAGGTGTAACGAACTTCGGGGTCTTCGTATGAGGTCATACTGGCTGAGGAGCGAGGGTAGTTTGGGGCCGCAAAGCGCCCACAAGATAGGTGGAACCTGTGACCAGGAAAACAGTTGGCGTTTTGGGAAACTCCATAGTGCATAGCGGAGTTGCGCTGAAAGGAGCTGCTAGAGACTCTGGGCTCGCCGACCGAGGGTGGTCACCAGCGGGAAGGACGAACCAATCTTCGCCTTCAGGTCTTGGGGCGAGCTCCCCAAGCTCCGCAGCTAATCTGCTTGGAATTTTGTCATCTCGTAGGGCAAAAAGAACAGCACGGTTTACATCTGGCCAAGCCTTTCGAAAAGCCTGGAGGGTTGCAGCAAGAGATTCTGCGCTGTGAGCGACATCCAAAACAACTTCACGACCGTCATCTAGTTGGCGCACTTCAAAACGCCCTGGCAAAACCCACTCTTCCGGGGGAAGAGGCTGCATGGCATGAACAGGCACACCAAGTCCGGAAAGCACAGCTTGGGCAAGCTGAAAATTTTTGCGCATGATGGCGCCTTCATAAGGGAAGCCCTCTGGTAACGCGAATGGCTCCGCACTCGATAAGTGGATCAACTTCTGACCTAAGCTTTCGGATTTCTCCGACAAGACAGGTACTGCCGGGTGCTGAGGCTCTAAGGCGCTCCAACATTGTGCTGTTGATTTCAAGATTCCAGCTTTCTCAGCAGCAATGGCTTCAAGGGTATCCCCCAACACATCGGTGTGCTCAAGCTCAATGGAAGTCACCACAGCAGCTTCGGTTGCCAAAACATTGGTACTGTCAAAGCGACCACCCAACCCCGTTTCAAGAATCCAAAAATCGCAGTCTGCCTCGCGAAACGAAACAAAGGCTGCAGCGGTTAGTAAATCGAAGAACGTCTCCTCGCCATCAGATTCATTGAGTACTTTTGAGATTGCCGAGATAAGAGCAGTTTCAGAGACCCACTCTCCATTCACTTGAATGCGTTCCCGCCAAGTTTCCAAGTGAGGAGATGTATACAGACCGACTCGAAAACCAGCCGCGCGCAAACCTCGCTCCATGAAATGGGCGGTAGAGCCTTTCCCTTTAGAGCCTGCAAGGTGGATAACTTTTGCTGGAGCCTCAAAACACCCTTCCACTCTGGAAGAGGGCTCAAAGCCCAAGCGCCCACACAGCCCAGCCATGCTTTCGAGGCTGAAGCGGGCGGCGCGCGGCCGCTGGCAGCGCTCGTAATCCGTGCGTGCGACGAGCTCTTCCCAAAGGGCTGATAACCGCTCCATCCGGGCATTTTAGGACACTTTTGCCCCTTTTTCCTGGGAACCCTCAAGTCCTGAGGCGGAATCCCCGAAATAGAAAAGACCGCAACTTCCCCTCATGAATGCTTACAAAGACCCTGCCGGATTTGGCGAACTTGGACTTCGACATGAGGTCAATGTTTTCGTATTCCGCGTGGCTGATGACGGGATTGAATACCTCCTTCTTCAGCCCAACCCCCAACATGACGGGGTTTGGAGGCCGGTGGTTCACCCCGTTCACCTGAACGAGGACCTGGACCACGCGGCTCTCCGGGGAGTCCGCGAAGAAACTGGGATTAGCCGTCCCTTTGATTTAATCCGCGCCGAGGCCGCCCCTCTCCAAGAAGTTGGAGATTTACAATTGGTTGGTTGGCCTTTTGCATTTCAAGTTCGCAACCCTCAGTGCGCAATTCAAGACGATGGCCAGTTTGCCGATATCGTTTGGCAGCGCTTTGACGATGCTCTCCAAATCGTCACCAACGAATTGCACCGGCAAAACTTATTACAACTGCACCTCAAGCTGGTTGCTTGATTCGCAAACACTTTCGGTTCCGGCTTCCACTTAAAACCCTAATTAGGGGATTCGTAGCCGATACTTTCCAGAAAATGACTTTTTCCTGGAACTTTTAGGCGGAATACTTTCAAATGACCCGTCATGGCTTCGAATTGTCATTATCTCGGTTGGAAGAACCCTTTTTTGGACTCTGCGGTGGACTGGATTCTAGAGAACCGCCGCAGCTCCCTGGGCGAACTCACTCTCGCCCTCCCTGGAAAGCGGGCCGCACGAGGGCTTGAAGAACGCCTTGCCTTAAAGGCCGAGGCTGGGGATGGGGTTCCGAGGTTGGTTTCTATCGGTCAGTTGAGTGATTTGTTGATTGAATCCGAGCTCCCCCGAGCCAGCGACATGACCAGACTTCTGGCTTGGGCTGAAGCTCTTCAGGGTCTGAAAGCCAAGGAGATTCAGTTTTTTGTCAAGACTCCTCCAGCGCCGGATGATTTACCTTCTTGGCTAATTCTCGCTCAAATCCTCCGAACTCTCCATGGTGAATTAGCGGCTGAGATGTTGGATTTTGGTGATGTCCTCAAAAATGGAAATCTTCCCACTTCTAACGAAGAGCGCCGATGGGAGGTTCTTCAAAAACTGCAAAAAGTCTACCGGGCGACACTTGAAGAGTTGGGCGTTAGCGACCCCCATGAAGCGCGGGCAAAAAGTATTCGAGCGGAACGCGTTTCCATTGGAGGGGAAATTCTCCTTGTGGGAATTACTGACATCAACAAGCTTCAACGCTCTGCGCTTGAACTTGTGCAAAGCCAAGTGACCCCGCTAGTCTTTGCCCCTTCCGAACATGAGCGCATGTTTGACGAATTGGGTTGCGTTCAAGTTGAAGCATGGTCCAACCCAGAATTTCAAATCCCAATACAGCACGAGGATTGGAGCATTGCCAATATGCCTCAAGATCAAGCGGAGCTGGTCATCCAGTCTCTTTCCAAATGGAACGGAGAATATTCAGCAGACGAAATCAGTGTCGCGGTTTTAGATGACAAAGTTCAACCTTTCCTCGAACAAGCTTTTCACTCCCAAGGAGTGGAGACACATCAAGCCGAAGGAACTCCTATTCAACAAACATCCCCTTGGCGGCTCTTAGATGCCCTAGCTTCCTGGCTTGACGGTCGGCTTGAGCGGAATTTAGCCCCCTTATTGCGGCACCCTGAATTTTGCTCTGCCTTTTCATGCTCGAAGGCCATCGGAGAACTGGACACCTACCACAACGACCACTTCCCTTACTCCTTTGGAAAAAAACTCCTTGGCCATCCTAAAAAATTCAAGGACTTAAAACCCATTATTGCTTCCATTGATTCTTCATTAAAACTAACAGAGAAGCAGATAGGTGCCACTCGCACACCCGAAGAATGGATTCCTTGCATTCAATCCTTCCTGGAAACCGTTTGGGGCGGGAAAAAACTCAACGAAGATGTCCCAAAGGACAATCAAACAATTGGAGCAATTCGAGTTCTTTCAAGAGCAATGGAGTCTTTCTTAGACGTCCCCCTTAAGCTTCGCTCCCTGCTCGCTCAATCTCTTCCTGGAACGATTCGACTTTTATTGCATCAGGCTGGTGGAGAATCCATTCCCAAAAAGAACCCGAATTCCTTTGTGGAAATGGTTGGCTGGCTTGAAATCCGAATGGACCCAGCCAAAGCAGTGGTGGTGTGTGGATTCAATGAAGGCAAAGTCCCCGAGTCCAAACATGCAGATATCTTTTTGCCCAATATGCTTCGAGAGACATTAAATCTCCCCGGCAACAAAGCCCGTTACGCACGTGATGCTTATGCACTTAGCGCTCTTTCGGGTGGAAATAGACGCTTCCACTTGGTTAGCGGAAGGCAATCTGTTGACGGAGATCGTTATCGCCCGAGCCGTCTTTTGTTCCACTGCAACCCTGCAGAGATTCCTGAGCGCCTGAACCGGTTTTTGGAAGAAGATGGATCCTCAACCTTCCATGAAAACAGAGTAAAGACTTCCGAGTTTGAGCTCCCACGCCGAAAAGTTCTTCCTGAATTGAGCTCAATGCGAGTAACGGATTTCTCTGCATTTTTGCGGTCTCCCTACGAATACTACTTGGCTAGACGCCTGAACTTGAAAACAATTGATGATGAGGCCCAAGAATTAGGGCCACTCCAATTTGGCAGTTTGGTGCATGACGTACTGGAGGATTTTGGAAACCTTGAGGATTACAGAAGTTGCCCTGAAGCCAACCTTATCTCCGATGAATTGGACCGCATACTCGATCGCCGGTCAGCTTCTCAGTTCGGAAACGATCCTTTGCCAGCAGTAAGACTCCAAATTGAAGTTGCGCGGAAACGTCTCGCTGTTTTCTCGCAAACCCAAGCCAAAAGAGTGCTTGCTGGTTGGAGGCAGGTGGAAGTTGAGTTGGGAACCCCTGACGGCGGAATCGAAATCGACCTAAATGGGACCCCCATACGACTGCGCGGAAAAATCGACCGAATCGACCAACACCAAGAAAGTGGAAAATGCCAAATCATCGACTTTAAAACGGGTGAAGGCAAAATGGCGAATCCATATAAAAACACGGCGGGGCACTGGGTTGATCTCCAATTACCTCTTTACCGCTTGATTGCAAAGAAATTGGGCAACTATGGCGAGAAACCCGATGTTGCCTATTGGCCTCTCCCCCGCCTAGAAGACGATGCTTCCCTTCTTGAACTTGGCTTCGATGATGAGACTCCATGGGAAACTGCAACTGAACAAGCTGCGCATATCGTAAAGACCATTCAATCTGAATTGGATGAAGATGGAGGGTGGGCCTTTGCTTCTGGGGGAGAATCCATGACAAACCCCATCCTTGCAGGAATCGCCGGGCAGGGCCTCCTTCTTTCTGATGCTGAAGAAGAGGAGAAAAAGGAGGAGCCACGATGACTGCGACTCCCGAGGTCATCCTCGCCTCTGCGGGAACGGGAAAAACATTCCGTCTAGCTGGCAGATTTTTGAAGCTCCTCTTCCAAGGAGTAAGCCCTGATGCCATTCTTGCAACGACCTTTACCCGCAAGGCTTCGGGAGAAATCTTGGATCGTGTATTGAGCTGGCTTTCCTTGGCAATTCATGACAAAGAACAACTAGCCGATTTGCGAAAAGCAACCGACTGCTTTGACGAGACCATTATCAACGAAAAGACCTGCCAATCGTTGCTAACGCAGCTAATCCCCTGCTTAGATTCTTTTAATGTAAGAACTCTGGACTCATTCTTTGTTGAGGCCGCAAAAGTCTACGCGCTGGAACTTGGGATGCCAACGGGGTTATCAATCTGCGAAGAAGAGGAAGATGAGAGGCTTCGGGCCGACGCCCTGACCAAACTTTTCTCCCAAACAAAACCTAAAAGAATGGGCAGCATGCTTTTCCATCTTTCAGGAATGGCCCCCAGTCGCTCAGTACACGACAAATCTTTGGAGCTATTCAAAAATGCTCTCGACATTCTGCGAAATAGCGAAAAGGATGCTTGGGAGGCAATCCAGCCGGGGAAGGGTTTATTAGACGTGGCTAATTTCTCTACCCTCCTGGAAAAACTGGAAGAGGTTGCTGTCCCAGTAACGCTGAATGGTGGCCCTAGAAAAAATTATCGCAGCAACAAAGAAAAAATTATTTCATTTCTGACGGAACATGCTTGGAAGAAGTTTTTGAATAATAGAATTGTCATACGAATTCGCGACCAAGATAACAAATTTGACGGCATCGATATCCCGAACGAATGGAAAGAACTGATGAGCCCCTTCATCTCTCATGCCCAAAACAGTTTGCTGGGAAACCTACATGCGCGGAACAGTGCTCTCTGCGAATTCGCGACCCTTTTCAGAGATTCTTATCAGGAGTTAAAGCAACGGCGCGCCTCGTACCGCTTTGAGGATTTCCCCAATGCCCTTGCAGACGCCCAAAAACTCGCTGAGAACAAGCATGCCTCCTTTAGGCTTGGTCGCACCATTCAGCATTTACTGCTGGACGAATTTCAAGACACCAGTGTCACGCAATGGCAGGTTTTAAAACCCATCGTGGAACGAGTGATTTCTCAAAGAGAAGAGGGCGCATCTATTTTCTGCGTTGGGGACCTCAAACAATCTATTTATGGGTGGCGCGATGGTGAGCCTCGCCTGCTGGGAGAGCTCGGAGAACGAAAGGACCTTCAAAAAGAAACCATGGACGTCTCCTGGAGGTCATCCCAGGCAATCCTTGATGCAGTCAATATAGTTTTTGGTGATTTAGCCAATAACGAGGTCATTCTTAATTCGAACGACCACTTCCTGGAAGAGGCCAAAGACTGGGATGAGACCTTCTCTGCACATAGTTCAGCAAAGACTTCCATGTTAGGAAAGGTTGTCCTGAGGCAAAACCCTGAACCGAGTAATGCCGATGGAAGTCGTGCCATGTCTTTCCGGCTTGCTTCTAAGAGGGCTCAAGAGATTCATGAAAAGAATCCTGCTGCCACAATTGGCATTCTGGTGAGGAAAAGAAGCTCTGGAAACCGAATTATCAAATTACTACAAGACCAAGGAACCCACGCAAGCGGGGAAGGTGGGAACCCCCTAACTGATTCTCAAACAGTTCTCGCTGTCCTTGCTCTATTGCATCTCGCCGACCACCCGGAGGACTCGGCGGCCGCATTCCATGTTGGAAGTTCATTCCTTGGGGAAGAGTACGAGCTGAGCACAGAACAGGGGAGCAGCGACAAACTTGTCTGTGTCGCTGAGCGGATTCGAAAAGAAGTGCAAGAGCAAGGCTATGGGAAATGGGCTGAAACAATCTTCGGGTTACTCGACCAAAGCTCAATGGACAAGTGGAATTTCAAACGAATGCAACAATTTGTCGACCTTGCCCATCAATATGAAAGTAAGGCCAGCTTGCGGTGTTCTCATTTCGTCGAGTTCGTTCGCAAAAAAAAGGTAGAAAACCCAAACTCTGCGCCTATCAAGGTCATGACGATTCACCAATCGAAGGGCTTGGAGTTTGATGTGGTGATTCTTCCCGAGCTCGGTGAAGATGTTCCAGGAGGAAGGCCCGACACTCTCCTTACTTCGCGATCAAATCCGGGGGGAAACCTAGAAGCCGTTTCATTTTCCCTCCCCAAGGACCTTGTACCGATTCACCCGACCTTGGAAAGAATGTATTGGGAGCGGAAGAAATTTCTTTTCCGTGAACAAATGTGCGTCCTTTATGTAGCGATGACTCGAGCAAAACACCACTTGGAGATGATTGTTCCCGCTCTAAAGGAAACGAAGAGTGGATTCTCTTTTGGCCAGAACTTGGGGTCATTGCTACGTGCTGGCTTTAAAACGGACCCGAAATCAACAATTCCTATTCTCTGGCAAACACCGAAGCAGGAGAAAGAGTGGGAAAAGAAGGCCATAGGTTCTGTTTCTCAAACTTCGCCTCAAGACCCAAGCCTTCAACTCAATAAGTCTGAACGCCCCCGCATTCTCCCCCGTAGAGCACCCAGTTCCACGACAGAAACCAAACACACTGTTTCTCAATTATTCACCCCAGACAGCTCAGGGGCAAAATTGCATGGAACGCTAGTCCATGCCTTATTCGAATCCGTTCAGTGGGCCGATCACTTTGAATGCAACGATTCAGATTTACTAGATTCCATCCGCAAACTGGGTGGGAGCGAACCAGAGCACAACCGAGCCATCGAAGTGTTCCGTAATGCCATGGCCTGCCCTGAACTGCGGCATCACCTCAGCTTGGAGAGTTGGCCAGATGTCGCGGAGGAAGAATTGGAAATTTTGGCGGAATCTCCTTTCAGGCGAATTGCCGAACAAAAAGGCGAGCGTGTTTTAATGAATGGCTTCATTGACCGTTTGGTTTTGCAGAAGAACAGCTCTGGAGAGGTCATCCAGGCAATCATCTATGACTTCAAAACAGATTGTTTAAAAGAGGCTGGTTCACTCAAAAAGCAAGAAGAACACCACGAGCCGCAAATGGCCGCCTACCGAGATGCCGTTGGCGCAAGATATGGACTGAAAGAGAGTTGCGTTAGTTCTCAGCTCATCTTTACCGACCTTGCCAAGCAACCCTCTTAAGCGCAGTTGGTAGAATGCTCCCATGGCTTGGCGCATCGGACGCAAAAAGAAAAAGGACATGCCCACGGGCATTTGGAGCAAGTGCTCTGAGTGTGGGTCCACCATTTACAACAAGGAATTGGTGGCGAGCAACATGGTTTGCCCGAACTGTGGCTTTCACCACACCGTTGGCGGTCGCCAGCGGATTGAAATGACTGCAGACCCGGGTTCATTCATTGAACACTTCACAGACTTGCGGCCTGAAGACCGGCTCAACTTCGTTGACAAAGTCCCTTACTCCGAAAAACTTGAAAAAGCGCAAGCCAAGACGGGGAATGCTGACGCCTGCATTGCGGGTATTGCAAAAATTCAGGAACACGAAGTCGTTCTCGCAATTTTGGACTTCGCCTTCATGGGCGGCTCCATGGGTGAAGTCGTCGGCGAGAAAATCGCCCGTGCTGTTGAACTCGCTGAAGAAAAGAAGTGTCCCGTCATCATTTTCTCTGCAAGTGGCGGAGCTCGAATGCATGAGGGCGCCATTTCACTCATGCAACTCGCCAAAACCTGTGCCGCCTTGAATCGCTTTAAGGAAAAGGGTGGCTTCAGCATTTCTGTTATGACCAACCCTACAACTGGTGGAGTAACCGCTAGTTTTGCAAGTGTTTGCGATATCTTGATTGGTGAACCCGGCGCCCTCATTGGATTCGCCGGCCCCCGCGTCATTCAAAATACGATTCGCCAAGAGCTTCCTGAAGGTTTCCAGCGCGCCGAGTTCTTGTTGGAAAAAGGTCAGCTGGACCTCATTGTGCCCCGCGAAGAAATGCGTGAGAAGTTAAGCACCTTGCTGGACTACTCTGCCTATGGAAAGCGCGAACGCGCCTAATCTGAAATTTCTAACGATGGCTGAAGCTCACTACCGCCCCGTTTGCGAAGCCGATTTAGAAGCTTTTGCAAGCATGGCTTCGGTTTCTTTTAGTTTTGATGCGAAAGAGGCTCCCAAGTGGTTTGAAAAAGCCGGGCATGAAAATATGCGGGTTTTGGATAAGAGCGGCCAAATCGTTGCAGGACTTATTCGGGTTCCAATGGGCCTCTGGATTGCTGGCAATAGCATCCCCACAGTAGGAGTTTCTGGAGTCGCCACCCCACCTGAATCAAGAAACCAGGGGCACTGCAAAGAAATGATGAAGCAATTCCTCATTGAAGAAAAGAGCCAAGGCTCTCCCCTTTCATCTCTCTATGCGGCGACCTTCCATCTTTATCGCTCGGTTGGCTACGAGCATGCTGGCGCCTGGCGCAAGGTTGAAGTCCCCCTCCAACTTTTACCCAGGACCTCACTCCCTGATGGGCTAGAGCTCCGAGAAGGGAGTCCCGATGACTTGCCCGCAATCAAGTCCTGCTACGAAAAACGAGCGCGTGCTTCGAACGGAATGTTGGACCGTGGCGATTACATCTGGAAAAAAATGATGGATCCTCACCAAGCAAAACCGCGCGTTTGGGTTTTTGAATCCTCCAAGGAAGTCGAAGCCTATGTTGTCCTTTCTGCAAAGCGAAAGAGCGACCTAGATGTAGATTACACCCTCCACGATATTCAATCTTCAACTCCGCGTGGCTACCAAGCCTTGGTGGGCTTTGTCCGTTCTTTTTACTCCATGGGCGGGCAAGCTATCTGGCACTCCGGGCCAGATGATCCCATTCTGCCTCTACTCCCAGAGCGTGGTTTTCAAGTTGAGCTGGAGGATGAGTGGATGATACGCATCCTGGATGTCCGGGCGGCTCTCGAGCAGCGCGGATGGCCAAAAGGCCGGAGTGGTGAACTTCACCTGCAAATCAAAGACCCGCTCTTTGAAGACAACAATGGAAGCTTCATTTTGAACGTTGAAAACGGGCAAGCGAAAGTAGAGCAAGGTGGCCAAGGGGATTTAGAACTTTCCATCAACAGCCTTGCCCCTCTCTACACCGCACACCGAAGTGCCGAGTCTATTGCCCTCTCTAGCCAAGCCAAGGGCACTGCTGAGACCCTTGCTCTCGCAACAGCCCTCTTCGCTGCCCCGGCACCTGGAATGCCGGATATGTTCTAAAGCGCGGCTCGAGGCGACAAAAGCGAATGAAAGAAGACACCCCATTGGCTCGG
>DLRM01000001.1 GCA_002500505.1 Planctomycetes bacterium UBA7888
TGATATTCTGGCGTCGGCGACTGCATGGCCTCCAAGATTCCAGGCCACCCTGAGATTTGGTTTTGAAACATGATGCCTGCATTGAACCTATCCAAATGCTCGAAGCTAAGTTCCACAAAAGTAACGGGTCCATAAATGTAGTACGAGGGATAACGGCCATCCAACCGAACGATTCTCCTCGGAACTTCGAGAATCGTTTCAGCTTCAAGTTGGAGAACCTCCTTGTTTCGCAAGATTGTGAGCGGCAACACTCCGCTCGCCCCAGCCCAAGGAATCATATACTCCCATTCAATCATGCCAGCATCACTTAATTGGATACGGCCATAGTTGTCTACATTGTGACCGGCAATTTCGAGCAGTACATCTAGTGGCTTTATTGCAAAGTTTTCTGGCGTCCAACTGGATGAAGGATAAAGAATAACTCCGTCTTGCTCCTTGGATATCCCAAGATGTTTCCGCATTACAGGGTTTTCGCACCGTGACCAGGAAATGCGCAAAGACCGCGTTCCCTCCACTTGGCCATCTTCGGCATCGTCAAGAAACCTCTGGACTGTTTCTCCAGGAATGACATATCCGATATTGTCGGCGCGAGCACTTTTGTTTTTCTGGAATGCAATCCCAATAACTTTGCCGTCTTGGAACACTGGCCCACCACTGTTGCCCTCATTAATGGAAGCATCAACTTGTATGGATAGTCCCTGGAAGCCCTCTGCCCTTCTATAAACGTATCGATTTACATTTCCAGTTGTCTTAGAAAGTTCGTCGCCACCTTCAGGAAAGCCTGCAACAATGACTTCGGAACCGGGTACGGGAAGCGCCGTGGACAGCTCAACCGAAGGAAAGGTGTCAAAGAAGGAGTCGTCTATTGGGCGAACAAGGGCCAGATCGTCCTCGTAAGACAAATGAAGAACTTCAGCCTCATATCGCTCGGTTGCACCATTGGGAAGAAGCTCGACTCTTTGGGCATAATCAACTACATGCGCATTCGTGACCAGAAGTCCACCGGCTAAAACAACGGCAGAGCCAACTATTTCAACGGGCTTCTTTTTTGCCCAAGGACGGTCAAAATCTGGTTCGCGAATCGTCGAAAAAACCTTTACTGCAGAGTCCTCCGGGTTGAGGTCTTGGCATTCCGGTGGGCAATTCAATGCAAAGATGAGTAGGGATGTAAGCATGTCGTAAGTTTAGGAGGAGGGTGGATTAGGCGAGGACGATTTCTTGTTCGGGCCAGCGGAGAGCGGCAAGGCAGGCGACCGGCTGGGGACGCCAGGGGCGTCGAATGGCTTCCTCGCTGCGATGCCCATTAGAGAAGTCCACGCACCAAGCGTTCCTTCTAGGGCCCAGAGGGGCGAGGGGGTGGTCCTGGTGGCGGAAAGGGCTAGGAATGCCGCTGAAGCGCTCCAGTGGGGCCTGAGAATGCCAGTAATGGCCAAAGACCACCGATTGGCGGTCTGTGTAGGTATTCCACCAGGGAACCCGCTCTGTTCGACGAGGAGAGCCTCCAGCAATGAAAGAGGGCCCATCGCGGCGCTGCTCTAAACCAGAAGTCACGACTTTGACGGGATTCTCGTTTTGGTCGATTAGCGCACGACGAACACGATCCTCGGTGGCAAGGATTTCGGCTTTGTTCTGCTTGTTGCAATTCCGCAAAAATTGAACAGCGTTTTGCTGGGTTCGAAGCTCGTGGACCGATTTGGTATTCCAGCAGGCATGAACAACGCGCAAATCCTTGCGCTCAAGGACCAAAGGAAGGGAAGAGAAGAACCGCAGGGCCTCCGTCCTCTGAGACGGAGAAAGTTGTTTTTGAGGAAGTAGATGAGAGGGGTTCTCTAAATATTGCGACCTACGATAGAACCACTCGCTCCCCGGTTTCTCTTTTTGAAGAAGAATGTTGAGCTCGTGATTCCCCAACACACATTGGGCCCGCTTCTCCAAAACAAGCCTTTGAACCAAAGCGACCACTCCGGGAGAATCTTCACCTCGATCTACGATATCTCCAAGAAAAACAAGTCGGCGATTGGGGTGGCACCCGCTTTCGTCATATCCCAACTTCTCGACAAGGGAATGCAAATGCTTGAGTCCGCCATGGACATCGCCAATGATGTCGATAGGGCCGGAGAAAAGAGGTCGAACCAAAAAGGACATAAAGAAGGATACTGGCTTTCACCTCTTTCTTTGTCAGGGCATAAAAAGAACCGGGGCGGCTCCGAAGAGCCGCCCCGGCAAAAGCGCGAACTTGCTTAAACTAGAAGTTCAAGCTGAGTTGGATGTAACCAACTTCGTCATCACCCTTGGAGCCGTAGCCGACCCATGCGTCCACACCGCCACCAAGGGCGCGTGAAACAGTGATGTCCGTTTCGTTGTCGTCACTGCCATCGTCAATCCAGTTGACGCCGACGTCATAGCCTTCCATGAGGTTAAGGCAGAGACCAATCTGAGTCGTCTCGAGATCGGATGCCCAAGCACCGCCACCAAGAAGACCAGCACTGTTCCAGTCAGCAGCGTCAATTGTGACATCGCCATCTGCATCAGTCATGGTGTAGCTAATGCTGTTGATGAAACCACCACTCATGTCACCCATGCCCATGGACACAGAAACAGAAGTTGCAGAGTCATCAGTAGCGCCATCTTCGTGGTTGGCCCA
>DLRM01000029.1:0-4770 GCA_002500505.1 Planctomycetes bacterium UBA7888
AGAGCTGCGAACTCATAATTCGAAGTCTATTCTTCGTGGCTAGCTTCTTCAGCCAGCGCCAAATGCCCCGTTTCGCTTGCAGGGAGAAGACTTGCGAATCCGGCATTTTTTAACCAGGAATGTAGGACTTGAAGGGGTACTGCCAGGCCCATGTGCGTAACCACCTGAGGTCGGAAGCTTCCGTGGGTGTAAATCTTGGCAAAGATGCCAACGAGTTCGTGGGTTTCCTCAAGGAAAACGCCGCCACCGGAGTTTCCAAAGAAAGCGGGACTTGAAATCATCCAAAGAGGTTCGCCTGAAACTTCCCAGTGGCGCCGAGTGACTTCGCCTCGCGTTGCTTGGGCTGCAGTTCCTAGGGGACATCCAACTGTGTAGATAGGGGAGAAGGATTTGATTTCTCCGGCGCGTTCAAGGGGGGCGAGTTGGGCAACTTGTCCGAGTGACTCGCTTGCTTCAATGCGCATCAAGGCAAGATCGGCTGGAACGTTTTCAGCGACTAAACTAGCTTCTGCCAAAATTTCGCCCGTATTGCGTTCAAAGTAAGCATCGATTACTTCGGCGTAATAGTCTTCAACACCCGGCCGCTCCGAAAGGATGTCACGGACAACATGGTAGGAAGTTAAGGCATAGTAAGAATAGCCGGGGCCTTCTTTGTCCTCGTGAATAAGTACGGCGCTTCCAACTGCATCGGTTCCTGACAGCTGGAATACTGGTCGCAATATGTCGCGACGCAAACTTTCGCGAATTGATTCTGGATCCTTAGCTTTGTGTGCACTGTTCAGGGCAATGCTTTGGGATTTCAGTTGAGCACGGTAAGTGTGAAGTTCAGTGCGAAGTTCATTTTCGACCGCAAGGGCTTCATTAAGGCTGATGCGTAAATCCTCCATCTCGGCGTAGTTCGCAAAGCTCATTCCTTCCTGATCTGCTAGGCGGAAGCCTAGCTCGCCTTGGTTGCTTTGGAGCTCTTCTATTTGGCCGCACAAAGAGGCCAGGGTTTGCTCTTGGGAGAGAGTTTGTGCTTTCCAGGACTGAAAACTGGGAATCGCCGTCGAAGCTAGGGCGGCAGTAGGGACAGCAGCGCCCACCCACCAAGCAAGGCGGAGGAAACCGCGACGTTTTGAGGTCCGAGAAGGATGTTGCAAATGCATCGTACTCTTCTATCGGCCTCTTCTGGGCTCTGGTTAAGCCTGCTGCTGTAAGAGCTTTAAACATAAGGACTTGCGCGCTCTGTCAGGCAGCCTATTTCGATGGTAAAATCCTGGCTTCCCATGTCCTTTACCTCCGTTGAAAACGCTTTAGAAGACATTCGCCAGGGGCGGATGATTATTCTGGTTGATGACCCTCACCGTGAAAACGAGGGTGATTTGGTCTTTGCTGCCGAAAAATGCACCCCCGACGCAGTCAATTTCATGCGCAAAGAAGGTGGAGGGCTCATTTGTCTTGCGATGGCTGGCCAAATGTGTGACCAACTCGGCCTGCGCGCTCAAGTTGCCGAAAACACTTCTCGCATGGGGACCGCTTTTTTGGAATCGATTGAAGCACGTGAGGGTGTGACGACTGGCATCTCTGCTGGTGATCGCTCCCATACGGTTTTAACTGCCGTGGCGGAAAACGCACGGCCCGAAGACCTGTCTCGCCCAGGACACATGTTTCCTTTGCGAGCCCGCAAAGGCGGAGTGTTGGTTCGCCCTGGGCAAACGGAAGGTTCTGTAGATTTAGCTCGTTTGGCTGGTTTAAGGCCCGCTGGGGTCATTTGTGAGATTATGAACGAGGACGGTTCCATGGCCCGCATGCCTGAACTGGAGGTCTTTGCAGAAAAACACGACATAAAAATCCTGACTGTCGAACAACTGATTGAATATCGTCGTAGGCGCGAGAAGTTGATTGAGCGACGGGTGGATGACATTCGACTCCCAACTCACCATGGCGATTTTTACGCCCATCTTTACCATTCCCTTACCGATGGCAAAGAGCATGTTGCTCTGACCTACAACTGGCCGCACTCGCCGGAAGATGCCGGCGAAAAGTTTATGAAGCAAGATGAACCTGTCACTGTGCGTGTGCACAGCGAGTGCATGACCGGAGATATTTTGGGGAGTTTACGTTGCGATTGCGGCCCGCAACTTCACGCTGCCATGGATCAGGTGGTCGAGGCTGGGAAAGGTGTCATCCTTTATATTCGCCAGGAGGGGCGAGGAATTGGGTTGGAGAATAAGCTCAAGGCCTACAAGCTTCAGGACGAGGGCCATGACACCGTTGAGGCCAATGAGCACCTTGGATTCCCACCGGATATGCGGGAATACGGCATTGGAGCCCAGATTTTGAACGATTTAGGGGTTCGGGAAATGCGTCTTCTGACCAATAATCCCAAGAAATTGAGTGGCCTTCACGGCTACGGCCTGGAAATTACCGAGCAAGTGCCCCTTCAAACAGAGCCTCAGGAGCACAATTTGAGGTACCTTCAGGCAAAAAGGGACAAATTAGGTCACATCCTCCCTCACATGGAGTAGCCTTTTCAGTCAAGGAGTCAAATCCTGGCATTCTGAAGGGAATTGGGAAGTTTTAACCTCTTTGAGGGCGTCTTAATTCCCGTGCAACCTGCTTTGTCCATGAACCTCCCCGGCAAAAACCCCTCCGGCGAAAACCGCGCTCCTCGCGTGAGTCAGCTAGATGAGTTGTTTCTGGAGTACGGCCCAAAGGTTTACGGCCTTGCCATCCGTTGTGGCTTGGATTCCCAAGAAGCAGAAGATGGTGTCCAGGAAGTTTTCCTTAAGGTCCAGCGGCGTATGGACACCTTCCGCGGTGAGGCCAAGTTTTCGACTTGGCTTTACCAAGTTGCGCTCAACACACTTTTGGATCACCGCCGCAAGGTTGTGCGCCAAACGCGGCACCATTCGTTGACTATCGTCACGGATGATCGCGGCGAAGTGGGGGCCTCGATTCCCGACGAAAATGGTCCGGACGAAACCGCTTCACTTTCTGAACGCAAGAGACTCGTGCGCGAGTGTTTGGACCGCTTGCCAATCAAGTTTCGCGAAGTATTGATTCTCCGCGAACTGGAGGGCATGCCGTATCGTGACATTTCCCGAATCCTGAAAGTGGCTCAAGGTACTGTGGAGTCTCGCATTTTCCGCGCCCGCGAACGCCTTGCTACTGAACTTCGAAAAATGGAGGAATCCCTGTGATGAACCCCTGTTCTAAATGGTCTCGCCGTGTAAGCGCTTGGTTTGATGGTGAGGTTTCTGAAATGGATGCCGCTGAAGTGCGCGCCCATCTTTTGGATTGTTCTGGGTGCCGCAATGCAGCTTCCGGTTGGGGGAAACAACGCGACATGCTAGCTTTACTTCAACCCGAAGAGCCTGCCCCGGAAGTTATTTCTGCAATGGCGCATCGCTTTGAAGCGGGCCTTGCTGCAGAGGTGCACTCAACTTCTCTTACTTTGAAAGTCTGGACTCGCGTGGCTGCAGCATTGATGGTCGCATCATTGAGCTTTCTCCTTCTGAACCATGCGCCAGTTTCAAGGACCGCCCAAGCACTTGCTCAGACAGAGTTGGACGCTGAGATGGCTCGGATTTCAAAGCAAATCTCAGGAGAGCGTTACCCTACATCGGGTGCCGACTCAAGAGAACAGTAAAGCTAAGTCGTGGGCCGATTCTTTCTGCCGTTTTTGATGACCTTTGTCGCAGGCCTTGGTTTTGGAGTCTTGCTCGGACAAAAGAATGAGCCGCAAGCCAATACTTCAATTCCTCCACATTTATTGGCCTACCACCAAGCTCTTTCCGAGCGCATGGAGATGACAACGGAACAGTCCGGTGATTTACTTACTGTGCTCCAGTGCTATGACCGAGAGCGCAATCAAATCACGTCAAAGCTCCTCTCCGAGTCATCCGAATGGGGGGAGAATTTAGACTCCCGTTATGAGAATCTCATTAAAGAGCACATTTTGACGACTAGCCAAAGGCAGAAATTTAAATTTGCCGAATGGGGAAGGATTGCTCCATTTCCAGATGGCGGTGGAGGCCGTTAGGCTGACCGCTCAACATGTCGCGTTCCCTCGGTATCCATATCCAGCCCAACGGTTGGTCCTTCGTGCTCCTCGACGGAAATTCCCGCAAGTGGTCCGTCCGTGCGCATGACAAAGGCACCGCAGAGCCGGGCGACCGCCCTCGCCGAAATCTGGGCGCTGCCTTAGCCAAAGGACTCAAGCGGTCTGGCGGAAAGGTGGACCAAGTTATTTTGACCCTTCCATCCTCCGGCAGCGTTTTGCGCGAACTAAGCTTGCCCTTCTCTGATAGGGAGAAAATTGAGCAAGTCCTTAAGTTTGAGGTTGAGTCCGATCTCTATCACTTAAGCATTGACGAAGTCGTTTGTGATTTTGTGGAGCTTGCTGATGAGCGGGCCACTTCAACCTTGTTGGTCGCCGCAACCCCTAAGGAATATATCCAAGACTCTTTGGATATCCTCAGTCGTGCTGGAATGGATCCGCAGACAGTTGAGTTGGATTTAGGCGCGCTTTGCACTGCCATCGGCACTTACGAGATGAGCGAAGAAGATGGGGCGCAGGCATTTCTTCATGTCGGAGGCCACACCACCCTCTTGTTGGTGGCTGGCGCCGATGGTGTCCGCTTCGTCCGCTCCCTTCCTTTTGGCTGGCAAGGGTTAGTTCAAGGGGAAAGTGTCGATGTCGTTGACGTAGAGTCCGAAGAGGAAAGTGTCGAAGAAGAATCAGATTCTGATTCCCTTGATGAAGATGGAGAAGATGGAGAAGAT
>DLRM01000029.1:5089-23793 GCA_002500505.1 Planctomycetes bacterium UBA7888
ATGGAGAAGATGGAGAAGATGGAGGGCGAAAATTATTTGGAGCGAAACCAGATATCCGTGCCCACAGTTTCGAAGAGGCTGTTGAAAGTGCGGATGCAGGCACTTACGAAGCATTTATTTCTCGCCTAGTTGGCTCTGTTCGCCGCGGTTTGTCTGCAGCTTCAATTAAACCATCCGCCGTCCATCTTTTAGGAGATGAACTTCCTCTGCTTTGTGAAAAACTTACAGGGCGATTGGGCGTCTCGAGTTCTTCGCTGGCGCTCGGCCTTCCTACTGAATCGCAAAAGGACGAGGACGCGACTGTCGTTTCCCCTGACCCGGTTTCTTTAGGTGCTGCTCTTCGGGGCTTGGGCCACGGAGGT
This sequence comes from Planctomycetes bacterium UBA7888, assembly GCA_002500505.1. Lineage (GTDB taxonomy): Bacteria > Planctomycetota > UBA1135 > UBA1135 > UBA1135 > UBA7888. The sequence continues at coordinate 5,452 of DLRM01000029.1, forward strand.
TCTGAAATGAACTTCCGCCAAGAAGAATTTCGTTTTGCCCGTGGCATGGAGAGAATTGCCGGCGCATTGACTCTAATGCTTGTCGGTTTGATTGCGTGGCTTCTCGTGGACTCAGTCATCCTTTATCGAAAAACCCAATCTTTGCAGCAACGTACCGATGATATTTACGAACGCGCCGCTTTGTTCGTTGAAAAGCTAAACGATGACCTTTCCGAGGAAGCTCCAGATGCGTGGAAAATTCGCACGCGCTTCAGCGAAGACTTTAGTCCTCTCAATCGAATGCCAAACTTGCGAAATCGTTTGATGGCCGCAAAGCGTGATCTTGACGAAATGGTTGGAGAAGCTGGCATTGAGCTCCCACAGTCCTGTTTGAATGCTTGGAATCTTCTCTTTGGAGTTATGGAAAGGGAGCTTGAGGAACGCTTCAATGGCCGATGGATGCTGGAAGGACTTGAATTTCTTTCGATTGACAAAAAAACTAAGAGTCCTGCCCATGTTTTGGCAACGGTGACAGTCACTATTTTCAGTGATGGTCAGGACACAGACCTTCATCGCTTTGAAGCACTCTCAGGTGCTTTGCAGGCCCAACCTTGGTGCATTGGGACAGTAGAAACGCCAGGCGGGTTTAAAGCAACCAAGGACAACGAGCCTGGAACGCGCACTGGAGTCATCAAAGTTAAGATTAATACCACTGGTGCCCGGGAGGGGAAAGCATGAGCGGGAACCGTACCCTTTTATTCTTGATTGCCCTTTGTCTGGCCGCTGCTGGAGCGCGCACGTGGATTGGAGGAGAACACTCCGATTACGAACAAGGCTTCGTGACGCACAAAAAGGCGTATCAAGACATATACAAAACGGTTCAAGATCTTTCCCTCCGTCGGGGACAAGTCATTTTCGGCGAAGCTGAATCGAGTTTTATGGGCTATATTTCCGGACAAGCAAGAGATGCTTATATGGGGACAGTCACCATTAACCCCAACACGAAACCAAAGGGAAACCAGTACTTAGATACAACGATGACAGTTTCTTCTGAAAACAAGGGAGCTGGATTTACTCGCAATGCGCTTGCTGGTTTTTTGTTTAATGTTGAGTCTGTGAAGAAGAGCATGAAATTTCGCACGACTAATTTGAAAATTTCCTCAGCGAACCCAGGTGACAAGCGAGGTCGACCTGTGAAGAAGGGTGCCGAACGCGAAGACATTTGGCGCTTGGATAATTTGGTATTTAAACGTCGTATGCCTACGGAAAAGAAACGCTAAAGAAAGCGACGTAAGACAGATAACGCTCCCTCGCTCCAGGGAACCCGATGTCCTTTTCCTGATTCCGACATTTTTTCGCGGTTTTCCAAATACCAGTCCCAAGTTCGAACGAGAGTTTCTGCATTCGAATATTGGGGTTTCCAGCCCAAGCCTTGCAGTTTGTTGCAGTCAACCCAGGAGTCTTGGTCTGCAGTGCCCCAGACCCATTTGTAGAGTGGGGAAAGGTGGAAGAACCCGAGTATCGCTAAGGCGGATTTTGCAAGCCACGCTGGAGTTGTCATGAGCCGACTTCCGCTTGAAGCGTGCTCGAAAAGAGTACCCATGTCCTCGGCGACCGTGTTGAATTCAAGTGCACCAACATTGAAGGCTTGGTTTGCAGAATCGGAATCTGCTTCAACCAAAATTCGAACCGCTTGGGCGGCGTCAGAAACATCCAGGAGTTGATACCGATTCTGCCCATCACCAATCACGGGGATTCGGCGACCTTCCCGAATCCACTCAAATAAGATTTGGAATACACCAAGGCGCTCTGGGCCAATGAAAGTCTTTGGTCGAAGAACAGGAACGCAGAGTCCAGCCTCTCTCGCTTTCTCGCAGAGGGATTCGGCGGAAACCTTGCTTTCTCCATAAGGACCAACTCCATGCAAGGCATCTTCTTCGTTCAGGGGATGGTGGTCGGGTATTCCGTATACAGCGGTCGAGGAAATATGGACAACTCTTGGGACTCCGACCTCCTTGGCAACTTCAAGGACGGCTCGAGTTCCGTCTAAATTGACCGAACGGATTTCAGTCGCCTTCCAAAGTGGAAGAGCGGCGGCTGCATGAATGATGGCATCGGCGTTGGCAAATGCTTCTCGTAAAGCTGTACGGTTGCGGACATCAGCTTGAACGCGTTCAACTGTTCGTGCCTCCGAGGGCAATTCGGAGTCAGGGATTTCCTCCAAATCCAGCAAAACCAAGTCTGCATTTGGGAAGGCACGCGAAATATGGAAACCAAAAAATCCGGCACCGCCGGTAATCACTAGTTTCATCGCTTAAAGGTAAATCACTTGAGCGACAACTCCTGCGTAACCCGCGAGAGCAATCAGTAGAGGAATATCTGTAAAGAGAAGCCGATTTGGATTTTGGCCACGGTCCTTTTGGTAAACAAGGTGCAAATACCGAAGGATTCCGTAAAAGACAAAGGGCAAAGTCCAAATCATTCCGGGTTGACCAGCGCGCGAATCCATTTGAACTTCTAGCTGAAGCAGAGTGCTTGGCAACAAGGTGTAAAGGGCGTAAGTCACAACAGTGGACGAGGCCACGACCCCAATCATGAGGTCCAAGCCCGAGGTGGCGTATTGGCTCAAGAGTGGGCGAGTAGAAGAGCTTTCCCCCAGTGCAACGATTTCGGCTTTTCGTTTGCAAAGGGCAAGGAAGAGAGCAATCTCAACAGTGCAAACAACAAGCCAGGGCGATAGAGGAACGTCGATGGCCCAAACTCCAGCGAGTACACGCAGAAGGAAACCTGCGGCAATGCAAAAAGCATCAACCAAAACGACATGCTTGAGCCAGAGGCTATAGAGCACCTGTAGAACTAAATAACAAGCGACGGCAGAAATGGAAGAAGGGAGACAAAAATGAAGAAGAAGGAGGGCGCCAAGAGCAAGGCCAATCGAGAGCGCAAGGGCAGTCGTGGTAGAAACGGCACCCGAGGCAATGGGCCGAGTCTTCTTGATGGGGTGCTTTGAGTCACGGTCACGGTCTTGAAGGTCGTTGAATAGGTAGACCGCCGAAGAAGCGAGACAAAAGCTGAAGAAGGCAAGCAGGGTGTGATGAATGTCAACCCGTGAAGTCGCATGCCCACTAAATGCCAGCCCAGCAAAGACCACCATGTTTTTGGTCCATTGGCGCATCCGCAGGGCTTGGAGGAGTGGGGGCATTGTTTTTAGGATACCCGTTCGGTTGTGTTCGCTCTTTCTGGTTTGATTCCGAGCATCGCGCGACAAACAGAGCTCCATCGAAGAACGGAACTAAGCTCGGGGGCTTTGCGGAACAAATCTTGATTCGGGTTCTCTGCTTGGTCCAGTAGCTTTCGGCTCCGAACAACCACAGCCCGAAGGCCCCGCCGAAGGCGGGCACCTAAGTGCGGCCGAAGACTCAAGCCTTCGTCTAGAAGTTGGCGAGCCCAGCGAGCTTCAGTGGCGATGAATCTTTGGACAGGAGCGGTCTGAACGCCAAGCTTGAGTTCTTCAAGAGTGACTTGGCATTTTTCAAGATCTGAAGTGGGGAGTGGGAAACAACCCGCAGCAAGGTGCTTGGGTAGTTGGACCAAGATTCCCGTTAATGCGAGACCGAGGCCCAGTCTTTCAGCGGGCGGGCGGGCCTCGGGGGTACGACGGCCGCCAATGGCCAGCATCCCGCTGGCTACTGGGGCGACTCTAGGAAGGAGAAAGGCGAGTAATTCGCCACGATTTTTGGGGCAATTTGGAAGGGGCTCTGGAAAAAGGCGGAGGATGTCTCGAATGTCCTTTGCCGGAACTTCACCTGCAGCCATGCTTGACCAAAGAGCAATGAGGAGGGGGCCGTCTGGTCGACCTCGAAGCATGGCTTCGGTTGAGGCAGAAAATCCGTCATTTTTCTCGCGGGCTGGCCCAAGGGCGAAGGCCAAAAAGGGTTCCATTGCCCGAAGAACTGAGTGAGGCATCAAGACAGGGCCTGGATAAAAATCGCCAGCAAGCTCCTTGGCCAAACGGCTGGAGTAACGACGGGCGTGACCAAGGTTCATGATTTGAATTTTAATTGGGGTCGTATTTGGGTTTGGGGTCCTTAAAAGGTTACATTCTCGGAAGCAGAAGCCTTCACTCTGCTTCTCGTCACTTCATGAGCCAACCCAAACCCGACCTTTCGACACCGTCCGTCCAAGACGCTGCTCATTTTGCGCACGACTTGAGAAATTTGCTTTCTTCTGTGCTTGGACATGCGGAACTCCTTTTAAATAAAGCGGATACGGGCTTTTCATCTTCTCAGCAACAGAGTCTCCGAGCTCTCAGTATGGCTTCGAGCCGAGCCGCCGCTCTCTGTGAAGAGATGATGGACTGGGCAAAGGCTGGCGACCAAGTTTATGAGCCGATTTCGCTGTCTATGGTTGTGGATTCGGCTTGCGGTCTTTTTGAATCACAGATTGATCGCACGATTCGTCTCAGTTGGTCAGGTGAGGCTGAGCCTTTGGTCAGGGGGTGCCCACGAAGATTAGAAAGGGCGGTTCTCAATTTACTTTGGAATTCTCGTGATTCTATTCAGGCAACGGGCAGAGGCAATGGAACCATTGAGGTCTCTTGGGGGGAATTTCCCGATGGGGCTTGGTTGGAGGTTTCCGATGATGGTGCGGGCTTGCCGGATGGGGAGCTTGGAGATTGGACTGAAGCCTTTGCAAGCACCCGTGAATCTCTGAATGAAACCCGTGGACTGGGTCTCCATTCGGTCGCTCGCACGATTCAAGCCGGTTCCGGTCGGTTGATAGGGTCGAATAACTCCGAAAAAGGGGGTGCTCGGATGCGTTTGGAGTTCCCAGTTCCTGCCGATTTACTAAAGTCATGAAAAAGGTGCATTGGGGACTGCACTAACGGCTTTGGAGAACCTAAAATGATGCGCCAATTTGGTCGCCCTTCGCGTCCAGCAACGTCTAACCGCAACCACCCCTAGAGGTATGACAATCACTGCCGAAAATGACCCCTCCCTTGAGAGTCTCGAGGAAGTCGTAATCCGATTCGCCGGCGATTCCGGCGACGGAATGCAACTGACTGGAACCCAGTTCACCAACACCTCGGCCGCCCTCGGCAACGACCTCGCAACCTTCCCTGACTATCCCTCGGAAATCCGCGCCCCAGTTGGAACGATGTTTGGAGTTTCGGGTTTCCAGGTTCGATTTTCCGCCAAGGACATCCACACTCCAGGTGATGCCCCCGATGTGCTGATTGCCATGAATCCAGCCGCCTTCAAGGTAAATATTGGCGAGCTCAAGGCTGGTGGTCTATTGATTGTCAATACAGGCAATTTCAGTCCAAAAGATTTAGAAAAGGCGAAATACGAAATTAACCCATTGGAGGACAAAGAGCTCAAGGAGCGTTTTCTCGTTGTGGAGTTAGATCTCAATGAAGCCACCATTCAGGCGACTGCTGATTCTGGTTTAGCCAAGAAAGATGCTCTACGGTCGAAAAACTTGTTGGCTCTGGGCATGCTTTATTGGGTTTATTCTCGACCGCTCGACAATACGGAGAATTGGTTAAAGTCTAAGTTCGGAGGGAAGCCGGAAGTTCTGGCCGCAAACTTGGCCGCTCTTCGCGCTGGCCACACCATTGCTGAGAACTCCGAGCTGTTTCAGAACCAATACCAAGTTGCGCCCGCCCCTCTTCAGCCTGGGACATACCGAAATATTATGGGGAACGCTGCAACAGCTTTGGGCTTGGTCGCGGCTTCCCGTTTGAGCAAGCTACCTCTCTTCCTTGGTACTTACCCAATCACGCCTGCCACGGATATTCTTCACGCCCTATCGCGATACAAAAACTACGGTGTTGTGACTTTTCAGGCGGAAGATGAAATAGCCGGTATCTGTACTGCGATTGGGGCGTCTTTTGCAGGTTCCCTTGCGGTGACGACTACCTCCGGCCCGGGTCTCGCGCTCAAGGGCGAGGCGCTGGGCCTTGCGGTTATGACAGAATTACCACTGGTTGTTATTAATGTGCAACGTGGTGGTCCTTCCACTGGCCTGCCTACCAAAACGGAGCAATCGGACTTGTTGCAAGCGATTTTCGGTCGACACGGTGAGAGCCCTCTCCCTGTAATTGCTGCCCAATCGCCCGCCGATTGTTTTGCAGCTGCAATAGAGGCAAGCCGGATGGCCCTTCAGTACATGACTCCAGTTGTGCTTTTGACCGATGGCTACATTGCAAATGGTGCGGAGCCTTTCCGGATTCCCCGCGAGGATGAACTTGAGCGTTTCCCTGTTACTCACTACACGGACCCTGAAAACTTCAAGCCCTACTCGCGTAACCCTGAAACTCTTGCTCGCCCTTGGGCGATTCCGGGAACACCGGGCCTTGAACACCGTATCGGCGGATTGGAGAAGTCAGATATCGATGGCGATGTTTGCTACGACCCAGAGAATCACCAAGTGATGATCGAGATTCGAGAGAAGAAGGTCATGGGGGTTGCCGATTCCTATGCCCCGCTTGAAGTGTTTGGTCCCGAAAAAGCCAAGCTACTTGTTCTAGGCTGGGGATCAACTTTTGGTGCAATTCGCGGTGCCGTCGAGAAGTCACTTGATGAAAACAAAGATGTTGCGCAACTTCACTTGCGCAATGTTTGGCCATTGCCCAAGGACTTAGGAGACGTCATGTCTCGCTACGAGCATGTCTTAATTCCTGAAATGAATCGTGGCCAACTCGCTCGACTGATTCGTTCGGAATTCATTCGGGATGTCGAAACCCTTTCTAAAGTTAAGGGTCGCCCCTTCACTACAACCGAAATTAGTGAGAAAATAGAGTCCATTCTGGGCTGAGGAGAAAAAAATGACTGTTGAAGCTCCTGCTTACAAAAAGAAGGATTTCGTCTCCGACCAGGAAGTTCGTTGGTGCCCAGGTTGTGGTGACTACGCAATGCTTTCTAGCATGCAAGGCGTGTTTGCCTCTCTTGGCGTCCGCAAAGAGAACTTTGCCGTGATTTCTGGGATTGGCTGCTCCAGCCGCCTTCCGTACTACATCGACGCCTACGGTTTTCACGGAATCCATGGTCGCGCAGCTGCGATTGCCTCTGGCGTAAAATGTGCCAATCCTGACCTTGATGTATGGATTGGGACCGGTGATGGTGATGCGCTCTCGATTGGAGGCAATCACATGATTCATGCCGCTCGCCGTAACTTGAACATGGTTGTGGTGATGTTCAATAACCGTATCTATGGTTTGACTAAGGGGCAGTATTCTCCGACGACTGAGCGAGATAAGAAAACTATTTCTTCTCCGTTTGGGACATTGGACAACCCCTTCAATCCAATTAGTTTGATGTTGGGGTCAGGCGCTAGCTTCGTTGCCCGCACCGTGGATGTTCAGCCCAAGCACATGAAAGAAGTTTTTGCTGCAGCTCATGCACACCATGGATTCTCCTTTGTTGAAGTTCTCCAGAACTGTGTCATTTTTAATGACAAGGCCTTCGAGCACATCACCGCCAAGAGCATTCGCTCGGATCGTCAAATTGAATTGATAGCCGGCAAGCCCATGGTTTACGGAAAAGAAATGGATAAAGGTATAAAGATGATTCCAGGAAGTATTGAGGTTTGTCCTGCAGAAGAAGCTTCACTTTGGAATCCATCGGGCTCTACTGGGGCAAACGGATACCGCCTTTGTCAGGGTAGCGAGGATGGAGAATTGCCTGTCCCCATCGGCATTTTCCGTCAAGTTGAAGCTCCTGTCCTTGAGGATGATATTTACGCTCAAATCGCTTCCGCCAAAGAAAAATTGGGAGAAGGGACATTAGATTCTCTTCTGCAGGCCGGTGAAACTTGGGATGTGAGCTAAGAGAGGGTCGATAGGGTTCAGCTTTGTACTTCGACTACACTAATGCCCTAGTCTTCCTGCTTGCAGGGATGGCGTTTGTCGTCATCAATCTGATAGTGGGCTCTCTTATTCGTCCCAAACGAAAAGACGAGAAGGGGCTGGAGCCGTATGAGTGTGGCGAGGAACCTATTGGGGGCGCCCAGTTTCGATTTGACATTCGCTACTACACCGTTGCTTTGGTTTATGTGGTATTTGCCGTTGAAATTGCCTTCCTCTTTCCATGGGCCCGCGTGCTTAAAGAGGCTTTTGCAGAGCCAGGAATTGGCGGGGTGGCTTTGCTAGAAGGCTTGCTTTTTATCGCTATCTTGACCCTTGGGCTGGCTTATGTTTGGGTGAAAGGGGATTTGGATTGGGTTCGTAGTTTTCGTGACCTAAAAGGAAAATCTGAAAAGTAAACGATGCCCATACTCGCTGACCAATTCAAAGAAAACGTCCTGACCACTCGGGTGGATTGGCTTCTCAACTGGGCTCGCCTCAGTTCTTTGTGGCCAATGACCTTTGGGCTTGCTTGTTGCGCCATTGAAATGATGGCCGTTGGTGCCGCCCGTTTTGATATTGACCGGTTTGGCGCTGGTGCTTTTCGGGCCACCCCACGACAAGCCGACTTGATGATTGTCGCCGGAACGGTGAACTTCAAAATGGGGGAGCGGGTTAAGCGTTTGTACGATCAAATGCCCGAACCAAAGTATGTGATTGCGATGGGGGCATGCGCTATTGGCGGCGGCCCTTATTACAAGTTTGGCTACACCGTAATGAAAGGTGTGGATCGAATTATTCCAGTTGACGTTTATTTGGCGGGATGTCCGCCTCGGCCCGAAGCTCTTCTTGATGCTCTCATGGCTTTGCAAGACAAGATTCGTCGCCAAAAGGTAGTGAGGACTTCAGAATTTCCCCCTATTCCAGAAACAACTTCGGCATGAACCATTTCAAGCAAGATTCAGGCTGGGGGTCTTCCGCATCGATTCTGGAGGCGGCAGAGAAGACTCTTGCTTCTCTCCAGAGTGCTGGTTTTTCCGTGGAACTGCGCGTGCCGAATCTTCCACTGCTCGCCCCCGATGGGGAAGCAAAGCGTTTGAAAAAAAAGGCAAAGGAAGAAAACCCTGAATACGAATGGCGCGGTGACTCCTACATTGTCCTGAAAGACTCTGCCTCTCTTTTGGATGTGTGCCGTCACCTTCGCGACGAATTGGGTTGGGAGCAACTAATTGACTGCACAGCCATGGATCCGAGCGCCGAATCGGGCGAACTCTTGGGCTGTTATCAGTTTTTGTCCCTTTCTCTGAAGGCACGCCTTTCAATTGAGATTTCTATCTCAAAAGAAAGCCCCGAAGTTCAAAGCGTCACCAGTATCTACCTCACTGCCGATTGGCACGAACGTGAGGCTTCGGAAATGTTCGGCATTACTTATTCTGGCCATCCCGATCCGCGGAACATTCTTTTGCCCGATGACTGGGAAGGCTTCCCTCTTCGTAAGGATTATGAGTTCCCTGAGGAATATCACGGAGTCTCATGCAAGTAACTGGTAGTGAGCGCATCGTCGAGCTTGATGTACGCACTCAAGATGTTGACATCAACATGGGGCCTCAGCATCCAGCTACCCATGGTGTTTTGCGCGTACTTTTGCGTGCTGACGGAGAAATTTTGACGGGTGCTCAATCTCACTTGGGATATTTGCATCGTTGTGCTGAGAAGATTGGCGAGAACGTGGATTGGGTTCAGTATTTGCCCTACACCGACCGTTACGATTATTTGTCAGCGATGAATAACAATTTGGGTTACAGCCTTGCTGTCGAAAAATTGCTCGGGCAAGATGCCCCCGAGCGGGCTCAGTACTTACGCATTATTTTGGTCGAACTGAATCGGATAGCTAGCCATCTTGTCGCCGTCGGCACCTATGGCTTGGATGTCGGCGCATTCACACCCTTCTTCTACGCCTTGCGCGAACGGGAAATGCTCCTAGAAATCTTCGAGCGTATTTGTGGAGCTCGACTGACCTACACCTTTATCCGTCCAGGCGGTGTCATGAATGACGCCCCGGAAGGTTGGTTTGACCAAGTTGCCGCCTTTACGGAGGTATTCGATCAGAAGTGGCCTGACTACTGGAACTTGCTCGTTGAGAACAAGATTTTTATTGAGCGTACAGCTAATGTTGGAGTGCTTTCCGAAGAGGATGCGATTGCTTGGGGGGCAACCGGCCCCATGTTGCGTGGCTCAGGTGTTGATTGGGATATCCGTCGCGACCAGCCTTATCTTCTATACGGAGACCTAGACTTTGATGTGATTGTCGGGAAAGGTTACCGAGGTTCTGTAGGCGACTGCTTCGACCGCAACTATGTACGTATGTTCGAGATGGTGCAGTCCAACCGAATTGTGAGGCAGTGTTTGGACCGCATTCGCGAGGGTGAAGTTCAAAACGAAGAAGTTGGCATGAGCTTTGCTTGCCCTCCTGGTCGTTCTTATGTTGGTATTGAGAATCCACGCGGCGAGCTTGGGCACTGGCTTGTTAGCGATGGAGGCAAAATCGCTCAACGATGCCGCGTGCGCGCTCCATCCTTTGTAAATCTGGCCGTTGTAGAACACATGCTTCCGGGTTGCATGCTTGCTGATGCAGCGGCAATCATTGGTTCTGTTGACATTGTGATTGGGGAAACTGACCGCTAGTCATGGGCATCGTTCAATTCCTTTCTGATTTGTTGCCAGAGACAATCCCGTATTGGGCTTTGGTCTTGTTGGGGGCAGGAATTGCTTTTGCAATCATCATTGCTTTTGTTTCTGTTGTTGCCATTTTTTCTGTTTGGTTAGAGCGCAAAGTCGCAGGACATATTCAATCTCGACTTGGACCCATGTACGTAGGTGGATGGCACGGTTGGGCGCAGTCTATTGCGGATGGCATCAAATTGATTCTGAAGGAGGACGTCATCCTTACCGATGCGGATCGGCCCTTGTTCAAGCTTGCGCCGTGCATTGTGTTGGGAACGGCCTTGGCTGCCTTTGTGGCTGTACCTTTTGCCCCAGGGGTCGTCCCCGCGGACATTAACTTAGGGGTCTTTTTTATTGTTGCAGTTTCGTCTTTGACTACGATTGGTGTTTTGATGGCGGGTTGGGGGTCCAACAACAAATGGAGCCTCTACGGCGCAATGCGAGAAGCAGCCCAGGTTGCTTCTTATGAGATACCACTCGGGCTCTCTTTGATGATGCCCGTTATGTACTTTGGGAGTTTTTCTCTTTCTCAGGCATCAGAAATGCAAGCAGGCTGGGGAGGGCTTCACTGGTACATCTTTAGTGATTCATTTTGGATTGCGATTCCTTCATTTGTTTTATTTTTTACTGCTGCACTTGCTGAAACAAAGCGCGCTCCTTTTGACTTGCCTGAATCCGAATCCGAGCTTGTTGCAGGATTTCATACAGAGTATTCCGGCATTCGTTTTTCCTTCTTCTTTATGGAAGAGTATGCGGCCATGTATCTCATGTCCGCTATTGGTACCGCACTCTGGTTTGGCGGATGGAATTTCCCAGGGCTATATCTTTTAGAGGGGACTGCTCTCTTCACGCCCCTAGCCATTGCCGTTTTTGTAGTGAAGTCGATGTTCCTTGTCTTCGTCATGATGTGGGTCCGCTGGACGGTCCCGCGGATTCGAATCGACCAAGTTATGGCTCTTGGATACAAGTACCTCACGCCCATCGGGCTTTTCCTTGTTCTGGTTGCTTCCGTGTGGGAGTACATCAAGTTTTCCATGATGGGGGTATGAGATGAACCAGCTCCTTCAAGAACCTACCCAAGATGGAAGCCAGCGAACTTGGTTCGGAAATGTTTATTCCGCCATTCGTTCTACCGCCAGCGGTATGGGCGTAACCCTTAGGCACTTGTTCTCTAAGCCCGTCACTCTTCAGTATCCCGAGGAGCGGCCCATTGTGGACGACCGTTATCGCGGGGTTCATTACCTTGAGCAGGACTTGTGTATTTATTGCGATGCCTGTGCGAAGGCCTGCCCGATTGATTGCATCGATATGGAGGCAGTCCGTCATGGGAAAGAGCTGGAATGGAAAACATTCACGGTGGATTACCAGAAGTGCATGCACTGTGAACTTTGTGTCTACCCTTGCCCAAAGGATTGTATTCACTTGGGCCAGGAAATCACCCATCTCGCTGAGGACCGAAGTGACCTTGTGCATGAACTCTTGAGTTACACCGGCTTGACCGAGGAGCAAAAAGTTCGAATCGCTGAAGCTGAAGCCAAAAAAGCTGCGAAGAAGGCGGCCCTAGCTGCGAAGAAGGCTACAGAAGTTAAAGAGCCCACTGAAGCTGAGGATCCTGCTGAGACTCAAGATGCGGTTGAGACTGAAAATCCAGAGGAGGAGCAGAAAGATGGGTGAGATACTTTCTTTTTGGTTTTTCGCAACACTTTCCGTTGGTTGCGCTTTGCTTTCGTTATTCCATAAGAATGTCGTGCACAGCGCGTTCGCCTTGATGGGGACTTTAGTTGGAGTTGCTGGCCTCTTCCTTTTGTTGGGAGCGGACTTTTTGGCCATGACGCAGATTTTGGTTTATGCCGGCGGGATTTTGATCCTGATTCTGTTCGGGCTCATGCTGACCCGCCCGGAACCTGAAGAACGCAAACTCGGTCGCATTTGGGGTGGAATTGGCATCCTCGGTGCTGGCACCCTCCTTTTTGTGGAACGCGTGGGGGACAAGCCTTGGTTTGTCCAAGCGAAGGACCTTGCCTCGCCAGAACCGACAGTACGCGAAATTGGCTTGGAGCTCCTTCGCCGAGATTCATGGCTTTTTGCTTTTGAGTTCGCCTCAATCATTCTCCTAGCGGCTCTTGTCGCCGCCGCTTTCATTGCTCGTCGACGCTTCAATCGAGAGGAAATTGAATGAGTCTCGCCGCTTACCTCACCGTTGCGACTTGTTTGTTCATCATCGGACTTGTGATGGTTGCCGCCCGGCGGAACTTGATCTATGTCTTAATGGGCTTGGAGCTCATCTTGAACGCGGCAAACATAAACTTCGTGGCTTTCAATCGCTTCCAACCCGGAACTGCTCTTGATGGCCAAATCGCTTCCATTTTTGTCATTATCCTGGCTGCTGCCGAAGCTGCAGTTGCCCTAGCCATTGTTCTCAATGCTCATGCGTTGTTCGACACTATTCGGCCCGATGACTACGACACAATGAAAGACTAATGGGCGCCACCGTTCCAACTCAGTTCTATTGGCTTTTAGCCGTCCCTCTTCTGCCCCTTGGTGCATGGGTGCTTCAGGTGTGTTTTGGTCGCTTCCTTCCTCGACAAGGTGATTGGCTACCAACGGGAGCCATGGGAATAGCCGCTGTGATTGCGGTAAGGCATTTCTTCTCCGTGTTAGGCCTTCATGACCCTGACTACCTTCTCGGGGGATTGCCCACATGGAAGTTTTTCTTTAGCGACCCTAATTTAACTCTTGGCCTTGCCGGCTTTGAAGCCAGTTTGCTTTATGACAATCTAAGCGCTGCCCTCTTGGCCATGGTCGCGCTCGTTTCTTTCTTGGTGCACCTCTTTTCCGTGGGGTACATGCAGGGAGATAGTCGCTACAACATTTTCTTTTCCAACCTTTCACTCTTTACCTTTGCAATGCTGGCCTTGGTTTTGAGTGATAATTTAGTTTTCTTCTTCATTTTCTGGGAGATTATGGGGCTCTGCTCTTATCTCCTGATTGGGCATCTGTCTCTGGACAAGAAAGCTCCCAGGATGGAGGCAGCTTGGGCGAGTTTGAAGGCCTTCATGACTACTCGCATTGGAGACATCTGCCTCTTTATCGGAATGATGATGATGTGGAAAGCGTTTGGGACTCTTTCCTTCCACGGTCTTTATGCTGCGATTGATTCCCATGTTGCTGTTCACGGTTGGGAATCCTGGCTGACCGTTGCAGGCATCATGATGTTCTTGGGAGCTGTTGGGAAATCTGCGCAGTTCCCCCTTCATGTTTGGCTTCCTGATGCCATGGAAGGACCGACTCCTGTGAGTGCCATGATTCACGCTGCAACCATGGTTGCAGCAGGCGTTTACCTCACGGGGCGTATCTTTTTGATGATGTCCCCCGAAGCCCAATTGGTCGTGGCTTGTATTGGCGGGTTTACCGCTATTTTTGCTGCCACTATTGGAATCACCCAATTCGACATCAAGAAGGTCCTCGCTTACTCCACGATTTCTCAATTGGGATATATGATTTGCGCAATTGGGGCTGGTGGCGTTGCTGCAGGCCTATTCCATATGCTCACGCACGCCTTCTTTAAGGCTTGTCTCTTTTTGGGCTCTGGTTCTGTGATTCATGGTTGCCATCACGAACAAGACATGAGAAAGATGGGAGGCCTTCGCTCCAAGATGCCCATCACTTGGATTACGATGTTGGTGAGCACCCTTGCTATTTCAGGTGTCCCATTCTTTGCAGGTTTCTATTCCAAAGATGCCATCATTGCCAAAACTTTAGAACGTAGCATGGTTGAAGGGAGCTTGATTTGGTCCCTACCCTTCTACATGTTGGTTGTTGCTGCAGGAATCACGGCCTTCTACATGTTCCGTTTAATGTTTATGACTTTCCACGGGAAAGCTCGTGGCCACGGAGCAGAAGAGGCACATGAATCTCCTTGGACTATGACGGTCCCCTTGATTGTGCTCGGGCTCTTGGCGGTGGTGGGCGGAAAATTCTGGATTTTGGATCCGGCCCACGGTGTTTCCGGCGGCGAGCACCCTTGGTTCTTGCATCTTGTGGAGAACCCAGAAGCCTTTGGCGCAGCAGCTATTCATGTGACTGAAGAGCAAGCTCACCACGCCCATCATTCAGCGATGGTGATTAGTTTGAGCGTTGCTGGACTTGGGATTTTCTTTGCTTGCCTCTTTTACCTTTGGCGTGTGCTCAACCCATCCAAAGTTGCAAACGCTTTGGGAGGTTTTTATCGACTCGTCTTAGACAAATATCGCTTTGATGAGCTTTACCAATCAACCGTAATTCGGGGAACGACAATTTTCTCCGCTTTCCTTGCTTGGTTCGACCGCACCCTCATTGATGGAGTGGTTAATGGAATGGGGGCCACCATGAAAGGCCTCGGCAACCTCAGCGCTGCTCATGACCGAGTTGTCGTTGATGGTTTCGTTGAATTCGTTGCGGAAGCAACGTCTTCTGCAGGACAGCTCATGCGCCGACTTCAGACAGGCCGCATTCAGCAATACGCTTACTTCACTTTCGTCGGCGCGGTTTTCATCGCTGCCGTACTCCTCCTCGAGGTTCTATAAACCGGAATCCTCAAGCAGATGTTAGAAAATCACCTCCTCTCTCTCATCACCCTCCTTCCTCTCGTGGGTACGGCACTCATTCTCGCCATGCCCGGGCGACAGGTTGGTCTCATTCGTTGGACGGCAGTTCTTTTTACTGGCCTTCCTTTAGTCCTCTGCACATGGCTTTGGTTTGGTCCCTTCGATGGAACCATCCCAGGCATGCAGTTCGTTGAGGACGTTGCATGGATTCCAGCGTTTAATATCCACTACAAGCTAGGGCTCGATGGCCTTTCTTTGCCGCTCCTTTTCTTGTCGGCTTTGATTCACTTTATTGCCGTCTTTTCATCATGGACCATTCAGAAGGCACCAAAGGGATACTTCGCGCTTCTCCTTTTGCTTGAAGTCGGGGTTAATGGCGTATTTGTCGCCCAAGACTTCTTCTTGTTCTATGTGTTCTGGGAAATCATGCTCCTTCCGATGTACTTTCTCATTGGGATTTGGGGCGGCCCACGCCGCGAATACGCTGCGATTAAGTTCTTCCTTTACACCCTCTTTGGCTCGGTTTTAATGCTGGTTGCCATGGTCGCAATTTGGCTGAAGTCGGGTGGCTTTGACAGCGGCACCTTTGATCTTGTGACCTTGCAAAGCATGGCGCCTGCCTGGGCCGCGGACATATCCACTTTCTTGGGGATGAAATTTACAACGTGGATTTTCTGGTTCCTCTTTATTGGTTTCGCCATCAAGATTCCAGTCTTCCCCTTCCACACTTGGCTTCCCGATGCCCACGTTGAAGCACCTACTCCAATTTCGGTCATTCTTGCGGGCATTTTGCTGAAACTGGGAGCGTACGGAATGTTGCGCATCAACTTCCCTCTCGCTCCGGACGCATTCCACAACTTTGCGATGTTCATAGCCGTTCTTGGAGTCATCAATATTGTTTATGGTGCTTATGTTGCGATGGGGCAGACGGACTTTAAGCGGCTTGTCGCCTACTCTTCGGTAAGCCACATGGGTTACTTCCTTTTGGGAGTTGCCGCAATTTCCTTGGCAAGCCGTGGCGCAGGCTTTACGGCCCTCAACGGTGCCGTGTTGCAGTTGTTCACTCACGGAACCTCCTCGGCCATGCTTTTCCTCATCGTGGGCGTTGTTTATGACCGGGCCCATCACCGTAACCTGGACGACTTTGGAGGTTTGGGTCAGCGGATGCCATATTACTTGGGGCTTTCAACAATTGGCATTTTTGCCGGTCTCGGCTTGCCTGGTATGAGCGGATTCATTTCAGAAGCCATGACCCTCATGGGTTCCTACGAGGCTTTCCCTGTATTGGTCATTGTTAGTACCCTTGGAATTTTGATGACCGCGGCTTTCTTGCTGTTCGCCCTTCAGCGCGTTTTCCTTGGCAAGCTCCCCTCTAAGTACGAAGGCTTCTCGGACATTTCCGGACGCGAAGCTTTTTGCATGATTCCTTTTGCTTTCCTTTGTATTGCCATTGGAATCTTCCCAACACTCATCCTGGATAAGATGGCTGCTTCCTTGCAGTTGATTCAGGAAAACCTGCTTTCCTACCTAGGCTAAACCATGGGTGGATCCATCTCCTACTTCGACTCTCTTCAGTACATTTTCCCTGAGCTAGCCTTAACTTTGGGTTTGTGTCTGTTGTTGGTCTGGGAGATGGTCTTAGGGCCCAAGAAGAATGGTGAAAAAGCATCGCTTGCCTTGGGGTTTTTGGGAGTAACAGCTTGGTTGCTCGCTCAGCGGCTCAGTTGGTCCCCCCAAACCGTGTTTGGCATGCTGCGGGTGGATGCCTTTGCCACCATTTTTAAACTATTCATTACGGCCACGACTGCCGTCGTAATCTGGATGGATACCCAAGACCGCAGTCACAACCAAGAGGGGAAAGCGGAAACCTGGTTCCTCTTGCTCACTGCAGCTCTAGGTGGTTTTGTCCTTGTCGGCACGCGGCATTTGCTCATGCTTTACTTAGGGCTTGAAACTTTGGGCATTGCTTCTTACGCGCTTGCAGGAATTCATAAGCGAGATCGATTCGGTGCTGAAGCGGCAGTGAAGTATGTCGTTTACGGCGCCTTGGCTTCTGGTGTCATGCTGTTTGGCATCAGCCTCCTTTATGGGATGACGGGCACCTTAGATGCCGGCCAAATGGTGCGCACTGTTCTGGAATTGTCCGGCCAGGGCCAAATGGCAGCTTTGGCTTTGCCTACCATCCTTTTGTTGGTGGGATTTGGCTTCAAGCTTTCTATTTTCCCCTTCCAGTGGTGGGCACCTGATGTTTATCAAGGTGTTTCTGCTCCTGTTGCGGCATTCTTGGCGGTAGGCTCCAAAGGAGTAGCTTTGGCAGCGTTTTTACGAGTACTCGCCACGCTTTATGCAGGCATTTTGATTGGAGAAGGTTCCACGGTTCAATCTGCCCAAGGTTTTGCTGCATCGCTCATACCTTTGCTCGGAATTTTATCTGGGGCCACGATGGTTTTTGGAAACTTGGCCGCCTTGCGTCAAACCAACCTAAAGCGCCTGCTCGCATACTCTTCTATCGGACATGCAGGCTACATGCTTTTGGGATTGACCCTCATGGGTCGCTTAGGATTTGAGGTCACCATTGTCTATGTCTTTGTCTATTGGTTTATGACCTTGGGAGCTTTTGCTGGGGTTCTTTATTTTGTGAACCAAAGCGGGAGCGAAGAGATTTCTGGCTTGAAGGGCTTGGGATTCAAGCATCCCGTCGCTGGTGTTTCCATGGTGGTGTTTATGGCTGCATTAACGGGGCTTCCCCCGACGGCCGGTTTTTCGGCAAAATGGTATCTGATGGCTGCCGCATGGGATGGGGGGCTTTGGTTCCTGACCTTACTTTTGGCTCTGATGTCTGTCGTCAGCTTGTTCTATTACTTCCGTATTGCGAAAGCTCTATATCTCGAAAAGCCTGAAACAGAGCGAGCAGTTGTTTCCACCCCAAGCTTGTCTGCGCTTCTTTTCTTGCTCGCTGTGGGCTCGATTGCCTTTATCAATTTCGAGCCCCTCGCAGCAGTTGCCCGCGAAAGTGTGCTGCACCTTCTCTATTGGTAAAGAAAGGCTAGCCTTCTTTTCCGCCTAGCGTTTACTTTCAGCGGCGACTTTTCGTTTGGCGTTGGCCCTGCGTGCCACGGCGCATTTTCATTTGGCGTTGGCCCTGCGTGCCACGGCGCATTTTCGTTTGGCGTTGGCCCTGCGTGCCACGGCGCATTTTCATTTGGC